>NZ_JBIVPT010000007.1:988-149871 GCF_044754785.1 Streptomyces sp. NPDC092952 | reverse complement strand
GGCCGCGGGGGCCGGTCCCGGGCCCCCGGGGGGGGGCCCGGGGGGCCCCCCCCCGCCCCCCCCCCGCCCCCGGGGGGGGGGGGGGGGGGGGGGGGCCCGGGCCCCGGGCCCCCCCCCCCCCCGACGGCCCCCTATCGACGGGCGGGTCAGACCCGGGTCGGGCGGACCTGTTCCCCGTCCGGTTCGTCGTCGTCCTCGTCGAAGACGGCGCTGACGTCGAAGCGGCAGACCACCAGCTGCGGGTCGGCGTCGTCGAAGGGCGAGCCGAGCCACTCCCCCGCCTCGGGCAGTTCCTCGGCGGCCGTGACCCAGAGCGTGGAATCGCCTTCCTCCAGGCCGAATTCCGTGTGCCGGGAGGCGATCTCGTCCGGTTCGTACTCCCCGAAGAGCACCCCGAGCGCCGCGTGGACGCTGGAGCCGACCACCGCGGCGGTCCCCCCGCCGTCCCGGTCGGCATCGGCGATCCGCTGCGCCTGTGCGAGCAGCCTCGGCGGCTCCACCACCGCGTAGTCGCGCCGGATCATCACGCTGAGAGCGTTCGGCTCCTCGGGGCCGGTGTACGGCGGCAGCGAATCGTCCGCACCCGGGATCTCGAAGGGGGTGACTTCGTCGTAGCGGTCGTAGAGCAGTTCGTCGTAGAACTCGGCGGCAGCGGCCAGTGCGTTGAACGCGTCGTAGACGGCCGCGTCGTCGTCGCCGGTCCGGCGTTCGACGGCCGCGAGGTGGTGGTCGAGCGCGGCTTTGACCGCCTCGGCGGCGGCGCGTACCTCGGCAGCCGTGGGCTGCGCAGCATCAGACATAGTGCAGACGCTATCCGTACACGGGCTCTGCCCGCACAATAGATGCGATGCCGGAATACGAATTTGTCGATGTGTACGTGCCACGCGGGGTCTCCCGGAAGGAGACGGCCCGCCTGTTGACCGACCATGCCGAGTACGGTCACTGGGAGTTGGACCGGCTGACGCTGCGTCGCGACGGCAGCCGCAGGGTGCGGCTCCGTCGCAGGATCATCCGCCAGATCCGGGCCACCTGGTGAGTCGGGGCGGGCCCGCAGCCGCGGACCCGCCCCTTTCCTTCGTAACGGCGTCGCCGCCCGGCTTCCCGGCCTAGGCGGAGAGCCTCGCGCGGCGGTAGAGCACCGCGCCGGCGCCCGCGAGCAGCAGTCCCGCGCTCGCCGGGACCAGCAGGTCGAGCCCGCCCGCCCCGGTGTGGGCGAGCTGCGGCGCGGTCGGCTTCCCGGGCACCTCGGGAACCGGCGGCTTCTCCGGAACCGGAGGCTTGTGCTCGGTGACCGGGGTGACCGGCGGGTGGACCGGCGGTGCGACCGGCGGCGGGACGGCCTCCGAGTCGTTCCGGCAGTCGTTGCCGAAGGTGGGGTTGAGCAGACCGACGACGTCGACGCTGTTCCCGCAGACGTTCACGGGGACGTCGATGGGCGCGGAGATGGTGTTGCCGGACAGCACGCCCGGCGATCCCCCCGTGACGGCCTGGGCCGTCGAACCGCCGCCGCCGAGCGGAGCGCGGTGCTTGCCGCTCCCCGGCCGGCTCGCCTGGCTCAGGTCGCCGTCGACCTGGCTGCCGGAGGCGTGCTTGCCCTGGGAGTCCTGCGAACCGTTTCCGCAGGTGTTGCCGAACGCCGGGTTGAGCAGCGCCACGACGTCCACGGAGTTGCCGCAGAGGTTGACCGGTACATGGACCGGGATCTGCACCGAATTCCCTGACACCACCCCCGGGGAATTCGCCGCCTCGCCGGACGCTCCCGCGTCGGCGTGCGCGTAGCCGCCGCTCAGCGCGAGTACGCCGCCTGCGGCCGCCACGGTGATCAGGCCTTTACGCGTGACCTGTCGCATAGGTGTTTCCTGCCTTCTAGCCTTCCGGAATACCCCCGGACTCGATCGTGCGGGGGCGGAGCACCAGCGACCCCGGAGCGCATGGAGTGCACTCCGGGGCCGAACTGGCTCAGACCCTTACGGGTTGACGCACAACGTCAGGCGTTGACGCAGGTGTTGCCGAAGGCGGGGTTCAGCAGCCCGATCACGTTGATCGTGTTGCCACACACGTTCAGCGGGACGTGCACGGGCACCTGGATGACGTTGCCCGAGATGACGCCGGGGCTGCCGAAAGCGCCACCCTCGGCACCGGAGTCGGCGACGGCCATGCCCGCGCCCGCGAGCACCAGGCCACCAGTGACAGCCGCAGCAGCGACGACCTTCTTGATCATGATTCCTCCTAGTTTGGCAGTGCGGTCCCAGCCGCGGACCGCACCACCTGTAACGAGGAGGAAGTAATGGGGCTACGAGCACGCAGCCCCTTTCACCCGTTCCGGTCAGATCCGTACACGCTGACGATTGCGGGTGGGCAAAGTCGGCGGAATCAGGCAGGAAGTCAGCTGTTGTCGATGAAGCGGTCGAGCACCCGCACACCGAACTGCAGACCGTCCACCGGTACGCGCTCGTCCACGCCGTGGAACATGCCCGCGAAGTCCAGCTCCGGCGGCAGCTTCAGCGGGGCGAACCCGAAGCAGCGGATACCGAGGTCGTCGAAGGACTTGGCGTCGGTACCGCCGGAGAGCATGTACGGCACCGCACGGGCGATCGGGTCCTCGGCCTGCAGCGCGACCTGCATCGCGTCGACGAGCGCACCGTCGAAGCTCGTCTCCAGGGCCTTGTCGCCGTGCACGTCCTCGCGCTTCACCCGCGGGCCGAGGATACGGTCCAGATCGGCCAGGAACTCGTCCTCGAAGCCGGGCAGGAACCGGCCGTCGACGTGGGCGGTGGCCTGGCCGGGGATGACGTTCACCTTGTAGCCGGCGCCGAGCATGGTGGGCGCGGCGGAGTTGCGGAGCGTGGCGCCGACCATCTTGGCGATGCCGCCCAGCTTGGCGAGGGTCGTCTCCATGTCCTCCGGGTCGAGCGGGGTGCCGAGCGCGTCGGACAGCTCGTCCAGGAAGGACCGCACGGTCTTGGTCACCCGGACCGGCCACTGGTGCCGGCCGAGCCGGCCGACCGCCTCGCAGAGCTCTGTGATCGCGTTGTCGTCGTTGGTCATCGAGCCGTGCCCGGCGGTGCCGTCCACGGTCAGCCGCATCCAGTGCATGCCCTTCTGGGCCGTCTCCACGAGGTAGAGCCGCAGCTTCTCGTTCACCGTGAAGGAGAAACCGCCGACCTCGCCGATCGCCTCGGTGACGCCCTCGAAGAGGCCGGGGTGCTTGTCGACGAGGTAGCGGGCGCCGTACGTGCCGCCCGCCTCCTCGTCGGCGAGGAAGGCCAGCACGATGTCGCGCGGGGGCTTGCGGCCGCTGCGCATCCGGTCGCGGACGACCGCGAGGGTCATCGCGTCCATGTCCTTCATGTCGACCGCGCCCCGGCCCCACACGCAGCCGTCCGCGACCTCGCCCGAGAACGGGTGGTGCGTCCAGTCGTGGGCATTGGCCGGGACCACGTCGGTGTGGCCGTGGATCAGCAGCGCGGGCCGGGACGGGTCCTCGCCCTCGATCCGCGCCACGGTCGAGGCACGACCCTTGTGGGACTCGAAGATCTGCGGTTCCAGCCCGACCTCGGCGAGCTTCTCCGCGACGTACTCGGCCGCGCGCCGCTCCCCCGGTCCCGAGTGGTCCCCGTAGTTGCTGGTGTCGATCCGGATCAGCTCACGACAGAGGTCCACGACCTCGTCCTCGCCGGAGCCGGCCCGAGCCGTGTTGGTCTCGCTCACGCTGCTTCCTTCCACCGTCGCTGTGGTGCTCCCCCTCATCCTCCCGCGCCGCTCCCGGACACCCAAGGGCACCCACCCCTCGTCATGCGCCCTTCACACAGTCCGGGGCGTGATCGAGCACCCCCGGATGTTTGCTATTGTTTTCCACGTCGGAACGGGCACGAGCCCGCGAGACAGACACCTTGTCCGGGTGGCGGAATGGCAGACGCGCTAGCTTGAGGTGCTAGTGCCCTTTATCGGGCGTGGGGGTTCAAGTCCCCCCTCGGACACCAGCAGAAACCCCAGTTGATCTGGGGTTTTTCTGTTTTCCGGCCCCGGAGACGCCTCGGGCCGCCCGGTCCGCCCCCGGGGCGTGAGGGGCCACCCCGTACCATCGGCGCTTTACGCGATCTTGGTATTCGACGGGGGCATGCGGTGGACGGCAGGCGCAGGCGGCGCTGGGTGATGTCGGGCGGGGTGGTCCTCGGGGCGGTGGTCGCCTCCGGGGTCGGGTTGTGGGCGACGGACAGTCCGCCGTTCCGGGACAGCTACTGCTGGGGGGCGTGGCAGCAGGACAGCGGCCCGGACTTCCTGGGCGACGAGGGGCTCGCCAAGTCCGGATCCGGGCGGAGCGCCACCGAGTCCGCCGCGCCCTCGGCCGGCGGCCCTCTCGTCCGCTGCACGGTGACGGTGGGCTCCACCGTCCCGGACGACGACTCCGACGGGCCGCTCACCTTCAAGGAACAGGTCACCGCCGAGTACGGCCCGGTCCCGTCCGGGGCCGGGGAGCGCCACGACTGGATCGCCACGTACTTCGGCGGCTCGGGCGCCCGGCTGCCGGACGGGCTCGACGGGCTGGTGGCCCCCGACCGGGCGATGCTGGTGCTGCCGAAGGGGTGCGACGTGGACGGCAGGCCGTCCGCCGTGACGATCTACAGCGCGAGCACCGGCGACGGGCACCTGGGCAAGGTGGCCATGCCGTTCTCGATCGGTACCCGGTCCGAGGTGGTCCGGATGCTGGTGGACCTGGCCAACACCGGTATGCGGAAGGCCGGTTGTGCCCCGGCCGAGCCGCTGCGCACCTCGTCGCCCGTCGTGACGATCCCGGAGGACGACGAGGGCGCCCGGGACCCGCTGTGCCGGATCCCCGGGGTGCGGGTGAAGCTCGGCAAGGGCTCCGGGTACCAGCAGCAGGTGGGGGTGGTCGACGGCCGGCTCCAGACGTGTTCGGTGGTGTGGCGGGCGCGGGGGGTGCCGGACGAACCGGCGGCGCAGTACGTGATGACGTCCGAGCCCCGGCTGGCCGCGCTCTTCGACGGTCTTCCGGAAGGGGCCGGCGAGGGGCTGACCCGCACCGATTGCGCGGGGCGGCGGACGGTTTTCTACGCGCACCCCGGCACCTCGCTGGAGGGGGCGGGCGTGCCCGACGACCGGACGGTGTTCAGCCGGTTCGCCGCGTCGGTGGGCGACCGCATCGGCTGCGGGTCGGGTGAGGGCGCGTGAACGAGGAGAGCGGTACCGGGGAGGACGGGGTGGCGGCGGTGGAGGACCTGGACACGGCGGCCGCGCGGCAGGGGGCGTCCGCCGAGGGCGGTCCGGAGCGGGTGTCGGGGTTCCGGCGGCTGCTGCGGCACCGTACGGCGCTGGCCGTCACCGCCGCCGGGCTGGTCGGGGCGCTCCTCGGCGCGGGCGCGGTGGCCTGGCGCACGGACACGCTTCCGCTGGTCGGCCCCGCCCCGTGCTGGGACTCGCTGAGCGGCACCACGCTGTCAGGGCTCTTCGGCGACCGCCGGACGGAGGTCGAGGAGCAGGTGCTCCAGGCCGATCCGCGGGGCAACGGCGGCATGTACGGGCAGTGCCGGATCACGAGCTACCGGGACGACAGGGCCCGTCGGCAGGTCACGGTGCGGGTGCACCAGCTGGACGGGCTGCGGGGCACCGACGAGTGGGACTGGCCCCGGGAGTTCCTCACGGCGGGCATGGTGCCGCCGGGCAAGGGGCTGCCCGGCCTGGTCTCGCCCTCGCGCGCCTGGCTGGCGCTGCCGCAGAGCTGTGTCGGGCGCCACGAATTCACCGGGCCCACGGTGGTGGACGTCGCGATGGGCCCGGCCGGTTACGACGGTGCGACCGACTACGACCGGGAGGACCTCGCGGCGCTGACCCGGACCGTGGTGGAGGCCGCCAACGGGGTCGTCCGCGACTTCGGGTGCTCCGGCGCGTACCGGATGCCGGACCCACTGCCGGGCCCGGTGGCGCGGCAGGACACCCGGGCCGACGCCTTCTGCGGCATCGAGGGGTTCACGCTGCCCGCGGCGTACCGCAAGGAGCTGCCCCGGACGCGGGTCGGTGGCGACGGCGGGCCCGCCCGGGTCTGCGAGGCGGGCGGGTCCTACGATCCGGCGGTGCGGCTGACGACGGTGACGGACCCGGTGCTGTCCGAGGTCTTCGCCTCGCGGATGCTGAAGGCCGGGCGGACGGTCAAGGGCACCAAGGGGTCCGGCAGCGTGGACGGCTCCCGGGCGGTCTACCGGGCGCGCTGCCAGACCGGGCCGGTGGTCTTCGTGGTGGACCAGCTGGACCGGATCGAGCACGCCTCCGCGGACCTCGCCGGCCGGCTGCTGCCCGGCTACGTGGCCGCCGAGGCCGAGCGGATCGGCTGCGGTCCGGAGCGCGTGGGCGAGCCGGAGGCGTAGGGCCCGTCCTCGGAGTGCCGGTGGTCCGGTGTGCGCGGTCGCGGGGCGGCTCCGACCGCGCGGCGAGCGCGCCGGACCATCCGGCGGGCGGCGGTTCGCGGGCCGGGGCCACGGTCTTCGCTTCCCGGTCCGGCGTTACGCTGCGGGTCCGGGACGGCGGAGCGAGGGACGGAGAGTCATGGGCGGCGCGGCGGGCGGTGCGGGCCGGTGAGGGGGCGCGGGCGGCCCCCGGCGGCGCCGTTGCCCCAGCGGGCCGGGATCGACCCGGTCCGACTGCGGCTGCCCGAGGACCCGGACGGGGCCTGGGCGACGGTGCGGGACCATCTGGTGGCGCGGTTCGCGGGGGCGATCGGGGCGGCCCGGGTGGACGCCATGGTCGCCGAGGGCCGGTTCGTGTCGCTGCGGGGCCCGGTCGCGGCCGGTGACCGTTACGAGCCGGGCCGGTACGTCTGGTTCCACCGGGACTTCGCGCCGGAGGAGCCGGTGCCGTTCCCGGTCGGGGTGGTCCACCGCGACGAGCACCTCGTCGTCGCCGACAAGCCGCACTTCCTGGCGACGACCCCGCGCGGCCGGCACATCACCGAGACGGCGGTGGCCCGGCTCCGCCGGGAGCTGGACCTGCCGGAGCTCCAGCCCGCGCACCGGCTGGACCGGCTGACGGCGGGGCTCGTCCTGTTCGTGGTGCGGCCCGGGGAGCGGGGCGCGTACCAGACGATGTTCCGGGACCGCCGGGTGCGCAAGGAGTACGAGGCGGTGGCCCCGTACGATCCGGGGCTGGTGCTGCCGCGCACGGTGCGCAGCCGGATCGTCAAGGAGCGCGGGGTCGTCGCCGCCCGCGAGGAGCCCGGCGAGCCGAACAGCGAGAGCCGGATCGAGCTGCTGGAGCACCGGGCGGGCCTCGGCCGCTACCGGCTGCTGCCCGCGACCGGGCGGACCCATCAGCTGCGGGTCCACATGAACGCCCTGGGGCTGCCGCTGGTGAACGACCCGGTCTATCCGGTGGTCGAGGCGGAGGGGGCGCCGGACGACTTCTCGCGCCCGCTCCAACTGCTGGCCCGGGTACTGGAGTTCACCGATCCGGTCACGGGCGGGCCGCGCCGCTTCGAGAGCGGGCTGCGGCTCTCCGCGTGGCCGGACCGGTGAACCCCGGGGACGTGCTCAGTGGCCCCGGGCGATCCACTCGTCCAGGTGCGGGGCCTCCGCGCCGATGGTGGTGGAGTCGCCGTGCCCGGTGCGGACAGTGGTCTCCGGAGGGAGCGTCAGGAGCCGGTCCCGGATCGAGTCGACGATGGTCGGGAAGTGCGAGAAGGACCGTCCGGTGGCGCCGGGGCCGCCCTGGAAGAGGGTGTCCCCGGTGAAGACGGTGGACAGCCCGGGGGCGTAGAGGCAGACGGCGCCCGGGGCGTGGCCCGGGGTGTGCAGGACCTGGAGGGTCGTACCGGCGACCTCCAGCTTCCCGCCGTCGGCCAGTTCGCCGTCCGGGGTGCGGTCCGGGTGGGTCTGCCGCCACAGCGGCAGGTCGTCCGGGTGCAGCAGGACGGGGGCGCCGGTCGCGTCGGCGAGGGCCGGGGCGGCGTCGATGTGGTCGTTGTGCGCGTGGGTGCAGACGATGGCGCGCAGCGTGCGGCCGCCGAGAGCGGCCTCGATGGCGGCGGCGTCGTGGGCGGCGTCGATGACGATCGCCTCGGTGTCGTCGCCGACGATCCAGACGTTGTTGTCGACCTCCCACTCGCCGCCGTCGAGGGCGAAGGTGCCGGAGGTGACCAGGTGGTCGATGCGGGCGGCCATCAGAGGATCACCACCGAGCGCAGCACGTCGCCGTCGTGCATCCGGGCGAACGCCTGCTCGACGTCGCCGATTCCGATGGTCTCGGTGACGAAGGCGCCGAGGTCGAGCCGCCCCTGCTGGTGCAGGTCGATCAGCATCGGGAAGTCGCGCGAGGGCAGGCAGTCGCCGTACCAGGAGGACTTGAGCGAGCCGCCGCGGCCGAAGACGTCGATGAGCGGGAGCTCCAGCTTCATCTCCGGGGTGGGGACGCCGACCAGGACGACGGTGCCGGCGAGGTCACGGGCGTAGAAGGCCTGCTGGTACGTCTCCGGGCGGCCGACCGCGTCGATGACGACATCGGCGCCGTTGCCGCCGGTCAGGGCGCGGATCGCCTCGACCGGGTCGGTGGAGCGGGAGTTGACGGTGTGGGTGGCGCCCATGGTCTTCGCGGTCGCCAGCTTCCGGTCGTCGATGTCGACCGCGATGATCTTCGCCGCGCCGGCCAGCCGGGCCCCGGCGATGGCCGCGTCGCCGACGCCGCCGCAGCCGATCACGGCGACCGAGTCGCCCCGGCCGACCTGGCCGGTGTTGATGGCGGCGCCGATGCCCGCCATGACGCCGCAGCCGAGGAGTCCGGCGACGGCCGGGGAGACCTCGGGGTCGACCTTGGTGCACTGGCCGGCGGCGACCAGGGTCTTCTCGGCGAACGCGCCGATACCGAGGGCCGGGGACAGCTCCGTGCCGTCGAGGAGGGTCATCCGCTGCTTCGCGTTGTGGGTGTCGAAGCAGTACCAGGGGCGGCCGCGCAGACAGGCGCGGCACTGCCCGCACACGGCACGCCAGTTGAGGACGACGAAGTCGCCGGGGGCGACGTCGGTGACGCCCTCGCCGACGGACTCCACGACCCCGGCGGCCTCGTGGCCGAGGAGGAAGGGGAACTCGTCGTTGATGCCGCCCTGCTTGTAGTGGAGGTCCGTGTGGCAGACACCGCATGCCTGGATCTTGACCACGGCCTCGCCGGGCCCGGGATCCGGGATCACGATCGTCTCGACCCGTACCGGCTCGTTCTTCCCCGGTGCGATGACCCCTTGCACCTGCTGCGCCATACCGTGGTCTCCTGTTTCCGTCGTTTCGCGAAGATCGAACGCGAACAACCGTACGCCCCGCGAGGGTGTCACGGCGGCGCGCCGCGTTGGCGGGAAACGACTGCCGCTCCCCCGGCGGGATGTACCGGTTTCAGTCAGATGATGCGCGATGCAGAACCTTGCCGGATTCTCCGTGGTCCTTTGATACGTAGGGGGAGCTCGGCCGATACCTGCGGGGGCAGGGGTCGTTCTCCCCCGCAACAGGGGAATCACTGATCATGGGGGAAGTACCTTGACCGAGATCATCGAGGCCACGGAGAAGATCAGTCAATCGGGGGACGAGCCTGCCGCGCTGGCGGCACCGGTGGGCGGGCTCGTGCCGTACGTCGACGCGCTGCCCGTTCCGCCGGTGCTCCGCCCGCCGGGCGGCGATGTGCTGCGGGAGACCGAGATCGCCGTGTCACCCACCTGGGTGCGGCTGCACGCGCAGCTGCCGCCGACCCTGATGTGGGGGTACGACGGCATGGTGCCCGGACCCACCATCGAGGTGCGGCGGGGCGAACGGGTCAGGATCGCGTGGACCAACCGCGTCCCGAAGGGGAGCGAGTACCCGGTCACGGCGGTGGAGGTCGGCCCGGTCGCGCCGGGCGGGCCCGCCCCGCACAACAGTCCCGGCCGGGACGGGGTGGAGCCGAACCCGGACGTCGCCGCGCTGCCCGCCTGGACGGTGACGCATCTGCACGGCGCCCAGACCGGTGGCGGCAACGACGGCTGGGCGGACAACGCGGTCGGCTTCGGCGACGCGCAGTTGTCGGAGTACCCGAACGACCACCAGGCCGCCCAGTGGTGGTACCACGACCACGCGATGAACATCACCCGGTGGAACGTGTACGCCGGGCTGGTCGGCACGTACCTGGTCCGGGACGACGAGGAGGACGCGCTCGGCCTGCCGTCCGGCGACCGGGAGCTGCCGCTGATCCTCGCCGACCGCAACCTCGACACCGACGAGGACGGCCGGCTCAACGGGCGGCTGCTGCACAAGACGACGGTGCTCACCAAGGCCCACCCGGAGACCGGGAAGCCGGTGTCGCTGCCGTTCCTCGGCCCGTACACGACGGTCAACGGGCGGATCTGGCCGCATCTGGACGTGGACGACGCCTGGTACCGCTTCCGGCTGGTCAACGCGTCCAACGCGCGGATCTACGACCTGGTGCTGGTGGACGACGAGAACAACCCGGTGCCGGGGGTGATCCGGCAGATCGGCAGCGACGGCGGCCTGCTGCCGCGCCCGGTGCCGGTCGACTTCGACGCCTCGCTGCCGCAGTTGACGATCGCGCCGGCCGAGCGGATGGACCTGCTGGTCGACTTCTCGGCGCTGGCGGGCCGCCGGGTCCGGCTGGTCAACCGCGGCAAGCTCGCCCCCGGTGTCGCCGACCCGGCGTCGAACGTGCCGTTCCCGCAGGTGATGGAGTTCCGGGTGCGGGAGACCGGGCGGCGGGACACCTTCGAGCTGCCCGAGGTGCTGTCGGGTTCCTTCCGGCGGTACGAGCACGGCCTGGTGGAGCACGGGCACCGGCTCGTGGTGCTGACGGTGCCGGGGACGGTCGGCGGCGGCGGCCATCCGGAGATCTGGGAGATGGCGGAGGTCGAGGACCCGTCGACGGTGACGGTGCCCTCGGACGGGGTCCTCCAGGTCCGGGGCGAGGACGGCACGGTGCGTACGTACCGCAGGATCGCGCGGACCTTCAACGACGGTCTCGGCTTCACGATCGGCGAGGGCACCTTCGAGCAGTGGTCGTTCCTCAACCTGGGCGGCCCGACCCATCCGATGCACATCCATCTGACCGACTTCCAGGTGATGGGCCGGGAGGCGTACACGCTCGACGGCTTCGACCCGGCGCTCGGCGGGACCCGGTCCCCGGTGGAGTTCGACCACGGCACCAAGATCCCGGCCGCCCCCAACGAGCACGGCTGGAAGGACGTGTTCCGGGTGCCCGCCGGGCAGCTGGTGAAGGTGCTCGGGACGTTCGACGGGGCGTACGGGCGGTTCATGTACCACTGCCATCTGCTGGAGCACGAGGACATGGGCATGATGCGGCCGTTCGTCGTGATGCCGTCCGAGGCGATGAAGTTCGACCACGGCGCCGGGCACGGCGGCGGCCACCAGGGACACGGCGGCTGACCCGGACACGCCCGGCACACACACGGCGGCCCCCGCGGAGAGACTTCCGCGGGGGCCGTCGCACGTACGGGGCGGGGCTCAGGGGGCGAGGACGTCCAGTTCGTGCAGGGCGCCCACGGCGATCTCCCTGGTGAGCCGCTCCGCCGCCGCCGCGTCGCCCTCGCGGACCGCTTCGGCGAGCCGGACGTGCAGGGTGACGGCGGCCGGGTCGGGGTCCTCGAACATGACCTGGTGGTGCGTGCGGCCCGCCAGCACCTCGGCGACCACGTCACCGAGGCGCGCGAACATCTCGTTGCCGGAGGCGTCGAGCACGATCCGGTGGAACGCGGTGTCGTGCTCCAGATAGCCCTCCAGCTGCTGGCCGCGCGAGGTGGCGACCATGCCGAGGGCGCGCTCGGTGAGGGCGGCGCACTGCTCCGGGGTGGCGTTGCGGGCGGCGAGACCGGCCGCCACGGGCTCGATCGCCGAGCGCAGCACGGTCAGCGAGCGCAGCTGGCGCGGGCGGTCCGCCCCGGCCAGCCGCCACCGGATGACCTGCGGGTCGTACACGTTCCACGCCCCGGTCGGCCGTACGGTCACGCCGACCCGGCGCCGGGACTCGACCAGGTGCATGGACTCCAGGACCCGGATCACCTCGCGCACGACGGTGCGCGAGACGTCGAAGCGCCGGGCCAGCTCGTCGGTCCGCAGGACCGCCCCCGGCGGATGCGTGCCGGCGGCGATCTCCAGTCCCAGGGTGTCCAGCACATGGGTATGGAGCCCGGGGCCCTGTGTGGTCATGGACAAAGCCTACGGGGCATCCTTCGGCGACGAAAAGTACGACGTTTACGTCACAACATCTTGAATAAGTCGTACGTATGGGTTTCAGTAGCGCGACGGACCGATGTCGAGGAAGACATCGCGGAAGACTGCGAGGCACCCCCATGAGCACTCCCCACGTCGTCGTGGTGATGGGCGTTGCAGGGACCGGCAAGACCACGATCGGCCCCCTGCTCGCCGCCGGACTCGGCGTTCCGTACGCGGAGGGCGACGACTTCCACCCCGCGGCCAACATCGCCAAGATGTCGGCCGGCGTCCCGCTGGACGACGCGGACCGGTGGCCCTGGCTCGACGCGATCGGCCGCTGGGCACACGGCCGGGCGGGGCTCGGCGGGGTGGTGAGCAGCTCGGCGCTGAAGCGGTCGTACCGCGACCGGCTGCGCGCCGAGGCGCCCGGGGTCCTCTTCCTCCATCTGACCGGCGACCGGGCGCTGATCGAGGCCCGGATGGCGGGGCGTACGGGCCATTTCATGCCCACCGCCCTGCTCGACTCGCAGTTCGCCACCCTGCAGCCCCTGCGGGAGGACGAGGCCGGCGTCTCCGTCGACGTGTCCGGCACCCCTGAAGAAATCACCCAGCGAGCCGTCGCGGCCCTGCGCCGGCTCGACGACTAAGGACCTCCACCGTGACCAGTCTCAGCGTCGAGATGTTGGCAGCGGACGCCGTCGAACCGATCACCTCGGCCGGCAACGCGCAGTTGGGCATCGCCGTCCTGGCGGGCATCGCCGTCATCGTCCTGCTCATCACCAAGTTCAAGATGCACGCGTTCCTCGCGCTGACCATCGGGTCGCTGGCGCTCGGTTCGTTCGCCGGGGCGGCCCCGGCGAAGACGATCGCCAGCTTCACCGCCGGTCTCGGCTCGACCGTCGCGGGCGTCGGTGTGCTGATCGCGCTCGGCGCGATCCTCGGGAAGCTGCTGGCCGACTCCGGCGGCGCGGACCAGATCGTCGACACCATCCTCGCCCGGGCGAGCGGGCGCTCCATGCCGTGGGCGATGGTGCTGATCGCCTCGGTGATCGGCCTGCCGCTCTTCTTCGAGGTCGGCATCGTGCTGCTGATCCCAGTGGTGCTGCTGGTCGCCAAGCGCGGCAACCACTCGCTGATGCGGATCGGCATCCCGGCGCTGGCCGGTCTCTCCGTGATGCACGGGCTGATCCCGCCGCACCCCGGACCGCTGGTGGCGATCGACGCCCTCGGCGCCAATCTCGGGGTCACGCTGGCGCTGGGCGTCCTGGTGGCGATCCCCACCGTGGTCATCGCGGGGCCGCTCTTCTCGCGCTACGCGGCGCGCTGGGTGGACGTCCCGGTGCCGGAGCGGATGGTTCCGCAGCGGCCCTCGGAGGATCTCGACCGCCGTCCCGGCTTCGGCGCCACACTGGCGACGATCCTGCTGCCGGTGGTGCTGATGCTGGTCAAGGCCCTGGTCGACATCGTCGTGGACGATCCGGAACAGGGTCTCCAGAAGATCACCGACGTGATCGGCTCGCCGCTGATCGCGCTGCTGGCGGCGGTCGTGGTCGGCATGTTCACGCTGGGCCGGGCGGCCGGATTCTCCAAGGGCCGGCTCTCCACCACGGTCGAGAAGTCGCTCGCGCCGATCGCCGGTGTGCTGCTGATCGTGGGCGCGGGCGGCGGCTTCAAGCAGACCCTCATCGACGCGGGTGTGGGCCAGATGGTCCTGGACTTCTCCAGGAACTGGTCGATCCCGGCGCTGCTGCTGGGCTGGCTGATCGCGGTGGCGATCCGGCTGGCGACCGGTTCGGCGACGGTGGCCACCATCTCGGCGGCCGGTCTGGTCGCCCCGCTGGCGGCCGACATGTCGACCTCCCACGCCGCGCTGCTGGTGCTGGCGGTCGGCGCGGGCTCGCTCTTCTTCAGCCATGTCAACGACGCCGGGTTCTGGCTGGTGAAGGAGTACTTCGGGATGAGCGTCGGCCAGACGGTGAAGACCTGGTCGGTGATGGAGACGATCATCTCCGTGGTCTCGCTGGCCTTCGTCATGCTGCTGTCGCTGATCGTCTAGGGACCGTCCGGACCGCCTCCGTCGGCGTCCACCGGCCCGGGGTGCACCCGGGCCGGTGGGCGCCGTCGTCGTACCGGCCGGCCCGGTTTCCAACTGCCGCGCGATCGGACCCCGTTGGTGAATCGGTAGCCTTTCGCCCGTTTCGCCGCCGGCCCCGGCGGCGCGTGCCAGACTTGACCGCATGTCGAACCACGAGCCTCTTGACGAAACCCTCAGGGCGCCGCTCGAAGGCCCCGCCGGGGAACCCCTCAAGCCCTTCCTGCTGGCCTTCCCGGGGCCGCTGCGCGACCAGCTGGTCGAGGCGGTCCTCACCGGTGCGAAGGTCTCGACGACCGGGCTGCTCGCCGAGTACGAGGCGGAGGACGAGGAGCTGCCGCCGGTGGGCGAGCGGTCCGCGCTGATCGACTCGGACGGCCGGGAGGTCGCCGTACTGGAGGTGACGGAGGTACGGGTGCTGCGCCTGGGCGACGTCGGTCTCCAGCACGCGGTCGACGAGGGCGAGGGTTATTCCTCGGTGGCCGAGTGGCGTGCGGCGCACGAGCGGTTCTGGCACGGCGACGAGATGCGGGAGGCGCTCGGCGACCCGGGCTTCACCGTCGACGACGACACCATGGTCGTCGCCGAGCGGTTCCGCGTCGTCGAACGGCTGGACCCCGCCGCGGGAGCGCGGTAGCCGGGCGCCTCAGCCGACCGCCTTCGCGGCCGCCCGGCCCGCCGCCCGGCCGGAGAAGATGCAGCCGCCGAGGAAGGTCCCCTCCAGCGAGCGGTAGCCGTGCACCCCGCCGCCGCCGAAGCCGGCCGCCTCGCCCGCCGCGTACACCCCGGCCAGCGGGGTGCCGTCCTCGGTCAGCACCCGGGAGGACAGGTCCGTCTCCAGCCCGCCGAGCGACTTGCGGGTGAGGATGTTCAGCCGTACGGCGATCAGCGGACCGGCCTTGGGGTCGAGGATGCGGTGCGGTGCGGCGGTGCGGATCAGCTTGTCGCCGAGGTAGGCGCGGGCGCCGTGGATCGCGGTGATCTGGAGGTCCTTGGTGAAGGGGTTGGCGATCTCGCGGTCCCGGGCGACGATCTCGCGGCGCAGCTCGGCCTCGTCGATCAGCCCCTCGCCGGTCAGCTTGTTCATGCCCCTCACGAGCGCGGAGAGGTCCTTCTCCACGACGAAGTCGACCCCGTTGTCCATGAACGCCTTCACCGGGGCCGGCACGTCGGCGCGGGCCCGGCCGATCACGTCGCGGATCGACTTGCCGGTGAGGTCCGGGTTCTGCTCCGAGCCGGAGAGCGCGAACTCCTTGCCGATGATCTTCTGGTCGAGGACGAACCAGGTGTACTCGTGGCCGGACCGCATGATGTGTTCGAGGGTGCCGAGGGTGTCGAAGCCCGGGAAGAGCGGGACCGGGAGCCGCTTGCCGCGGGCGTCCAGCCAGAGCGAGGACGGTCCGGGCAGGATGCGGATGGCGTGCTTGGCCCAGATCGGGTTCCAGTTCTCGATGCCCTCGGTGTAGTGCCACATCCGGTCGCGGTTGATGTGGTGGGCGCCCGCCTCCTCGGCGATGCCGAGCATCAGTCCGTCGACGTGGGCGGGGACGCCGGAGAGCAGTT
Source organism: Streptomyces sp. NPDC092952 (assembly GCF_044754785.1). NCBI lineage: Bacteria > Bacillati > Actinomycetota > Actinomycetes > Kitasatosporales > Streptomycetaceae > Streptomyces > Streptomyces sp. NPDC092952. Next base: position 134,013 of record NZ_JBIVPT010000007.1, on the reverse strand, counting down.
TCGCGGGCGGGGTGCCGAGCCGGGCGGGCCACTGCCGGCGCACCAGGTCGTGGTTGCCGCCGATGCCGCCGGAGGTGACGATCACCGCCTGGGCCCGCAGTTCGAAGGAGCCGGCCACCACCCGGCTGCTCGCGGTGCCCCGGGCCGCGGCACTCGGCTCCAGCACCTCGCCGGTCACGGTGTCGACGGTGCCCCCGGTGCGGCCGAGGCCGGTGACCCGGTGCCGGAACGCGAAGCGCACGAGGCCCTTGGCGACGCCCTCGCGGACCCGGCGCTCGAAGGGGGCGACGACGCCGGGGCCGGTGCCCCAGGTGATGTGGAAGCGGGGTACGGAGTTGCCGTGGCCCGTGGCGTCGTAGCCGCCGCGCTCGGCCCAGCCGACCACGGGGAAGAGCCGCAGCCCCTGGGCGCGCAGCCAGGAGCGCTTCTCACCGGCCGCGAAGTCGACGTACGCCTCGGCCCACTTGCGCGGCCAGTGGTCCTCCTCGCGGTCGAAGCCCGCCGTGCCGAACCAGTCCTGGAGCGCCAGCTCGTGGCTGTCCCTGACCCGCATCCGGCGCTGCTCAGGCGAGTCGACCAGGAAGAGGCCGCCGAAGGACCAGTGCGCCTGGCCGCCGATCGACTGCTCGGGCTCCTGGTCGAGCAGGATCACCGAGCGCCCCGCCTCGGCCAGTTCGGCGGTGGCCACCAGCCCGGCCAGCCCCGCCCCGATCACGATCACATCAGCGTCGTACGCCATGGGTTCCATCCTTGTCGGGGCGGTCCGGTACCGGGGCGTGCGGTCCTGCCGGGGCCGGAAGTTACTCGTGCGTCAGATCTTCTGCACCGGCCGCCACGGCGTCAACCGCCCGGTCGGCCCCGTTCCGGCCGCACCCGGGGCACACCGGCGCTATCGTCGGTACACATCACCCCATTTCCGGCCCTGTACGAGGTAGCGGCATGTCGGTGCTGGTCGTCGCGCTCGCCATGAGTGCCGCCTGCTGCCTGGGATTCGGCTTCGTCCTCCAGCAGGCCGCCGCCTCGCACGCCCCGAGGAGCGACTACCTCTCGCCCCGGCTGCTGCTCGACCTGATGCGGGTGCCGAGCTGGCTGGCCGGGGTCGGGCTGATGGTCTGCGGGATGGTGCTGGGCGCCCTGGCCCTGGCCAACGGCGAGGTCTCCGTCGTCGAACCGCTCCTGGCCACCAATCTGCTCTTCGCGATGACCCTGTCCCGCCACCGCACCGGCCAGCGGCTCGGCCGCCAGGGCTGGGCCGGCCTCTGGCTGCTGGCCGGCGGGGTCGCGGCCTTTCTGCTGGCGGGGCGGCCCGAGGGCGGCGAGGCGGTGACCAGTGCGGCGCGGCACTGGCTGGTGGTCGGGGTGGTGGTGGGGACCGCGCTGCTGCTGACCGCCGTCGCCAAACGCGCCGTCACCGCGGCCTCCCCCGCGCTGCTCGCGGTGGCGGCCGGGCTGCTCTACGGGCTCCAGGACGCGCTCACCCGGGTCAGCGGCCAGCTCATCACGGGCGGCGGGTGGACGGCGCTGCTCACGGCGTGGCAGCCGTACGCCGTCGTACTGCTGGGGGTGACGGGGCTGCTGCTGGTGCAGAGCGCGTTCGAGACCGGGCCGCTCAGGGTCTCGCTGCCCCCGCTGACCGCCGCCCAGCCGCTGGCCGGGATCGCCTGCGGGATCGGCTTCCTCGGCGACCGGCTGCGCACCGACGCCGGGGCGCTGGCCTGGCAGGCCGTCGGGCTCGCCGCGATCGTCGTCGGGATCGTGCTGCTCGGGCTCCATCCGGCGATGCCGGAGGGGCCGGTGGGCGGTCGGCGGGAGAAGAGCCTCCAGCCCAACTGAGCTGCTCGGGACGCCCCTCCACTGGTTTTTAATAATGGCCAGTATTAGAGTGCGGGTATGGCGCGAACGTCCGGTCCCGAGACCCGGGAGAAGCTGATCCGCGCGGCCGAGGAGATCTTCGCCGCCCAGGGTCCGGACGGCGCTCAGCTGCGTGACATCGTCCGGCTCGCCGGGCAGAGCAACCCCTCCGCCGTCCAGTACCACTTCGGCTCCCGGGCCGGGCTGCTGGACGCGGTGATGGCGGGCCGCCAGGACCGCACCGAGCGGGTGATGGCCCGGCTGCTGGACGCGCTGGACGCGGACTGCGGCGTACGGGAGCTGGTCGCCGCGCTGGTGACGGCCGAGGCGAGTCTGCTCGCCGACGACCGGGGCTGCCGCTGCCTGCGGATCTCGGTCCGGCTCACCCATGAGACCGGGCTGCGGACCGGCACCCCTCATCCCGTCCTGGACGACACCCACTACGGGCGGCTGATCGCCCTGCTCAAGGACCGCCTGGACGGTCTGCCCGCCCCGGTCCGCCTGGAGCGCCTGGACCTGGCGCTCACCCTGATCGGCGCGGCGTTCGCCGACCGCGCGCGCCAGCGGCTCGACGGGATCGAGCCGCTGACCGGCGAGGCGCTCTTCCTCGCCGATCTCGTCGAAACCACCACCGCGTTCCTGCGCGCCCCGGTGCCGGGCACCCCCTGAGGGGTCCGTACCGCCGGGGCCACCGCATCACGCACCCTTCCGTACCGCACAGAGGAAACACCATGACTGACACGAGCAACCTCAGCGACAAGACCGTCATCATCACCGGCGGCGCCCGGGGCCTGGGCGCCGAGGCCGCGCGCCTCGCGGTGGCGGGCGGCGCCAACGTGGTGATCACCGACCTGCTCGACGAGGAGGGTGCGGCCACCGCCGCCGAGCTGGGCGGGAAGGCCCGCTTCGTCCACCACGACGTGACCTCCGAGGAGGACTGGCAGCGGGTCGCCGAGTTCGCCGTCGCCGAGTTCGGCCGGATCGACGGTCTGGTCAACAACGCCGGGGTGTCGACCGGGATGCCGCTGGAGACCGAGAGCGTCGAGCACTTCCGCAAGGTCATCGACATCAACCTGACGGCCGTCTTCATCGGCATGAAGACGGTGATCCCGCTGATGAAGGAGAACGGCGGCGGCTCGATCGTCAACATCTCCTCGGCGGCCGGTCTGATGGGCCTCGCCCTGACGTCCAGCTACGGCGCCTCGAAGTGGGCCGTGCGCGGACTGACGAAGGTCGGCGCGGTGGAGCTCGGCACGTCCCGGATCCGGGTCAACTCGGTGCACCCGGGCATGACGTACACCCCGATGACCGCCTCCGTCGGCATCCAGCAGGGCGAGGGCAACTACCCGAACACCCCGATGGGCCGGGTCGGCGAGGCCCCGGAGATCGCCGCCGCGGTCACCTTCCTGCTCTCGGACGCCGCCTCGTACATCACCGGTGCCGAGCTGGCCGTGGACGGCGGCTGGACCACCGGTCCGACCGTCAAGTACGTCATGGGCCAGTGATCCCGCGGCGGTGTCCTGATGTTGGATGGGGAGCATGACTCCTTCTGACGAGATCCTGGACATCGTCGACGAGAACGACCAGGTCGTGGGGCAGGCCCCGCGCGGTGAGGCGACCGCGCGGGGCCTTCGCCATCGCTGCGTCTTCATCGAGGCCCGGGACGCGCAGGGGCGGCTCTTCGTCCACCGCAGGACCCCGGGGAAGCTGGTCTTCCCGTCCCACTACGACATGTTCGTCGGCGGGGTGGTCGGTGCCGGCGAGTCGTACGACGAGGCGGCGCTGCGGGAGGCGGAGGAGGAGCTGGGGGTGTCCGGACTCCCCCGGCCCGAGCCGCTCTTCAAGTTCCTCTACGAGAGCGCCGGGCACTCCTGGTGGTCGTACGTCTACCGGGTGCGGTGCGAACTGCCGGTCAGCCCGCAGGTGGAGGAGGTGGCCTGGCACACCTTCCTCACCGACGACGAGCTGGCCGCGCGGATCGACGACTGGCCGTGGGTGCCGGACGGGCTGGCGGCCTACCGGCGGCTGCGCTCCTTCCGGGCGGACGGGGCGGGCTCCTGAGTCCGGTCGGCGCCCGTCCCGGGGGAAGCGGCGGATAGGGTCCGGACGTGATCGAATTCGTGCGGGGCCTGCGGCTGTGGTTCGCGCCGGAACGCGTCCGCGAGGAGGGCGAGACGCCCGACTACCGGTTCTCGCTCGCCAACGAGCGCACCTTCCTCGCCTGGATCCGGACGGCCCTGGCGCTGATCGGCGGCGGTTTCGCGGTCGACCAGTTCCTGCCGGAGCTGGCCTGGGGCGTGCGCGCGGGGCTGGCGCTGGCCCTGCTGGCGGCCGGGGTGCTGTGCGCGCTGCGGGCCGTCAACCACTGGGTGCGGTGCGAGCGGGCGATGCGGCGCGGGGAGGACCTGCCGGTCTCGCGGTTCCCGGCGCTGCTCGGTCTGGCGGTCGCCGTGGTGGCGGTGGCGATGGTGGTGGTGGTCCTCTTCGGCTGGGAGGGCCGGTGAACGGTGTGGCGCGCGATCCCGGGCTCCAGCCCGAGCGGACCCGGCTGGCCTGGCGGCGTACGACGCTGTCCTGCACGGTGGTGCTGGCGCTGGCGGCGAAGCAGGCGCTGCACGCCGGGGCGGGCCCGGCCGCGGTGGTGGCGGTGTCGCTGAGCGCGCTGGCCTGGCTGGCGATGCTGGTGGTGGCGCACCGGCGGGTGCTCCGGATGGGGAGTGCCCGGCCCCGGCCGCTGACGGTGCGCGGCGCGCTGGCGGTGGCCGGGTGCGCGGTGGTGCTCGCGGGGTGCGCCACGGCCATGCTGTTCTGAGCCGCCGCGCGTACGGGGTGCGGGGCCCGGGCGGGCCGCCGCACTCCTAGGGGGTGTCTGATAAATGAGTGCGGGTGAAGGAGCGGGGGCCGGTGCGTGCGGTCGCAAGGCGCCGGGGCGTCTGCGTGGCGGAGCCACGTGGGCGGTTCGGCAACGCCGCGAGCGTGCGTGCCGGCCCCCGCGACGCCGCAGGCATTTGTCAGACACCCCCTAGCGCGCCGGTCACCAGCGGGGGATCGCCGGGGTCCGCCACTCCGGTTCGGCCTTGCGCATCGCGGCCGCGTCGTCGCGCTCGCGCATCGTGCCGTCGTCGTCGAGCCAGCGCCGGTGCAGCGCGGCGAGCCGCTCGCGGTCGAGTTCGACGCCGAGGCCGGGGGCGTCGGAGACGGTGAGGTGTCCGTTCTCGAAGACATGGCGGGTGGTGATGACGTCCTCGGTCTGCCAGGGGTAGTGGCTGTCGCAGGCGTAGTCGAGGTTGGCGACAGTGGCGGCGACGTGGGTCATCGCGGCGAGGCTGATGCCGAGGTGGGTGTTGGAGTGCATGGAGAGGCCGACGCCGAAGGTGCGGCAGATCGCGGCCAGTTCCCGGGTCCGGTGCAGCCCGCCCCAGTAGTGGTGGTCGGAGAGGACGACCTGCACGGCGCCCCGGGCGAAGGCCTCCGGCACCTCGGCGAGGGTGGTCACGCACATGTTGGTGGCCAGCGGTACGTCGGTGCCCGCGGCGACCTCGGCCATCGGCCCCGTACCGGTCGCCGGGTCCTCCAGGTACTCCAGTACGTCCTTGAGCTGGTCGGCGACGTACAGCGAGGTCTCCACGGACCAGGCACCGTTGGGGTCCAGGCGCAGCGGCCGGCCGGGGAACTCCTCGGCCAGGGCGCGGATCGCGGCGATCTCCCGGTCGGGCTCGAAGACGCCGCCCTTCAGCTTGAAGGACGAGAAGCCGTACTCGCGGGCGAAGCGGCGGGCCTGGGCGACGACGCCGGCCGGGTCGAGGGCGGCGCCCCAGTCGTCCCGTTCGCCGCCCTCGGGGTGGGCGGCCCAGCGGTGGAAGAGGTAGGCGCTGTACTCGACGCGGTCGCGGACCTTTCCGCCGAGCAGGGCGTGCACGGGCAGGCCGAGGGACTTGCCCAGCGCGTCCAGGCAGGCGACCTCGAAGCCGGAGACGACGGAGAGCCGGAGCTTGTCGGCGGTCTGGACGCCGCGCAGGCCGCCCGCCTCGACCCGGTCGTCGGCCGCGCCCGAATCGCCGCACACCGCGTCGGCCAGTGCGAAGAGGCCGTTCAGATCGCTGACCGGGCGGCCCCGGAGCGCCTCGGCGAGCGGCCGGGCGAGCTCCAGGTACTTCCCGTCCCCGTACGTCTCACCGACACCGGTGACCCCACCACGGGTGACGACCTCCACGACGAGCCGCGGGGTGTACGGCTGGTGGACTCCCTGGGTGTTGAGCAGGGGCGGGTCGGCGATCAGGATCGGGGTCAGCCGGACGTCGTCGATCAGCAGCTCTGTATTCATACGTGAACTCTATTCAGGGATACGACTGAGCACCAGACTCCTGAGGGATCGAGAAACGCCGCCCCGCCCCGGGGGGCACGGACGACCCGCCGCCGGACACTGGACGACATACCGACTGGTCGGCATGATGGTTCCCGTCTTTCTTCCCCTCCGGAGGTGCGCACGATGAGCTCAGTCCCCCCGCCGGGCACCGGCCCCGACGTCTCCCCGCCCGGTCTCGACCTCGACCGGCTGCGCGGGCATCTCGACCGGGAGCGGCCGGGGCTGGTGGGCGGACCGCTGCGGGCCCGGCTGATCGAGGGCGGCCGCTCGAACCTCACGTACGCCGTCACGGACGGCACCGGCCGGTGGGTGGTCCGCAGGCCCCCGCTGGGCCATGTGCTGGCCACCGCGCACGACATGCGGCGCGAGCACCGGGTGATCAGCGCCCTGCACCCGACGGGTGTGCCGGTGCCCGAGCCGGTGCTGCTCTGCGAGGACGAGTCGGTGAACGGTGCGCCGTTCTACGTCATGGAGTACGTGGCGGGCACCCCGTACCGCACGGTCGAGCAGCTCGCCCCGCTGGGCCCCGGGCGCACCCGGGAGGCGGTCCTCGGGCTCGTCGACACCCTGGTCGACCTGCACGCGGTGGACCCGCAGGCCGTCGGGCTCGGCGACTTCGGGCGTCCCGAGGGCTTCCTGGAGCGGCAGCTGCGCCGCTGGGGCAAGCAGCTGGACGCCTCGCGCAACCGCGAACTGCCCGGCATCGACGCGCTGCACACCGCGCTCGGCCGCGCGCTGCCCGCCTCGCCCGCGCCCACCGTCGTGCACGGCGACTACCGGCTGGACAACGTGCTGATCGGTGACGACGACCGGATCAAGGCCGTGCTGGACTGGGAGATGTCCACGCTCGGCGACCCGCTCACCGACCTCGGCCTGCTGGTCATGTACAGCTCGGACCTCGGCCTGGCCGAGTCACCGGTCTCCACCACCAGCGGCGCCCCCGGCCACCCCTCCCCCGCCGAGCTGATCGAGCGCTACGCCGCCCGCTCCGGCCGGGACACCTCCGCCCTCTCCTGGTACACCGCGTTCGCCTGGTTCAAGCTGGCCGTGATCCTGGAGGGCATCCACTACCGCTACACCCTGGGCCAGACCGTCGGCGCCGGCTTCGACCGGATCGGCGACCTCGTCCCCGTCTTCATCGAGCACGGCCTCACCACCCTCCAGGAAGGCTGACCCATGGACTTCGCGTTCGACGCCCGCACCGAGGAGCTGCGCGCCCGGCTGCTCGCCTTCATGGACGAGCACGTGTACCCCGCCGAGGCGGCGGCCGAGGAGCAGCGCGCGCTGCTGGCCTCGCCCTGGGACACCCCGCGGGTCGTGGAGGAGCTGAAGGCCGAGGCCCGGCGGCAGGGGCTGTGGAACCTCTTCCTCCCCGATCCGGCGTACGGGGCCGGACTGACCAATCTCCAGTACGCCCCGCTGGCCGAGATCACCGGCCGCTCCCCGCAGCTGGCGCCCACGGCGCTCAACTGCGCCGCCCCGGACACCGGGAACATGGAGGTGCTCCACCAGTTCGGCACCGACGAGCAGAAGAAGCGGTGGCTGGAGCCGCTGCTCGCCGGGGAGATCCGCTCGGCGTTCGCGATGACGGAGCCCGAGGTGGCCTCCTCGGACGCGACGAACATCGAGACCCGGATCGCGCGCGAGGGCGACGAGTACGTCATCAACGGGCGCAAGTGGTACATCTCCGGGGCGATGAACCCGGACTGCGCGGTCTTCATCGTGATGGGCAAGACCGATCCTGCTGGCGCCGACATCCGGCGCCAGCAGTCGATGGTCCTGGTCCCGCGCGACACCCCCGGCGTCGAGGTCCGCCGCGCCATGCGGGTGTACGGGTACGAGGACCACTACCACGGCGGCCACGCCGAGGTGGTCCTCACCGATGTGCGGGTGCCCGTCACGAACCTGGTCGGCGAGGAGGGCGGCGGCTTCGCCATCGCCCAGGCGCGGCTGGGTCCGGGCCGCATCCACCACTGCATGCGGCTGATCGGCATGGCGGAGCGGGCGATCGAGCTGATGTGCCGGCGGGCGGTGTCCCGTACCGCCTTCGGCAAGCCGCTCGCCCAGCAGGGCGTCGTGCAGAACTGGATCGCGGACGCCCGGGTCACGGTGGAGCAGCTGCGGCTGCTGGTGCTGAAGACCGCGTGGCTGATGGACACGGTGGGCAACCGGGGCGCGCACACCGAGATCCAGGCCATCAAGATCGCCACCCCGCGTGCCGTGGTCGCCATCCTCGACCAGGCCGTGCAGCTGCACGGGGCGGGCGGCGTCGGCCAGGACCTCCCGCTGGCCGAGCTGTGGGCGGCGGCCCGGACGCTGCGGCTGGCGGACGGCCCGGACGAGGTGCACCAGCGGTCGCTGGCCCGGCGCGAGATCAAGCGGTACGTGTAAGGCGGATCGGGGCCGTGCCGGGAGCGGCGCCCGGTGCGCCCCGCCGTGTCGGTGGAGGAGCCGTCGTCGCGCGCCCGCCGGGGATCACCGGACGTCTCCCGGCGTACGGGGTCGGCTCCCGCCCGCCCCGATCCGGTCCAGTACGTCGGTGTAGCGGGCGCGCCGGTCGGGGCGGGCGCGGGCGGCCGCGGCGCGCAGGGCGGGGACGGCCGTCGTGCCCAGGGCGGCCAGCCCCTCGGCCGCCGCGTCGCGGACCGCCGGGTGCGGATGGCCGAGCAGCCCGGTCACGGCGGGGAGGGCGGGGGTCCAGGCCGCCCGGCAGAGGGTGCGGACCGCCATGCGCACCACGTCCGGGCTGGGGTCGTCCAGCAGGGTCCGGGTGTGGTCGAGGTGGGCCGGCCGGTCGAGCATCGCCCGTGAGGTGCGGTGGGCGCGCAGCCGGACCCGGGCGCGGGGGTGGGTGAGCAGCCCGGCCAGCAGGCCGGACAGGCGCGGGTCGTCGTCGGGTGCGGGGCCGGGGTGCGCCTCGGCCAGCGCGGTGAGTGCCCGGCAGATCTGTTCCGGTGTGCCGGTGGCGGCCAGCTCCAGCAGCTCCTGGCGGGACGGGCCGGCGCCGGTCGCGGCGGGTGCGGGTTCCCGGCGCTCGCGGAGCGCCGCCAGGGCGGCAGCGTCGTGCCGGGCCGCGTCCGGGCCGCGCAGGGGGCCCTCGACGAGCAGCAGCCGGTCCGCCAGGTCGCCGTGGCCCTCCTCGCGCAGCCGTCGCCGGGCCCGCTCCAGGGCCGGGGTGCGCAGCAGCGGGCGGCCGGCGAGCAGTTCCAGGGAGCCCCGGTCGCCACCGCCCGGCCGGTCGGCGAGGAGCGTGGCGAGGGCGTCGGCCGGGCAGGCGCGCAGGGCGTCGCGGATCGCCCCGGCCTCGGCGGGCGGAGCCGTTCGCCACCACTCCAGCAACAGCGGCACCAGCCGCTCCAGTTCCCGGGGTCCGAGCCGGGCGGCGGTGTGCGCGACCCGGTCGCGCAGGACGTCCCCGGCGCGCAGTTCGGCCGGGTCGAGCAGGGGCAGCGCACGGGCCAGGCCGGTGTCGACGGGCAGGTCGACCCGGCCGCGCAGATACGCGCGGAGCACCGGCAGCCGGGCCTCCGGCTCGGGCCAGCGGGCCAGGGCCAGGGCGGCGGTGCGGCGGCGGTCCTCCCCGGGCCCGTCCAGCAGGGTCAGCAGCCGCTCCCGCTGGGCGGCCGAGCGGGGCTGGTCGAGGTCGTCCCCGCGTACCCGGCGTGGGGGCGGGGCCGGGGTACGGGCGGTCTCGGCGAGGGTCCAGGGCGGTGCGTCGAGGGGCTGGAGGTGTGCCATCCAGTCGACGAGCGCGGTGCGGGCCCCGGGGGCGGCGGTCTCGTGGGCCCCGGCGAGCGCGGCCAGCCGGTCCCTGGAGGGGACCGTTCCGTCGTCCCGGGCGCGGAACCGGGCCAGCGCCTCCGGGGTGCGGGCCGCCTCCTCCAGCGCCCCGCGCCAGGCCCGGGCCCCGGCCGGGAGCGGCGTGCCGTGCTCCGGTACGGCGAAGGCGGCCCGGAGCACGGTGGTCGCGCCCCGCCAGGGGTCGGCGCCGAGCCGGGCGGCGGCGAGGTCCCGGTCGAGGTCTGCGCGGACCGGGACCGCGCCGAGCAGCCGCAGCAGCGGCACCGTGGAGCGGGCGGGGGCGACCGGGGCGGGGCGCAGGGCACGGACGGCGGTGGTGGCGGCGGTCCGGGCGGAGGCCGTCAGCAGCGGGGCGGCGGATTCGAGTACGGCGACGAGGTCGTGCCGGTCCCGGTCGCGGGCGTCGGCCAGCGCGGCCAGCAGGACCGGGGCGGAGCGGGCGTACGCGCCGAGTTCCGCCGCGCTCCGGGGCCCGGGGCAGGTCCGCAGCGCGTACCGCACCACCCGGCTCCGCAGCGCCGGGTCCCGGCGCACCGGTGGCGACGCGGCGAGCCGGAGCCAGTCGGCCAGCAGCGGTCGCAGCGCCTCGGTCCGGTCCGGGGCGGGCATATCGTCCCGCCCGGCCAGGCGCAGCGCGACGGCCGCGTCCCAGCCGTCGGCCAGCAGGGTTCCGGCATCCCGGTCGGCCGCGCGGGGCGCGGGCGGGGGCGGCCCGGCGGAGGGGACGGCGATGCCGTGGCGGGCCAGGGGTGCGGCGAGGTCGTCCAGGGTGCCGGTGGCCGGGCGGACCCGGCCGGACGCCAGCAGGGCGAGCAGCGGGGCCGCCACCGGTGACTCCTGTTCGGCCAGGGCGCGGACCGCGCGGGTGCCGAGGGCGCCGGACAGGCCGAGCAGGAGGCGCTCGCGGACGGCGGTGGGGCGGGCGTGCTCGGCGGCGGCCAGCAGGGTGGCGGCGTGGGCCTCGCCGAGTACCGTGCGCAGGGCTTCGACGAGGGTGTCGCGCAGGGCGGGGTTGTCCTCGCGGCCGAGCCGGTCGAGGAGCCCGGGGACCGCCGCCCGGCCGCCGGTGCGGACCAGGGCCGCGGCCGCCGTCTTGCGGATGTTCGTGTTCGGGTGGTCCAGGCGGTCGGCGATCGCGGCGCTCGCCCAGTGGGCCCGGGCGTGGCCCAGGGCGAGCAGGGCCTGCCGTACGGTCTGGACGTCCCGGGCCCGGGTCAGCGCGATCAGGGTCGCCGAGAGGGCCTGGGCGTCCTCTCCCGCGGCGTCGCGGGCGAGGAGGGCGATGGCGTGCTTGCGGACGTGCCGGTCCCGGTGGCGGGTCAGCCGGTGCACCCGGGCCCGGGTGCCCGTCCAGGGGGCCCTGAGCAGCAGTTCGAGCAGGATCACCCGCTCGTGGTCGAGGAGTCCGGAGCGGTCCAGCAGCTCCAGGGCGAGGCTCGCGACGAGGGCGTGCCCGGCTGCGTCGGCGTCCGTGGCGGTGAGCAGGCAGACCGGTCTGATCGCGCCCCGCCCGTGGAGCCGGCGGCCGAGGCCGTGCAGGGCGTCCAGGATCTCCTGGGGCACCACGGGCTCCCCGGCGGGCTGCCCGTGCTCGCCGGTCCGGTCGGGGGCGCCCGGTTCCCGCGCGGTGGCCAGTGCGGAGACGACGCGCAGCAGCAGGTCGGCGAGGGCCGGGAGGGTGTCCGCGTCGCCGTGGGCCGCCAGCCGGCACAGCGCGGCGTCCGGCCGGTCCGGGTCGAGGTGGGAGCGGAGCAGGGCCAGCTCCCCGGGATCCGGGCGGCCGAGGCCGGCCGCGATGCGCGGGGGCAGGTCGGCGGGGTCGAGCCGGGCGAGCAGGGCGCGGCGGCGCTCCGGGTCACGGTCGAGCCGCCAGAGCAGTTCGAGGGCGCGGTGGCGTACCGGGCGCAGATGGGGCGCCACCTGGTCTCCGGTCGCCGTGCCGAGGCCCAGTCCTTCGCCCAGGGCCAGGACCGTCCGGTCGCCGCCGATCGCCTCCAGGGTCTCCAGGGCCGCGTCCGGCGCCGAGGGCAGCAGGGCGAGCACCGCCTCCTCGGCGTCCGTGTGGCGCAGTTCCCGGATCGCGTCGAGGAACGGGCCGGGTGCGGGGGCGGCGGGCAGCAGCCGGGTGACGGCGGCCCCGACCGGGAGGTCCCCGGCGCCCTGGGCGGCGAGGGCGGTCAGCAGGGCGAGCCGGCGCGGCCAGTCCGGGTCCGCGGCGGGGGCGTCGGTGAGGACCCGGAGCGCGTCCTGGCGGACGGTGAAGAGGACCGTCGCCACGTCGTGGGGTGCGATGGAGTGGTCCGCGAGGGCCAGGCCGACGACGACGGGGACGTCCGGCCCGTCCGGGAAGTGCCCGCGCCGGTGGAGGCCGCGCAGGCAGGCCACGGCCGGGGCGCCGAGCAGCAGCGGATCGCGCGCGGCGAGGGCGGTCAGCCCGCCGATGTCCGCGCGTCCGGCGAGATCTCCGAGGAGTTCCATCGCCCGCCGCCGCAGCACGGGCGCCAGGTCCGGGTCCTCGGCGGCCCCGCGCAGCAGGTCCCGGTGGCCGTGGCGGGCGGCGACCGTGAGCGCGGCACCGGCCACGGAGGCGGGTACGGGCTCCGCGGCGGACCCGGCCGGGCCGGTACGGAGGAACGGGGCGAGGAGGCCGGGCGGCAGCGGGTCGAGCGCCGCCCACGGCTCCGCCAGCCCGTCCAGCGCGGCAGTGACGGCCTCGGTGCCGCCGGTGCCGCCGGTGTCCAGCAGTCCGGTCAGGGCAGCCCGGGCCTGGGCGGGGGCCAGCAGTCCGGCGTACAGCCCCTGCCGGGCCAGCCGTACCGCCTCGGCCCGGAGCACCGGGTCGGCGCCGCCCGCCAGCTCCGCCACCAGCCGGGCCGGGCGGCGGGCGGCGGTGGTGTCCACGCCCCGGACCGCCTGGTACAGCGGCTCGCCCGGGGGTTCCTCGCGCAGCGCCGCCGCCGGGTCGTGCAGCAGATCGGCGCGCAGCCAGGCGGTCCGTACCGAGGCGGGCAGCGTTCCGGCCGTGCGCCACGGCGGGCGGGGGCGGTCGTCCAGGGCGCGGGCGAACCGTTCGTCGTGCCCGGCCCTTCCGTGGAGTCCGGCCAGGAGGAGGTCCGCCTCCGGCGGTCCGGTGAGCGTCGTGGGCAGCAGCGCGGCGAGTCCGGCCGCCTCCGCGTCGTCCGACGGCGGGCGGGCGGCGAGGTGCTCGGTGAGCAGGGCGAGGCCCAGGTGGCGCGAGGCGGGGTCGTGGTGGCGGATCAGCCGCCCCAGCTCCCGGGGCGGGAGCTCCCCGGGGTCCGTGGTGGTGTGGAGCTGTTCGCCGGCCGGGGTCCGCATCGTCGGATGCTAACCGGGCGGGCACCGGCCCGACCAGCGGATTCGGTCCCGGCAGTGGTGCGGGCGCTCAGTAGCCGCCGGAGCCCGCGTGGTCCGCCAGCGCCAGTTCGCGGGCGAAGGCGCGGACCCGCAGCAGGCAGCGGGCGAACAGCCGGACGGCCGCCGGGTGGTGCGGTCCGTGGGCCGCCGTCCACAGCACGGGGACCTGCGCGGGCCGCTGGGGCGCGGACTGCTGGATCTGCGTCATGGGACCAGCTTCGGACCACCCGCGCGATCGGTCCAACAGATGATTCAGCTGGCTCCCATCGTTATCGTGGATGGATGGAGCTTCGCCAACTCCGCCACTTCATGGCGGTGGTCACGCACGGCAGTTTCACCGCCGCCGCCCGTGCCGAGCCGATCGCGCAGTCCGCGCTGAGCACCTCCGTACGGAATCTGGAGCGGGAGCTGGGGGCCGAGCTGTTCGACCGGACCGGCCGCCGGGTGGTGCTGACCGAGGCGGGCCGGGCGCTGCTGCCGTCGGCCCGGTCGGTGCTGGCCGGTACGGAGGCGGCGCGGGACGCGGTGGCGGCCGTGTCGGGGCTGGTGACCGGCCGGGTCAGGGTCGGCACGATCCAGACGCTGACCTGCGTGGACCTGGCGGCCGGACTGGCCGCGTACCACCGCGCCTGGCCGGGGGTGCAGATCTCGCTGCGCGAGGCGACGACGCCGGAGCTGGTGGCGGGGCTGCGCGCCGGCGAGCTGGACCTGGCCTTCCTCGCCCCGGACGCCGCCGAACTCCCGGACGGCATCGCCGCCTTCGCGACCTGGCACGAGGACCTGGTGCTGATCACCGCGCCGGACCACCGGCTGGCGAATGCCGGGCGCACCCTGATCAAGGACCTCGCGGACGAGCCGTTCGTGGACTTCCGGGCGGGTACGGGCCTGGAGACCGCGGTGCGCAGGCTGGCCGCGCACTGCGGTCTGGAACGCCGGATCACCTGCGACGTCACCCAGATCCGGCTGCTCGTCGATCTCGTACGGGCCGGGATCGGGGTGGCGATCGTGCCCCGGCGGATCGGCACGGAGGCGGGGCTGCCGTGCGTGAGCATCCGTCAGCCGGAGCCCGGCCGAACGGTGGTCCTCGCCGGCCGGGCGCCCCGGCCGCGCAACCCGGCCGCCACGGCGCTCCTCGACCGGCTGACGGCCGCTGGGGGTGTCTGATGAATGAGTGCGGGTGAAGGAGCGGGGTCCGGTGCGTGCGATCGCAAGGCGCCGGAGCGTCTGCGGACGGGGTCTCCCCTGCTCGAACGGAGTCGAGAGCTCGGGGAAGGAGCCACCTGGGCGGTTCGGCGACGCCGCGAGCAGTGGGGTGTCCCCTGCTCGGGCGAAGCCGAGAGCCTGGGGACGTGCCGGACCCCGCGACGCCGCAGGCTTGTGTCGGACACCCCCTACGGGCGCAGGGCCCGCAGCAGCAGATCGGCCAGGTGGTCGGCGACCTCCTGCTGGCTGAGCGGGCCGTCCGGCCGGTACCAGGTGGACAGGTGGTGGACCGAGCCGAAGTGGTAGTCGACGATCAGGTCGGCCGGGGTGGCGGTGGAGAACACCCCGCTGCGCTGCCCCTCCTCCACCAGCGCCCGGAAGCGCTCGTGGTAGCGGCGGCGCTCCGCCCGGACCCGCTTGTTCTTCTCCGGGCTGAGGTGGTGCATCGACCGGAAGAAGATCGAGGCGTCGTCCAGGTTCTCGATGGTGGTGACGACCACGTCGGCCGCCGCGTCGCGCAGCCGCTGCTCGACGGGGGCGTCCGCGCCGGCGAAGGCGTCCAGGCGCTCCTGCTGGAGGCGGAGCACCCGGGCGTAGACCTCCTGGAGGAGGTCCTCCTTGGAGCCGAAGTAGTGGTAGAGCGCGCCCTTGGTGACGCCCGCGGCCTCGACGATGTCCTGGACCGAGGTGCGGTCGTAGCCCCGCTCGGCGAAGAGCCGGGTGGCCGCGGCCAGCAGTCGCCGGGGGACGGGGGCCTGCTCCCCGTCCGTCGCCTTGGCCATTGCCGTTACCTGCCTTCCGCATGGATCCGTCATCGGGGGGAACGCAGTTCCCTCCGGAGGATCTTCCCACTCGCCGTCTTCGGCAGTTCCGCGAGGATCTCGACCTCCCGGGGGTATTTGTACGCCGCGAGCCGCTCGGCGCAGTACGCCGTCAACTCCTCGGGCGCCACCGTGGCTCCGGGACGGAGGCTGACGCAGGCGCGGACGGTCTCGCCCCGGTAGGGGTCGGGGACGCCGACGACGGCCGCCTCGCGGACCGCCGGGTGGGTGTAGAGGACGTCCTCCACCTCACGGGGCCAGACCTTGAAGCCGGAGGCGTTGATCATGTCCTTCTTGCGGTCGACGACGTAGAGCCAGCCCGCCTCGTCCATGAATCCGATGTCGCCGGTGCGCAGTTCGCCGTCCGGGAAGGCGGCGGCGGTGGCCTCGGGCAGCCCCCAGTAGCCGGTGACCACCTGCGGGCCCCGCACGGCGATCTCGCCGTGCGTGCCGAAGGGGACCTCCGCGCCGTTCTCGTCGAGGATCCTGACCACCGTGTCCGGGCCGGGGACGCCGACGGACAGCGTCCCGGAGGCCGGGTCCACGGGTGCCTCGCGCTCCGGCGGTACGGCGGCGCAGGGGGCGGTGCACTCGGTGAGCCCGTAGCCGTTGTGGAGGTAGGGGCCGAACTCCGCGCGGAACTTCTCGATCAGGGCGGGCGGTACCGGTGCGCCGCCCGAGGAGATGATCCGGAAGGAGGCGAAGTGCCCGGGGGTGGCGCCGGGGTGGGCGGCCAGCGCCATGAAGGCGGTGGACGGGCCGACGGTGTAGGCGGGGCGGTGCTCGGCGAAGGCGTCGAGGACGACGCCGGGGTGGAAGCGGTGGGCGAGGACGAGGGTGCCCGCGTTGGCGAGGCAGGCGGCGAGCTGGCACACCACGCCGGTGATGTGGAAGAGCGGGGCGAGCGCGAAGTAGGCGGAGCCCTCGGGGACCGGGTGGCCGGTGCGCTGGCGCTCGGCGTTGACCATGATGTTGCGGTGCGCGTTCATGGCGCCCTTGGGGGTGCCGCTGGTCCCGGAGGTGTAGCTGATCAGCGCCACGTCGTCGGCGCCGGGCACCCGCCCCTCGGGGGCCCCGCCGCCCCGGCGGGCGACGGCGACCAGGTCCTCGGTGTCCCGGGGCACCGGCAGCCGTTCGAAGGCGAGGACCCGTTCGTCGTTCCGGGTCTGGAGGTCGAGCTCGCTGGTGGTGAGGACGATCCGTACGGACGGGGCCCCGGCCGCGGTCTCCCGCAGGAACGCCTCCCAGATCCGGTCCGCGCAGATCACCGCCGTGACCCCGGCGTCCTTCAGGACGTGGCCGACCTCGGCCGATTTGTACATCGGGTTGAGCGGGACGACGACGGCCCCGGCCTTCCAGGCGCCGAGCAGCGCGAGGACGAACTGCGGGCTGTTCTGGAGCATGAGCGCGACCCGGTCGCCGGGCTCCAGCCCCTTCGCGGCGAGGTGGCCGGCGACCGCGTCGGAGAGCGCGTCGGTCTCGCGGTAGCCCAGGCGGCCGTCGAAGTAGGCGAGGGCGGCGCGGTCGGGGGTGCGGGCGGCGGACTCCCGGAAGGCGTGGACCAGGGTCGGGGCGGGGTGGACGGGGGCCCGCTGGGCCTCGCCGAGGAGGGCGAGCCAGGGCCGGGCGGCGTAGATCGATCCGGTCATGCGCCGGTCCCCTCCCAGGTGCGCTGGAGGTGGTTCATGCCGTCGAGCCAGTGGTCGGTGTCCTTGGCGCGGGCCCGGTAGTAGCCGGCGACCTCGGGGTGCGGCAGGACCAGGAAGCGGTCCTGGGCCATGGCGTCGAGGAGGGCGTCGGCGACCGCCTCCGGCTCGATGGCGCTGGGGGCGAGGACCAGCTCCCCGGCCGATCCGGCGGCGGTGAGCATGTCCGTACGCACCCCCTGCGGGCAGATGGCGTGCACCTTGATGCCGCGGTGGCGGTAGGTGAGCGAGAGCCACTCGGCGAAGGCGACGGCCCCGTGCTTGGTGACGCTGTACGGGGCGGCGCCGATCATCGTGAGCAGCCCGGCGGCGGAGGCGGTCGAGACGAACCGGCCGCTGCCGCGCTCCAGCCAGCCGGGCAGCAGCTCCCTGGCCGCGCGGACGTGGGCCATCACGTTCACGTCCCAGGCCGCGGCCCAGACCTCTTCGCCGGCGAGGGCGTCGCCGGGCGAGGCCAGTCCGGCGTTGGCGCAGTAGATGTCGACGGTGCCGTCCAGCGCGTCGCGCGCCTCGGCCACGATCCCGGAGGCGTCACCGGCGACGGCGGTGGCACCGATCTCCCCGGCCAGCGCCTCGATCCGCGCCCCGTCGAGGTCGTTGACCACAACCCGGGCGCCCTCGGCGGCGAACCGGCGGGCCAGTGCGGCCCCGATCCCGCCGCCGGCCCCGGTGACCACCACTCCCGCACCCTTGACCACGCCCATCGGTTCCGCCTCTCTCAGCCGACTCCACCGGCAGACTAACCAGTCGGTATGCCGGAGCGGAAGGGACGGGACCCAGGTGGCGGACACTCCTGTCGCACCAGTCCCGTCCGGCTCGTTCCGTACGGCCGGAACCCGCGCTACCGTGCGTGGCCATGACATGCTTCGCGATCATGGAGGTTGCCGGATGAGCCTGTCCAGACGTGGTTTGCTGGCCGCGGGCGGTGCGGTGGGGGCCCTCGCCGCGACGGCCGCCGGGGCCGGGACGGCGGCCGCCTCGCCCGCTCCGGGCAAGGGGCGCAGGGTCCGTACCGGCTTCGACCGGCTGGCGGCGGACGGCTACGCCCTGCTGAAGGGCGAGAAGGTCGGCATCGTCACCAACCCGACCGGGATCACCTCCGACGTACGCCACATCGTCGATGTGATGCACCCGGACGAACGGGTGGACCTGATCGCCGTCTTCGGCCCGGAGCACGGTTTCCGCGGCACCGCGCAGGCGGGCGGCTCGGAGGGCCGGTACGACGACCCGGCGACCGGACTCCCGGTCTACGACACGTATCTGAAGAGCGGTCAACCGCTCGCCGACGTCTTCACCGCCTCCGGCGTCGACACGGTCGTCTTCGACATCCAGGACGCGGGCGCCCGCTTCTACACGTACATCTGGACGCTGTACGACTGCATGGAGGCCGCGGCGCTCGCGGGCAAGCGGTTCGTCGTC
Source organism: Streptomyces sp. NPDC092952 (assembly GCF_044754785.1). Taxonomy (NCBI): domain Bacteria; kingdom Bacillati; phylum Actinomycetota; class Actinomycetes; order Kitasatosporales; family Streptomycetaceae; genus Streptomyces; species Streptomyces sp. NPDC092952. The sequence goes on along the minus strand of NZ_JBIVPT010000007.1, from coordinate 115,471 downwards.
CTGGACCGGCCGAACCCGGTGACCGGGCGGGCGGCGCTCGGCCCGGTCCTCGACCCGGCCTTCGGCACCTTCGTGGGCCGCCGGGAGATCGCCCAGGCGCACGGCATGACCGTCACCGAGCTGGCGCTGCTCTTCAACGCGCGCTTCCTGGCCGACCGTCCGGTCGACCTGCGCATCGTGAAGATGTCCGGCTGGAAGCGCACGGACTTCTTCGACGCGACCGGGCTGCCGTGGGTGCCGCCGAGCCCCAACATGCCGACCCCGGACACCGCGCTGGTCTACTCGGGCACCTGCCTGTTCGAGGGCACCAACCTCTCCGAGGGGCGCGGCACCACCCGCCCGTTCGAGCTGCTGGGCGCGGAGGGCATCGGCCCGCGGTGGGCGGAGGCGGCGAACGCGCTCGGCCTGCCCGGGGTCGCGTTCCGGGAGGCGTACTTCGCGCCGACGTTCTCCAAGTTCCAGGGGAGGACGGTCGGCGGGGTGCAGCTGCACGTCCAGGACCGCGAGGTCTTCGACCCGGTGCGCACCGGCATCGGGCTGCTGGTGACGGCGAAGCGGAGCTGGGACGGCTTCGCCTGGCGCTCGGACAACTGGATCGACAAGCTCACCGGCAACACCCGGGTCCGCACCATGATCGACGCGGGCGCGGACACCGACGAGGTGGTCGGGGCGTGGTCGGCCGACCTCGCCGCGTTCCGGGCGGTCCGCAAGCGGTATCTCCAGTACTGACGGAGCCGGGCGGGTCCGCGCGTGCGGACCCGCCCGGTTCGCGGCCTACCGGTGGGCGGAGAACTCCACCACCTGCTGGTAGGTCGGGCGGTTCTGCCAGTGGATCGCCTTCTGGGTGATCCCGCCGAGCGCCCGGTGGATGATCGAGTCGGTGCACCACTGGTCGCCGGCCTTGCACGTGCCGTCGCCCGGGTAGACCGCGGTGGCCGGTTCGGCCACGGCCTGCTTCAGGGCGCCGAGCAGGGCGTCGCGGCAGCCGTCCGCGTCACCGCCGCCGCAGTACGTCCGGGCCAGCGGCCCCTTGACCGACTGGCCCAGGACCTGGCGCAGGTCCTTGTCGACAAAGCCCCACCAGCCGTACTGGAAGGCGGAGCCGCTGTGCGCCCCGCTCGGCCCGTGGCTGGCGGCCGGGGACTCGTCGGTGGCCAGGCTCGTGGTCAGCGCCCCGTACAGGTCGTCGCCGAGCCCCGGCCGGAACTCGGCCTCGACCAGCTTCGGCCACCACGCGTCCATGATCCGCACCGCGTCGGCGTGGGTGTAGGTGTGCGAGCCCGGGCTGGTCTCCTTGCGCTGCGAACCGGCCGCCCGCCAGGAGTCCAGCTGCTGGACGGCGGCGTTCAGCGCGGGGTCGGTGACCGGTTTGGCGCGGATCACCTTCAGCAGTTCGGGCAGCAGCTGCTCGCCCCGCAGATCGGTGACGGCCGCCTCGGCCATGGCACGGGTCAGCGACGCCCGGGTCACCCCGCCGTCCTCGACCAGCTTCGCCACCCGCTGGTCCAGCAGATCGCCCCGGTGCACGGCGCTGAGGCCGAAGCCCGCCGCCGCGTACCCCTTGGCCTGCCGGTTGTTCCAGGAGATGTAGTAGTCCTGGCCGCTGGAGTTCGGGTGCGCGGCGAAGGCGGTGTACGCGGCGGTGTTGGCCGCCGGGTCGAAGTCCTGCCACTCGTAGGCCCGTTCGGCCCTGATCGGCAGTGCCGGGTCGACGTCCGCCGGGCGCACCGGGTTCAGCCCGCTGTTGTAGTACGCGGCGGTGCGGGAGTCGGCGTAGAACCAGTTGAAGGCGTAGTCGATGCTGCTCGCCGCCCGCTGGAAGGAAGCGGCGTCCGTAACGTACGAGGGGTCGTTGAGCATCTGGAAGCCGATGATCGAGTCCGCCTCGTGGCGGTAGGTGGAGCGCAGCGAGGTGTACGCGACGGGCCTGCCGTCCACCGTGGCGCGGTGGGTGACGATGCCGTAGTTCGTGCGCCGCGCCTGCATCCGGTAGGAGCCGGCCGCGGTGGAGTCGGCGACGGTCGGCTTCCAGGAGTTGGTGCGCTCCAGCGTCTCCATGGCGGTGCAGGTGCCCCGGTAGAGGTAGTGCGTGGAGTCCTTGGTGGGCGTGGATCCGTCGGGTTCGCACAGGTCGACGGTGTAGGTGTCGGTGATGTCCTGGGCGGCCGAGGTGGCGCTCCAGGCGTAGTCCTGGCCCCGCCCCATCTGGATGTACATGCCGACCCCGGCGAAGGAGACGCCGCGGGCGCTGATCCCGGGCCCCTGGAGCTCCTGGAGCATCATCAGCTGCGGGGCGAAGTAGCCGGTCTGCGGGCCGAAGACGGCGATCGGGTTGCCGCTCGCGGTGTGCTTGCCGGAGACCAGCAGGGCGTTGGACATGCCGCGCTTCTGGGCGCCGGAGCCGGAGCCGGGCAGCGAGCCCTCGGGGATGACGCCGTCGTCGTAGATGCCCTGGGCCTTCTTGAGCCGGGCCGGGGCCTTGACGGGGGCCTTGCGGTCGGTGCCCGCGGAGCCGGTGCGGTCGTAGATCAGGGGTTCTGCGGTGACGGAGCCGGGGTCGGGCAGTGCGGTGCCGTGCGCCTGGCCGGGCTTGCCGGCGTAGGGGAAGGCGGTGCCGTCGTGGATCGTCAGCACGGCCTCGGGGTCCTCCCGCTGGCGGAAGGACTCCCAGACCTTCGTGCCCTCGGCGACCCCGTACTTCTGCTGGGCGGCCAGCAGCGAGAGCGCCGCCTGCACCTCGCCGCCACCGCCGCCGCCGAACTGGCCGCCGACGACCGAGGCGATGGAGATCAGGTCGGTCAGCTTGAAGGGCTGGATCTCACCGATGTTGGTGATGGCGTCGATCTTTCCGGTGAGCACGTACTCGCCGGGGAAGTAGCGGCCGTTCTTGGACTTCTCGCGGTAGGCGTTGATGCCGTCGACGTACGCCTGCGCGTCCGCCATGGCCTGCTCTCCGCGCTCACCCTCGTGGGTCCGGATGTATTCGACCTGGGCTTCGAGATCAGCCTCGGTGTACGGGGCCTGTGGCCAGAACTGTTGCTCCAGTCCCTGGTTGGCCAGCGCGCCGCCGGCGAACGAGGTCAGCTCGCCGCGCCCGATGTGCCGGAAGAGGTCCATCAGCCAGAGCCGGTCCTGCCCGGCCGCGTATCCGGCGCCGAACTCGGTGCCGTAGCGGGTGGTGCCCTTGATGTGCGGGACGCCGGAGGCCTTGTCGCGGGTGATGGTGACGTCGTCGCGCGGCGAGGTCACGGACTCGACCTGGTCCGCGGGGACCCCGAAGGAGGCGTCGTTGAAGAAGTCGGTCAGCTTCTGGTCGGTGAGGCCGGAGTACCCGGCCACCAGCCCGTTGTAGCGGTCGAGTTGGTCGTCGCTGTGGGCGGGGTGCGTGCCGACCGTCTTGTTGCCGAGGATCTCGACGAGGGTGGCGTTGCCGTTCTCGCCGGGCGGCAGGATGTCGTCGCACTGCCCTTGGCAGTAGTCGGTGACGGGGGCGGGTTCCGCCGCCGCGGCGGTGGACGCCTGCGGCGCGGCCGCCAGCAGGGTGGCGCCGAGCGCGAGGACCGCCGCCGCGGCGGCGGCTCTGGACATGACGGTGCGTGGGGGCATGGATGCTCCTCGGGGAGGCCGATGCGCCGGAGGTTACTGGCGGTACGACCCACCGGTAAGATGAACATCCGTCACTTTTTCCGAATCATCACATGAGCAGGTTCGCGACGGCCGTACCGACCGGCGGACGGTCTAATTCCGGACAACGTCACGCCCCACGGGATCCTCTGGAGGCGGCCGTACGTCCCTTTCATGACGCCGAAGTACGAGCGACGGAGGTGACGGAGCGGTGGCAGGATTCCGGAGTCTTGCGAGACAGGTGCGCGATCCGCGGAACGATCTGGCGCTGCGGCGGTATTCGCTGCGCAAGTGTTTGGAGAGGTTCGCCCCCTACGGCCATCGGGCGACCTGGGACCATCTGTGCGTCCGGCACGGGATGGACCCCGAGGACCGGTCCCCCGACCCGGCGCGCCTGGTGCGCGCACTGGAGGAACTGGAGGCGGGACGGGCGGTCTGGCTCGGTTACGAGGCCGGGTTCGCCGAGCGCCGCAGGCGGGAGAAGCACGGCGGCCGGCGCCGCCCCGGCAGCTTCGACGACTGGCACCGGCTCACCTGGGGCGGCAACGGGGTGGCCCGGTGCGAGGACCCGGCGGTACATCCGTCGGCCCCGCTCGCCGAGGTGCTGCACCGGCTGATCACGGCACTGGAGTCGGCGCCCGGCACGGTCTGCCCGGTGTGCGCGGGCGCCGAGGTCCACTGGCGGCGGGACCTCTCGCACGAACCCTGGACGGGGCCGGTCTGCGCGGAGTGCGGGATCGTGGTGCCCCGCCCGGTGCTCACCCCGGAGGCGCTGGCCAGGGCGCGGGGAGCACGGCGGCGGGACCTCGCCCCGGTGGCCTGAGCGGCGCCGCCCCCGGCGCCGCCCGCGCGGACCGGGCCGCCGCGGCTACGGGCGTCCGGGCCCCGGCCGCTCCGGCATCAGGCGCGAACCGCTGATCCGCCGGCCGGAGACGTCGTCAGGGTTGGAGAGCACGCAGGTCTCCAGCGAGAGGCAGCCGCAGCCGATGCAGTCGGTGAGGTGGTCCCGCAGCCGCCCCAACTGCTCGATGCGCTCGTCGAGTTCGGAGCGCCAGGCGGCGGAGAGCCGCGCCCAGTCCTCCCGGTTCGGGGTGCGTTCCTCGGGCAGTTCCGCGAGGGCCTCCCGGATGGTGGCGAGCGGGATGCCGACCCGCTGCGCCGCACGGACGAAGGCGACCCTGCGCAGCGCGTCCCTGGTGTAGCGGCGCTGGTTGCCGCTGGTGCGACGGCTGCTGATCAGGCCCTTGGCCTCGTAGAAGTGCAGGGCCGAGACCGCGGCGCCACTGCGCGCGGAGAGCTGCCCGACCGTGAGCTCGTGGAGTGTCTGTGGGATCTGGGGCACCTCTCCAACCCTACTGGCCCACGCACCGGCCGATCCATCGTTGACAGGAACCGCACCGCCGACCATCCTGAGCAAGCGCTTAGACAGTGCGCCGAGACGGCCCGGAGCGGAAGGCAGGGACCAGGGACATGGCGGAGCCGAGGATCTTCACGTCCGCGCAGGAGCTGCGCGACGGAGTGGGCGAGCAGCTGGGGCACAGTGACTGGCTGGAGGTCGAGCAGAAGCGGATCGACCTGTTCGCGGAGGCCACCGGCGACCACCAGTGGATCCATGTGGACCCGGAGCGGGCCGCCGCCGGACCCTTCGGCACGACGATCGCGCACGGCTATCTGACGCTCTCGCTGCTGCCCACGTTCGTGCCGCAGATCATGCGGGTCGAGGGCATGCGGATGGGCATCAACTACGGGACGAACAAGGTGCGTTTCCCCGCCACCGTGCCGGTGGGCTCGCGGCTGCGGGCGACGGCCGTGCTGAGGAGCGTCGAGGAGGCCGGGGGCGGCGTGCAGGTCACCGCCGTCGTCACCGTCGAGCGGGAGGGCGGCGACAAGCCGGTGTGCGTGGCGGAGTCGGTGTCGCGCTACTACTTCTGACGGTCAGCGGCTCCCCGGGGCCCGCTACTTCCGCGGGTCCGCCCCGACCATGCGCAGGACGAGGCCGGCGTAGAGCTCGCCGACCTCGTCCGGCGTCCGGCTGCCCCGGGTGTTGAACCAGCGCGCCACGTCGATGCAGAGCGAGAGCACCGCGAGCGTGGTGCCCGGGACGTCGGGCACGTCGAACTCCCCGGCCCGCACCCCTTCGCCGATGATCCGCCGGACCACCGCGTCGCTCCGGCGGCGCAGTTCGACGATCTCGGCGCGGTGCTCCTCGCCGAGGGCGTCGAGCTCGTACTGGACCACGCGGGCGGTGGTGTGCCGCTCGGCGTGCCAGCGGACGAAGGACCGGACGGCCTCGGCCAGCCGCTCCCCCGCCGTGCCGTCGCCGTCGGCGGCCGCCTCCAGGACGGACAGGGCGCGGTCGTGGCCGATCCGGCTGATCCGGTGGAGCAGCTCTTCCTTCGTCTTGTAGTGGATGTAGAGGGCGGCGGGGCTCATGCCCGCCCGGCCCGCGATGTCACGGGTGGTGGTGGCGTGGTAGCCCCGCTCGGCGAAGGCGTCGACGGCGGCGACGAGCAGCCGCCGGGCGGCCTCGGGCGTCACCTCGGCCCACGGCGCGCCGTCGTCGCTCTCCTCCGCCGTGCTCATCGTCGCTCGCCCCTCTCATCGGCAGGACGAACACCATACCCCGAACCTGAGCAAGCGCTTAGGGCGCGTCCGTCGGATCGGGCCGGGGCCGTCAGAGCTTCTGGAAGGGGTCGTGCTCGGCCAGGATCTTCTCCAGTCTGGCCTGGTCGACCCGGCTGACGAGCTGCCCGGCCTCCTGCCGGTCGCGGACGACCTTGGCCAGGGTGAAGCAGGAGGTGACGAGGTAGAGGACGCCGATCGCGAGGAATCCGCGGACCCAGGCGTCGGCGTCCAGGAAGTAGATGCCGAGGGTCACCGCGCCGATCGCCACCCCGAAGGAGGCGACGGCCTGGCCGTAGAAGGCCGCGGTGCCCTGCTGCTTGACCGATGGTGTCTCACTCATGGCGCCCAGCATCGCGGAGACGTGGCGCACGCCACATCCGTTCGCATACTCAGCAGGTACTCATACACCCGTTCGAGCAACACCGCGCCGTCCGGGCTCAGAAGGCGGAGACCCCCGTCAGCGCGCGGCCGATGATCAGCTTCTGGATCTGGCTGGTGCCCTCGTAGAGCGTCATCACCCGGGCGTCCCGCAGCAGCTTGCCGACCGGGTACTCGTCGATGTAGCCGTAGCCGCCGAAGACCTGGAGGGCGTTGTTGGCGGCACGGACGGCGGCCTCGGAGGCGAAGAGCTTCGCCTGGGAGGCGGCGGTGGCGAAGTCCCGGCCCCGGTCGATCAGGTCCGCCACCCGCCAGGTCAGCAGCCGGGCGGCGTCGACGTCCACGGCGATGTCGCTGATCAGCTCCTGGACGAGCTGGTGGCCCGCGATGGGCCTGCCGAACTGTTCGCGCTCGGTCGCGTGGCCCACGGCGGCGTCCAGCGCGGCCTGGGCGATGCCGACACAGCCGGCCGCGACCGACATCCGTCCCTTGGCCAGGGCGGACATGGCGACGGAGAAACCCTTGCCGGGCGGGCCCATGAGGGCCGACGCGGGCACCCGGACGCCCTGGAGGACCAGCTCGGCGGTGGCCTGGCCGCGCAGGCCGAGCTTGCCGTGGATGGCGCGGCGGCCGAGACCGGGAGTGTCGGCGGGGACCAGGAAGGCCGATATGCCCCGGTGGCCCGGGGCCTCGCCGGTGCGGGCGAAGAGGAGCACCACATCGGCCCAGGTGCCGTTGGTGATGAACATCTTGCTGCCGTCGATGACGTACTCATCGCCGTCGCGGACCGCCCTCGTCGTCAGGCTCCCGGCGTCCGAGCCGGTGCCGGGCTCGGTGAGGCCGAAGCAGCCGACCGCCTCACCCGAGGTGAGCGCGGGCAGCCAGCGCCGCTTCTGCCGCTCGTCGCCCCAGGCGGCGATGGTCTTGGCGACCAGGCCGAGGGAGACGGAGACGATGCCTCGGACCGAGGAGTCGCCGCGCCCCAGCTCCTCGGTGACCAGGCAGTACGCGAGGTGGTCGCCGCCCGAGCCGCCGTACTCCTCGTCGACGGTCAGTCCGAGGAACCCGACGGATCCGAGCTTCTTCACGATCGACCGGTCGACGCTCTCCGCCCGGTCCCAGGCCACCACGTGCGGGGCGATCTCCCGGGCGACGAAGTCCCTGGCGAGCCGCCGGACGGCTTCCTGCTCCTCGCCGAGTTCCAGGTTCATCCTTCGACCCCCCACGTTAATTAGCACTGCTAGTTTTCAGTTCGCAGGCCCTACTATGTGCCGCATGGCCCGACCGCGCAAGCCCCTCCTCAGCAGAGACCGCATCGTCGGGGCGGCGGGCGCGCTCGTGGACGCCGAGGGACTCGGCGCCGTCTCCACCCGCCGTCTCGCGGCCGAGCTCGGGGTCAGCGGCCCCTCCCTCTACAACCACTTCCGCAACAAGGACGAGATCCTGGACGCGGTCGCGGACACGGTCTCCGCCCAGGTCGACCTGTCGATGTTCGAGGAGTCGGACACCCGGGACTGGCGGGCCGCCCTGCACGACTGGGCCGTCTCCTACCGTGCGGCACTCACCGAGCACCCGCACATCGTCCCGGTGCTGGCCCAGGGGCCGGGCCGCAGACCGGCCGGGCTCCGGGTCGCCGACGCGGTGTTCGGCGCGATGGTCCGGGCCGGCTGGCCGCCCGCCCAGGCGACGTACATCGGGGCCCTGATGCGGTACTTCATCACCGGTTCGGCGCTGGGCTCCTTCGCCCGCGGCTTCGTGGACGACGAGACGGCGTACAACCCCGCCGACTACCCCCATCTCGGCCAGGCCCATCTGCTGGCCGAGCGCGGGCGGCGGATCGACGACGGGGCCTTCGAGACCGGGCTGCGGGCCCTGGTGGACGGCCTGTCGGCCCAGTACGAGCTGCTGGCGTCCGACCGGACGGTTCGGCGGGGACCGAACCGTCCCTGACGCATCCTGGGTGCATGGCACGCATGGCACATCCCGATCCGGCCGCGCCCCGGCTGGCCGCCCTGGCGGCGCTCCTCGCCGACGAGACCCGCGCCACCTTCTGCCTGGCCCTGCTCGACGGCCGCGCCTGGACCGCCGGGGAGCTGGCCCGGTACGCCTCCGTGGCCCCGTCGACCGCCAGCGAGCATCTGGGCAGGCTCGTCGCCGGCGGGCTGCTCGCCGAGGAGCGGCAGGGCCGCCACCGCTATCTGCGGCTCGCCGACGCACGGGCCGCGCAGCTGGTCGAGGACCTGGCGGCGCACGCCGTCCCCGGCCCCGTACCGGTGCGCCCCCGGAGCCTGGGCGCGTCGGGCGCCGACCGCGCGACGGCCCGCGGCCGCACCTGCTACGACCACCTCGCCGGGCGGCTCGGCCTGGCCGTCACCGACGCGATGACCGCGCGGGGACTGCTCCGCCAGGACACCGGATTCGCCCTGACCGAGGACGGGCTGAGCTGGTTCGCCGGGCTGGGCATCGCCCTGGAGCCGTCGTCCCGGCGTCCGCTGGCGCGGGGCTGCCTGGACTGGACGGAACGCCGGCCGCATCTGGCGGGCACGGCGGGCGCCGCGCTGTGCCGGCACGTGCTGGAGGCGGGGTGGTGCGTGCGGATCGGCTCCGGGCGCGCGGTGAAGGCGACCGGGGAGGGCGAACGGGAGCTGCGCGCGCACCTCGGCATCGAGCCGGAGGCCCTGCGCTGACCGGGACCGTTCGGCGGGCGCCGAACGGTCCCGGCCCTACGGTCGGCGCATGACGACGACACCCGCCCCCGCGGCGCCCCGTGACTGGCGGACACCCGCCGCGGCCTGCACCAGCGTCCTGCTGTGGGCCTCCGCCTTCGTGTCCATCCGCAGTGCCGGGGACGCCTACTCGCCCGGGGCGCTCGCCCTCGGCCGGCTGCTGGCGGGCGGCCTGGCCCTGGGCACCCTGCTGGTGCTGCGGCGCGAGGGGCTGCCGCCGCGGGCCGCGTGGCCGGGCATCCTGTGGTCCGGGCTGCTCTGGTTCGGCCTCTACATGGTGGTCCTCAACTGGGGCGAGCGGGAGGTGGACGCGGGTACGGCCGCGATGGTGGTGAACATCGGCCCCCTGCTGATCGCGCTGCTCGGGGCCCGGGTGCTGGGCGAGGTGCTGCCCGGCCGGCTGGTCGCGGGGATGGCGGTGTCGTTCGCGGGCGCCGTCGTGGTGGGGCTCTCGCTGTCGGGGCACGGGGGCGCCTCGGGGCTCGGGGTGGCGCTGTGCGTGCTGGCCGCGGCAGCGTACGCGGCGGGGGTGGTCGCCCAGAAGCCGGCACTGCGGCACGGCTCGGCCCTCCAGGTCACGGCCTTCGGCTGCCTGATCGGCGCGGCGGCCTGCCTGCCGTTCGCCGGAACGCTGGTCTCCGAGGCCGCCGAGGCACCCCTGTCCGCCACCCTGAACATGGTCTACCTGGGGCTCTTCCCGACCGCGCTGGCCTTCACCACCTGGGCCTACGCGCTCGCCCGGACGACCGCCGGGCGGCTGGGGGCCACCACGTACGCCGTGCCCGCGCTGGTCGTGGTGATGTCCTGGCTGCTCCTGGACGAGGTGCCCGCGCCGCTCGCGGTGGGCGGTGGGCTGCTCTGCCTGGCCGGGGTGGCGGTCTCCCGGTCGGGTGAGCAGACTGGGCGGACACGCGGGGGTCGGGCACAGCCGGTGGAAGGACGCCGAGATGACACGGAGCGCCAGGCGGGCGAGCGGTCGCGGTAGCACGAAGCGGGCGGCGACCGGGGCCGACGCGTCCGGACTCGAAGGGTTCCGCGTGACCGACAGCGGCGACGACGACCCGGTCCTGGTGACGCCCGAGGGGCGGCCCCGGGACGCCTGGCGCGAGGACTACCCGTACTCCGTCAAGCTCGGCCGGCGGTCCTACGAGAAGTCCAAGCGCTCCCTCCAGATCGAGCTGCTCAAGCTCCAGTACTGGGTGAAGGAGCACGGCGAGCGCCTCGTGATCCTCTTCGAGGGGCGCGACGCCGCAGGCAAGGGCGGAACGATCAAGCGGTTCACCGAGCACCTCAACCCCCGTGGCGCGCGGGTGGTGGCCCTGGAGAAGCCCACCGAACGCGAGCGCACCCAGTGGTACTTCCAGCGGTACACGGCCCATCTGCCGTCCGCCGGGGAGATCGTGCTGTTCGACCGGTCCTGGTACAACCGGGCGGGCGTGGAGCGGGTGATGGGCTTCTGCACCACCCGCGAGTACCTCGAATTCATGCACCAGGCGCCGGGGTTCGAGCGGATGCTGGCCCGGGACGGCATCCACCTGGTGAAGTTCTGGTTCTCGGTCTCGCGCAACGAGCAGCGCAACCGGTTCATGATCCGGCAGATCGACCCGGTGCGGCAGTGGAAGCTGAGCCCGGTGGACCTCGCCTCGCTCGACAAGTGGGACGCGTACACCGAGGCCAAGGAGCTGATGCTGTTCCACACCGACACGGCGGACGCGCCCTGGACGGTGGTGAAGAGCAACGACAAGAAGCGGGCCCGGCTGGAGGCGATCCGGCACGTGCTGCACCGCTTCGACTACCCGGACAAGGACATGGACGTGGTGGGCGAGCCCGACCCGCTGATCGTCGGCCCGGCCTCCCGGCTCTTCGAGCAGGGCGAGATGGACGCCCGGCTGCTCACCACGGAGCGGGCGGAGCCGGGGCCGACGACGCGCTGAGGGGCCGTAAGGAGGTCAGTCGAAGACGACGAGCGCGCGGCCGCCCCGGCCCGCGAGCATGGCGTCGAAGGCGGCCGGGATGTCCTCCAGACCGATCCGCCCGGTGACCATCGCGGAGAGGTCGAACGCGCCGGAGCGGATGTGTCCGGCGATGACCGGGAGGTCCCGGGCGGGGTCGCTGTTGCCGTAGACGCAGCCGGTCAGCGAGCGGCCCCAGTGGAAGATCTCCAGGGCGTTGAAGGAGACCGTCTGGTCCTTGCCGCCGATGCCGACGACCGTGGTGCGGCCGCCGCGGCGGGTGGACTCCCAGGCGCCCCGGATGGTGACCGGCCGGCCGACGCACTCGATCGCCACGTCGGCGCCCTGGCCGCCGGTGAGCCTGCGGACCGCGCGCGGGGTGGTGTCGGAGGCGACGACGTAGTCCGTGGCACCGGCCCGCCGGGCCAGCTCCTCCTTCTCCGGCGACACGTCCACCGCGATGACCTTTCCGGCGCCCGCGATCCGGGCCGACTGGAGCACCGCGAGGCCGACGCCCCCGACGCCGAACACGACGACGGACTCCCCGGCGCGCACCCGGGCGCTGTGGTGGACCGCGCCGTATCCGGTGAGGACGGCGCAGCCGAGCAGGGCGGCGTCGGTGAGCGGGATGCCGTCCGGGGCGGGCAGGACGCAGTTCGCGGGGACGACGGTCTCCTCGGCGAAGGCGGCCACGTTCAGCCCGGGGTGGAGCTCGGTGCCGTCGTCCGCGCGCCGGGCGTGCACGGATCCCGCGCCGGTCAGCGCGTTGGCGCACAGCCAGACCTCACCGATCCCGCAGTGGTGGCAACTGCCGCAGGAGGGCGCCCAGTTGAGCACGACCCCGTCGCCGGGTGCGACATGGCCGACGCCCTCGCCGACCGCGAGGACGGTGCCCGCGCCCTCGTGGCCGAGGACGGCCGGTACGGGCACCCGCATGGTGCCGTCGCTGAGCGAGAGGTCGGAGTGGCAGACCCCGGCGGCGGCGAGGGCGACCCGCACCCGGCCGGGGCCGGGCTCGGGAAGCTCGATGCCGGTGATCTCCAGCGGGGCTCCGACGGCGGGCAGTACGGCGGCGCGGACCACGAGCGGACTCCTTGACGGACGACGGCGGGGGCGGGGCGGGGCAGGGCGTGGGGCTTCGGAGGGGGAAGCGGGGTTCAGAACTGGAGGGACTTGGTCTGGAGGTACTCCGCGAGCCCGTGCGCGCCGAGTTCACGGCCGACGCCGGACCGCTTGTAGCCGCCGAACGGGGCGAGCGGGTTGAACCGGCCGCCGTTGATGTCGACCTGGCCGGTCTCCATCCGCCGGGCGAACGCCACCGCCTCCGCCTCGTCGCCCGCCCAGACCGCCCCGGCCAGGCCGTACACGGTGCCGTTGGCGATGCGCAGGGCGTCCTCCTCGTCCTCGTAGCGGAGGATCGAGAGGACCGGGCCGAAGATCTCCTCCTGGGCGACGGTCATCTCCGGGGTGACGTCGGCGAGGACCGTGGGGCTGACGAAGTAGCCGTGTTCGCGCGGGGCCCCGGGGCCGCCCGCGACGAGCCGGGCGCCCTCGGCGATCCCCCGCTCGATGTATCCGCGCACCCGGTCCCGCTGCCTGGCGCTGACCAGCGGGCCGATGCGGTCGGCGTACTTGGCGGCGGCCTCGGCGGCGAGCGCGACCGCCTCGTCGTACCGGGAGGTGTGCACCAGCATCCGGGTCCAGGCGCTGCATGTCTGGCCGGAGTTGCCCATCACGTTGGCCACGCCGACCGCGACGGCCCTGGCCAGGTCCGCGCTCTCCAGGATGACGTTGGCGGACTTGCCGCCCAGTTCGAGGGCGACGCGCTTGACGGCCGCCCCGGCCACGGCGCCGATCCGGCTGCCGACGGCGGTGGAGCCGGTGAACGAGACCAGGTCGACGCCCTCGTGCTCGGCCAGGGCCTGCCCGGCGACCGGCCCGAGACCGGTCACCAGGTTGAAGACGCCCGCGGGGACGCCCGCCGCGTGGACCGCCTCGGCGAAGAGCTGGGCGGTCAGCGGGGTGTCCTCGGCGGGCTTGAGGACGACGGTGCAGCCCGCCGCGAGGGCCGGGGCGACCTTCGCGACGATCTGGTGCAGCGGGTAGTTCCACGGGGTGATCGCGCCGACGACGCCGACCGGCTCGGCGTACACCGTGGAGTTGCCGACCCGCTCCTCGAAGGGGTGGCTCGCGGCCAGTTCGGCGTACGAGCCCGCGACGACGATCGGCATGCCCGTGTGCACCGCCCGGGCGAAGGGCGGCGGCGCGCCGAGCTCGGCGGTGACGGTCCCGGCGATCTCGTCCTCGCGGGCCGCCAGCGCGTCGCGCAGGGCGGCGATCCTGGCCGCCCGCCCGGCGGGGGCGGTGGCGGCCCAGCCGGGGAGGGCGGCGCGGGCGGCCCGTACCGCGGCGTCGACGTCCTCGGCGGTGCCCGCCGGGACCTCGGCGATGACCTGCTCGTCCACCGGGTTCACGACCGCGATCGTGTCCTTCCCGACGGCGGGCCGCCAGGCCCCGTCGAGGTACATGCCGTCGTGCGCCTTCATCGCTGTTCCTCCCGGACGCGGTTGCGGACGGGGTTTCGCCGCCGCCCGCGACCAAACTAGCGCTGTTAGTTTTCGGGCGCCAGGGAGACCCGTCACACCAGGGGCCGCGGGTCGGGTTCCGCCCCCTCCGGGTCCGCGAACTGGGTGCGGTACAGCTCCTCGTACCGGCCGCCGGCGGCGAGGAGTTCGTCGTGGGTGCCGCGCTGGACGATCCGGCCGTCCTCCACCACCAGGATGAGGTCGGCGGTGCGCACCGTGGAGAGCCGGTGGGCGATCACGACCGCGGTGCGTCCGGCGAGGGCCTCGGTGAGGGCTTCCTGGACGGCCGCCTCGGAGGTGTTGTCGAGGTGGGCGGTGGCCTCGTCGAGGATGACGACGCGCTGCCTGGCCAGGAGCAGCCGGGCGATGGTCAGCCGCTGGCGCTCGCCGCCGGAGAGCCGGTAGCCGCGTTCGCCGACGACGGTGTCGAGCCCGTCGGGCAGCGAGGCGACGAGGCCGTCCAGCCGGGAGCGGCGCAGCGCGTCCCAGAGTTCCTCCTCACCGGCCCCGGGGCGGGCGAGGAGCAGGTTGGCGCGGACCGACTCGTGGAAGAGGTGGCCGTCCTGGGTGACCATGCCGAGGGTGTCGCGCAGGGTGTCGGCGGTCAGGTCGCGCACGTCGACGCCGCCGACGCGTACCGCGCCCTCGTCGGCGTCGTACAGCCGGGGCAGGAGCTGGGCGATGGTCGACTTCCCGGCGCCGGAGGAGCCGACGAGGGCGACCGTCTGGCCGGGTTCGGCGCGGAAGGAGATGCCGCGCAGCACCTCGTCGCCGCCCCGGGTGTCCAGGCTCGCGACGTCCTCCAGGGAGGCGAGGGAGACCTTGTCGGCGGACGGGTAGCCGAACCGCACCCCGTCGAACTCGACGGAGACCGGGCCGTCCGGGACGGTCCGCGCGTCCGGCTTCTGGGCGATGAGCGGTTCGAGGTCGAGGACCTCGAAGACCCGCTCGAAGCTGACCAGGGCGCTCATCACCTCGACGCGCGCCCCGGCGAGCGCGGTGAGCGGGGCGTAGAGCCGGGTGAGCAGGAGGGCCAGGGCGACGACCGCGCCCGCGTCCAGCCGCCCGTGCAGCGCGTAGTAGCCGCCGAGCCCGTAGACCAGGGCGAGGGCCAGCGCGGAGACCAGGGTGAGGGCGGTGATGAACGTGGACTGGGCCATGGCGGTGCGGACACCGATGTCGCGCACCCGCCCGGCCCGGACGGCGAATTCGGCGGACTCGTCGGCGGGGCGGCCGAAGAGCTTGATCAGGGTGGCGCCGGGGGCGGAGAAACGTTCGGTCATCCGGTTGCCCATCGCGGCGTTGTGGGCCGCGGCCTCCCGCTGGAGCCGGGCCATCCGGGCGCCCGTGCGCCGGGCGGGCAGGACGAAGACGGGCAGCAGCACCAGGGCGAGCACGGTGATCTGCCAGGAGATGGAGAGCATGACCACGAGGGTCAGCAGCAGGGTCACCACGTTGCTGACGACGCCGGACAGGGTGTTGCTGAAGGCGCGCTGGGCGCCGATCACGTCGTTGTTGAGGCGGCTGACGAGCGCGCCGGTGCGGGTCCGGGTGAAGAAGGCGACCGGCATCCGCTGCACATGGTCGAAAACGGCGGTCCGCAGGTCGAGGATGAGGCCCTCGCCGAGGTTGGCCGAGAGCCAGCGGCCGACCAGCCCGAGGGCGGCCTCCGCGACGGCGATGACGGCGATGAGGAGGGAGAGCCGGGTGACGGTGCCCGGGTCCCGGCCGGCCACGATCGCGTTCACCACCCGTCCGGCGAGGACGGGGGTGGCGACGGCGAGCAGCGCCGTCACCACGCCGACCAGCAGGAAGAGGGCGACCCTGCGGCGGTGCGGGCGGGCGAAGGCGGCGATACGCCGCAGGGTGTTCCGGTCGAAGGGGCGTCTGTCCGCCTGGGCGTTCATGACGTTGTGGAGCTGCGTCCATGCCGTGGTTTCCATGCTCATGCGAGGAACGTACGACCTCCAGTGGGCTTGAGGTCAACGGCCGGTCCGCGCGGTGGCAGGGGGTCCGGGGCGGTGCGGGCTCAGCCCAGGGCGCGGGCCAGGTAGGCGCGGAGCAGGACGCGGGTCTCGTCGACGATGGCCCGGTCGCCGGCCGGGTCGGTGCGGAAGGCGAGCCGCAGAAGGGCGTCGGCGGCCTCGACGCAGACCAGGACGGTGCGGGTCAGGGCCTCGTCGGAGGCGCGGCCGAGGTGGCCGGAGAGCAGTTCGGTGAGCCGGCCCGCGACCCGCTGGTTGGGGTCGTCGTCCTGGTCGTCGGGGGGCGGGGCGCCGAAGTCGACCAGGGCGAAGCCGGCCACGGAGCGCTTCATCGCCAGGTACTCGTCCAGGACGGCGTCGATGGCGCTGCGCCAGTCGTCGGCCGGGATCCCGGCGAGCCGGGCGGTGATGCGCTCGGCGTAGCTGTCCAGGTTGCGCCGGGCCAGGGCGTCGGCCAGGGCGCGCTTGTTGGAGAAGAAGCGGTAGACGGAACCGATGGGCACCCCGGCGCGGAGGGCCACGGCCCGGGTGGACAGCTGGTCGTAGCCGGTCTCGTCGAGGAGTTCGGCGCAGGCGTCGAGTATCCGGGCGAGCCGTTCGGCGCTGCGTTGCTGTACCGGGGCGCGGCGGAGGTTCGTGTTCGCATGGGGCACGGGCTCCATGATGCCGTGGGCCTCCTCCGCGATGGTCGGCCGGTGGTCGTGGCGCGGGTGTCAGGCGATGAGCAGCGACAGCCCGCCGATGGTGTACGTGACCATCAGGACCAGCAGCGGGAGCTGCCCGGCGACGGCGCGGCCGGGCGGGAAGAGCCGTACGGACCGGTCGTGGGCGGCGACGACGCCGAGGACGTGTCCGACGACGATCGAGGCGACCTGGAGGGCGGCGACGCCGCCGGGGCCGAGCAGTGGTTCGGGCGGGGCGGGGCCGTCGGCGCCGGCCGCCACCATGAGGGTGCGGGGGCCCTCGGTGACGAGGAGCGTGAAGTAGTGGGCGACGAGGTAGCCGAGGGCGATCGGGACGAGGGAGTGGGCGAAGGCGGTGAGCGGGTGGTCGATCCGCCCGGAGATCAGCCGGACGGCCCCGGCGCACAGGGCGTAGAGGGCGGCGACGAGCGCGACGGCGCCGAGGAGTCCGAGGGTGGCCGCGGTGGTGCGGCCCAGGGGCGAGGTCTGGACGGTGGTGATCCAGGACGGGGAGTCGGAGAAGCCGTCGTAGGCGGTGGAGCCGAGCATGACGCAGACGGTGGCGACGAGTCCGGGGGCCTGCGGGGTGGCGTCGAGCCCGTTGAACGGCGAGCGGAGCACGAGGCGGCGGTCGGCGGGGCGGCGGCCGAGCGGGGAGAGCCGGGCGAGCAGGGCGGAGTAGGCCTCGAAGGCGTCGGCCCGGTCGAACCATCCGGCGCCGTGGCGGGCGGCGCCCGCGAGGTGGACGGCGGAGTAGAGGGCGAGGAAGAGCAGCAGGTGGCCGGTGGACGCGGGGTCGGGCGAGACGAGTTCGAGCCAGGTGAAGGCGAGGAGTCCGGCGGCCGCGGGCCACAGGCCGAGCCGGGCGGGCAGCGGGCGGCCCTCGGCGGGGTCGCGCCGCAGCGCCCGGCAGGCGAGCAGATGGACGGTGCGCAGCGGGTTGAGCGGCCGCCAGACGGGCCCGAGCAGCAGCGAGGCGGGGACGAGCCCCACCCACAGCAGTACGTAGACGGCTCCGGGCCCCGGGTTGCGGTCCGGGTCGTCGGGGCCGAGGAGGAGGAAGAGCACGACGTACAGGGCGGCGGCGAGCCCGAGGGCGCGCAGCGCGGTCCGGGTGGGGCGGGCGTCGGCGAGGCGCTGGAGGGCGGGCGGCAGCGGGCGTCCGGCCGCGTCGCCGCGGAACCGGGAGGCGGACCAGAGCAGTCCGAGCGCCAGGAAGGAGACGAAGAGTGCCGTGAAGGCCCCGGCGAAGGCGTAGAAGGGGGACAGCGGCAGGTCGTGCTGGGCGCCGATGCCGTGGGCGAGGGCGGTCACCGTACGACGAGCTGGGTCAGGAGCAGGTCGGACTCGTGGGTCTCGACCTCGAAGAGCCCGGTGCGGTCGGCGGTGAAGGTGAGGGTGACGGTCCTTCCGGCGGGGAGCCGGGCCTCCTTGTCGTAGCCGTGGACGTGGAGGGCGTCGGCGCGGTCGCTGCGGACGCGGAGTTCGACGGTGGTGCCCTTGTCGACCTCGGTGCGGCCGGGGCGGGGGCTGACCCTGCCGTCGGCGACCTCGATCGCGACCGTGGTGCCGGGCCGGGGGCTCGGGCTCCGGTCGGGTGCGGGGCCGCCGGACGGGGCGGCGAGGGAGGCGGTGGCCTGGACGGGGGCGGCGTCCACGGCCCAGGCGGTGTGGTCGTCGGCGTAGAGGCGGGCGGTGAGCCGGTCGCCGCCGCCGGTGGCGCGGACGAGGGAGGCGGGGAGGTGGTACCAGGGTCCGTAGAGGCGGGCGAGGGGGCGGCCGTCCAGGAACAGGCGGGCGTGGCCGCGCCCGAGGAGGGCGGCGCCGCCGACGCTGTCCGGGGTGAACCGGAAGTTCCGTACGGTGAGGTGGACGTTCCAGCCGTCCTCCGAGTCGGGGCGCACGGCGAGGGCCAGCGAGGGGGCGCCGTCGGCGTCGACCTGGCGGAGCCGGCTGCCGGAGCCGTCGTCGGCGGTGAGCAGCCGGCCGACGCTGCCGCCGGCCTGTTCGTGGCTGGTGCCGGGCTTGTGGTGGGTGGTGGCCCGCCCGCCGCAGGCGCCCGCGCCGAGGGCGAGGGCGGCCGCGGTGAGCAGGGCGAGGGCGGTCCGGGTGCGGGCGCGGGTCATGCCGTGCCTCCTTGCGGGGCGGCGGGGACGGGGGACGGGGCGGCGGCCGGTGCCGGGTCCTCGCGGTCCCCGTGGCGGGCGGCGGCGATCACCGCCCACACCACCCAGACCACGCCGAGCAGTCCCCGTATCCAGGCCGGGCCGACCGGTATCCACGGGATCATGTACACGGCCTTGTCCATGGCGTCGAGCAGGGTCAGCGCCCCCAGCACCACCGTGGTCCAGCCGAGCCACGGGCGCTCCCCGCGGAGCACGAGCCCGGTGCCGATCCACCACAGCCCCGTCAGCAGCAGCGCCAGCGCGGGCACATAGGTCGGGGTGAGCCCCGTCGTCGCCCCGGCCACGTCGAGCCCGAGTCCGGTCACGCCGAGGAGCGCGGCCGCGGTGGCGAGCCGGCTGCCGCGCAGCCTGCGCCACCACAGCACCCCGCCGACCAGCACGAGCACCACGGCGACGACCAGGGCCGCCTGCACCTCGATCCGTTCGATGCCCGTGGCCCCGTACCAGTCGCAGCCGGCCGGGAGGCGGCGCGCCTGGACGTTGTAGTCGGCGCAGACCAGGAGCTGGGCGAGTTTGACGGGTTCGCCGATCAGCCGGTCGGTGCGGACGGAGACGTCGCCGCGTTCACCGCCGCAGACGGGCAGGGTGCGCGGGGTGGAGGCCTTGGTGTCGCCCTGCCAGCAGTTGGCCTCGCCCTGGCCGTCCCACCAGACGTCCGTGCGGTTGGGGCGGGAGTTGCCGGCCTTGTCGACGCCGAGGTGGTTGCCCGCGTAGCGGTTGTGGTGCGAGGTGTCGGCCTGCTTGGCGAGCGCGCCCTCGCCGCGGATGAAGGCGGGCACGGCGGTCAGGACGAAGGCGGCGCGCTTCTGGCCGTAGATCCAGTTGTTCTCGTACAGGTTCCAGTTGCCGCCCGCGGTGATGATGCCGGAGCCGGGGGGCATGGAGATCTGCGGGCAGACGACGCCCTGTTCGTAGCCCCGGTCCACGGGCGGCTTGGCGCAGGTTCCGTCGGCGACGTTGGGGTAGTAGTCGGCGTTGTTGTCGTGGATCAGGTTGCGTTCGAAGCGGGCGTGGTTCTGCGGCAGTCCGGGGTGGCCGGGGAAGGCGCTGTCCATCGAGGCGCCGCCCATGTTGTGGTCGAACTCGTTGTCGTGGACGTAGACGGAGTCGCCCGCCGTGCCGGAGTAGCCGACCATGCTGTGGTGGCTGCGGCAGCCGGTGATCTCGATGGAGTAGCGCGGTACGTCGTAGCCGTAGCGGTCGTTGATGTTGGAGGCGCTGCCGGGGTAGATGCCGGAGTCGCCGTTGCCGTACGACTCGCAGTTCTTGTACAGCCCGTGGTCGCTGGCGAAGGTCAGGAAGCCGTACTCGTCGTTCCACCGGGTGAGGACGTCGTCGATGACGAAGCCGTCCTGGGCGAGGACGTAGAGGGAGTTGAAGGTGGTGCGCTGGGCGGTGAAGTTCTTGAAGTAGATGCCGTCGGAGCCGTCCGAGCGGATCGCGTTGAGCTTCTGGTACTTGGCGTCGATGATCACGTCGGTGCGTTCGGCGCCGGTGCCCTCGATCTGGAGGTCCTTCTTGCCGAGGATCGCCACCAGGTTCTGGTTGTGCGGGCACCGCTTCTGCTGCGCGTACGACAGGATCTGGTAGCCGAGCTGGGAGTTGGGCGCCTTCAGCCGGGTGCACTCCCCCGCCGGCTTCGGCAGCGAGGGCTCCTCCTCGTACAGGCCGGGCAGGACGGCGATGTTCATGCCGGGCCGGTCGACGGCGTCGACGGCCTGCTGCAGATGGCGGTATCCGGAGGCGCGGCACCGCTCGAAGAGCTTCAGGTTGCGGGCGCGCAGGGGGGCCGGGAAGCCCGACACCCGGCGCTCGAAGTCCGCCCGGTCGGTCTTGCAGACCAGCAGGTCGGGCTCGCCGGTGCGGTACACCGGAACGCTGCCCGTCCCGTCGGGGAGGGTGACCGGGCGCTCCTCGTGCGCCTGGGCGGCCGGTGCCGCGAGAAGGGCGGCCGCGAGCGCAGCCAGAAGCACCAAAAGTCTGCGTGTCCACGACATGGACGCGAGAGTAGAGCAATGTTCATCTTTTTGGACCCCCCGTGCACCGCACTTCCGCGCTTCCGATGCGGCGCGCATCCGGAACCGGCGGGCAAAGCGCACATCCGAAACCGGCGGCGTCCGAATGCCGTTGACTCTCCCCGACTCGATTCCTACGGTTACCCATAGGATTTCTTCGGCACCGGGAGCACACTTGAGTGGCATCGAGCAGGCGAGGAAGACGGCGGAGGCACTGGAGTACTCCGCCGGTTTCGGCAACGAGCACGGCTCGGAGGCGGTCGCGGGGGCGCTGCCGCACGGCCGCAACTCCCCCCAGCGCGCCCCGCTGGGGCTGTACGCGGAGCAGCTGAGCGGCTCGGCCTTCACCGAGCCGCGGGCCCACAACCGCCGCTCCTGGCTCTACCGGATCCGTCCGTCGGCGGCCCATCCGCCGTTCGTCCGGATCGACAACGGCGCCCTGCGCACCGCCCCGTTCACCGAGTCGGTGCCCGACCCCAACCGGCGGCGCTGGGACCCGCTCCCGGACCCCGCCCCCGGCACGGACTTCCTGGCGGGCCTGTGGACCCTCGGCGGCAACGGCGACGCCACCCAGCGCACCGGCATGGCCGTGCACCTCTACCACGCCAACGCCTCCATGACCGACCGGGTCTTCGGCGACTCGGACGGCGAGCTGCTGATCGTCCCGGAACGCGGCGGCCTGCTGCTCCGCACCGAGCTGGGCCTGCTGCGCGCCGAGCCGGGCCATGTCGCACTGATCCCGCGCGGCGTCCGGTTCCGCGTGGAGCTGCTCGACGCCACCGCCCGGGGCTATGTCTGCGAGAACTACGGACAGCCCTTCACCCTCCCCGACCTCGGCCCGATCGGCGCCAACGGCCTGGCCAACGCCCGCGACTTCCTCGCCCCGGTGGCGGCGTACGAGGACGAGGACCGCCCGTTCGAGGTGGTCAACAAGTTCTGCGGGAACCTCTGGTCGGCGACGTACGACCACTCGCCGCTGGACGTGGTCGCCTGGCACGGAAACCACACCCCGTACGTCTACGACCTGCACCGCTTCAACGTCATCGGCTCGATCAGCTACGACCACCCGGACCCGTCGATCTTCACGGTGCTGACCTCGCCGTCCGACACCCCGGGGCTGGCCGGGGTCGACTTCGTGGTCTTCGCGCCGCGCTGGCTGGTCGGCGAGGACACCTTCCGGCCGCCGTACTTCCACCGCAATGTGATGAGCGAGTACATGGGCCTGATCGAGGGCGCGTACGACGCCAAGACGGCCGGAAAGGGCGGCTTCGTCCCCGGCGGCGGCTCGCTCCACAACATGATGTCGGCGCACGGCCCGGACCGGACGACCTTCGACCGGGCGAGCGAGGCCGAGCTGAAGCCGCAGAAGATCGACGACGGTCTCGCCTTCATGTTCGAGACCCGCTGGCCGGTGACGGCGACCGGACAGGCGGCCACCGCCGACCATCTGCAGCACGGCTACGACGACGTGTGGCAGGGTCTGAGCCGCAACTTCCGCCCGTAGCCGACGACGGTCGCGGTCCACCAGAAGACGACGCCCGCTCCCGACGGGGAGCGGGCCGCCCCGGACGAAAGGCCCCAGGTGCCCCAGACGCCCAAGATCCCCCCGGGGCCCGCCTTCGCCCCCGACTCGCTGGTCCTGAACCGCAAGCTCCCGCTGTGGTACCAGGTCTCGCAGTCGCTGCGCGCCTCGATACTGGGCCGCGCCCGGGACGCCTCGGCGCGGCTGCCGACCGAGGAGCAGCTGGCCGCGCACTACGGGGTCAGCGTCCTGACCATGCGCCAGGCGCTCAAGGAACTGGAGACCGAGGGGCTGATCAGCCGGCACCGCAGGCGGGGCACCTTCATCGAGCCGCGCGCCCGCCGGGTCTCCCCGGTCCGGCTGCTGGGATCGATCGACGCGATCGTGGCGCAGCAGTCCGGCGAGCGGACCTCGGTGCTCGGCCACGGCCCGGTCGCCGTGCCGGGCGAGCTCGGCGCGTACTTCCCCGACTGCCCGGAGGTGGTCGGCTACCGCAGGCTGCGCCACGACGGGGAGAGCGACGAGCCCACCAACTGGGCGGAGAACCTGGTGCGCCCCGAGATCGCGGACCGGCTGGACGTCGCCGACCTGGAGCGCTGGCCGATGACGAAGGTGCTGCGCGACCGGGTCGGCGTACGGATCGCACGCATCACCGACACGGTCGAGGCGCGGCTGGCCGACCCGGTCACCGCGGAGCTCCTCCAGGTCCCGCTGCTGAGCCCGATCCTCTTCTACACGGGCGTGACGTACGACGAGAGCGGGCAGGTGATCGACGTGGCCCTGATCCGCTACCGGGGCGACCGGTTCTCCTTCTCGGTCACCGTCGAGGCGCACTGACGGCCCCGCCGGTACCCGGCCGGTGTGCGGCCGCGGGGCCCGGGGCAGCCCTTACGATGCCCACGGACGGGCGGCGGGGCGACGGGGAGGACGACGCGGTGGCAGCACGGCCGGCAGGCGGTTCGGATGACGGCCGGGACGCGGGTGCCCCGCTCCTCGACGACCTCATGCCCTGGTCCGTACGGCCGCTGCGCACCGGCCGCCCCTGGGTGGTCGCCCCGGACGCCGACTGGCTCCGGGCGCGCTGGGAGCGGCTGGCCGGGGCTCCGGCCGAGGAGCGGGAGCGGCTGTTCGGGGCGACCCGGGCCCGCACCACGCGTACGGCGGTGCCCGCGCTGCCCGGACAGGCCACCGGGACCGGCCGGTTCGCCCGCGAGACGGGACCCTGCCCCGAGCCGGTGCGGATCGCGCACGGGCCGTTCGACGAGCAGTGGCTGCTCCCCGACCACCGGCTGATCGACGCCGCCCGCCCCGAGCTGTGGCGGGTCGCCGACGAACACCAGCTCTTCGCCGTGGAGCACGGGTACGTGCCCCAGGAGACCGGGCCCGCCCTGTCCGTGACGGCGCTGCTGCCGGACGGCCACTCCCCCGCGGGCCGGCCCGGCCGGATCCGGCCGCTGTTCCGGCGCCCCGGGGGCGAGGAGCCCAATCTGGCCCCCGGGCTGCTCGCCCTGTTGCGGGCCCGCCACGGGGCGGCGGTGACCGCCCGTTCGGTGCTGGCGTGGGTGCTGGCGGCGGCCCGTCCCTCGCCCGCCGGCTGCGTGGTGCCGCTGCCCGCCGACACCGCGCGCTGGGCGGCCGGGGTGGAGCTGGGCCAGGAGCTGATCCGGCTCCAGCTGCGCGGGGCCCGGGGCGGGGAGCGTCCCCGGCTGCCCGGCGGGCGGCGGCCCTATGTGCGGGCGGCGGTGCCCCCGGCGCCCGACACGATGGAGTACGACGCCGGGACGGAGACGCTCGGCCTGGGCACGGGACGCATCGCGCCGGTTCCGGCCGGGGCGTGGGAGTTCCGGGTGGGCGGGGTCCGGATGCTGGAGCTCTGGTTCGGGCGCCGTTCGGCGGCCGGGGCCGAGGGCGCGGAGGGCCTGGCGGCGCTCCGGCCCGGCAGCTGGCCCCGGGCATGGACCTCGGAGCTGCTGGAGCTGATCACCCTGCTCGCCCTGCTGGACGGGCTCCGGCCCCGGCGGGCGGGCCTCGCCGACGGCCCCAGCATCACCGCCGACGAGCTGCGGGCGGCCGGGGTCCTGCCCGTGCCGGCCCCGGCCCGGCGGCCCGCGTCGGTGCTGGGCCACCGGGAGGAGGGCCCGGACGGGCAGTTCGCCCTGCTCTGAGGCCCGGGGCCGTCAGTCGCCGAAGGAGTCCAGCACCCTGCGCAGCGCCCGCTCGAAGACCCCGTCCAGATCGATCGGCCCGGCGTCCTCGGCGAAGCCCGCCGCCATCCTCGGGTACTTCCCGGTCGCTATCTGGCTGATCAGATAGCCGGTGCGCACGGCCTGTTCCTGCTCCTCGGTCCAGGGGAGCGAGCGGCTGCGTTCCGCCGTGGCGATCTCGTTGGCCACGTAGGTGGTGACCACGCCGTTGACCATGGCGATGAGCTCCATCTTCTCGCCGAACCGCGCGTCGACCCCGTCCAGGCAGCTGAGCGCGTACTCCAGGTACCGCAGCGCGTTGGGGCTGAAGCCGTACACCGGCGACATCAGCCGGGGCACCCAGGTGTGGCGGTGCATCATCGCGCGGGTCTGGTGGGCGAGCGCGACGAGATCGGCGCGCCAGTCGCCGGTCGGCCCGGGGAACTCGTAGCCGGCGCTGACCGCGTCGAGCATCAGCTCGTGCAGGTCCTCCTTGCGCGGCACGTAGTTGTAGAGCGACATCGTGCCGCAGCCGAGCTCGGCCGCGACCTTTCGCATGGAGACCGCGTCGAGCCCCTCCGCGTCGGCGATCCTCACGGCCGCCGCCGCGATGTCCGCCCTGCTGAACGCGGGTCTGGGGCCCCGGCCGGCGCGCTCGGGGCGCGCCCAGATCACTTCGGGTACAGCGGGTCGCCCCACCATCGATCATCACCTCGCCCCCCATCGTAGTTACGTACACCGTACGTAGTGCGCTACGGTGACCGCATGACAACTACGTACGCTGTACTCAGTGAAGGTCTGGAGAAGCGGTACGGCGAGGTCCACGCCCTGCGCGGCCTGGATCTCGCGGTGGCCGAGGGCACCGTCTGCGGGGTGCTGGGGCCGAACGGCGCGGGGAAGACCACCGCCGTCCGGGTGCTCACGACGCTGACGGTGCCGGACGGCGGCAGCGCCCGGGTCGCGGGCCACGACGTGGTGCGCGGGGCGGCCGCCGTGCGCGCGGCGATCGGGGTCACCGGACAGGACGCCTCGGTCGACGGCGAGCTGACCGGCCGGCAGAACCTGCGGCTCTTCGCGAAACTGCAGCGGCTGCGCGGCGCGTCGGCCCGCGCCCGCGCCGACGAGCTGCTGGAGCGCTTCGGGCTGGCCGAGGCGGCGGACCGCCCGGCCCGCACCTACTCGGGCGGGATGCGCCGCCGACTCGACCTGGCCGCCAGCCTGCTGACCACCCCCCGGGTGCTCTTCCTGGACGAGCCGACCACCGGCCTCGACCCGCACAGCCGCAACCGGATCTGGGCGGCGGTACGGGAGCTGGCCGACCGCGGCACCACCGTGCTGCTCACCACGCAGTACCTGGAGGAGGCGGACCGGCTGGCCGACGACATCGTGCTGATCGACCGGGGCCGGGCCGCCCACCGCGGCACCCCCGCCGAGCTGAAGGCCCGGATCGGCAGCTACGCCGAGGTGGTCGTCGCCGACGGCTCCGCCATGGTCCCGGCGGCCGGGGTGCTCGACCAGCTCACCGGCTCCGTGCCGGTGCTGGACCACGAGCACCGCACGGTGGGCGCCGTCACGACCGACACCACGCTCACCCTCCCCCGGCTCGTCCGGGAGCTCGACGCGGCGGGCGTGCCGGTGGTCGACGTCGCCCTGCGCCCGCCGACGCTCGACGAGGTCTTCCTCCGCCTGACCGGCCGCGACGACGGCCGTACCGCCCCCGCACCGAAGGAGACAGCGGCATGAACGGCACCGCGACGGTCCACGCCCCGCCCACCGCGACGGGCGCCCCCGTCGCCGACGCCCTGGCCGTGCTGGGCCGCCACCTCCAGCGCATCAAGGCCGCCCCGGGCCTGACGATCCTGACCCAGACCATGCCGATCACCATGCTGCTCTTCTTCGGCTACGTCTTCGGCAGCGCGCTGGCCGTGCCGGGCCGGGAGTACCGCGCGTTCCTGGTGCCGGGCCTGCTGGCGGCGACGGCGGCGGGCGGCCTGATGGTCGGCATGTTCCAGTCCTCGCAGGACTGCCACCGCGGGGTGATGGACCGGTTCCGCACGCTGCCGATGAGCCGGGCCGCCGTACCGTTCGGGCAGACCGCCGCCGACCTGCTGACCACGGCCGTCGGCATGGTGCCGCTGATCCTGACCGGGCTCGCGGTCGGCTGGCGGATCGAGGGCGGACCGCTCGCCGCCCTGGGCGGCTTCGCGCTGCTGCTGCTCTTCCGGTTCGCCATGGCGTGGCTGGGCTGCTGGCTGGGGCTGCTGATCCGCAACGAGGAGATCGCCGGGCAGCTGGGCAGCGCCACCTTCGTGCTGCCGCTGCTGTCGAGCGCGTACATCCCGACCGGGAACCTGCCGGACTGGCTGCGGACGGTCGCGGAGTGGAACCCGATCAGCGCCATGGCCTCGGCCGCCCGCGACCTGTTCGGCGGCGTGGCCCCCGAGGCCGGCGCCGCCTGGCCGGTCGCCCATCCGGTGGCCGGGACGCTGGGCTGGTCGGCGGTGCTGCTCGCGGTGTTCGTCCCGCTGGCCGTACGGAGTTGCGCGCGCGGCGGGGAGTGACCGCCCGCCCGGCCCGGGGGCCTCGGGTCGCCCCGTTCAGCCGGGCAGCGCGCAGGGCCGGTCCAGGTCGCCGAGCAGCCTGACGAAGCCCGACTCCAGGAACTCCCCGAGCCGCGCCGCCGCGTCCGGCTCCTCGCGCGGCCAGCTGATCACGGCCTCCTCCGCGAACGCCGTCCAGGCGCGGGCGGCGACGGCCAGTCGCGGCGAGTCGGGCAGGCCGAGCCGGCTCCGCCCCTCCGCCACCCGCCGGGCGAGGGCGGCCCTGGCCCCGTCGACGATGTCCTCCACCGCGGGGTGGCCGCCCGCGGCGCCCCGCACCAGGGCGAGGTGGACCTGGCGGTGCTCCAGCACGTACCGCACGAAGCCGGCGATGAACGCCCGGAGCCAGGCGACCGGTCCGAGCGAGGGATCCGGTTCCGTGGCGGCGACGAACGCGTCGCACTCCCGCTGCACCACGGCGCGGTAGAAGTCGCGCTTGGAGTCGAAGTAGTGGAAGAGCAGCCCGCGCGAGATGCCCGCCCGCCGCGCCACCTCGTCCGTGGAGAGCTCGTCCAGCGTCAGTCCGGCGAGCATGTCCCGGCCGATGGCGACCAACTGGGCCCGCCGTTCACCGGGGCTCAGCCGCGCAACTCGCTTTTCGGACATACACACAGTCTAGGAGCGCCTCGGCTCCGCCGTACCGGGCCCCGTGAACACAGCGAAACGCTGCCGTGCGCCCCGGGGATGACGGGAGGGCGGACGGCAGCGCGGCGCCGGGATCGGTGGACCACCGGCAGACGGGCGTGACGGTACGTCGGGTCAGTGGCGGCTGCCGAACAGCGAACGCCGCAGCCGCCGCAGCGGCGCGAAGAGCGAGACCCGCGCGCTCTTGCTCCGGCGGTGGTGGGCGGCGTCGCGCGAGGTGAGCTCGCGCATCAGCAACGTCGCCTCCGCGGACTCCCGCAGCGGCACGGCGGGGCCGCCGAGCACCGCGAGATGGCGGTCGAGGCGCGAACTCGTCGCACCGCTCCCGCAGGTGATGGCAGGCACACGCGGCCTGCTCCGCATCGCTATCTGTTCCATGTCACTCCCCACCCGTACGAGGGCACCCGACCCGGGCAGGTTAACCCTATCGCCCCGCGACGACACCCGCGCATCCCGGTGGCGGGATTACGTACACGCATACGGGGGTTGACCTCCGCTCAGGGATCCACCAGATTTCCGGGCGGTCCGGACGGAACGGAATCGGAGGAGATCATTCCGGCCGCTCGTCCGCACCCGCCCGGGAGCGGCGGACAAGGGCCCGCGACCCACGGGACCCTCGCCCGCCCCGCGGATCAGGCCGCCGACTTGAAGGCGGGCAGGTAGCCGCTGGCCTGGCCGGTGGCGGTGGGGTGGTAGGACTCCCCGATGTTCAGCCAGTTGACGCTGTGCAGCCAGGCGCTCCCGGAGCAGATCTCGTGGCCGCTGAACTTCCCCGCGACGTCGACGAAGGTGAAGCCGTGGTTGGCGGCGCGCTTGGCGGTGGCCGCGTTGAGGTAGTCCGACGCCGAGTTGATCGCGGAGCGCACCTTGTCGCTCAGGCCGACGACGCAACTGCCGCCGATCTGGTAGAAGCGCGGGTAGCCGAGGACGACGACCCGGGCGGACGGCGCCTTGGCGCGGATCGCCGAGTACACCGAGTCGAGGTTGCCGGGCAGGGTGGTGTCGACGAAGCTGCGGGCCGCGTTGACCCGGTTGAGGCAGGTGGCCTCGGACTGGAGCACACAGGTCGTCATGACGTCGGCGAAGCCCGCGTCGTTGCCCCCGATGGAGATCGACACCAGATCGGTCGCGGAGCTGAGCGGTCCGAGCTGACCGGATTTCACATCGCCGGTCCGGGCACCGGAGCAGGCGGCGAAGGAGAACGAGGCGGGCGAGTTGGCCGCGGCCCAGAGGGCGGGGTACGCCTTGCTGCTGCGCTTGCAGTCGCCGCTGGCACTGTCGTAGCTGCCCGAGCCGACACCGGAGGAGTACGAGTCGCCGAGGGCGACGTAGTCGACGCCCTGGACGGACGTCGCGGCACTCGCGGTGGCGGCGCCGGTCAGCGCGAGCACGGCGCCGAGCAGGAGCGAGGACGAGAACGCCGCGAGTCTGGACAGCTTCATGGGACCTCCCAGGGACCGACCGGGAGACAACCGCCCGGTCTACACGAGTACGTGGTAGCAGTCCCGTCCCCCTCACCGGAAGTGTGCATGCCAAGTTCACCCCATCAATTCACATGCGCCGGGCGGCTCTTCGGATCCGCTTCAGCTCCCCGTGCGCCGCCGGACGGGAGGAAACGGCATGAAACCCTGGTGCGCCGGACCCCCCGGTGGCCGATCATGGGGCCATGTCCGCCAACCCCGAGTCCGCGCTGCCGATCCGGCTCACCGTCGACGACAGCGATTCCCCGTTGGACGTGGTCGACGCGCTGTTCCTCGGCCGCTTCGCCAACGGCGAGCAGCCGCACTCGCACAACACCACCCTGGAGCGCGTCAGGAAGGGCGCGAGCCTGCTGCCCCCGGACGCCTCGGTGCTCCGCACCGCCCGAGACGACGACCGCAGTGCCACGCTCGCCGAGGGCGACGGCTGGACCCTGCTCGTCTCGCGGTGGAACCGGGGCGCCGACGTCACGGTCACCGCCACCACCCCTGAGCTGGCCCTGAAGATCCTCGACCAGGCCACCGACAAGGCCGTGGACGAACCCGAACCGCAGCCCGAGAGCGTGACGATGGGCTTCTGGTACGTCTCCCCGCGCCGCGGCCCGCACCGCACCACCCGGCAGATCAACGCCGGCACCTGGGACGAGGTCCGGGGCAACTACACGGCGCCGGTGGCCACCGCCATGGACCGGCTGATGAAGGTCACCCCGGACGACATCTCGGGCCGGCTGCTCCTGCTGCACGGCCCGCCGGGCACCGGCAAGACCTCCGCCCTGCGCACGCTGGCCCGCTCCTGGCAGGACTGGTGCCAGGTCGACTGCGTACTCGATCCGGAGCGGCTCTTCAACGACGTCGGCTATCTGATGGACATCGCGATCGGCGAGGACGACGGCACGGCCAAGGGCCGCTGGCGGCTGCTCCTCCTGGAGGACTGCGACGAGCTGATCCGCGGCGAGGCCAAGCACGCCGCGGGCCAGGCCCTGTCCCGGCTGCTGAACCTCACCGACGGGCTGCTCGGGCAGGGCCGCAACGTCCTGGTGGGCGTCACCACCAACGAGGACCTGGAGCGGCTCCACCCGGCCGTGGTCCGGCCCGGCCGCTGCCTCGCCAGGATCGAGGTGGGCCGGCTGACCCGCGAGGAGGCGGTGGGCTGGCTGGGCGCGGAGGACGAGATCGGCCGCGAGGGCGCGACGCTGGCCGAGCTGTACGCGCGGCGGCGCGGCGGCGGCCCCGCCTCGGTGCCCCGGCAGGACTCAGGGGCGGACGCGGGCCTGTACCTCTGAGCCCGCCCACCCGGGCCGTGCCGGGCACTTCGAGGACAGCGCCCGGCCCGGCTCACTCCGTGTCGTACGCCGCCCGCAGCGCGTCCCGGACCAGGGCCAGCGCCTCCTCGCGGGAGAGGCCGAGCCGCCTCGCCTGTTCCGCGTAGGCCCGGGCGGCGGACGCCGCGTGGCGGTCCGCCGCATCGCCGGCGGCGGCGACGAAGGTGCCGTTGCGGCCCCGGGTCTCGATCACCCCGTCGGCCTCCAGGGCGCGGTACGCCTTGGCGACGGTGTTCGCGGCGAGGCCCAGCTCCTCGGCGAAGCCACGTACCGTCGGCAGTCTGAAGCCGACGGGCAGCTCGCCGGAGCGGGCCAGTTCGGAGATCCGCGTGCGCAGTTGCTCGTACGGGGCGATACCGGCGTCGGGGTCAAGAACGATCTTCAGGGTCACATCCTGATTGTCCCTCACCTCCGCCCCGTCACCCGAAAATTCGGGGGCGCCGGCGGATTCCTCCCCCGTAACGTCCGGCGCATGACTGTCATCGTTCGCGATTTTCTCCCCACCGACGCGGAGGACTGGGTACGGGTCCGGCGGGCCGCGCTCCCCTTCATCGTGACGACGCCCGAGCGCGTCGCCTTCGAACTGGCCTCGGCCCACCCGGACAAGCGCTACCGGCTGCTGGTCGCGGAGGAGGACGGGGAGGTGATCGGGACGGCGCAGACCGGCCTCGCCCACGACAGCCCCGAGCCCGGCCAGGGATTCTGCAACACGTACACGCACCCGGAACGCACCGGGCGCGGGGCGGGCGGGCTGCTGCTGCGCACCGCCGAGGAGCACCTGGCCCGGGAGGGCGCGGTCTCGGTCCACGCCTGGGTGCTCGACACCCCGTCGGACCGGGCCTTCGCAGAGAGACGCGGCTACACGCCGAGCCGTCCGGCGCACTTCCTCCGCCTCGATCTGGCGGGCGGCCCGCTGCCGCCCCGCCGGGAGGTCCCGGCCGGTGTCGAGCTGCGGACCGCCGCGGACTTCGCGGACGATCCCCGTCCGCTCTTCGAGGCGGACGCGGAGACCACGGCCGACGAGCCGTCCGACATCCCGGCCGTGCTGTCGGACTACGAGGACTGGCTGAACCACACCTGGCGCAACCCGGGGCTGGACCGTGGACTGACCTCGGTGGCGGTGGTGGACGGCGAGGTGGCGGCGTTCAGCGCCGCCCATACCGACGGGCTGACCCGGTACATGTCCGGGATGACCGGCACCCGTCGGGCCCACCGCGGCCGGGGCCTGGCCAAGCTCGTCAAGAACGACTCCCTGCACCGGGCCCGCGCCGCCGGCTACACGGACGCGTTCACCGGGAACGACGCGGACAACGGCCCGATGCTGGCGATCAACCGCTGGTTCGGCTACGGGATCTGCGCCACGGAGGTGCGCCATGTCCGCAGACTCGGCTGAGGCCGCGCTGGTCGTCGCCCTGGTGAAGGCCGGGCGGACCAGGATCAGGTATCCGGCGGAGCCGGTCCGCGACGACGGCACCCGGATCACGGTGCGCGCGCCGTGGGCGGCGCCGGGGGTGCGGGACTTCGGCTTCGTGCGCTTCGAGCCGGGCGACGTGTTCACCGAGCACTACTGGCGGGACCGCTGGTTCGCGGTGAAGGAGGTCCGCACCGGCGCGGGCGTGCTCAAGGGCTGGTACTGCGACATCACCCGTCCCGCGGTGCTGCGGGAAGGGGAGCTGCGGGTGGAGGACCTGGACCTCGACCTGTGGGTGTCGGCCGACGGCTCGTCCGTCCTGCGGCTGGACGAGGACGAGTTCGCCGGAAGCGGGCTGGCCGGGCGCGATCCGGAGGCGGCCGGTGCCGCGGTCGCCGCGCTGGACGAGCTGGAGCGGCTGGCCCGCGCCGGGGAGCTCGCGGCGCTGCTGGCCTGAGGACGCGGCGCGGGCCGCCCTCCGGAGCCCGGTCCGGGCCGGTCGATCCCCTTGAGCGCCTCGGGCCCCTTGGACCCCTCGGGCCTCTTGTGCTTCTTGTGCCGGGGCCGCGCCGCGCCGCCCTCCGTCCGGCGCGGGAGGCGATCCGCACCGGTCGCCGCCGCCATCAGAACTCCACCTCCACCCCGGAGTCAACAGCGTTGTCATAACTCTTCCCTTCCCCCGGGGGCCCACCTGCGCGTACACCTCCCGGCCCTTACGACAACACCATTGACGTGTAACGGGGACGGGAGTTTCATGGCCTGCCGACCGGGCTCTCCGGCCACCTCTCCCCCGGGCTCCGTCCCTCGGGCCCGTCCCCGGGCCCGCCCTTCCGCGAGCCCTCCTCCCGAGCAAGGCGACGATCGTTGGCGGCACCAGTGAAGAACGCGAGAATCACGCCAGACCCTGGCGACCAGGCCCCCCGGGCGGCCATGCGCAAGTCCATCGGCGTCGTGGACGGCATCGTCCTCGCCGCGTCGAGCACCGCGGCCACCAGCAGCATCGGAGTCGGCCTCGGCCTGATGGCGACCATCGTCGGCCTCCATCTCCCGGCGATCATGCTGCTCGCCTTCCTGCCCGTGCTCGGTATCGCGGGCGGCTACGGCCGGCTCAACCGCGTCGAGCCGAGCGCGGGCAGCAGCTACCAGTGGGTCGGCCGCGTCCTCAGCCCCTGGCTGGGCTTCCTGGTCGGCTGGGTCAACGTCGTCGGCACCATCGTGTTCATGGCCTACACGACCACGATCACCGGCTCGGCGGTCATCCAACTGCTGGGCCAGGCCGGACTCCACCGCGTCGCCGGACTGGACCTCGACGCGAACTCCACCTTCCAGTCCACCCTGCTCGGCATGGCCGTCCTGATCGCCGCCGCGCTGGTGGCCGTCCGCGGACTGGACCTCGCGGCGCGGCTCCAGAAGTACCTGCTGATCTTCGAGTACGGGGTGTTGCTCGCCTTCTGCGGCTACGGCCTGTTCGCCGGTGACCAGCCCTTCTCGTTGCAGTGGTTCAACCCCTTCGACATCCCCTCGGCGGCGGCCCTCGCCCAGGGCATGGTGCTCGCGGTCTTCTGCTACTGGGGCTTCGAGTCGGTCTTCAGCGTCGGCGAGGAGGTCGGCGACCCGAGGGACGCCTCGCGCGGCGGGTTCATCGCGCTCACCGTCATGCTGCTCCTCTTCCTGCTCGCCGGCACCGCCTTCCAGCGCGTCCTGCCGCTGGACGAACTGGCCGACAACGGCGCGCAGGGGCTGGCCTACTTCGGCATGAAGCTCGCCGAACAGCCGCTGGCCGCCCTCCCGCTCATCGCCCTGATGTTCTCCGCGGTGGCGTCGCTCCAGGCCTCGGTCATCCCGACCGCCCGGGGGATGTACGCGATGGGCCGCGACGGTGTGCTCGGCCCCGTCTGGACCCGGCTGCACCCCAAGCACGGCACGCCCGCCGCCGGCACCCTGCTGATCACCGCGATCGCCCTGGTCCTCGCCTCGCTGGCGCTGATCATCCCCACCGTCAACGACCTGATCTTCGCCTCGGTCAACGCGATCGGCATCGTCGTCGCCCTGTACTACGCCCTCACCGCCGCGGCCGCCGCGGTGCGCTTCCGCCATCTGCTGCGCACCGCACCGCTGGAGGCCCTGCGCGCCGTCGTCGGTCCGGTGCTGGGCGCGCTCGCGCTGCTCGCCACCGGCGGCTACCTCGCCTGGACCTTCTACCGGTCCACCGACCACTTCGAGGTCTCCGCCGACAACGGCTGGTTCGCCCTGCTCGTCCCGGTCCTGATGATCGGCTCCGGGCTGGTGGCGGCCGCGTGGGCCCGCTGGCACCACCGGTCGCCGTACTTCGTGACCGGCCGTACCCCCGCCGCCGCCGACGCCGAGCCCGGCCCCGCCGTGTAACCGGCGCGCCCCGATCCGCCCGCCAGGCCCCGCAATCCCCCGAAGAACTCCCGCAGAACCCCGAAGGACTCCCACATGACCGACCTCACCGACCTCGCCTACCTCCCGGCCACCGAGGCCCTGCGCCGCTTCCGGGACCGCTCCCTCTCCCCCGTCGAGCTGATGTCCGCGCTCGTCGCGCGGGCGGAGGCCGTCGAGCCGAAGGTCAACGCCCTGGCCGAGCGGACCTTCGAGGAGGCGCTCGCCGCCGCCCGCGAGGCCGAGGCACGGTACGGGGGCAGGGGGGACGCGCCCCGCCCGCTGGAGGGCCTCGCCGTCGCGACGAAGGAGGAGCAGCCGATCGCGGGCCGCCTCAGCACGGACGGCTCGCTGGCCTTCCGGGACGAGGTCGCCGAGGAGACGCACCCGGTGATCGAGCGGATCCAGGCCGCCGGCGGCATCGTCCACGCCCGGACCACCACCCCGGAGTTCAGCTGCGCGGGCTACACCCAGTCCCGGCTGTGGGGCGTCACCCGCAACCCGTGGAACACCGCGTTCACCCCGGGCGGCTCCTCGGGCGGTGCGGGCGCCGCGCTCGCGGCGGGCGAGACGACCCTCGCGACCGGCTCCGACATCGGCGGCTCCATCCGCATCCCCGCCTCGAACACCGGCACGGTCGGCTACAAGCCGCCGTACGGGCGCGTACCGGCGATGCCGCCCTTCAACCTGGACACGTACTGCCACGACGGCCCGATGGCGCGGACCGTGGCCGACTGCGTCCTGCTGGAGAACGTCATCGCCGGGCCGCACCCGCTGGACGCCGTGTCGCTGCGGCCCCGGCTGGTCCTGCCCGAGCGGTTCGAGGGGGCCGAGGGCCTGCGCGTGGCGCTCTCGGTCACCCTCGGGGACTGGCCGGTCGACCCCGAGGTCGAGGCCAACACCCGTGCGGTCGCGGAGGCGCTGCGCGCGGCCGGTGCCGTCGTCGAGGAGGTGGAGGTGCCCATCATGCGGGCCGACGTGATGCGCGCCGCGATGATCCACTTCGGTTCGATCTTCGGCCCGTACATCTCCTCGGTCGCCGCCGACCACGGCGACCTGCTCACCACGTACGCGCTCGACTTCGCCCGGCGGGCCGCCGAGGCGGTCCGCGAACCGGGCAGCTTCCTGAAGGGGCTCGAACTGGAGGCCGGGGTGCAGACGACGCTCGGCACCCTGCTGGACCGGTACGACGTGCTGCTGTGCCCGACGACGGCGGTCCCGGCGCTCGCGGCGGACGACGACCACCTCTCGACCCGGGTCGTGATCAACGGCGTCGAGCTGGACTTCTACCTGGAGTCGGCGATGACCACACCGTTCAACATCGCCAGCCGCTGCCCGGTGCTCAGCGTGCCCTCCGGTGTCGCCTCCACCGGTGTCCCGACGGGGGTGCAGATCGTCGGACGCACCTACGACGACGCCACGGTGTTCCGGGTGGCGCGGGCCGTCGAGGCCGCCCGGCCCTGGAACCACGTCCCGTCCCTCTGACACGGCGCTTCGCCCGGTCCCGGCGCCGTTCAGTCCCGGCGCCGGGCCCAGGCGTCGGCGTACGGTGCCGGTTCCTCGGGGGCCGGGCGGGGACTGCGGGCCCCGGCGACCAGCTCGACCTCGTACCCGGCGGCGTCCTCCAGGTAGGCGGCGGTGTGCTCCTCGCCGCCCGCGTGCGGGTAGCGGTCGGCGAAGAGCGGCCGCCAGCCGTGCTCCGGGGCCCCGGCCACCAGGGCGTCGAGGGCGGCCCGGTCCCGGACGTGGAAGGCGAGGTGGTTGAGGCCGGGGCGGTGGCGGTCGTACGGGCCGGGCACCAGGTCGGGCGACCGCTCGACCACCACATAGCTCTCGCCGCGCCGCCAGCTCCGCCCGTTCTCCCAGTGCTGGTACGGGACATGGCCCAGCTCGCCGAGGAGCCAGCCCCAGCTCCGTACGGCCGCCGCCAGGTCGGGCACCCACAGCTCGATGTGGTGCACCGCGCCGCTGCCCGCACCGCCGGCCGGCAGCGGAACGGCCCGGCGGACGCCGTCCGGCCGGTACGCCACGGGGTCGCCGTCCTCGTGCCAGTGGATCAGGAAGTGCTCACCCGCCCGGTAGCCGTCGAGCCCCGCCCGGCAGTAGGCGACCATGTCGTCCGGGAGGGCGTGCAGCGGGAACCAGCCCAGCTCGGAGCACTTGTCCGGCTCACGGTTGTCCGGCGGGCGGGCGGGGTCGTACTCCGCCTCGAAGAACCAGCCGGTGCGGGGCGCGCCGCCGGGTCCCCGGTGCTGCATGACCAGGGCGACCCGCAGCTCCTCGGGCCCGAGCTCCACGCCGATCTCCTCGGCGGCCTCGCGGATCATCGCCTCGCGGACGTCCTCGCCGTCCTCGACGTGCCCGGACGGGGCGTGGAGCAGCCCGTCCGCGTACCCTGTGCCGGCGCGGCGGGCGAGCAGCACCTCGGGGCCCCGGCGCAGGATCAGATGGACGTCGACGACCTCGGTGTGCCGGTGCGGCGGCTGGGCGCGGGCCACCAGGGCGTACCGCTCGTCGTCGACCCGCCTGCCCCACAGGTGCGGGTCGTCGGAGAGCGGCTCGTGGTGGACGCGTTCGGTGCAGGACGCGAGGAGCCCGGTCAGCCGCTCGGCGGAGAGGCCGACCCCGTTCCAGACGCCTTCGATCAGGATCAGGCGGCCGCCGGGCCGCAGCAGGTCGAACCAGTGGCGCAGGGCCGCCACCGGGTCGGGCAGCAGCCACGTCACATGTCTGACCATGACCACGTCGAACCGCTGGCCGCCCACGGGCGGGCGGGCCGCGTCGCCGACGTGCACCGCGGTGTCCGTGCCGGCGAGCTTGGCCCGCGCCAGCTCGGCCATGCGCGGGGAGCGGTCGACGGCGGTGACCCGGTGGCCCTGGTCCGTGGCGAGCAGGGCCAGGCTCCCGGTCCCGCAGCCCAGGTCGAGGATGTCGGAGCGGCCGCCGGGCAGCCAGCTCTCCAGCCGCCGCGCCCAGGCGTCCCGGACCACCGGGTCGAGCAGCCCGTGGTCGGGTTCCTCGTCGAAGGAGTCGGCCGCGGAGTCCCAGTCGATGGTCGTCATGCGTCGATCGTGCCAGTCACCACCGCCTGCCGCGCCCTCCGATGCGGCGCACGCCGGTGCGGGGAAGCCCGTTCCCCCGCACCGGCGTTGCCGTCATCCGACGGCGGAGGCGCAGGTGGTGGGGGTGGCGTGCGCCGGATCGAGGGCGTTGGCGACTTCGTGGTAGGCGATCCGGTCGACGGTGCCGATCGCCACGTGCTCGGAGAGGTCGACCGGGCAGAGGTCCTGGAGCAGGATGTTGCGCACGTCGGGTCCGTCCAGGAACTGGCTGCGGTACGGGGTCACGACCTCGTCGTACCGGGTCGCGATGACGGTG
This sequence comes from Streptomyces sp. NPDC092952, assembly GCF_044754785.1. Lineage (NCBI taxonomy): Bacteria > Bacillati > Actinomycetota > Actinomycetes > Kitasatosporales > Streptomycetaceae > Streptomyces > Streptomyces sp. NPDC092952. Next base: position 77,770 of record NZ_JBIVPT010000007.1, on the reverse strand, counting down.
TAGCGCACCCCGGGCACGGTGTCCGGGAGGGAGTTGAGCTTCTTGATGAACGGGGAGCCCGCCACCTGGTCGGCGAGACCGGGGGTGTTGGCGTTCAGCAGGTCCTCGGCGCCGGGGAAGTACGGGAGCAGCTTCGTCAGGCCGAGCAGGGTGGTGCCGTGGTTGTCGGGGGCGATCCCGACCATGGCGTTGACCTTGGCGGCGCCGCCGAGGAACTTCAGGTAGTAGTTCGGCATCATGCCGCCCTGCGAGTGGCCCACCAGGTCCGCCTTGGCCGCGCCGGTGGAGGCGAGCACCTTGTCGACGAAGACGGCGAGCTGTCCGGCCGACCTGTCGACCGGGCCGAGGCCGTTGAAGAGCGGTACGCCGGGCAGTTGTCCGTAGTCCAGCGAGAAGACGCAGTAGCCCCGGTTCACGAGATAGGGGGCGAGGACCAGCCAGTTGTCGACCGAGTTCCCGAAGGTGCCGTGGACGAGGACGACGGGGCGCGGGTGGGCCGCGGAGGGCTTGCAGGAGTAGTCGTTCCAGCCGCGCGAGGGGGCCGCGGCGGTGGGGGTGGCCGCGGCGGCAGCGGCGGTGGGGGTGGCGGCAGCGGCGACGGCGAGGAGCAGTGCGGCGAGGGTCCTTCGCGTACGTGGGGTGCGCGGCGCACGTTTCCGGGGCAGCATCGTGTGGTCTCCTTGCGGCTTTGGGGAGGTTGCGATGTCTGTACGCCCTGCGGCCCGGACCACAAGTTCTGACGCTGGTTCCGTGGTGCTTCCGAGCCAAATTACGCGCGGGTAGGGTGGCGTGGGAAGTTACGCGTCGGTAAAAAATGCGGGCCGCGCGGGGCCCGCCCGTACGACGGCCGGACCGCCCCGGGACCGGCCGCACGGGCCGTTCCGCCGACTCCGGGGGCGGTCCGGCCGCGCGTCACTCGCAGAAGATCCGCACCTTCGCCTCGGGGTCCTCGACGTCCACACTGACCTCGTCGAGCTGGTCGACGAGCTCCTCCAGATCCTTCGGCCCGAGCTCGGCGAGGTCGATCGGCACACCGGACCTGCGCAGTTCCTCGTTGGCCCGGGCGACCGCCCGCGGCGGGAGCAGGCTCGTGAGCCGGACCCCGGCGCGCAGCAGCTGGAGCGGCACCCGTATGTCGACCCGGCTCGGCCCCTCCCCGGCGGTGTCCGCCGTGTCCACCACCATCACGCGCAGATACCTGCGCCGGCCTCCCGGGCGGGAGGCGGCCTCCTGGCGCTCCCGGGGCCGGTCCCGTTCGAGGGCGTCGATCAGCCGCTCGGCCTCGTCCGCGGTGATCTTTCCGTCGGCCAGCATCCGCAGGACCTGGCGGCGTTGCTCGTCCATGACTGCCCCTTCGTTCTTCCGCGTCATCTGATACTCACCAGCAGGGCCGCGCGGCCCTGTTCGATCTCGAACCGGGTGCCGGGGAGCGCCCACAGCAGCCGCCCGGCACCGAGCAGCGCCCCGACCGGGCTCACCCGGAGGACGAGGCAGGCGACCGGCGCGGCCACCGCGGCGAGCAGCAGCAGGGGCGCCAGCAGCAGCGCCACCGGCAGGACGGGTACGTACAGCCGTCGGCGGCGGCCGTCGGAACGGCGCAGACCCACCGTCACCAGCTGCGGGATCACCGGGACCGCTCCAGCTCGTCCAGCGCCTCCTGGGCGCTGATCTCCCCGCGCTGCAGCCGGTCGACGACCTCGGCGGCACCGGTGGGCGCCGGGTCGGTGTCGACGAAGTCGAGCTGCCCGGCGATCCGGTTCAGCCGGGACTTGACCGTCGGATAGCTGACTCCGAAGATCCGCTCCATCTCCTTGATCGAGCCGTGCGCCCGGACGAACGCGGCGACGAACACCTGGTCGTCGACGCCGAGCCGGGCCAACTGGGGCGGCTCGAAGTCCCCCTCGATCGCGACGCCGTTGTCGGCGAGACGGACCCGCTCGACCACGAACGGCCGACCCTGCGTCAGGTCCGTCAGCTCCTGCCAGTCCATCCCGGCTCCCTCACTCCTCCGCACCACGCCGACCACTCATTCATACCTTGAGTTTTCTTATGAGACAACGACAATAACTTGATTTTATGAATTCCACGCTGAATTTCTTCACCTGTGGAGGGGTGTCGCACGGCCTGCGGGCGGATCCGTCCGCGGCCGCCCCGCACCCGGACCGACGGGGCGCTCAGCCGTTCGGCCCCGCCCCGCCTGCACGAACGGACGGCACCCCCCAGCGTGGGGACATGACGTTCGCTGACGAGGTGAAGAACGCCGTCACACCGCGGGCCGCGCTGCTCGTCATCGGTGTGCTCGCGCTGCAACTGCTGTTCATCGCGTCCTACGTCGGCGCCCTGCACCGCCCGACCCCGACGGACGTGCCGTTCGGTGTCGTCGCCCCCCGGCAGATGTCCGCCCGGCTCGTCACAGAACTGAAGGACCTCCCCGGCGGCCCGCTCGATCCCCGCGAGGTCTCCGACGCGGCCGAGGCGCGGGCACGCATCCTCGACCGCGAGATCGACGGCGCCCTGATCGTCGACCCCCGGTCCACCACCGACACCGTGCTGGTCGCCTCCGGCGGCGGCGCCTCGCTGTCGGCCGCCCTGACGAGGATCCTCACCGAGGTCGACCAGAGCCGACAGCGCACCGTGCGGTCCGTGGACGTGGCCCCGGCCTCCCCGCAGGACGCCGGCGGGATCTCGTCGTTCTACCTGGTGGTGGGGTGGTGCGTCGGCGGCTACCTCTGCGCCTCGATCCTGGCGATCAGCGCGGGTGCCAAACCCGCCAACCGGCGGCGCGCGGTGATCCGCACGGGCGTGATGGCGCTCTACGCCGTCCTGGGCGGAATCGGGGGCGCGATCATCGTCGGGCCGGTCCTCGGCGCCCTGCCCGGAAGCTTCTGGGGACTGTCCGGGCTGGGCGCGCTGACCGTCTTCGCCGTCGGCATGATCACCCTCGCCCTCCAGGCCCTCACCGGCATCGTCGGCATCGGCCTGGCCGTCCTGATCGTGGTGATCGCGGGCAACCCGAGCGCCGGCGGCGCCTACCCGCTGCCGATGGTCCCGGACTTCTGGCGGGCGATCGGCCCCGCGCTGCCACCCGGGGCGGGCACCTGGGTCGCCCGCTCGATCGCCTACTTCCGGGGCAACGCGGTCACCGGCCCGCTGCTGGTGCTGTCCGCGTGGGCGGTGGTGGGCACGGCCGTCACCCTGCTGACCGCCATCCGCCGCACCCCGGAGGAACTCAGCGGCGCACGACCGCCGTTCGGCTCGACGGTCGACTGAACCCGGCCGGCCCGCCCGGGACGGCCCCCGGCCCCGCCCCGGGGAGAAAGGGGCTGGCGAACGGGGTGGCCGGAAGCTACGCTGCCCCGCGATGACTACTCACTTCCTCAGCGGATTGGGGGCTCCTACCACACAAGGTGTGTGCTGATGCGCACTCCTGACGTGGAAACGGATCCCCGACTGTCCTTCTGGCGGCGCGTGCGCGAGTTCGCCGTTCCGCCCTCCATGATCGAGACCGCGACCGCCCGCCGCCGCGCCGGTGACTGGGCGGGGGCCTGCGCCGCCGCGGGTATCGACATCGACCTCACCCCGCGCGCCGTGGCACGCGTCCACGGCCGGGAGTTCGCCGCCCGGCTCCGGGACGACCTCCGCCATCTCGCGCCCGACCTGCTCCGCTGGCATCTGCCCAGAATCGCTCCACGCGGACTGCTGCGCCCGGGACTCACCCTCTCCCTGGCCCGGTACGCCACCGGGGGCCCCGGGCCGGTGCGCCCGGTCCATCTGGTGGTCCGGACCCCGCCCGCCTGGGCGGACGCCGGCCAGCGGATCTCCCTCGCGCTGTGGGACTCCGCCGCCCCCGGTACGGACGCCCGCCGCCACCCGCACCACCGCCCGAACCCCCGGTTCCGGCTCGACCTGCACCGCCATCTGTGGGACGCGCGCCGGGCCGGTGAGCTGCGGGCCCGCTCCGGCACCGACGGGACCGAAGCGGTACCGGACCGCGTGCGGGCGGTGGTTCCGGACGAGCTGCACTGCGCGACCGGCCGGTGGGCGGCCGAGGCGGAGATCCTGCTCCGGGCCGGGGGCCGGTCCGCCGGTACGGTCGCCGTGCGGCTCGGGGCACGGCAGCGGCTGCTCCTGGAGCTGGTCGCGGAACGGGACGGCACCGGGCCGCCCGTACCGCGGATCGCCTCCGCCGCCCCGGACCCGGGTGGCGGCACCGGCCGTACGCCGCCGGTGCTGCCCGACGCGGCGACCTGGGTGCTGCCCGACCTCGATCTGCTCCGTACCGGTGCGATCGAGGCCGACCGGCTGCATCCGCTGGTCCTCGCCGCCCTGGTGCCGGGGCGCCCCGCGGCCCCGCCCGCCCGGCCCCCGGACCCGCCCGGGGGGCCGCGCACCGTGGAGTGCCGGGGCGCCCTGCACCGGATCGGGCTGGTCGACGGGGTGCTCTCCCCGCTCGACCACGAACCGGTCGAGCTCCGCCGGGAGGAGCTGCTGGTCGCGCTGACCGGCACCCCGCTCCCCTGCCTCCGCGCCATCGACGAGGCCCACCGCCGGCCCGACTGCCTCCCCGGAGTACGCGAACGCCTGGACCACGGCGACATCACCGGTGCGCTGGCCGTCGTCGAGGGGCTGCTGGGCCCCGGCGCGGTACTGCGCGGCGGCGAGCTGCGGGACGAGCTGGAGGCGGCCGCGCGGCGGCGGATCACGTACGGGCTGTACCGGGCGGGCCTCGCCGACGGCCCCGACCGTGCCCCGTACCACCGCCCCGGCCGCCGTCGCCCGCGCCGCACGACAGCGAACTGACCCCGGCCCCTCCGGCACCACGGCTCCCCGCCGACCCGAAGACCACACACGCGTCACAGACCCCAAAGGTGATCAGCCATGTCCGCACACCCTTCCGTCGCCCCGCCCCGCGCCCCCTCCGGCCCCGCCTCCGGACCGGGCCGCGGCTCCCAGCTCGACATCGCCCGCGCGCTGACGGCCCTGCTCCGCGACACCACCACCGAGCCCCGCCCCGACGACCAGCTGGAGGCGCTGACCCTGGCCGTCGCCGCCGACCTGCCCGTCCTCCTGTGGGGCGAGCCCGGCATCGGCAAGACCGCCGCCCTCACCCAGCTCGCCGAGTCCCTGGACCTCCCGCTGACCACCGTCGTCGCCAGCGTCCACGAACCGTCCGACTTCTCGGGGCTGCCGGTCATCGGCGAGGACCCCGCCGAACAGGGCGTCCCGATGGCCCCGCCGGACTGGGCGGTGCGCCTGGTACGGGCGGGCCGGGGGCTGCTCTTCCTGGACGAACTGTCCACCGCCCCGCCCGCCGTCCAGGCCGCCCTGCTCCGGCTGGTGCTGGAGCGGAGGGTCGGCGCCCTGCGGCTGCCGCCGGGCGTACGGATCGTCGCCGCCGCCAATCCGCGGTCCTCGGCGGCCGACGGCTGGGAGCTGAGCCCGCCGCTGGCCAACCGCTTCGTCCACCTCCAGTGGACCCACGACCACGAGGTCGTGGTGCGCGGTCTCGGCGGCATCTGGCCCCGGGCGGTCTTCCCCCGGCTCGATCCCGAACGGCTACCGCAGGCGGTGGACTTCGCGCGGCGCGCGGTGTGCGGGCTGCTCGCCGCCCGCCCGACGCTCGTGCACCGGCTGCCCAGCGGCGAGACCCGGCGGGGCGGGCCCTGGCCGTCGCCCCGCAGCTGGGACATGACGCTGGCCCTGATCGCGTTCGCCACCGCCGCCGGCTCCTCCCGGGACGTGCTCTCCCTCCTGGTCCGGGGCACCGTGGGGGACGGCCCCGGGCTGGAACTCCTGGCGAGCCTGGACCGGATGGACCTGCCCGACCCCGAGGCGGTGCTCTCCGACCCGGCCAACGCCGTCCTGCCCGAACGCGGCGATCTGCGCCAGGCCGTGCTCGACGGTGTGGTGGCGGCGGTCCGCAACCGCCCGGAGCAGTCCCGCTGGGACGCGGCGTGGGCGCTCCTGGTCCGGGCGCTGGAGACCGGCGCCCCGGACGTGGTGGTCGTCCCCGCGACCACGCTCGCCTCACTGCGCCAGGAGGACTGGGACGTACCGGCCGCGATCGAGCGGCTCGCCGGGGTGGTGTCGCTGTCCCGGCGGGCGGACCGGGCCGCGTCCCGCACCGCGGACCGGGAGGCCGCCGGCGCGAAGGCCGGCCGGTGACCCCCGCCCCGCCCGGTCCGCTGAACCTCGACAAGCTCTTCGCCGCCCGGCTCCAGGCCGTCCGGGCCCGGCCCTATCTCGCGACGGCCCTGTTCGCCCTGCACGTGGTGGAGGACCGGCGGGTGCCGACGATGGCCGTCGACCGGTACTGGCGGGTCTACGTCTCGCCCGGGTTCGTGGACCGGACCCCGGTGGAGGAACTGGCCGGCGTCTGGGTCCACGAGGTGGCACACCTGCTCCGCGACCACCACGGACGCGGCGACCGGATCGCCCGGCTCCACGGGCTGACCGGCCCCGCGGAACGGCTGCGGATGAACATCGCCGCCGACTGCGAGATCAACGACGACGTGTACGGCGACGGGCTGCTCGCGCCGGAGGACGCCGTCGATCCGGGCTTCCTGGGACTCCCCGAGGGCCTGCTCATGGAGGAGTACATCCGCAGGTTCCGGCTCGGGCCGCACACCGCGGGCCTGGCCTGGCTTGACTGCGGCAGCGGTGCGGACGGGCTGGGGCGGGAGTGGGACCTGGGGCCGGACGGGGCGCACGGGCTCAGCGAACAGGAGCGGGACGCGGTGCGGTTCCGGGTGGCACAGGGCATCACCGGCCGCCCCGGAAACACGCCGAAGAGCTGGCAGCGGTGGGCCGAGGAGGCGTTCCACCCGCCGCAGCCGTGGCGGGAGCTGCTGGGCGCGGCGGTCCGCTCGGCGGTCTCCGGTTCGGGCGCGGGCGAGGACTACACGTACGGCCGGCCGTCCCGGCGTTCGGCCGGGGTGCCCGGTGCGGTACTGCCGAGCCTGCGGCGCCGACCGCCCCGGATCACGGTGATCGTCGACACGTCCGGCTCGGTCAGCGACGGCGAACTGGGCAGCGCGCTCCTGGAGATCACCGCGATCTGCCGTGCGGTCGGCGGCCGTCGCGACCTGGTCACGGTCCTGTCGTGCGACGCCGCCGTCGGGGTCGCGCACCCGCTGTGCCAGGCAGCCGGGATCCCGCTGGTCGGCGGCGGGGGCACGGATCTGCGCAGGGGGTTCGCCAGGGCCCTGCGGATGCGGCCGGGGCCCGACGTCGTCGTGGTCCTGACCGACGGCCAGACACCGTGGCCGGACGCCCGGCCCTCGTGCCGGACGGTGGTGGGCCTGTTCCCCCGGAGCTGGGACGAGGACGATCCGCGGGGCCGCGCCCCGAACACCCCGCCCGCGTGGGCGCGCACGGTCGTCATCGGTTCGGCCGCCCCGGCCCGGTGACACCCGGCCCGGGTGCGGCCGGTCCGACCGGCCCGGATACTGTCCGCTCGTTCGATTCGATCCCCCTGGTCAGGGGGTGCCCAGGGGAGGATGTCATGAACGGTGCGGGCAGGGCCGGGGACGGTTGGAGACCGACCGCCGAGGAGGGCGGGGAACTCGCGGGGCGCTGGTGGCGGTGGGCCCTGTCGGCGCCCGACGACCGCAGCCCGGTCGCGGACACGACGGGCGAGCACGCCGCCTGGAAGCAGCCGGACGACCTCTGGTTCCTGGCCGGCACGTACGGCGGCCGGGTGGTCCGGCGGTGCGCGATCCCCTCGGACCGGCCGGCCTTCTTCCCCGTTCTCAACCGGCAGCACGCCCTCCTGTACTCCCGGGTGCCGCTGTCCCTGTCGGTGGTGGAGGCCACCGCCTCGCTCAACGGCGTCCCGCTACCGCTCCACGAGTTCTCCGCGCCGTTCCGCGCGGGACTGCTCAAGCGTCACGCATGGGGTGTGTGGGGCGGTTTCGCCCCGCTGACACCCGGCGAGTACGTGCTGGAGATCAAGGCCAGGGCCACGAGCGGCTTCTGGGTCGACACCACCTACCACCTGGAGTCGAGAGCCGTCTGACCGTCGCCCGGCGCCGCGCTCCCCCTTTACCGCTTCAGCTCCCCGCCTGTCCATGGTTTCCCAACACCCGTCCCCGGTAAGTGCTCTGATGAGCCATCATCGAATCGGGCAGGAAAGTCGGGCACGCCTGTGCCCGCACCATGCGGAGGAGGCGTCAAGTGCGTAGTCGGGTGCGCGCGGCGGACGGGCGGCATCTGGTGGTGGAACGGCTCGGGGACCCGCGGGGCAGACCGGTCTTCCTGATGCACGGAATGCCGGGCAGCCGTCTCGGGCCGGCTCCGCGCGGCATGGTCCTCTACCAGCGCAAGACCCAGCTCATCACCTACGACCGGCCGGGGTACGGCGACTCCGACCGGCTGCCGGGCCGCTGTGTCGCCGACGCCGTCCAGGACGTCCGGGCCATCGCGGACCACCTCGGGCTGGAACGATTCGCCGTGGTGGGCCGGTCCGGCGGCGCCCCGCACGCCCTGGCCTGCGCGGCGCTGATGCCCGAGCGGGTGACGAGGGCCGCCGCGCTGGTCGGGCTGGCGCCGCGCGGCGCCGACGGGCTCGACTGGTTCGAGGGGATGGCCGCCTCCAACGTCCTGGCCTACTCCACCGCGTCCGCCGACCCGGACGGACTCGCGGAATCGTTCATCTCACGGTCCGCGGTGATCCGGAAGAACCCGGTCCGGCTCATCGACGACCTGCGCCAGGAACTGACCGATTCCGACCGGATGGTGGTGAACGACGCGGGCGTCCGCACCATGCTGCTGCGCAACTACCGTGAGGGGCTGCGCACATCCGCCTGGGGCTGGATCGACGACGCGCTCGCGTTCAGCAACCCCTGGGGGTTCGACCCGGCGGACATCCCGGGACCGGTGCTGCTGTGGCACGGCGAGAAGGACGTGTTCTCTCCGGTGGGCCACTCGCGCTGGCTGGCCGAACGCATCCCGAACTCCACCGTGGTGGTGGAGCCCACCGCCGCGCACTTCGACGCGCTGCACGCCCTGCCCAGGATCCTGAACTGGCTGCTGGAGCCCACCGCCTGCTGAGCTGCGGCAGGAAGGGAAGAAGAGAACAGGGAAAGGGGGCGTCCGGCCCACGGCCGGGCGCCCCCTTCTCTCACACCTGCATCGGCTCCAGCTCACGCTCGAACCGGTCGTCGTCCCGGGCGATCCTGGTCATCGGGTGGTCGTCGCCGAGCTGACGGGCCAGCTCCTCGACGGTCTCGGAGCGCACCCGGATGGCCTCGTCCTTGCGTCCCATCGCGTCGAGCGTGACCGCCATGTTCGACGTCATGGCCAGGGTCTCCGGGTGGTGCGCTCCCAGGACCCTCCGGAGCTGCCCGGCCACCTTCTCCTCGGTCTCCAGGACCAGTTCGAGGTCGCCCCGCTCCGCCGTCGCGTTCGCCAGGTTCATCACACAGAGCAGGGTGTTGGGGTGCTCCGGCCCGTACACCTCCCGCATCGAGGCCACCACCCGGGTCAGGACCCGTACCGCCTCGTCCGAGGCACCGATCCCCGACTGGTAGACGCCGAGGTTGTTCAGGGCCGCCAGGGTGTACGGGTGCTTCTCCCCCGGCACGACCACGTACTGGTCGACGACCTCCTGAGCGGCGTCCCTGGCCTCGACCGTCTCACCGGCCGCGTACAGGTCGGCCGCCAGGTTGAGATCGCAGGCCAGCGACTCCGGGTTGGCGGCGGTGTACTTGGCGCGGTACCTGGCGCGGGTGGCCACCGTGAGCCTGCGGGCGTCCTCGAATCTGCCCGCCCGGCGCAGCGAGACCGCGAGGCTCTTGGCCGCGCTCAGGGTGCCCGGGAAGGCCCGGCCGAGCGTGGCCTTGTAGCTGTCGTACGTACGGCTGAGGAGGTTGACCGAATCCTCGTACCGGCCGACGTCCCGCAGGTCACGGGCGAGGTTCATCGCCGAGGAGAGGCTGTAGGGGTGCTCCGCGCCGAGTACCTCGACCCGCTTGTCGAAGACGTCCTGGTCGATCTCCCTGGCCCGCGCGTACTGTCCGACGGACCGCAGGGTGAACGCCAGGTTGTTGGAGGCCGCCAGGGTCCTGGGGTGCTTGTCGTGGAAGATCTGGTTGAACCCGTCGGTGGCCTCGGTCGCCAGCTCGATCGCCCTGACGTAGTCCCCGAGCACACCGAGGTCGGTCGCCAGGCTGCTGACGCTCATGTACGTGTGCGGGTGCTCCGGGCCCAGGACCTCCTGTTGGATCGCCAGGGTGACCTCGTCGAGCTCCTTGGCCTCCACATAGCGGCCGCGCGAGCGGTAGACGTTGGCGAGGTGGAAGCAGAGGTAGAGGTACTGGATGTCCCGCTCGCCCAGCGTCTCCCGCCAGATCTCACGCAGCTCCTCGCCGAGCGTGGTGGCGGTCCGGAAGTCGCCGCGCTTCCAGAGGTAGCGGATGCGGTCGATCAGCAGCCTGCGGGCCTCGGGCTCCTTGCAGTTGCGCGCGTCGGACGGGCCGAGGTGCGGCCAGATCGTGGCGAACTGCTGCCAGGTGTTCGGGTTGTCGACCGGCTCGTCGTCGTCGGGCCGGGCCCCTGCGAGGATGCGGTGCACGGCGTGCCGGGCTTCCCGCTGCTCCTGCTGGGTGAGCTGGGCCCGGATGACGGCCTGGACGAGCCGGTGCACCTGGATGGAGTTGGAGACCTGGTCGACCTTGGCGAGGGCGAACCGGCCGATCTCCCGGATGACCCGGCCCAGCACCAGCTTCTCCTGGAGCGAGGCGTCGTACGGCTTCAGCGCCTCGATCATCTCCTTGCTGTACAGCAGATTCCCGGAGATGGGCTCGGGGGCGAAGAAGGCGCAGAGCTGGAGCAGCCGCACCGCGGCCGGCGACCGCTCCTTGAGCCGTTCGATGGAGATGTTCCAGGTCGCCGCGACCGGCAGCGGGTAACCGGTCGGCTGGTTGAGCGCGAGGACCTCGGGTGCCTGCTGCGCCAACTGCTCCAGATAGGCGTCGATCGGGGTGGCGGTCTCCGCGATCCAGGCCGCCGCCTGTTCGACGGCGAGCGGAAGGTCGCCCACCGCCGTGGCGACCTGGGCCGCGTCCTCCACGGTCAGTCCCGGGGCCCGGCGCTGGAGGTGCTCGATGGACTCCTCCCGCAAGAAGACGTCGACGGGCAGCGCGTCACCGTGCTGGGACCAGGCCTGGTTGCGCGAGGTGACCAGGATGTGTCCGGATCCGCCCTGCGGGAAGTAGCGCCGCAGCCGTTCCGGGTCGTCGGCGTTGTCGAAGACCAGCAGCCAGCGGTCCGACGGCACCCCGCGCCGCAGCAGGTCGACCGCCTCCGCGGAGGACGCCGCCATGTCGTCGCCGCCCTGGGCGCCCAGCCGGACCGCCAACTCGGCCAGCGAGGCCACCACGTCGTCGGTCTGCTCGGAAGATATCCACCAGACCAGGTCGTAGTCGGCCATGAAGCGGTGCACGTACTCCAGGGCCACCTGGGTCTTTCCGACGCCCCCGAGTCCGTACAGGGTCTGCGGCTGCGGCAGCACGACGGCCATGCCGCCGCCGAGCTGGTCGCGCATCCGCTCCAGGACCAGGGAGCGGCCGGTGAAGCCGGGGTTGCGCGGCGGGGCGTTCCAGATCCTGGGGACGGTGCCGGGGAAGCGCGGGCCCGGCGACACCGCGTCGGTCAGCTGGACCGGCCGGTCCAGGGCGCGCAGCAGCGCGGCGGTGGCGTGCACCTCGTCGAGCCGGAAGAGGTCGACGGGGTTGCGGTCGATGTAGTTCGCGGACAGCCGTACGTCACCGACCCTGATCGGCAGCAGATGGCGCCGGCCGCCCCCCGGGTCCTCGGCGACGGCCCGGTCCCAGACGCCCACCGCGCGCTGGGACTTGAGGTAGGCGGAGGAGAGCAGCACGACCGTGCGGGCGGCGTTCTCCCCGGCCGGGGCGGACTCCTCGCTCCGCTCGGCGGACACGTCGCGCGGGACGACGCGGAACCCGGCGCGGGTGAGCACGGACTCGATCCAGTCGGCCCACATCCGGTTCTCCGCCACATAGCTGAGGAAGAGGTCGGCGGGGAGCGCGGGCCGTCGCCGGGTGAAGGCGTCCCGGATCCGCAGCCGGGCCTCCTCGCCGACCGGCGGCATCGCGGTGACCTGCTGGTCGGTGATGACGGAGGTGAGCCGCTCGAAGGCGGAGAGCAGGGAGTTGGTGAGGCCGGCCTCGTCGCCGAAGGTGGCGAGGGTCTCCTCGTAGGCGTAGTAGGGGCGGTACGGAATCTCCACCGCGCCCCAGTAGGCGGTGAGTTCGTCCCCGGACAGGTTGCGCGGCAGGCGGTCGAACTTCAGCCGGGCCAGCGCCCGTCCGGCGTCCGCCTTCTCCTTCTCTCCCTCGTCGATGCGCATCGGGACGGGGTAGATCGAGATGGGGCGGCCGGTGTAGCGCTCGGAGATCTGCCGGGCCACGGAGGCGGCACCGTCGATGGACTGGTCGCTGAGCGTGAAGCAGTCGACGAGGATGTCGGGGAGGTGGACGGTGCAGATGTCGGCGATGTCGCTGAGACCGGTCCGGCTGTCGATGAGGACGTAGTCGTAGTTGGCCTTCATGTCGTCGCGGAGCGCGTCGAAGAAGTGGCCGCCGCCGAGCCGGTCGTAGAAGTTGTCCCAGTCGAAGGTGGAGACGGTCGCGGAGTACTCGCGGTTCTGCCGCCCGGCGGAGACGAAGTCGAGCGTGCCGCCCTGCGGGAACTCCCAGCCGAGCGCCTCGGGGGTGAGCGAGACGGCGTGCGGCTGGATACGCGCGTAGTCGCGGTGCCAGTCGTCGGCGCGCTGGACCGGGCTGGTCGCGGCCCAGGCGTACTCGGTGATCAGGTCGATGACACCGGTGGTGGCACCGAGGGTGGACGGGTCGAGGAACGGGTGGAAGAAGCGGTGGAGCCCCGGCGCCTCCAGGTCCCAGTCGACGGCCAGCACCCGTTTTCCGTTGGCGGCGAGTATCCAGGCAGTGTTGGCCAGGGCCATGGTGCGCCCCGTGCCGCCCTTGTACGAGTAGAAAGTGACGATGCGCCCGTCACGACCGGCCGTCATCCGTGTCCTCCGCATCCGTCGCAGGATCGTGTGTCTCGGGGATGTAGTTCGTCTGCGCCATCGGCCCCATCAGCCGAATCCGTTCGGTGTGCGCGCCACCGCCGCTCGCGGGCGGATAGGCGGTCGCGTGCCGCAGATACTGCTGGGCCGCCACTTCGACGACCTGCGGCAGGATCTGCCCGAACGCCTCCATGCTCGGCACGCCCTTGGCCGCGGAGCGGCAGAAGGCCCGCCCCTGGCTCATCTTGATCGGCATGGTCTCTTCGAGTTTCGCGGTCAGCTCGGCCTCCGCCGCCATGCTCTGGGGGTCCTCGCGGCTCCACGGCACGACCATCGTCACCCAGGGGCGGTCCTCGGCGTCGAAGGCGGCGAGGCGCCTGCGACGGTCCTCGTCCTGGAGGGCCCAGCGGTCGACGAGCAGGATCTCCGGCCTGCTCGGCGGCTGCTTGACCTCGCCGTGTCCGGCCTCCTCGTCGAAGGACGAGATGGTCGGCTGGTAGTTCAGGGAACGCACCAGGTCCTCCGCGACGTAGGCCAACGGGCGGGCCGAGGAGGGGTGGTAGGGGTTCCAGTCCTGCGGGTTGTCGCCGTAGTAGTCGGCACTGCGGCCCGGGGGCAGGTCGTGCCGGGTGGGCGCGGCGACGGTGACCTGCATGGGGCGGGGGCCGCCGGGTGTGCTGTTGCGCGGGCCGAAGGCGCTGGGGGCGAGCCGGTAGTCGACGGGGCGCCCGGTGCCGATCCGCATCGTTCCGGCGACGTTGACGATGCGCTTGGCGAGTTCGTAGACCGCGCGCTCGTACTCCTGGGCGAACAGCTTCAGCTTGATGAGGCCGTAGAGCCCGTCGCTGGCGTAACGGTCCCCGAAGTCACGGTGGTTGAACTGGAGCCGTTCGGCGGGCACCGGGAGCTGGCTCGGCGGGACGGGCACCCAGAGCGCCGGGACGATCGCCTCGGCCGGCTGGTTGGAGCGGGCTCGGTAGTGGATGGCGCGCTGCGCGAAGGCGTACCACTCCTTGCCGCACATCTCACTGGCGAAATAGCGCGGCGAGAACAGCGGAACGAACACCCGGCAGGTGGCGAGCACCTCACCGAGCCGTTCCGACCAGCCCTCGCCGGAGCGTATCTCGCGGTCTATGAACCCCGCGGGCGCGCCCGCGGGCAGATCCGTCATGGCCAGCACGTGGTCACAGAGATCCTTGAAGAGACGCTCGACCCACATGTCCGGGTCCGTTCCGCTGCCGTACCCCGGCGTATGGGCGTAACTCAAGAAGAAGTACGGCCGATGGTCCGCCGCTCGCTGCTGCGTCATCGCGTGAACACGACCCCCGTCCTGTGTGAGCACCCGCATCCGTGAAGTGAATCGAATGCGAGCGAATTCATCATTCCGGAGCGGACCTTGCTCCACCCCCATGGCGTTCGGTCATTCAACGCCGGTTTTCAGTCATAGGTTCCCGCGGTGCGTCGACACTCGTCTTGATCGAATTCGGTCTGGGACCGTTCTTCCCAGTTGTCCCACGCGCCCCCACATCCTCGTTCGAACCGGAATTCGAGACTCAGACTTCTTTTCGCATCAGATCCAGCAATCGTTTTCCACTGACGGTGAGCTCGGCCCCACCTTCCAGCGTGTCGAGAGCCTGTGCCACACCCTCCAGGCAACGTGGCTCGAATGCGCCCAACACCATCCGCTCATAGGTGTCGGCCAGCAACCGGGAAAACGGAACTGTTTCTTCCTGCCAAGGAATCCGATGTTCCCAGGAGCCGTCCGCCGCGTAAAGATCCGTGACGTCGGCGAGGGCCCGCAATTCGGCCCGCCGGAAACCCCGGAGCAGCGCGAACGCCAGTTCCTCGGCGCCTCCGTCCACCGCGACCCCGAGGGCCCCGTACCCGTGCCGCCCGACGGCGGGCTCGGAGGGGGCGAGGCCGGTGAGCGGGGTGAGGGTGGTGAGGCTCCGGACCATCTCCGCGGCCCGCGCGGGCGCCTTCGCCTCGATCAGCACCCAGGCCTCACCGAGCCGGAACACCAGATCCGCGGCGGCCCGGTCTCCGAGGGGCGCGGCAACCGGGGCGGGGAAGCAGTCGCGGTACGGGTCGAGGTCGTCGAGCGCCAGCTCGAAGACCGGGCCGGGCACACCACCCGGCATCGCGAACCGGCGCACCGGCCGCCAGCCGGGGGCGGCCGTCCGGGGCCGGGTGACCCGCCGCTCCGCCGGAGCGGAACCGCGCCCGCCCCACCGGACCAGGAAGCCGTCCTCGACGGCGCGCACCTGCGCCGTCCCGCGCTCCCCCGCGCCCTCGATCCGCAACTCGCCGAGCCCGGGCAGCACCAGTCGGCCGTCCGCGTGACCGACGTCCACGGGGAGGTCGAGACCGGCCCGGACCGCGGCGACCGCGAGGTACCCCGGAAGCCGCCGCGCGACGGACACGTCCCCCTGCTGGAGCCGCTCCAGCGCATGGAGCAGCCAGGTGCGGGTGTACGGATGGGCCAGCACCCCGTCGAGACCGCGGGCCCCCTCGTCGGACGTCTCGATCGCGGCGGCCAGCTCCCAGGCCCGCGCCCACGGCTCGCCGCCGCGCCCTTCCAGGTCGGCGTTGAGCCGGGCCAGCAGCATGCGGGTGAGGTCCCGCTGGGAGCCTGGCAGTTCCTGCCGCTCGGTCACCTCGGGGGCGATCAGGGAGGCAGCCGTCCGCGCCTCGATGCCGCGCACCAGGGCCATCAGGTCGGCGCAGTACACGGACGGGTTGTCGAAGGGGCCCGACGGGCCGGTGGAGCGGTACCGGTGGGTGTAGAGGCCGCCGCCGCAGGAGCGGACGACGGGGCACCGCCGGCAGGCCTCGCCGACCCCGGCGAGCCCGAGCTGCCGGGCCCGTACGCCCGGGTGGGACGCGACCTCGTCGAGGGTGTGGGTGAAGACGTCGAAACCGGTGGCCGCGGCGCCCTCGTAGGCGCTCTTCAGCGAGTCGACCTGTTCGAGCTGGCCGTCGGTCTCGACGACGACGAGATCGGTGGGGGCGAGCCCCAGGGACTCGGTGAGGCTGGGACCGCCGCTCAGCGTGGACAGCACCGAGGAGAACATCCGCACCGGTACCGGACGCCCCCGCTCCTGCCAGCGGTCGAAGACCGCGAGGAGCCAGTCGGCGTAGGCGGTGGGCGCGCCTTCCGGGCGCGGCGGCGGATCGTCCCAGGTGGCGTGCGGGAGCAGGAAGTCGATGAGCGGTGGTTCGAGCTCGGCCAGGGCGTCGAAGACCGCGTGGGGGTCGTTCTCGATGTCGACGGTGCACAGGAGCCCGAGGTAGAGATGGCGGTACCGCTCCTGCCGGAGCAGTTCCACGGCCCTGAGGACCAGCGGGTGGCTGCTGCGCCCGTCGGCGAAGCGGCGGTGCCGGTCGTTGGCGGCCTTGTCTCCGTCGAGGGAGATGCCGACCCTGACGCCGAATTCGTCGAAGAGGTCGAGATACCGGGGACTGAGCTGGAGCCCGTTGGTATGGATGCGGAGATCGAGTTCCGCGACGCCGTCGAGGGCGGAGGTCAGAGCTTCGCAGACCTGCCGCAGCCGGGCGGGCCCCGCCAGTAGGGGCTCCCCTCCGTGCAGGATCACTGACACGGAGGGCAGTGCATGTGCCTTGGCATGCTCGGCCAGACGCTGAGCAGTCCGGAAGATAACGTCTTCAGAGCTTGCTTTGGGTCGGGTTCGCCAACTCTGATCCGCATGTTCATAGACATAGCAATGATCGCAGGCAAGGTCGCACCTGCTGTGCACTTTGAGCACGAATTCACGGAAGGGGACCAGGGGTCCTGTCATTCCTTCAGTGTAGCCAGTGGGCAGTGCGATTCAGAGCGCGGAGCTGAAGGTTGACGCCTGAGAGTGGCGACCGGCCGAGGTGGCGAACACCCGGTCGAGCTTCCTGGTGGCTTCCGCGGTACCGAGGTCGATCCTGGAGAGCGGCACCGTGCTCTTCTTCGCAACAGCGAAGGGGACAGAGGATTCGGAGGTCTTCATGGTTGTCCTTGGAGGGGAGTGTTCCGACTCGATGGAAAGCAGCCGGAACACTTACAGCCACAGTGCCCGGCAGCATGACTGTACTACCCCTGACCAGCTTGGTCACTTCGACCAACTGCCTGTCACACGACTGGATTACAGCCCTATTACCGCAGCCAGACGGAGCAACGCCCCAGGTGCAGGAAATGGCCACAGTACGGGCGGGACGGGCGGCGTCATTCGAACGGAACAGCCCTGTCGGTCCACATCCCCTTCATGCAGTCCGTGATCCGTTCGTGAGTGTCGCCCGCGACATCCGTGACCCTGGCGCGCACGTAGAGCGACTCGACCCTCTGGGCGAAGCCTTCGGAGAAGGCCCCCACCAGCACCGTCTCGTGAGCGCCCACGCCTCCCATCAGGGGGAATCCCGCACCGAACTCGATGAGTCTGAAGTCCGTCCCCGCGGCGAATCCGGCGGCGGACAGCTCCGCCGCGGCACCGGAGACGCTGCTCCACGGTGCGTCGGGGACGTCCTCCTCACCCCTCATGACCACCCTGATGTTCCACGATTCGATCACCGCCGTGTACTGACCACCGTTGAGTATCCCGACACGCCACGCCGGCGCCCCGTCTGCCAGCATTCCCTTTGCCCAGACGCCCCTCCAGCCCAAATGCGGCCGGACAGTGCGGGCGTACTGCGCCCTCGCGAGCACGACCCCCAGCGAGACCGCCAGCAGACTGCCCAGCACCTCCATGCCCATCAGATGCAGCCGCCACGGCCACTGCGCCTGGTCCCCGGGCGCCATGTTCGCCCGCACCGACTCCCAGATCAGCACCACGGTCAACACCGCGAGAAGGACAAGTGGAGCGGTGAACAGCAAGGCGCTCCGCCGCACCCTCACCTGTGCACCGGACACCGGACTCTCGCTCCTGCCAGCACCCTCAGCCATCCGCCGGTCCCCCCGTACACCGATCGCGATGAGGACCTAAGCGGCAACCATCGCCAAGACAAGGACAGTTGAACCACACTGCCACAGCAACCCGGCCCGCACGAGGGCCCTTTCCGGACCGAAAAGCGCCGTCGACAGCACCGGGCCGTTGCCGCGTACGGCACCTCGCCTCTACGCTCTTGCCGCCATCCGGATCACCGATCGAGCCTGCCGACAACCGCGAACGGGAGTGAACATGACGGCGCTTCCCGGGCCGCTCCAGAGCATGGTCTTCAGGAACGCCGACCTTCCGGCGCTCTTCCACCACACGGACGAGATCGCCGTCGCCCGGCAGCGGGAGGCCGTGAACACCACCCGCTTCCAGCTGATCCTACTGGTCGCAGGGGCCGTTCCGGCAGCCCTTCCCTGGCACTTCGCCGTGGCTGACACGTTTCAACTCACTGATTCCGTCAGCGTGTTGGCGTATCTGGGTGTCTTGATATCGACGTACCTCTCGGCCCGGCGCAAGGCGAAGTCGCACTGGCAGCTCAACCGGTCGGCCGCGGAGTTCATCAAGTCGATGTGCTGGCGCTACTCGGTGCACGGCTCCCCGTTCGACACCGGCACCCATCACCCGGAGGCGGTGTTCGCCAACCGGCTGGAGGAGGGGCTCCAGGAGCTCCGCAAGGTGGGATGGGCCGACCCCCGGGACCTGACGGCCGATTCGGGCGGGCTGATCACCGACTCGATGCGCGAACTGCGGGAGAAGGCGTTCACCGTACGCAAGGAGACGTATGTGCGGGACCGGCTGATCGAGCAGCGGAACTGGTACCGCAGGCGGCAGGAGGTGTCCCGGCGGGCCACGCTGGTCTGGTCGACGACGATCGCCATCCTGACCGCGCTGGCCCTGGTGTTCGCGGTGCTGAGGACGTTCTCCGCCGCCCAGTCCTTCGCCCTGACGGGCGCGCTCTCGGCGGCGGCGGCCGCCTGCCTCGCCTGGAGCGAGATGCGCCGCCACCACCCGCTGATCTCGGCGCACTCCCTGGTGGAGGAGGACCTGGAGGCCATGCAGGTGGCGATGGAGACGACCTTGACGGAGCGTCAGTGGCCGGGGGCGGTCTTCGAGACCGAGCGGATCGTCTCCCCGCAGCACACCGACTGGCTGGCCCGCCACCAGATGTGACGGCGGGCCGGGTCCGGCCCGCCGGCCGGACCGTCAGTCGCGCTCGACGCCCTCGCGCCAGATGATCGTGACCGGACGGCCCAGGCTCCGGGCGTACGTCACGATGTCGCCCGTGCCGCCGAGGCCGCGGGCCGGGCGGCCGTCCCAGACCGCCAGGAGGCGGTCGCAGTGGTCGGCGATGTAGGCGCCCGCCGCGTAGTACGCCTCGTCGGTGGAGTGCGGGTAGCCGAGGCGCACCTCGCGGGCGGCCCGGCCCTTGAGGGCCCGGTAGCGGGCGAGCTCGGCCGCGTCCTCGAAGCAGGACTCGTAGTCGCCGCTCGGGATGACCACGGTGAGGTCCGCGCCACGGGCCAGGGCCAGATCGGCGAAGAGCTGATCGGCCCCCACCGCGAGGCTGGAGAGCGCCTCCAGGGACCCCTCCAGACCGCAGAGCGCCGCTCTCAGGCCCGCGAGCACATGGGCCCGGGCCTCTTCCGGGATGGTGCGATGACCGGTCACTCCGATGCGATTCACGGACCCGAACCCCCTGAGGTGTCTGCCGGGGGCCCGGAGGACGTCTCCGGACGGCGACCGCCCGCCCCCGTTGCTCCAGCGTGACCGACCTGCCCCACATCATGCCAAATGCCGCGGGGCGAGCGGGAGCCCCCGCCCGGCATTCGGACGGGGGCTCCGCGTGTGGTCGGCCGCCTGTTCGACGGAGTGGAACCGGAGGTACCGGAGCGTCAGTAGATGCTGACGCCGTAGGCGCTCAGCGCCTCGGTGACCGGCTGGAAGTACGTGGTTCCGCCCGAGGTGCAGTTGCCGCTGCCGCCCGAGGTGAGGCCGATCGCGTTGGAACCGGAGTAGAGCGGGCCGCCGGAGTCGCCGGGCTCCGCGCAGACATTGGTCTTGATCATGCCGTAGACGATGTCGCCGTTGCCGTAGTTGACCGTGGCGTTGAGGCCCGTGACCGAGCCGCTGTGGGTGCCGGTGGTCGAGCCGCGGCGGGTGACCGACATGCCGACCGTGGCGTTGGCCGCGCCGGTGATGTCGACGCTGCCGACGGTGCCCTCGTGGGAGACCGCGGAGTTGTCGTACCGGACCAGGCCGTAGTCGTTGGTCGGGAAGCTGGAGCCGACCGTCGGGCCGATGCTGGTCGAGCCCGACGAGTTGGTGTACCAGGGCGGGTTGCCGTCGGTGCAGTGACCGGCGGTCAGGAAGTAGTAGGTGCTGCCGCTGCGGACGTTGAAGCCGAGGGAGCAGCGCCAGCTGGGGGCGTAGATCGCGTCGCCGCCGGAGATCAGCTTTCTGATCTTGCCGGACGTGCGCTCGATCTTCAGGGCGCCCGCGTTGGCTCCGGCGATCTCCTTGATCCGCGCGATGTCGGCCTTGGAGACCGTGCTGTCGGCGGTGACCACGAGCTTCTTGGTCGCCGGGTCGACGCTCCAGGCGGTGCCCGCCACGTCGGCGCCGAGCACGGCGTCGCTCGCGGCGGAGAGCTGCTGGGCGCTGAAGGTGGTGGGGGAATCGGCCTGGGCGCTGGGGACGGCCAGGGCGGCGACGGCGACGAGGCCCGCCGCGATGGCGACGGCCCTGGTGCGTCCGGCGGTGGATCCGAGGGGGGCGGTGCGCTTGATCCTCACTTTTCATCCTCCCGAGGGGAAGTCGGGGGTCCGCCTGTGGGGTGGTCGGACCCGTGAGGCGCAGTCGTCGGCACGGCGGGAACCCGCGCTGCGGTCCTGCCGTGCTCCTGACAAGCGCTGCGAGGGAGTATTCAAGGCGTCAACTTGTCACGCAAGAGGGCCCGTTGGCCCCGGGTCGCCCTTCGGACGGCGAACGGCCCCCGCCGCGCAGGTGGCGCCGGGGGCCGTCGTTCCGGATTCCCGTGACGAGCGGTCAGCCGTCGATGCGGTTGCGCTCACCGGCCTCGACGGCGAGGGAGAGGGTGTTGCCGGGCGGCGGGAAGGGGCAGATGAAGTGGTCCGCGAAGGCGCACGGCGGCAGCAGCGCGCGGTTGAGGTCGACCGTCACGCTGCCGTCCCCGGCGGGCGCCGCGGGCCGCAGGAAGCGGAAGCGGTAGCTGCTGTTCCCGCTGGTGGCGTCGGCGAAGACGGCCCAGAGCGAGCCGTCCGGCTCGACCGCGACCCGCAGTGTGTGCTCCGCGCCGTCCGCCTCGAAGGCGATCTCCCCGGCGAGCCCGAGACCGCGCTCCACCCCGTCGGCGTTCTCGACCCGGACCGTGCGGGCGTCCTCGTACGGGCGGAAGGTGCCCGTGAGCACCCAGCGCGGGTCGTACGGGGTGGCCTCGATGGCCCGGAAGGCGCGCCGCGCGGGGGCGTCCGGGTCGAAGTCGCGTACCGCCCAGAGCCCTTCCCGGCTCAGTACGACCAGCCGGCGGTGGCCGTGGGCGACGCGGGAGGTCTCGATCGGGCCCCGGTCGGCGGTGAGGCGGACCCGGCCGGCGAAGGGGTCGCCGTCGACGGTCAGCCCGTCCTCGGCCGAGGCGCTGAGCAGGACCGCCCCGTCGTCCTCCCGCCACTGTCCGGGTACCCCGGGGATGCTGCCCTCCGGGTGGTCGGAGAGCCAGTGGGTGCCGGTGAGGGAGAGCGGTCCGTAGGGGCCGGCGACCGTGGCGGTGCGCTCCTCGTGCCAGTGCTTCCAGTCCTGTGCCGCCTGCGCGGCTCCGTGCGGCTGCGGTGCGTCCGTGCTCATGGGGTCAACCCTTCCACACCGGCTCGGCGAGTCGCAGGTGCGACCGCAGCGTGGAGCCGGTGTACGCGGTGCGGAACGCCCCGCGCTCCCGCAGGAGCGGGACGACCCGGTCGACGAATCCGTCCAGGCCGCCGGGGGTGAGGTGGGGTACGAGGATGAATCCGTCGGCGGCCCCGGCGGAGACGAACCGGATGAGCTGCTCGGCGACGGTGCGGGGGCTGCCGACGAAGGACTGACGGCTCGTCGTCTCGATGACGGTCTGCCGGATCGACAGCCCCTTCTCCTCGGCCAGCGCCCGCCAGCGCGCCGCGACGACGAGCGGGTCGCCGTGCCTGACCCTGCCCCGGGCGAGCGCCGCCGCGGGGTCCGGTTCGATGTCCGGCAGCGGCCCGTCGGGGTCGTAGGCGGAGAGGTCGCGGCCCCAGACCTGTTCCAGGGCCAGCACCGCGTTCTGCGGGGAGACCTGGAGGCGGCGGATCTCGGCCGCCTCCTCCTGGGCGTCGGCGTCGCTGTCGCCGACCACGAAGGTGACCCCGGGCATGATCTTCAGCTCGTCCGGCGCCCGGCCGTACTTCGCCAGCCGTGCCTTGACGTCGGCGTAGAAGGCGCGGCCCTCCTCCAGGGTGCCGTGGCGGGTGAAGACGACGTCGGCGGCGGAGGCGGCGAACTCCCGGCCCTCCGGGGAGTCCCCTGCCTGGATCACGACCGGGTGGCCCTGCGGGGAGCGGGGGACGGTGAACTCGCCCTCGACGGCGAAGTGCCGTCCGTGGTGGCGGAAGGGGCGCGGGGTGCCCTCGGGGGTCCAGCTGTCCCACAGCTCCCGGGCGGTGGCCACGAACTCGGCGGCCCGGCCGTAGCGGTCGGCCGGGTCGAGGTAGCCGCCGCGCCGGAAGTTCTCGCCGGTGAAGGCGTCCGGCGAGGTGACGACGTTCCAGGCGGCCCGGCCCTCGCTGAGGTGGTCGAGGGTGGCGAGGCGGCGGGCCAGTTCGTAGGGCTCGTTGAAGGTGGCGTTGAGGGTGGCGGCGAGGCCGATCCGGTCGGTGACGGCCGCCAGCGCGCAGAGCACGGTGAGGGAGTCGGGGCGGCCGACCACGTCCAGGTCGTGGACGCGTCCCTTGTGCTCGCGCAGCCGCAGCCCCTCGGCGAGGAAGAAGAAGTCGAACGTGCCCCGTTCCGCGGTGCGGGCCAGGTGCTCGAAGGAGGCGAAGTCGATCTGGCTCCCGGCGCGGGGGTCCGACCAGACGGTGGTGTTGTTGACGCCCGGGAAGTGGGCGGCGAGATGCATCTGCGGGGGCGCGGTGGTCATGCCCGGTCTCCTCGGGTGGCGTACCGGTTGGCGGGGCGGGCCAGCCCGAGGTGCTCGCGCAGGGTGCCGCCGGGGTAGAAGGTGCGGAAGAGGCCGCGGTGCTGGAGCAGGGCCACGGTTCCGTTGACGATCCGTTCGAGGTCGCGGCCGGGGGTGATGGGGGTGAGGTGGAAGCCGTCGGCCGCTTCGGCGCGGTGCCACCGGGTGATCAGTTCGGCGAGGTCCACCGGGCCGCCCCGGTAGTACGAGCCGCCCGCGGCCAGCGGCGGGCCGCTCGCCAGACCGGGCTCCGGGGCGCTCTCTGCGTCACCCAGGTCGACGGTGAGCGCGACCAGGACCCGGAGCGTTCCGGGGTCGCGTCCGTACGCGGCGGCGCGGCGGCGCAGTTCGGCGCGGGCCTCGGCCGCCCGTTCGGGGGTGGTGGCCCGGACCAGGGCCACGTCGGCGTGGCGGGCCGCGGTCCCGCGGGCCGGGCCGCCCGTCGCGTCCATCACAATCACCGGACGGCCCTGCGGGGGCCGGGGGACGATCGCCGGGCCCCGGACGGAGAAGAACTCGCCCGCGAAGTCGATGTGGTGGACCTTGTCCCGGTCGATGAAGCGTCCGGTGGCGACGTCCCGGATCTCGGCGCCGTCCTCCCAGCTGTCCCAGAGCCGGGCGCCGGCGTCGGCGCACTCCCCCGCCTCGCGCCACAGCTCCTCGGCGGGTGGAGCCGGGCGGCGGCCGAACAGCCGGGCCTCGGCCTCCGTCGCCGACACGTCCGCCTGCCAGCCGGCCCGGCCCCGGCTCACCCAGTCCAGGGTGGCCACGGCGGACGACACGTGGAAGGGCTCGGTGTGGGTGGTGGTGACGGTGGGCACCAGTCCGATCCGGCGGGTGGCGGGGGCGACCCGGGCGAGTACGGCGAGCGCGTCGGGTCCCGGCCGGGCGAAGGAGTCGCCGAGCGTGACGAAGTCGAGGGCGCCGCGCTCGGCGAGCCGGGCGAGGCCGGTGTGGTGCCCCGGGTCGTAGCGGGGCGGGCCGCCGATCTCGGCGGCGAGGTGCAGGGGCGCGGTCGGGGGCATGGGCGTACCTCTCGGGGTCGGTGGGAGCGGCGGCCCGGGGCGTTTCGGGCCCCCGGGCCACGGGGTGGCGTGGCTCGCCTCAGGCGAGGTCCCTCAGGAAGGTGAGTGCCGCGCGGGCGGTCGCGTCGTTCTGCCGGAAGGCCGGTCCGCCGGTGCGCGGCCGGGTGAACACCGCGCCGGTGCGGGCGCTGGTGTACGGGCCGAGGGCGAAGCGGCGCCGGTGCGGCCGGCCGTCGCTCCACAGCACGTGGCCGGTGTCGGGGTCGACCGCGAGCAGTCCGCCGGCGGTGACGGCGGCCCCCTCCGCGTACAGCTCCTGGAGCAGTGGGCTGCGGGTGCGTTCCAGGGCGGGGCCGGGCAGCCGGGCCTCGATCAGGGTGCGGGCCGCCGTCCGAGGGCCGGGGACGGTGGTGGAGCCCGCCAGGAAGAGGCCGCGCCGTTCGTCGGTGTCGACGGTCGTCCCGGCGCCGAGGAACCGTACGATTCCGGCCCGGGAGAGCGCGAGGAGCTGGTGCAGCCGGGGCCCGGGCGGGCCCGAGGCGAGGAAGCCGAAGAATCCGTGCCACCAGTCCCCGACGTCGCCGAGGCGGGTCAGCTGCCCGTGGACGGAGAGCAGTCCGAGGAAGACCGCGAGGTCCGGGCTGTGCGCGGGGTCGTGACGGCGCGCCAGGTCGGCGGTGACGTAGCCGCGCATCGCCTTCTGGAGGGCCTCGTGGGACGGGTGGCGCACACCGCGCAGCGGGCGGTCGATCGCGTCGAGGTCGAGCCGGTCCGCGGGGTCGGGGACGGCGGCGGCGACGAGTGCGGCCAGTTCGGCCCCGCCCGGTTCGGCGGCGGCGTACCGCTCCTCGAAGTCCGCCCGGCGGCCCGTGGTGCGTTCGGGGTGGGCGGTGAAGAGCCGGTGGTAGTGGGCGTGCCCGAGCTCTTTGTCGATATGTGGCCACACGTCGCGCCGGAAGTCGAGCGGCTTGTCCGCCTTCAGCAGCGCCTCGATCCGGTCCGGGCCGAAGAAGCGCGGCAGCGGCGGCTTCTCGCCGTGCCAGCCGTACCCGAGCTTGGAGTGGTACGGGACGCCCCGCCGCGATCCGACGTACAGCACCGGCTCCCGGCCGGACGGCAGGTACGCGCCGTCCGCATGGCGTCCGCCGCGCCCTTCGGTGAGCAGCACCATCAGGTCGACGAAGGCGAGCCCGAAGCCGCGGACGAGGACCGGTTCGCCGGCGGGCACCGCGTCCAGATCGGTGTCGGCGGTGAAGTCGGGCGGCAGGTGGAGGAGCCCGTGCCGCCGCGCGAAATCGGCCAACTCCACATGCTCCGGCTCGGGTTCGGCCTCCAGGTGGCCGACGGCGAGGACGACGGCGTCGGCGAGGAGCGGGGTGCCGTGCCCGGCCAGCCAGACCCGCTGGCGCCCCTCGCGCGAACCGGAGACCCGGACCGCGCTGCCCCGGTGCCAGTGGACGGTGACGCGCTGCGGGAGGGCGGCCACGGCCCGCTCGTACACCCAGCGCAGATAGGCGCCCTGCACCCGACGGCCCGGGAAGCCGTCGTCCGCCAGGGTGCCGATCCCGTCGCGGAGGCCGGTGTCGGCCCGCGCCCCCTCCGGGAGCGCCGCGCGGCCGCTCCGGACCTCGGCGGCCCAGGTGTTCAGCGCGGGCCCGGGGCGGACCGGCCCCGCCATGCGGACCGTGTCGTCGGTGAACATGGTGACGTCCTCGGCCCGGGAGTTCATCCAGAGCAGCGGCGACTGGCCGTGCCGCCAGATCCGTCCGCCGCCGGGCGGGTGCGGGTCGACGAGGTGGATGGTCAGCGGGTGGTCGCCGTACAGGTCGGGGGCGTTGGCGGCGATGCGCTCGATCAGTCCGGTACCGCTCGGTCCGGCGCCTATGACGACGAGTGCCGGTGTCCCGCTCACCGGGCACCGGCCGGGAGGCGGGCGGGACGGGTGGGGGCAGGGGTGTGCGCGGGCATGGGGAGGCTCCGTGGATGCAGAGATCGGACACGGGGTGCCTTCGGCCGTCACACAACGCGGACCGGGCCCCTCAGCGCCGGTCCGGCTCCGAGAAAAGCGCCGACGACGGGGTGTTGTCAACGCCCGTCCACACTGTGGTCCCCTCGTCCGGGCGTGG
Organism: Streptomyces sp. NPDC092952; assembly: GCF_044754785.1. NCBI lineage: Bacteria > Bacillati > Actinomycetota > Actinomycetes > Kitasatosporales > Streptomycetaceae > Streptomyces > Streptomyces sp. NPDC092952. The sequence continues at coordinate 51,443 of NZ_JBIVPT010000007.1, read as the reverse complement.
TTGACGGCTCATCGGATGCCTGTTCCACTGGGTCCATGCATGCGCAGCAGTGGCTGGTCAAGCGCTCCCACATCGACCTCGGTCGTGTGTGGTCCGCCTCCTGTTGAGCCGACCCCCTGCGCCTTCGCGCCTCCTGGCCCCGGACCTCGTACGGCGTCCGGGTGCCGCTCCCCCCGTGCCTTCGGCACACGACGCAGCTCTCCCCTCCCCTCGCCGCGCCATGCCGCACCGTCCGGTCCGGTTCCGTCAACCGCAGTCGCAGCCACAATCGCAGCAGTCGCATCCGTCACAGCACTCACCGCAGTTGCAGCAGCAGTCGCATCCTTCGCAGCAGTCCCCGCAGTCGCATTGACTGCACAGGCCCTCGCGGCGCCGGCGGGTCCACGGGTCCTCGAACGTGCCGCAGCACATCTGGCAGGTGCAGGCCAGCCCCGCCCAGACCAGGCATCCGGCGACCAGGCCGCGCCGGTCGCGCGGCGGCTCCGGCGGGGGCTGCGGCGGGTTCACGGGCGCGCCGGGCGCGTACGGGTTGCCCGGCGGCGGCCCGAAGGAACCGTCCGGCCGGCCTCCCACCGGCGCGCCGCTCCCGTCCAGGAGTACGCCGCCCGCCCGGTGCGAGCACGCCTCGGTGCCGAAGGCCCGGTCCACCGACCGGCGCAGCTCGTGCGCGAGCAGGACGTGGACCAGCTTTCCGTCGGTGAACTCGGCGTCGCGCAGCGCCAGGCGCACCCCGTGCACGGCGTCGTCGCAGAGCCGTCGTACCTCGGCGCGCGAGGTGCCGGTCGCGGTGAGCGGGTTCCAGGCGCCGGACGCGGCGTCGGCCGACTGGTCCTCCACGGCGTCCAGCAGATGGGCCAGGCGTCCGAAGAGGCGCCCCGCCTCGGCGAGCGGGACGGCGTTGCCCGGCCTCCCGGCGAGTACCGCGGTGTGGGCGAAGGCGGCCGCAGTGGCGGTCTCGGTGGGTTCGGTGACGGTGAGCAGCGGGGTGCCGGGGCCGGCGGCCAGCTCGATGCCGGTCTGCCGGTCGACGGCGTCCACCAGCAGCGCCGTGTCGAAGCCGAGCCGGGCGCCGGCGCGCGCACCGGCGCGGTCCCAGCCCGCGGCGACCCGGCGGGCGGCGGCCGCGACCGGACGGCGCCTCAGCAGGCCGTCCCCGTCCGCGACATGGTCCCGGACCTTCGCCGAGGCGAGGACCAGGGAGACGGCTGCGGCCAGCCGGGCCCCCTCGCCCCGGGCCACCGGGGCGGTGCGCATGGCGCGCAGCGGGCAGGGGCCCGCCGTACGCCGCCAGCCGGTGGTGCGCTCGGACTGGGCCTCCGTCAGGACGGAGACGATCAGCCCGTCGTAGTTCGTCACGATCCGGGCGAACTGGCCGTGGTCGGAGCGGAGTGCGAGGCAGAGCCCGCAGAGGTGTGCCATCCACTCGGTCCTGAGCCCTTCGGACAAGCGGTGGGTACAGGGCCTGACGATTCCGAACACGACGTTCCCCCGAGAGTCGTTCACCTGTGCGCCGGGCTCGTGCGGCCGGGCGACAGGCATCGTATTCGAGCGTTCCCCCACCCGTACGCCCCCGGCATCACCCGTCCGGCCCGAAGCATCATATTTTCTTTCCTTCGGACTCCTGATGCGGGAGAAACCCTGACGAATCGACAGATCTTCTGCACCAGTACCGTCACGAAACCCCTGCGCGCCGACTATCCACTTGGCGCACGATCCGCATCATGGACGACCATAGGGAGACGAAAGAGATGCGGAACATCACGGAACCGCGGTGAGAGGAGGCGTCCATGGGATCGGTGCGCAAGGCAAGTGCCTGGCTGGGCCTCGTGGAGGACAACGACGAGCGGTACTACGACGACGAGTACGCCGAGGGCGAGCGGACCGGGACCGGTCCGGCCTGGGTGACGGACCCCCGGGTCCAGGTCGCGGCGGAGGCCGCCGAGGAGACGGACCGCCGGATCGCCACCGTCACCCCGGACAGCTTCCGGGACGCGCGGGCCATCGGTGAGCTGTTCCGGGACGGCGTTCCCGTGATCGTCAACCTCACGACCATGGACCCCACGGACGCGAAGCGGGTCGTCGACTTCGCCGCCGGACTGATCTTCGGGCTGCGCGGTTCGATCGAGCGCGTGGCCACCCGGGTCTTCCTGCTGACCCCGGCGGACACCCAGATCGTCACCGAGACCGCCGGCCGCCGGGCCGACGGCTTCTTCAACCAGAGCTGAGCAGGGTGCTCGCCGGACGGCCCGGGGCGGACGGGGCGCCGCCTCCTACCGGAAGGCGTCCAGGCCGGTGAGCGCCTTGCCCAGCACCAGCTGGTGCATCTCCACGGTCCCCTCGTACGTGAGCACCGACTCCAGATTCGTCGCGTGGCGCATCACGGGGTACTCCAGCGAGATCCCGTTGGCGCCGAGGACCGTGCGCGCGGTACGGCAGATCTCGATCGCCTCCCGCACGTTGTTGAGCTTCCCGAAGCTGACCTGCTCCGGGCGGAGCCTTCCCGCGTCCATCCGCCGCCCCAGGTGGTGGGCGAGGAGGATGCCCTTGTGCAGTTCCACGGCCATGTCCGCGAGCTTGGCCTGGGTGAGCTGGAAGCCCCCGATCGGCCGGCCGAACTGCTCCCTGGTGCGCGCGTAGTCCACCGCCGCCTCGAAGCTGGCGCGGGCCGCGCCCATGGCGCCCCAGACGATTCCGTACCGGGCGTGGCTGAGGCAGCTGAGCGGACCCCGCAGACCGGTGACGCCCGGGAGCACCGCGTCGGCGGGCAGCCGCACCCCGTCGAGGACCAGCTCGCTGGTGACCGAGGCGCGCAGGGACCACTTGTGCTTGATCTCCGGCGCCGAGAAGCCCGGGGTGCCGGTCGGTACGGCGAAGCCGCGGATCCCCTCGTCGGTCTGCGCCCAGACCACCGCGACCCCGGCGACCGAGCCGTTGGTGATCCACATCTTGCGGCCGTCGAGCACCCAGTCCCCGCCGTCGCGCCGGGCGCGGGTCCGCATCCCGGCCGGGTCGGAGCCGTGGTCCGGCTCGGTGAGCCCGAAGCAGCCGATGATCTCGCCGGCGGCCATGCCCGGCAGCCAGCGCTGCCGCTGCTCCTCGGAGCCGTAGCGGTGGATGGCGTACATGGCGAGCGAGCCCTGCACGGAGACCAGGGAGCGGATCCCCGAGTCGGCGGCCTCCAGCTCCAGGCAGGCCAGCCCGTACTGGACGGCGGTGGCGCCCGCGCAGCCGTACCCCTGGAGGGACATCCCGAGCGCGCCGAGCGAGCCCAGTTCGCGGGCCAGCTCGCGGATGCCGGGCAGTTCGCCGTTCTCGTACCACTCGGCGATGTGCGGCAGGACCCGGTCGGCGGCCCAGCCCCGGACGGTGTCGCGGATCGCGAGGTCCTCCGCGCCGAGCAGATCGGCGATGCCGAGCGGGTCGGCAGGGTCGAAGGGGGGGAGCTTCGAGGGCTCGGTGGTGGACATGTGACTGCCTCCGGCGGCTCGCGCGACGCTAAAACTAGCAGTGGTAGTTACGAACTCGCCCCGACGTTACGGCTCAGTGCGCCGCCCGTCCAGGGCCGGTCGCCCCGGCGGGTCGGCCCCGGCCGGGGCGCGGCAGGGAGCGCTGGGGGCGGTCGGTCCCGGGGCTCTCGCACGGGGTTTCGCGCCCCTCGCACGCCGCCTTCGCGCCGGCCGCCTCCTCCGCCTCCCCGGGCACCGGCGGGGAGTCCATCCGCCTCGGCAGCCGCAGCGCGGCGAACGCCCCGGCCAGCAGCAGGGCGGCGCTGACCAGCAGCGTGACATGGAGTCCCGTGACGAAGGAGGCCCGGGCGGTGGAGCGCAGCACCGTGCCCAGCGGCCCGCCCAGCCGGTCCGCCACCTGGTAGGCCTCGCCCAGCGAGTGGGCGGCCGCACCCCGGGCCCCGGCCGGGACACCGTCGTCGGCGAGCTTCGAGAGACCGGGCGCGTAGGCGGCGTTCATGACACTGCCGAGCAGGGCTATCCCCATCCCCGCGCCCAACTGGTACGAGGTCTCGCCGATCGCCGCCGCTCCGCCCGCCCGGTCGGCGGGGGCCTCGCTGAGCATGGACTCGTACGCCCCGAAGAGGGTGGTCTGGAGCCCGAAGCCGAGGAAGACGAAGGCCACCGCGAGCAGGAGCGGCCGGTCGTGCTGGCCCATCGCGGTCAGCACCAGCACCGAGACGGCGGTGATCACGAAGCCCCAGCCGACCATCCGGCGCGGCCCGACGAGACGCAGGGTGTACGAGCCGGTGGCGCCCGCGGCCATCGCGGCGAAGGTGAGCGGCAGCAGCCGCAGGCCGGTCTCCAGCGGGCTCAGGCCGAGGACGAGCTGGAGGTACTGCACGGCTATGAGTTCCAGGCCGACCAGGGCCAGCATGGCGAGGACGATGCAGCCCACCGCGGTGGAGAAGGCGGGCCGGGTGAACAGCCCGATGTCGATGAGCGGGTTCGCGCGCCGCTTCTGACGGCGTACGAACACGACGAGCAGCACCGCACCGGCCAGCAGCGGGACGAGCGCGGCCAGGGTCAGCGCCCCCTCGCCGGTGCCCACCCGCTTCACCCCGAGGACCACCCCGAGCACCCCGGCCGCCGCCATCAGCGCGCCGAGCACGTCCCAGGGGCCGTCGTGGCTGCCGCGCGACTCGGGCAGGAGCAGCCGTCCGACCGGCAGGACCAGCGCCATCAGCGGAACGTTGATCAGGAAGACCGAGCCCCACCAGAAGTGCTCGACGAGGAAGCCCCCGACGACGGGGCCGGCGGCGGCGCCCACCGCCGCGACCGCGCTCCAGACGCCGATCGCCACCGCCCGTTCGCGCCGGTCGGGGAAGACCTGACGGAGGATCGACAGCGTAGCGGGCATGATCATCGCGCCGCCGACCCCGAGCAGGGCGCGCGCCGCGATGAGGACGCCGGGGCTGTCCGCCATCGCGGCGAGCGCGGAGGCGGCCCCGAAGAGGGCGTAGCCGAGCAGCAGCACCCGGCGGCGGCCGACCCGGTCGCCGAGGGTGCCGAAGAGGACCAGGAGCGAGGCGCAGACCAGCGGATAGGCGTCGACGATCCAGAGCAGGGCGGCCGCGTTCGGCCGGAGGTCCTCGGTGACGGCGGGTACAGCGACGTGGAGCACGGTCGAGTCGAGCGCCACCAGCAGGAGGCTGAGGCAGAGGACGATGAGGACGACCCATCGATGGGCACCGTCGGCCGCCGGGCGCAGCCGGAATCGGGCTCTGGTCGTCCCGGACATGCATGTACCTCCAAAGGTCCCTCGCGCGCGGCGGGCCATCCGGGAGCGCGGCCGTTCGCCGCCCCTCACGGCCCGGCATCGGCGGGCGAGTGATCCGTCAGCGTACGCGAGTTCGGACCCCCCACACGTGGCCCATCTCATACCCGTTCCGGCCCGGAGATGTGGCATGGGCCACGCCGGGACCTGCGCGGACACCCCCGGCGCCCGGCACAGGACGGTACTCGGCCGCCCGCGCGGAGCGTCCGCCGGGCCCGCACCGGGAGCGGCGGGTGACCGGACCGGCACGTTCCGTTCCACCGTCCCGAAGGGCCGGATAAATTCATACCGGCACCTCCTGCGCTTTTCTGCACGCGGCCAAACACCCTTCCGAAATGCGTGCGAAATCAATAGCGCGCTCTCCCGCCGGGAGGCGTTTGCGGGTCAGGAATAAAGACCCCGCTGAGACATACTCCACATCACATCGTCATCACGAAGAGACCGGAACGCCCTGGTCCTGCACTAACTCGCTGTAACGTCGATTGGGTGCGTACCGACATCTTTGCCCGGCTGGACCGGGAGCCGGAGCCGCCGAAGATAGAGCCGCCGCGGATGAGCCGTCACCGCATCGCACTCTTCGGCGGGACGTTGGCGTTCTATATCGCCATCGTCGTGGCCGTGCTGGTCTCGTCCTGGCTGGTGACCCTGGACTGGAAGGTCATGCTGTTCCGGCCGTACCAGCAGTGGCCGGAGATCCACGCGTTCCTCGACTACTACGTCGTGCTCGGCCAGCGCGGGCCCACCGCCACGATGGTGGCCTGCTGGCTCGGCTGGCGCTCCTGGCGGCAGCACACGCTGCGGCCGCTGCTGACGCTGGCCGCCGCGCTGCTGCTGCTCAATGTGACGGTCGGCGCGGTCAAGATCGGCCTGGGGCGCCTCGGTCCGCACTACGCGACCCAGATCGGCTCCGCCGAGCTCTTCGCCGGCGGCGACATATTTCCCTCCGGGCACACCGCGAACGCGGTGGTGACCTGGGGAATCCTCGCCTATCTGGCCACCACGCCGAGGGCCCGGCGGTATCTCTCGGCGATGTCGGCCATCGTCTCGCTCGGCGTCGGCCTCACCACCGTCTATCTCGGTACGCACTGGCTGAGCGACGTCCTGCTGGGCTGGGCCGCCGGGCTGCTGATCATGCTGGGGCTGCCCTGGGTGGAGCCGCTGATCACCCGGGCCGAGGCCTGGATCTTCAACCAGCGCGAGCTCCTGGGGCTGGGCCGCCCCGCCCCCGTCCCGTCCCCCGCAGGAGCGCCGGTCACGGCCGGCGGCCCCCGGACCGTGGCGCTGCCGCAGCAGGACGGCGGCGAGATCCCCGTACGGAGCCTGGCGCCGGAGCCGGTGGCCGCGGGCGGACGTCCGCGGGCGCACGCACCGCATCTGGCGCGCTCGGAACGGCCTCCGGTCACCCCGGCGGGCAGCCGCCGCCCGCCGCACGCGGACCGCACACCGCGCGGCGGCACCACCCCGGCCCGGCCGGTGGCCGGCGGCTGAGCCCCGCCACCCGGGGCCGGTACGCTCCCCCGGGCAACGAGAAGGCCCCGACTCCGGTCGGGGCCTTCCTCATGTGCCGGGGCGAACGCCGCTCAGCCGAGCCAGCAGCGGGTGACGACGGCGCCGTCGACCTCGAAGTTGATCCGTCCGCTGCGGAACTCCATCGTGACGACCGTCCCCGGCGGCAGGGATCTGACGGTGGTCCAGCCACGGCTGCGGGCGCGCCGCTCGGCGGCGTCGGCGGCGAGGCCGACGTACTGCCCGGGGGCGTCGTCGGGCTGGGCGGGCGGGGTCGGTATGGGTGCCATGCCCTTCACCGTAGGCCGGTTCGGCCGGTGGCGGTAGCCGGAGCCTCCCCCGCCGACCGGCATCCCCGCATCCCTCGCCGGTCACGCTTGTGTCACAGGATCACGACACGTGTGCCGTACGGATCACCCCGCCCGGACACGCTCCCCGGACATCGGACACACAGTAATCACACAAGCCGGAGAACGATCACCTGCAGGGCCGGAAATCGGATCGGAATACCCGGTGTCCGGCTCCGGGAATTTCCGGCCCGAACGGCCTTCGTAAAGGAGCGGGTCGCCGGGAATTCACGCTTCCTTATGGCACCCTTATCCTCTGGTCACAATATTTCGTACCGAAGCGGCGGCCGGGGGCGCGCTCAGTCCAGGGCCCGGGAGAGCCGGTCCCGGAGCTCCCGGATCGCGCCCCGCAGCTCCGGGGGTTCGACCACCTCGAAGTCGAAGCCCGTCATCATCGCGTGGATGATCAGGACCTCCACGCCGTGCGCCCCGGTGTGCAGCAGGCAGGTGTCGGCGTCGACCGCCTCCAGCACTCCGGCCGAGGGCGAGATCCGCTCGGCCGCGCGGTCGATCCCCGCCTTCAGCCGGATCACCGCGCGGTCCGGGTACGCCCCGATGGAGACACCCTTCGAGACGTAGGCGGCCAGGTCCTCGGCGGGGCCCTCGCGGGGGACGAACCTCGGGCCGTGCGGCGGGGTGGGGGTGATCCGGTCCACCCGGAACGTACGCCAGTCGGCCCGGTCCAGGTCCCAGGCGACGAGGTACCAGCGCCGCTCGGTGCAGACCAGCCGGTGCGGCTCGACGGCGCGCCGGGAGACGGAGCCGGAGTGGTCGCGGTACGCGAAGCGCAGCCGTTCGGCGTCCCGGCAGGCCCCGGCGAGTTCGGTGAGCACGCCCGCGTCGGCGACCGGGCCGGCGGGCCCGCGCAGCATCGGCACGGTGAAGGTGTTCAGCGCGTTCACCCGGCGCCTCAGCCGGTCCGGCAGCACCTGTTCGAGCTTGCCCAGGGCCCGTACGGAGGTCTCGCCGATGCCCTCGACGCCGTGGCCCGCCGCGGTGCGCAGACCGACCGCGACGGCGACGGCCTCCTCGTCGTCCAGGAGCAGCGGCGGCAGCCGGGCACCGGCGCCGAGCTGGTAGCCGCCGCCGGTGCCCGGGCTGGCGTGCACCGGGTAGCCCAGTTCGCGCAGCTTGTCGACGTCGCGCCGGACGGTTCTCGGGGTGACCCCGAGGCGTTCGGCGAGATCGGGCCCGGACCATTCGCGGTGGGCCTGGAGCAGTGAGAGCAGACGCAGCAGTCGTGCCGAGGTCTCCAGCATGGGGCGAGTCTGCCAGGGCTTGCGGACAGGTGGTGTCCGCAAGCCCGGTCCCGCACGGGGTGGGCTCAGCCGGCCGGCTCCGGTTCGAGCCGTACGCAGAGGTCGTTGTCGGTGGTGTAGCAGGGGGTGGCCCGGACGCCCGGGCCCGCGCTGCGGCCGGGATAGACGTGGATCTTCTTGCGGTCCCAGATGTCGTCGAGGATGCGGGAGATCCGTACACCCCCGTCCGGGCCGCCCTCCGCCGTCCCGGGGAGCAGCCAGAGCGTCCAGAGCTGCGGGGCGGTGACGGGGCCGTCGGCCAGCCGGTCCAGCGGGAGCGTGAAGGCGAAGGCGCCGTCCTCGTCACCGGGGGCGGCCGGCACCCTCAGCACCCGTCCCCCGGCCCCGGGCTGCCGGGCCTCGACATGGGCGCCGTCCTCCGGCCGCGCCCCGTGCAGCCGGCCCCGGACGGTCATCGCGGCCCCGTCGAGGGTCACCGCCCCGGCCTCGGCGTGCGGTGCGCGCAGCCAGCAGCGGACCGCGAGCCGGCCGTCGAGCGTCGGGTACGGGATGCGGACCGCGACGCGCCCGGCCCCCGGGGCGGGGTCGACGAGCCGGCGCAGGTCCCGGACACCGGGCTCGACGGCCACCGCCCCGTCGTCGCCCGCGTCCGGTTCCCGCAGGTGGACGTCCCAGCGGCCCTCGGCGTACTCCGCGTCCGCGGGCAGCACGGCACGCAGCCGCCCGTCGTCCAGCGGGTCGAGCGGCAGCCGTACGGTGCGGGCGTCCGGCCCCTTGGCGCCGCGCAGCCGGAGCAGCAGTTCGGACGCGGTGCCGTGCCCGGCGCCGCGGGTGTCGAGGTCGAAGGTGATCCGGCCGTCGGACGTCACGGCGCAGTCGGCCCGGGGGGCTCGTCGCCCGGTGGTGGCGGTCATGCGGTCTTCCCCTTGCGAATCACGGCGGCCGCCTTGTAGCGCAGTGCGTACGCCCCGTCGAGTACGGTGCCCCGGGCGCGGTGCAGGGTGGTGCTCAGCGCGCCGTGCGAGCGGTCGCGCGGACCGCGCGAGGCGAGTTCGGTGAAGAGCCGTTCGTGGCGTTCGGCGATCGTCGCCGGGTCGAACCGCCGCGAGGCCGTCAGCGCGGCACGCCCCGCGCGGTGGCGCGCCTCGTCGTCCTGGATCAGGCCGAGCAGGGCGTCGGTGACCGCGGCCCGGTCCCCCACGGGCACCAGGCGGCCGTCGGTGCCGTCGTCGATGATCTCGCGGGGGCCGTGCGGGCAGTCGGTGGCGACGACCGGCAGTCCGCAGCGCATCGCCTCGACGATGGTCATCCCGAAGGACTCGCGGTCCGAGGTCACGGCGGCGATCGACCCCTTGGGCCATTCGGCCTCCAGCGGGTTGACCGGGCCCATCAGGAGCACGTGCTCGTGCAGGCCGAGTTCGGCGACGAGATCGAGCAGGGTGCGCCGTTCGTCGCCGGTGGCGTCGCCGGCTCCGTAGATGCGCAGCCGCCAGTCCGGGCGGACGGCGACCACGTCGGCGAAGGCCCGCACGAGCAGGTCGTACCGCTTGACCTTGTGCAGCCGGCCCGCGGCGATCACCCACTTGCGGTCGCCGTCGGCGGGGGCGACGGCCGGTGCGGGCACGCTGTTGGGGATGGCCTCGATCCGTACGCCGGGCAGTCTGAACCCGGCCCGGTAGGCGCGGGCGTCGGCCTCGGTGACGGTGGTGATCGCGTCGAGCAGGGCGTACCGGTGCCCGATCTCGCGGCGGAGCCGGTAGCCGTGGCTGTCGAGGGTGAGGTGCTCCTGGCCGATCAGGACCGGGCCGCGGCGGGCCTGCCGGGTGATGTGCACGTTGAGCCCCGGCCGGGTGCCGACCACGACGTCCGCCTCCAGGGACCGCAGATGCTCCGCGATCCGTGCGTCGCTGAGCCTGCTGTACTGCCGGTACCGGCTGTCACCGCGCGGGAAGACGGCCGCCGGGCGGGCGTAGTCGGCGGCGTCGCCGTCGTACGCGGGGCTCTTCTTCCGGAGATCGACGAGGTGGCTCATGCGCACCCCCTCGGGAGCCCCCAGCGCCGGCACGTCACGGTGGCGGAAGACCGAGACGATCTCGACGTCGTGGTGCCCGGCCAGTTCCCCGGCGAGGTTGAACGTCGTACGGATCGTGCCCCCGACCCCGTAGGCGTTGTGGAGCAGGAAGGAAATGTGCATATAGCGCGATATCTCCCGGTTCGGCTGATCAGCTGCGGGCTGCACTGGGCAGGACGGCACGGGCCGACGGACGGTTCACTCCAGGAGTGACGAGATCCGGCCAAATATAGACTCGTCAACTTTCCGGCTATGTCGCCGTATTGGGGCCCGAGCGCGTCGGCGAGTCGACCACACCGGCTGCGCCGCGCTCCTACCGAACCTGCACAGACAGGGATCAAACACCCTTCCGGAGCCGGATATTCACTCTCCGCACCGGCTGGTTCGATTACGTTCCCTTTACCGCGTGACCCCGGCCGTGGATCTCCCGTTGTCATATCCATGAGCCGGGAACCGCCCGGCGCACGCACCGAGTTCGAGGAGCCACCCGTGCCGCGCATGCTCGACGTCAGCGAGGACGTACGCGCCGAGATCGGCGATACCGAAGCCGACCGGCTGCTGGCCGGGGACAGCGCCCCGGGCAGCTACGACTGCACCTCCTGCCGCACCCCCGGCAACTCCGAGCAGGAGCGCACCAGCACCGTGCTCTTCGTCGGCGACGAGACGGCGGTCCTCGCCTTCGCCCATGCGACGTGCATCCCCTCGCAGGTCGTCCAGGTCGCCGAGGACCAGCTGCAGGGCGCGGTGCGCAGCATCACCGGCGACGAGCACGGCGGCGCGGCGCTCCCGCAGAACATCCCCGGCGGGCAGGCCGTACTCGGCATCACCAGCGGCCTCGTCCTGATCGACGGCGACCTCCACCCGGCCCTCGTCGTCGAGCCGACCGGCGCGATCGCCCGGCCGGGCACGGACGGCAGCCAGGGCGACGAGTTCCTCCAGCTGCTGGTGGAGCAGGGTTTCCACTCGGTCCACCGGATGGAGGAGAGGCCCGCCGCGCTGCCCGGCTGGTCGATCCTGCTCGCCATGGGCCAGTTGCACGCCGTGCTCCAGCCGGGCACGGACGGCGGCGCCCCGGTCGCGTGGTGGCAGGCCCATACGCCGCTCCAGGTCACCGAGGGCTGGCGCACGGCGGCGGGCAAGTCGCAGACCGTGCTGGTCTACGCCGCCCCCGCCGGGACGATCGGCCAGCAGCCCCGCGAGGACCTGATGCGCGACGCGCTGGACAAGGCCGCGGCGGAGGGACTGCTGGTCGCCGCCGCGATGCCGCTGGCCGGGACCTGATCGTGTCGGGCGAGCTTCCGCGCCGTCGGCGCCGCACCGCGATTTCTCCGCCGGGCCCGCATCCGACGGAGAGCGACATCGTTGGCAGATACGTGCACTCATACGACTCCTCCCACCAGCGCCCGACCCCGATTCCTGCCATGCGGCCCTCGCAGGACCCTTCGGGTGGTCCGTCCCAGACCCCGATCTACGACGCGCTGTACACCGAGTACCGGCGGTCGTTCCGGGCTCTGCCGGGGGATCGGAGCGGTGAGGAGAACCTCGGCTTCATGGCCTTCGGCCTCGGGCTCTTCGGCAGCCGTCTCCCGGCGAGCGGCCACTCCGGTCACTCCGCCGGGTTCTCCACCGGGCTCGCCGTGACCGGCGGGATCGGCGGGGCCGGGATCGGCGGCGGCGGCGGTCCCGGTGCGCAGAGCGGCGGCCCCGGCGCCTGGCAGCGGGTGGGGCGGCATTCCGGACGCGCCCGTCCGGCGGCCCTGCCGCCGGGTTCGCGGTCCACCTGATCCCCCGGGCCCCGGCCCGCTGTCATGACGGAGCCCCGGGCCCGCCTCTCGTACGAGGCGGGCCCGGGGCTCCGTCATGGGCCCGGAGATCCCGGGCCGGGGCGCTACTTCTTGCGGCCGCGCTTCTCGCGGACCCGCACGGAGATGTGGATCGGGGTGCCCTCGAAGCCGAACTCCTCGCGCAGCCGACGCTCGACGAACCGGCGGTAGCCGTGCTCCAGGAAGCCGGAGGAGAACAGGACGAACCGCGGCGGCTTGGTGCCCGCCTGGGTGCCGAAGAGGATCCGGGGCTGCTTGCCGCCGCGGACGGGGTGCGGGTGGGACGCGACGATCTCACCGAGGAAGGCGTTGAGCCGGCCGGTGGGGATACGGGTCTCCCAGCTGGCGAGCGCGGTCTCGATCGCCGGGACGAGCTTCTCCATGTGGCGGCCGGTGGAGGCGGAGACGTTGACCCGCGGGGCCCACGCGACCTGCGCCAGCTCCGTCTCGATCTCGCGCTCCAGGTAGTAGCGGCGCTCCTCGTCGAGCTTGTCCCACTTGTTGTAGGCGATGACCAGGGCGCGCCCGGCCTCCACGGCCATGGTGATGATGCGCTGGTCCTGGACGCTGACCGTCTCGGAGGAGTCGATCAGGACGACGGCGACCTCGGCCTTCTCCACGGCGGCGGCGGTGCGCAGCGAGGCGTAGTAGTCGGCACCCTCCTGGAGGTGGACGCGGCGGCGGATACCGGCCGTGTCGATGAACTTCCAGGTGATGCCGCCGAGCTCGATCAGCTCGTCGACCGGGTCGCGGGTGGTGCCCGCGAGCTCGTTGACGACGACGCGGTCCTCGTTGGCCACCTTGTTCAGCAGCGAGGACTTGCCGACGTTGGGGCGGCCGATGAGCGCGATCCGGCGCGGGCCGCCGACCACGTTGCCGAAGCGCTGCGCCGGGGCCTCCGGGAGCGCTTCGAGCACGGCGTCGAGCAGGTCGCCGGTGCCGCGGCCGTGCAGCGAGGAGACCGGGTGCGGCTCGCCGAGACCCAGCGACCAGAGCGCCGTGGCGTCGGCCTCGCCGCTCTGCCCGTCCACCTTGTTGGCGCAGAGCACGACCGGCTTGCCGGCCCGGCGGAGCAGCTTGACGACGGCCTCGTCGGTGTCGGTCGCGCCGACGGTCGAGTCGACCACGAAGACGACCGCGTCGGACGCCTCGATCGCGTACTCGGCCTGGGCGGCGACGGAGGCGTCGATGCCCAGCACGTCCTGCTCCCAGCCGCCGGTGTCGACGACCTTGAAGCGGCGGCCCGCCCACTCCGCCTCGTAGGTGACGCGGTCGCGGGTGACACCGGGCTTGTCCTCGACGACGGCCTCGCGGCGGCCGATGATCCGGTTCACCAGTGTCGACTTGCCGACATTGGGGCGGCCGACGACGGCGAGGACGGGCAGCGGCCCGTGTCCGGCCTCGTCGATGGCACCCTCGACCTCTTCGAGGTCGAAGCCCTCCTCCGCGGCGAGCTCCATGAACTCCGCGTACTCGGCGTCGCCAAGTGCTCCGTGCTCATGGTCCGAGCCGTCGGAGTGAATCTGGTCGTTCATGAAGTCCGTTCCTCTTTGCATCATCGATGGGCCGCGAACAGGCGGCCCACTACTCAAGTCTTACTTAACGCCCGGTGAAGCGCCTGGCCTCGTCCAGGTGGGCGGTCAGCCGCCCCTGGATCCGTACCGTCGCCTCGTCCAGCGCCTTGCGCGTACGCCGCCCGCTGCCGTCCCCGGCCTCGAAGGCGTCCCCGAAGACGACGTCGACCCGGCTGCGCAGCGGCGGCAACGCCGATATCAACCGTCCGCGCCGCTCGGTGCTTCCCAGGACGGCCACGGGCACGATCGGCGCCCCGCTGCGCACCGCGAAGTACGCCAGCCCGGCCCGCAGGGAGGCGAAGTCGCCCTCGCCCCTGGTGCCCTCGGGGAAGATCCCGAGGACCCCGCCGCCCTCCAGCACGCCGAGGGCGTCGGTGACGGCGGTGCGGTCGACGGTCGTACGGTCCACCTTCAGCTGGCCGATCCCACGCAGGAACGGGTCCAGCGGACCGACGAACGCCTCCTTCTTGATCAGGAAGTGGACGGGCCTGGGCGCGGTGCCCATCAGCATCGGACCGTCGATGTTGTGCGCGTGGTTCACCGCGAGTATGACGGGTCCGGAGGCCGGGACCCGCCACGCGCCGAGCACGCGGGGCTTCCAGAGCCCGTACATCAGCCCGATGCCGATGCCGCGCCCGACCGCCGCGCCGCGCGGCGAGGGGGACGACGAGCCCTGGGCGGCTCCGGTCACCGGGAGGCCCGCTTCTCCTCGACGAGGGTGACGACGCACTCGATGACCTGCTGGAGGCTCAGCTCGGTGGTGTCCACCTCCACGGCGTCGCCCGCCTTGGCCAGCGGGGAGGTCTTGCGGCCGGAGTCGGCCGCGTCCCGCTTGATCAGGGCCTCCTTGGTGGCGGCCAGGTCGGAGCCCTTGACCTCGGCACTGCGCCGGGCGGCGCGGGCCTCCGGGGAGGCGGTGAGGAAGATCTTCAGGTCGGCGTCGGGCAGCACGGTCGTACCGATGTCCCGGCCCTCCACGACGATGCCCCGCTCGGCCGCGGCGGCGATGGTGCGCTGGAGCTCGGTGATCCGGGTGCGCACCTCGGGGACGGCGCTGACGGCGCTGACCCTGGAGGTGACCTCCTGGGTGCGGATCGGGCCCGAGGCGTCCTCGCCGTCGACGGTGATCGTGGGGGCGGCGGGGTCCGTGCCGGAGACGATGACCGGCTTGGCGGCCGCGGTCGCCACCTCCGCCGCGTCCTGCACGTCGATGCCGTTGTTCAGCATCCACCAGGTGATCGCCCGGTACTGGGCGCCGGTGTCCAGGTAGCTCAGGCCGAGCTGTGCGGCGACGGCCTTGGACGTGCTCGACTTGCCGGTGCCGGAGGGCCCGTCGATGGCGACGATCACTGCGGCCGGGGCCGTACGGGTTTCCACGGTGGTGGACACCTTCCTGAGTACACGGGGTGGGCGGGACGAGGGCGTGTGCGAACCCCGCCCCGAACAAGGTTACCGAGTGTCGGGGCGGGCCCGGTCACCCCTGTGGACAACCGGCGCCCCGGCCCCGGCGCCCCGGGCCTACTGCCGTATCGACCAGCCGCGCTCGCACAGCGCGGCGCTCAGCCCGGGGGCCGCGCTCGGCTCGACCATCAGCTGCACCAGACCGGCCTGCTGCCCGGTGGCGTGCTCGATCCGCACGTCCTCGACGTTGACCCCGGCCCGCCCGGCGTCGGCGAAGATCCCGGCCAGCTCGCCCGGCCGGTCGCTGATGAGCACGGAGACCGTCTCGTAGGCGGTGGGAGCGGTGCCGTGCTTGCCGGGCACCCTGACCCGGCCCGCGTTGCCGCGCCGAAGGACGTCCTCGATGCCCTCGGTGCCCGCGCGGCGGCGGTCGTCGTCGGCGGACTCCAGGCCGCGCAGCGCCCGTACCGTCTCCTCCAGGTCGGCGGCGACCCCGGCCAGCACGTCGGCGACCGGGCCGGGGTTGGCGGCGAGGATCTCCACCCACATCCGGGGGTCCGAGGCGGCGATCCGGGTGACGTCCCTGATGCCCTGCCCGCAGAGGCGTACGGCGGTCTCGTCGGCCTCCTCCAGCCGGGCGGCGACCATCGACGAGATCAGCTGCGGGGTGTGGGAGACGAGGGCGACGGCCCGGTCGTGCGCGTCGGCGTCCATCACGACCGGGACGGCGCGGCAGAGCGCGACCAGCTCCAGGGCCAGGTTGAGCACCTCGGTGTCGGTGTCCCGGGTCGGTGTGAGGACCCAGGGCCGCCCCTCGAACAGATCCGCGCTCGCGGCGAGCGGGCCCGACCGCTCCTTGCCCGCCATGGGGTGCGTGCCGATGTAGTGCGTGAGGTCGAGGCCGAGGGCCTCCAGCTCGCGCCGCGGGCCGCCCTTCACGCTGGCGACGTCCAGGTAGCCGCGGGCCACGCCCTCCCGTACGGCGTCGGCGAGCACCGGGGCCACATGGGCGGGCGGCACGGCGACGATCGCCAGGTCCACCCGCTCCTGGGGCGCCTCGCCCGTGCCCGCGCCCAGCGCGGCCGCGGTGCGGACCGAGCCGGGGTCGTGGTCGCGGAGGTGGACCTGGATGCCGCGCCCGGCGAGGGCGAGGGCCGCGGACGTGCCGACAAGGCCCGTTCCGATGACGACGGCGGTTCTCACTGGGCGATGTCCTTGCGGGTGCGGTGGTGTTACCCGTCAGCCTAAGGGCTGGCCGTAATCCCCGGCGCAAGCCGTTTCCGCTCCCGTACGCTCCCCGGCATGATCACTCCCGGCCCCGAGGCCCTCGTACGCGACCACACGGTCTACTCCTGTGTGATGGGCTCGCGCGCCTTCGGGCTGGCCACCGAGGGGAGCGACACCGACCGGCGCGGGGTGTTCCTCGCGCCGACCCCGCTGTTCTGGCGCTTCGAGAAGCCGCCGACCCATGTCGAGGGCCCTGCCCCGGAGCAGTTCTCCTGGGAGCTGGAGCGGTTCTGCGAGCTGGCGCTGCGGGCCAATCCCAATGTGCTGGAGTGCCTGCACTCGCCGCTGGTGGATCATGCCGACGCGGTGGGCCGGGAGCTGCTCGCCCTGCGCGGCGCCTTCCTCTCCAGGCAGGCCCACCAGACCTTCGTGCGCTACGCCGCCGGCCAGCGCCGGAAGCTGGAGGCCGACGTACGGCGGTACGGGGCGCCGCGCTGGAAGCACGCCATGCATCTGCTGCGCCTGCTGGCCTCCTGCCTGGACCTGCTGCGCACCGGGGCGCTCACGATCGAGGTGGGCGCGGCCCGCGAGGAGCTGCTGGCGGTGAAGCGGGGCGAGGTGCCGTGGGCGGAGGTGGAACACCGGATGAACCGCCTCACCGAGCGGAACGACGAGGCGGTCCGGGACTCCCCGCTCCCGCCCGAGCCGGACCGGGCCCGGGTGGAGGACTTCCTGGTCCGCACCCGCCGGGCCTCGGCGTCCTGGCCCGACGGGTGCTAGGGGGTGTCTGATAAATGAGTGCGGGTGAAGGAGCGGGGTCCGGTGCGTGCGATCGCAAGGCGCCGGGGCGACTGCGTGGCGGAGCCACGTGGGCGGTTCGGCAACGCCGCGAGCGTGCGTGCCGGACCCCGCGACGCCGCAGGCATTTGTCAGACACCCCCTAGGACCTGTCTTCAAGGTGCCGTCGTCCGGCCGGAGGCCGGGCCGCACGGCAGACGGCAGTTTGAAGACAGGGCCTGGCTAAGGGCTGTCCTGGCCTCCCAGCCTCGCCCGCACCACGAGATCGTGGAGGGCATCGAACCCGCCCGCGGTCTCCGGGAGCCGTGAGGCGACCCGGGCCCGGTCCAGCACCTCGTGCAGCGCCTCGACGTCCCGGGCCGCCCGGACACCGACCGCCTCCTCCGCTCCCCCGTGCTCGGCCGCTGCCTTCGCCTCGATCAGACCGGGCAGGTAGGACGGGGCCTCCGCGACCTCCCCGAGGAGGGTCGGCAGGTGGGCCAGCACCTCGCCGCGGCGCATCAGATGGATCCCGGTGAGCAGGGCCCGGAACGTGTAGAGCAGCGGTTTCAGTTCGCCGGTCTTCTCGAAGAGCCGCCACTGGGTGCCCGCGAAGCCCCGGTAGTGGTGGGCGTGGTGGCGGGTGAGCACGCCCGGTGCCAGGGCCGCCAGCTCCGCGTGGGTCCCGCCCGTGTGCACGACCAGCGGCGAGAGCAACTGCTCCAGCACATAGCCGTTCGGCTTCAGCATCAGCCGGACGAACTTCCGCAGGTCGTGGGTGACGAGATCCATCTCGACGCCGTCCGCGTCCCACATCCGCGAGCACGTCTCCTCGGCGTCGCGCAGCCCCACGAGGTCCGCCGCGGGCAGGAGATGGACCCCCCGGAGGTCCACGTCCGAGTCCGCGGAGGGGAACCCGTACAGATGCGCCCCCGAGACCGTGGCGAACAGCAAAGGGTGGCGCTCCCCGGCGACGACCGGGGCGAGATCCGTGACCGGCAGTCCGGCCGCCCCGAGGTCACCGTCGAGACGTTCGTTCTTCGTACGCATGGCTCAAGCGTCCCAGAGCGCCCCCAGGGCCAGCAGGTCGCTCCGGTACTCGATCCGCTCCGCCCACTCCTTGGGCCAGGCCGCCGCTCCCAGGTGGGCCCCGGCGAAGGCGCCGGTCAGGCAGGCCAGGGAGTCCGAGTCGCCCCGGGTGCAGGCGGCGCGGCGGAGGGCGGTGACGGGGTCCTCGGGGAAGAGGAGGAAGCAGTGCAGGGCGGTGGCCAGGGCCTCCTCGGCGATCCAGCCGTCGCCGGTCCGCTCGCACGGGTCGGTCTCCGGGGACGGGTCGCGCAGCGCGTCCTGGACGCGGGCGAGGGCGGTCAGGCATTCGTCCCAGCCGCGCCGGATGTACCGCTCGGGCGAGGGGTCGCCCGCGTACCGCCAGAGGTCGCCGAGCCAGCGGCTGAGGTACCGGCCGCTGTTCTCGTACGCGTAGGAGCGCAGCTGTCCGAGCAGGCCCGCCGGGTCGGCGCCCCGCGCCAGCAGGTGCACGGCGCGGGCGGTCAGGTCGGAGGCGGCGAGCGCGGTCGGGTGGCCGTGGGTGAGGGCGGCCTGCAACTGGGCCGCTCCGGAACGCTGTTCGTCGCTCAGGCCGGGTACGAGGCCGACCGGGGCGACCCGCATGTTGGCGCCGCAGCCCTTGGAGCCGGTCTGGCTGGCCTCCTGCCAGAGCCGGTCGCTGTCGAGCAGCCGGCAGGCGGTCATGCAGGTGCGGCCGGGGGCACGGTTGTTGTCGGGCGAGTGGTACCAGTCGACGAACTCCTCGCGCACCGGGCGGACCAGCCGCGGACCGGTGAGCAGGCCCCGGTCCATGGCGGTGCGGATGCCGCGCGCCAGGGCCAGCGTCATCTGGGTGTCGTCGGTGACGAAGGCCGGCTCCGGCAGCCGCATGGTGGGCCAGGGCCCGCACTTCGCGAGGATCGACGGCACGTTGTTGAACTCGGTCGGGAAGCCCAGCGCGTCGCCGAGCGCCAGCCCGGTGAGCGCGCCGGTGGCGGCCTGCTTGGTGGTGGTCCTGGTCACGGTCACGTGTCTCTTCCTTCCGGTCTCAGCAGCGGCGGGTGCAGCGCGGTGGCGGCACCCGCCCGGTAGAGCGCGGCCGGCTTTCCCCGTCCGCCGGTGCGGCGCGGGGCCCCTTCCACGGCCTGGACGAAGCCGGGCGTGGTGAGGACCTTGCGCCGGAAGTTGGGCCGGTCCAGCTCGACGCCCCAGACCGTCTCGTACACCTGCTGGAGTTCCCCCAGGGTGAATTCGGGCGGGCAGAAGGCGGTGGCCAGACAGCTGTATTCGAGCCGGGCGCCGATCCGTTCGTGGGCGTCGGCGAGGATGCGGTCGTGGTCGAAGGCGAGCGGGCCGGCGTCGGCGGCCTCCCACCACCGGGCGCTGGCCGCGTCCCCGCCGCCGCGCGGTTCGGGCAGGTCGGGCACGAGGGCTGCGTAGGCGACCGAGACGACCCGCATCCTGGGGTCGCGGTCCGGTTCGCTGTAGGTGCGCAGCTGCTCCAGGTGGAAGGCGCTGACGGCCCCCTCCGTCAGCCCGGTCTCCTCGGCGAGCTCCCGGCGGGCGGCCGTCCCGGCGGACTCGCGGGGCAGGACGAAGCCGCCGGGCAGGGCCCAGTGCCCCTGGTACGGCTCCTCGCCGCGTTCGACGAGCAGGACGTGCAGCCGGCCGCCCCGGACGGTGAAGACGGCGAGGTCGACGGTGACCGCGAAGGGCTCGAAGGCGCGCGGGTCGTAGCCCTCGGGGGCGCGGGCGTTCACCGGTTCTCCGGCAGGGGCGGGGCGAACCGCCAGCTGTCGGCGAGCAGCGCGTCGACGGCGGCGACCGCGGTGGCCAGGCGTTCCTCGCGGGTCCCGGTGAGTTCGACGAACCGCCTTCCGGTACGGGTGAGTTCGGCCCGGAAGCGGTCGGTCATCCAGGGGCGCAGCTCCTCGCCGTCGCGCAGCCCGTCGTCCTCGAAGGCGACGCCCTCGTGGTCGGTGAGCAGCCACAGGTGGTGGGCGATCCGGTCGGCGGTGCGCTCGACGAGCGGGTTGCGGCCGCCGACGTAGCGCTCGTGCCAGACGGTGGTGGCGAAGGAGTCGGTGTCGCAGATGAGGACCGGGGAGCCGGTCCGCGCGGCGGCCTCCTCCCGGGCGTTCTGGACCTCGGCGATCAGCGGGAAGTCATCGGTGGTGAAGACGACGTCCTCCCACTGGGCGCCGGGGTGGCGGGAGCGGAGCGCGGCCAGCTTCCGTTCGCTGAACTCCCGCCCGTACTCGTCGACGCGGGCGGTCCGCGCCCAGACTCCGCCGCGGGCGCGGTAGTGCCGGGTGAGGTCGCGGGCCATGGTCGTGGTGCCGGTGGACTCGGCGCCGAGCACGACGACCCGGCGGGTGAGGGCGGCCCGGACCGGCGCCTCCAGGAAGTCCCAGCAGCCGACCGGGTCCTGGCGGACGGCGGTGCCGGAGACCGGGAAGCGGGTGCGGTCCGGGTCGACGCAGACGGATGCGGCGCCGAACCGGCGGCCCAGCTCGTCCCCGTACGGCTCCGAGGTGAAGACGGCGTCCACCGGTTCGGGGACGGCCCCGGTGAAGACGGCCATGTGCGCGTCCCAGATCGCCGGGTCGTGGACGTCCATCCGGATGTCGTCGACGGCGCCGACGACCGTCACGTCCGGGTGCGCCTCGCGCATCCAGGCCACCCGGTCGGCGAGCGGCACGGATTCGACGGAGGCGGCGCAGACCAGCACGGTCAGCCGGTCGCAGCGGTCCCGCGCGGTGCGGACCAGGTGGTGGTGGCCGGCGTGCGGCGGGTAGAACTTGCCGAGGACCAGCCCGTGCCCGAAGCGCCTCATGCCGCCGCCCCCACGGGCTCGCGCCGCTCCCCGGCCGGGTCGCGGCGCCAGTTGCGCAGGCCGATCAGGCAGAGCGTCAGGAAGCCGCAGTACAGCAGCGAGGTCAGATAGAGCTCCTTGTACGCGTAGAGCGGGATGTACACCACGTCGGCGGCGATCCAGAGCCACCAGGACTCGACGAGCTTGCGGCACTGCCCGTACGTCGCCGTCAGGGAGAGCGCGGTCGTCAGGGCGTCCCAGAAGGGCACGGTCGAGTCGGTGGCGCGGTCGAGCAGGACGGTGAGGGCGAGGGTCCCCACCGCCCCCGCCACGAGCAGCCAGGCCCACTCGGTGCGCGTGGTGCGGCGCACCGGCAGGTCGGGTGAGCCCGGTCCACCCCCGTGGGTCCAGGTCCACCAGCCGTAGGCGGCGAGGGCGATGAAGACGATCTGGAGTCCGGCGTCCGCGTACAGGCCGGACTGGGTGAAGAGCAGGATGAAGAAGACGTTGTTGGCGATGCCGATCGGCCAGTTGGCGAGGTGCTGGCGGGCCACGAGCCATACGCAGAGCGCCCCGCTGCCGAAGCCGAGCACCTCGGTCCAGCTGACCGGGGTGCCGAGCACCGTTACCAGGGGTTGCTGCAGGGGATCGAGGTACTCCGCGAGACTCACGCCCGCCTCCTTCTTAATAGTCATACTGACTATAAAGCGGGGAGGGGGCGGGGAAAAGACCCGCGGCCGGTCCCTGTCCCGGATTTCGGGGACAGGGACCGGCCGCGGGTCGTGGGGCGGACGGCCGGGCGGTCGTTACAGACCGACCTCGCGCATCAGCATGCCGACCTCGGTGTTGGTGAGGCGGCGCAGCCAGCCGGACTTCTGGTCGCCCAGCGGGATCGGCCCGAAGGAGGTGCGGACGAGCCGCTCGACCGGGAAGCCCGCCTCGGCGAGCATCCGGCGGACGATGTGCTTGCGGCCCTCGTGGAGGGTGACCTCGACCAGGTAGTTCTTCCCGGTGTTCTCGACGACCCGGAAGTGGTCGGCGCGGGCGTACCCGTCCTCCAGCTGGATGCCGTCCTTGAGCCGCTTGCCCAGGTCACGCGGGAGCGGGCCCTGGATGGCGGCCAGGTAGGTCTTCTTGACCCCGTACTTGGGGTGGGTGAGGCGGTGGGCCAGCTCGCCGTGGTTGGTGAGCAGGATGATGCCCTCGGTCTCGGTGTCCAGCCGGCCGACGTGGAAGAGCCGCGTCTCACGGTTGGTGACGTAGTCGCCGAGGCACTGGCGGCCGTCCGGGTCCTCCATCGAGGAGACGACCCCGGCCGGCTTGTTCAGCGCGAAGAACAGGTAGGACTGGGCGGCGACGGTCAGGCCGTCGACCTTGATCTCGTCCTTGTGCACGTCGACGCGCATGCCCTGCTCGACCACGATCTCGCCGTTGACCTCGACGCGGGCCTGCTCGATCAGCTCCTCGCACGCCCGGCGCGAGCCCATGCCGGCGCGGGCGAGGACCTTCTGCAGCCGCTCGCCCTCCTGCTCGGCGCCGGGGTGCGTCCGGGGCGTCTTGATCTCGGGCTTGTTCGCGTACCGGTCCCGGTTGCGCTGCTCGATCTTGGCGTCGAGCTCGCGCGGGCGGGACGGGGCGCCCTGGCGGCGCCGGTCACCGCCGCCGCTGCGGCCGCCACCCGACTGCGGGGTGCGCGGGCCGCCCTTGGCGCCGCCCCGGGCCGCGGCGCCGCGGCCCTTGCGGGGGCCGTCGCCGCCCTGCTCGCCGGAGCCCACGTCGTAGCGGCGCTCCTCGGGGCGGGGGCGGCGGGGACGCTGCTCCTGCCTGCCGTCGCGCCCGGCGCCCGCGCCGCGGGGGTTCCGGCCGCCGCCGGCGCCGCTGCCGCTCCGGCCGCCGCTGTTGCCGCTTCCGCTGTTCCTGCCACTGCTTCGCATCAAAATTCCGTCTTGTCGTCTGCGTGGGTATCCGGGGTGTCCGGTGCGTCCGGATCGAACGACGGCACACCCTCTAGCGTCTCAGCCTCGATCGCGTCCGCCTCGGGGAGGAAGGGCGCGAGCTCCGGGAGCTCATCCAGGCCACGCAGGCCCATCCGCTCCAGAAAGTAGTTCGTCGTCCTGTACAGGATCGCACCTGTTTCGGGTTCCGTGCCCGCCTCCTGCACCAGACCCCGCTGGAGCAGGGTCCGCATGACCCCGTCGCAGTTCACGCCGCGGACCGCGGAGACCCGGGAACGGCTGACCGGCTGGCGGTACGCGACCACCGCGAGGGTCTCCAGCGCCGCCTGGGTCAGCCTGGCCTGCTGGCCGTCCAGGACGAAGCGCTCCACGGCCGCCGCGTACGCGGGCCGCGTGTAGAAGCGCCAGCCGCCCGCGACCAGCCGCAGCTCGAAACCCCGGCGCTGCACGGTGTAGTCGTCGGCCAGCTCGCGCAGCGCGTCGGCGACGGCCCGGCGGGGCCGCTCCAGCACCTTGGCGAGGTGCTCCTCGGTGGCGGGCTCGTCGACGACCATGAGGACGGCCTCCAGCGCGGGCTTGAGGTCGAGCTCGGCGACGGCGGGGTCGCCCGTCTCCTGCTGGTTCATGCCTTCCCGTCCTCCTCCTCGGCGTCGCGCGCCTCGCTGTCGAACTCGTCCGTGACCACGGGCCCGGCTCCCTCTCCCCCGGCCCAGCGCACCAGCAGCTCGCCGAGCGCCTCGGGCTGGTCGAGCGCGACGGCCTTCTCCCGGTACAGCTCCAGCAGCGCGAGGAACCGGGCGACGACGGTGAGGGTGTCCGGGGCGTCCTCGGTGAGCGCGCGGAAGCTGGCCTCGCCCGCCTCGCGCAGCCGCGCCACCACGATGCCGGCCTGCTCCCGCACGCTGACCAGCGGTGCGTGGATGTGGTCGACGTACACCTGGGGCGGGGCCTTCGGCTGCATCGCCTTCACGGCCAGCTCGGCGAACCGCCGCACCCCGATGCCGATCACCACCTCGGGCAGCAGCTCCGCGTGGTGCGGCTCCAGCCCGACGGTGCGCGGGAAGCGCCGCTCCTCCGAGGCCAGCCGCTCGCTGAGGATGTCCGCGATGCGTTTGTACGCGCGGTACTGGAGCAGCCGGGCGAAGAGCAGGTCCCGGGCTTCGAGCAGCGCGAGGTCCGCCTCGTCCTCCACCTCGGCGGCGGGCAGCAGCCGGGCGGCCTTCAGGTCGAGCAGGGTCGCGGCGACGACCAGGAACTCGGTGGTCTGGTCGAGGTCCCAGTCCGGGCCCATCGCGCGGATGTGCGCCATGAACTCGTCGGTGACCTTCGAGAGCGCGACCTCGGTCACGTCCAGCTTGTGCTTGGCGATGAGCTGGAGGAGCAGGTCGAACGGCCCCTCGAAGTTCGCCAGCCGGACGGTGAACCGCCCGTCGGCACCGTCCGGGCCGGACGCGGGCGCGGGCGCCTCGGGGGGTTCGGCCGCCTCGGGGGGTTCAGGGTCCGCAGGCGCCTCAGACACCCCGGGCGCCCCGGGCATCTCTGGCGCCTCTTGTTCCTGCTGCGCCTCGGAGGTCTCGCGGATCTCCTCATCGTCCCGTTCCGGCACCGCCGCGGGGCCCGGACCGCGCCCCAGGGGGCGGCGGCGGGCGCGGGCGGATTCGTCGGTCGTCGGCATGAGGGTCCAGGGGCGGGGGGATGCGGGCGGCGGGCCGTGGCCCGTACGGGAGGGGGCCGCACCGCTCGTCCGGCGGCCGCCCCTTCGGGCAGGCTACCGGCGCCGTGCCCGTCAGCGGCCGCGCAGCCGCCGTACGAGAATGCTCGCGTCGCCCCGCGACTCCAGGTCGGCCAGGACCACCGCGACCGCCTCGCGGACGATCCGCCCGCGGTCGACGGCCAGCCCGTGCTCCCCGCGCAGCACCAGGCGGGCGTGTTCGAGGTCCATCAGTTCCTCGGCCGAGACATAGACCGTGATCTTCTCGTCGTGCCGCTCGCGGCCGCTGGGGCGGCGGTTCGAACCGCGCCCGCCCGCGCTCCCGCGCCGCTGCTGCTGGACGGCGGCGGGGGCCGCCTCCTGGGCGGCGGGCGCCGGGGCCTGCCGCTGGGCGCCGCGTCCGGCCGCCGCGGTCCGGTCTCCGTCACCGCCCCGGCTGCGCGGCTCCCCCGCGTCGGCGTCGGCCGCGGAGTGCTCCTCGCGCGCGGCACCTCCGGCGGCCCGGTCCGGTTCCGTCCCGGCGCCGTCCACCGCGGCGTCGCCCTCACCGGCCGGAGCGGGCACCCGGGTCTCGCTGTTCGCCTTGCGCCGCCGTTCCACGGGCGAGGATGCCTGGAGCCCCATCCCCCCGGTGGTACGGAACAGTTCGTCGGCCCCGGGCAGACTCACTCGGCGTGACACCGGGCGAGCACCTCCCTGGCGAGCTGGCGGTAGGCGGCGGCACCGACCGAGTTGGAGGCGTAGGTGGTGATGGGCTCACCGGCGACGGTGGTCTCCGGGAAACGCACGGTGCGCCCGATGACCGTGTGGTAGACGTGGTCGTCGAACGCCTCGACGACGCGCGCGAGGACCTCGCGGCTGTGCACCGTACGGGAGTCGTACATGGTGGCGAGGATGCCGTCGAGCTCCAGATCGGGGTTGAGGCGCTCCTGGACCTTCTCGATGGTCTCGGTGAGCAGCGCCACCCCGCGCAGGGCGAAGAACTCGCATTCGAGCGGCACTATGACCTTGTGGGCCGCCGTCAGGGCGTTCACCGTGAGCAGGCCCAGCGACGGCTGACAGTCGATCACGATGTAGTCGTAGTCGGCCAGCAGCGGCTTCAGGGCGCGCTGGAGCGTGGACTCCCGGGCCACCTCGCTCACCAGCTGCACCTCGGCGGCCGAGAGGTCGATGTTGCTCGGCAGCAGGTCCATGTTGGGGACCGCGGTCTTCAGCAGGACCTCGTCGGCCGACATGCCCCGCTCCATGAGCAGGTTGTAGACCGTGAGGTCGAGCTCCATCGGGTTGACGCCCAGTCCGACCGAGAGGGCTCCCTGCGGGTCGAAGTCGACGAGCAGGACGCGCCGTCCGTACTCGGCGAGCGCGGCACCCAGGTTGATGGTCGACGTGGTCTTGCCGACGCCGCCCTTCTGGTTGCACATCGCGATGATCTTCGCGGGACCGTGATCGGTCAGCGGGCCCGGGATCGGGAAGTAGGGCAGGGGGCGGCCGGTCGGGCCGATCCGCTCGCGGCGCTGCCGGGCGGCGTCGGGCGCGAGGGTGGCCGCGTACTCCGGATCGGGCTCGTACTCGGCGTCGGGGTCGTAGAAGTGCCCCTGGGGCTCGTCGAAGTCGGCGAAGTGGGCGGTGTCCCGGCCACTCTCGTTGCCGGCCATGGCGTTCACGTGTAGGCCGTCCATCATCTGGGGGGCTGTCGTCATGTGCTGTTGGGTGGCGAAGGTGCGGACAGCGACGGAGCCGACAGCCTCCAGCCCGTTCGGGCTCTGGCTCCGCGCGGACATGCCTGGACGGACACCCCCGGGAGTAAATGTCGACTCATTCACAAGTCGTCTTACCTCCTTGGATGTGACCAGGAAACTTATCGATAGGTCAGCGTGGCACCATGCCGACGATTGGCGACTCTATGGCGTGTCACCGCTCCGCAGCAACACAATCCGCCGGACCCGGCCCGATGTGTCGGCAATCGAACACCCCGCTGTCAAGGGCGTGCGACCACTGGGGTGCACGTTTCCCGGGTGTACGAATCGGTCGAAGGCTCACGTTCGAGACGAGTCGCACGCCGACCCGACCGGGCCCGGACATGCCTCCGGCCGGACCTTGCTCGGCAAGGTCCGGCCGGACACGTGAGGTTGACGAACGAGGTTGACCCGTCAGCCGAGGAGCGAGCTCAGCTCGACGTGCTCCAGGCCGTGCGCCTCGGCCACCTCGCGGTAGACGACCTGCCCGTCATGGGTGTTGAGGCCCTTGGCGAGCGCGGCGTCGCGGCGCAGCGCCTCGACCCAGCCGCGGTTGGCCAGCTCCACGATGTACGGGAGCGTGGCGTTGGTGAGGGCGTAGGTGGAGGTGTTCGGCACCGCGCCCGGCATGTTCGCGACGCAGTAGAAGACCGAGTTGTGGACCTTGAAGGTCGGGTCGGTGTGCGTCGTCGGGTGCGAGTCCTCGAAGCAGCCGCCCTGGTCGATCGCGATGTCGACAAGGACACTTCCGGGCTTCATCTTGGCGACGAGCTCGTTGGTGACCAGCTTCGGGGCCTTGGCACCGGGGATGAGCACGGCACCGACGACGAGGTCGGCCTCGATGACGGCCTTCTCCAGCTCGAAGGCGTTGGAGACGACGGTCTGCACCTTGGTGCCGAAGACCTTGTCCGCCTCGCGGAGCTTGTTGATGTCCTTGTCGAGCAGCGTGACGTGGAAGCCGAGGCCCACGGCGATCTGCGTGGCGTTCCAGCCGGAGACGCCGCCGCCGATGACGACGGCCTTGCCGGCCGCCGTGCCCGGGACGCCGCCCGGCAGCACGCCGCGGCCGCCGGCCGAGCGCATCAGGTGGTAGGCGCCGACCTGCGGGGCGAGGCGGCCCGCGACCTCGGACATCGGGGCGAGCAGCGGGAGGGCGCGGGTGGCGGTCTCGACCGTCTCGTAGGCGATGGCCGTGGTGCCCGACGCGAGGAGGGCGTCCGTGCACTCGCGGGAGGCGGCGAGGTGCAGGTAGGTGAAGAGCGTCTGGTCCTTGCGGAGGCGGTGGTACTCCTCGGCGATCGGCTCCTTGACCTTGAGGACCAGATCGGCGGCGGCCCAGACCTCGTCGGCGGTGGAGAGGATCTCGGCTCCGGCGGCGGTGTACTCCGCGTCCGTGATCGAGGAGCCGAGACCGGCGTCCTTCTCGACGACGACCTGGTGGCCGTTGCGGACGAGCTCGTTCACACCGGCAGGCGTGATCGCCACGCGGAACTCGTTGTTCTTGACTTCGCGGGGGATGCCGACCTTCACGTCGATCACGGTCCTTGACTCAGAGGGTTATCCGGACATAGCAATACATACCCGGATAGACACTACGTAAATGGAGACACCGCGAACACACGCGGCACGACCATTCTAATGAAGGGTTTCTCAGTGTCTAGCCTTACAAAGCATTATTTTTCTGTCGGGGCACTGCGGATTTCGTAGGTCACACCCTTCTGATTCAGCAGTCTGTCCGCCACACCCCGGTGCAGCCCGGCCGCCGCCGGGTCGCCGAGCCGGTCGAGGGTGTCGGCCAGCCGGAGCTCCAGCGCCGCCTGGAGCCGTACGTCCTCGGCCCGTCGGGCCCATTCGACGGCCTCCTGGCAGGTGCGCAGCGACTCCTGCGGCCGCCCCGCGTACTCCTGCACCCGGGCCACCTCGCTGAGCGCCCGCGCCTGGCCCGGTACGTCCCCGAGCCTGCGGTAGCCGGCCGCCGCGGCGCGCCAGTTCCGCAGCGCCTCGCCGTACCGCCCGGCGTAGGTGTGCACGGCGCCGAGCCGCCCGTACAGCCGCGCCTCCTCGGCCCGCTCCCCCTGGCCGAGCCGGTGCGCCAGCGCCCGGCCGTACCAGTCGGAGGCCCGCTGGAAGTCCCCGAGCTCCGCGTAGGCGCCGGCTACGGATTCCATCGCGCGGCCGGTGGCGTACAGGTCCTTCGCGGCCCGTCCGGCGTCCAGCGCGGCCCGGTAGCGGGCCAGCGCCTCCCGGGTGCGGCCGTTGCCGGCGTCGAGGTCGGCGAGGTTGAGCAGCGCGGCGGCCTGTTCGCGGGCCAGCCCGCGCCGCTCGGCGACCGCCAGCACCAGGCCGTGCAGTCCGTACAGCTCGGGGGCGGCGGACTCGGTGCCCTCGTGCACCGCCAGCGCCCGCACCAGGGCCGAGACCAGCCTCCGCGCCAGCGTGTCGAGCTCGCCGTCCTCGACGGCCGCGCGGGCCGCGGCGAGCAGGGCCGGCCGACGGGCCCGCAGCCACGCGGCGGCGGCCTCCGGCCCGGGGAACCGCAGCGACCTGGGCAGCCCGGCGAGCCTGCGGCGGACCGGGGAGCCCTCGGGCTCGGTGACCGCCCGGCAGGACTGGAGCAGCCGTACGGTCCGCTCCAGCATCCGGGCCCTGGCCAGCTGGATCTCCGCCGGCCGGTCCCGCTCCGCCAGCAGTTCCCGCAGCAGCGGCGCGAGGCAGCCGGGCACCTCGTACTGCGGCCGCCCGGCCCCGTCACCGTGCAGCAGTCCGAGGGAGACGAAGTCGTCGAGGGTCCGCTGCGCGGCCGATACGGAGCAGCCGGCCAGCGCGGACGCGGTGTGGGCGTCGACGAGCCCGGCGGGCGCGAGGGCGAGCAGCCGCAGTATCCGGGCGGACACCGGCGGCAGCGCGTCGTGGACCAGCCGGAAGGCGCGGGCCAGCGGGCGGGGTCCGGCGGACGGCTCGGTGGTGTCCGCCGACTCGCGCAGCCGCCGGGTGGCGTCGGCGACCGAGGCCATCGGGTGCGCGGCGAGCCAGCCGCCGACCAGCACCAGGGCGGCCGGCAGTCCGCCGCACTCCTCCGCGAGGGTCTCGGCGGTCCGGGGGTCGACGGTGATGCGCACCTCGCCGATGAGCCGGGCCAGCAGCCGGACGGCCGGGCCCGCCTCCAGACCGCCGATGGTGCAGGGCCGGACGCCCGGGATGCCGGTCAGCGGGCCCCCGGAGGTCGCGACGACCAGGCAGTCCGGGTTGTCCGGCAGCAGCGGGTCGACCTGTTCGGCGTCCACCGCGTCGTCCAGGACCAGCACGGCACGCCGCCCGGCCAGCTCGTCGCGGACCATCCCGGCCAGCTCGTCCCCGTCCGCGCCGGGCGGGCCGGTCACGCCGAACCGGTCGAGGAGTTCGCGGGCGGTGCGCTCGGTGGGGACCGGGGTGCCGCCGGGTTCGGTGAGCCGGACGCGGAACGGCCCGTCGGGGTGGCCGCCCTCGGCGAGCAGCGTCCGGACCAGTTCGTCGGCGAGCGCGGTACGGCCGGATCCGGGACGCCCGGCGATCAGCAGGACCCGGGCGCGGGCGGCCCGGCGGCCGGCCAGGGTGTCCAGACCCGCGTGCCCGACATCGGCGCGCAGGGCCTTCAACTCCCGTTCCCGGCCGAGGAATCGGGGTGGGGCGGCACCGGACGGCTCCTCGGCTCCCGGCGCCTCGACCGGGCCGCTGGTGTCCACCGCCTGATCCGTCACGGGCCACGCTCCACTTCGCTGCACGCGTCGCCCGCCGGGACTCCGGTCAGGGCGTTCCGAGCGTAGTTCAGGCGCGCGGGCGTTCCCGGCGGAGCGTGCCGCAGGCATCCCCCGATCGGATCAACGGCTTGTCCGATCGAAGGACCGTGCGGGCCCGTCGGGCGGGTGGCCCGTCAGACCGTGAACGGGCGGGCCGGCCAGGGCGCCTCGGCCGGCCGCAGCGAATCGATCCCGTCACCGGCGAGCACCGCCGCCAGCGAGAGGACGCCCACCACCAGGCAGCTGTTGTGCAGCTCCCCCGCGAGCACCCCCCGGACCAGCTCCTGGAGCGGCACCCGGGCCAGCTCCATGTCGGCCTCCTCCTCGGAGACCTCGAAGCGCTCCCCGTCCGCCTCGGAGAGGCCGCGGGCCAGGAAGATCCGTACGGCTTCGTCGCAGCCGCCCGGCGTGGTGAAGACGTCGGTCAGCACCCGCCAGTCCTCGGCCTTGACGTACGCCTCCTCGTACAGCTCGCGCTGGGCGGCGTGCAGCGGGTTCTCGCCGGGGACGTCGAGCAGTCCGGCGGGGATCTCCCAGAGCTTGTGGCGCACCGGGTGGCGGTACTGGCGCAGCACGACGACCCGGCCGTCCGCGTCGAGCGCGAGCACGGCGACCGAACCGGGGTGGACCTGGTAGTCGCGGCGTACGACGGTGCCGTCCGGCATCACCACCTCGTCGGTGCGGACGCTGGTCTTGTTGCCGGTGAAGGGCGTCTCGGTCGCGGTGACCTGCCACTCCTCGGGCGTGTCCTGGAAACCCATCTGCGTCCTCCCACGAAAACCACGGAAACCGGGGTACGGCGTCCTTCGCGGATCCGTACCCCGGTCAACGTTAATGCCTGTGCGGCCCCGGACTACTTGCCCGGGGTGGCACCGGTCTTGCGCTCGACGGCCGCCTTGACCAGGCCCGCGAAGAGCGGGTGCGGGCGGGTCGGACGGGAGCGGAGCTCCGGGTGCGCCTGGGTGGCGACCAGGTAGGGGTGGATCTCGCGGGGGTACTCGACGTACTCGACGAGCTTGTTGTCCGGCGAAGTGCCGGAGAAGACCAGTCCGGCCTTCTTCTCCAGCTCGGCCCGGTAGGCGTTGTTGACCTCGTAGCGGTGGCGGTGGCGCTCCTCCACGTACGGCTGGTCCTCGTACGCCTCGCGGACCACCGAGCCCTCGGCGAGCTTCGCCGGGTACAGGCCGAGCCGCATGGTGCCGCCCAGGTCGCCGGCGCCCTCGACGTACGCCAGCTGCTCCTCCATCGTCGAGATGACGGGGTGCGCGGTGGCGGCGTCGAACTCGGTGGAGTTGGCGTCGGGGATCTCCGCGAGGTTGCGCGCGGCCTCGATGACCACGCACTGGAGGCCCAGGCAGAGGCCGAGCAGCGGCAGCTTGTTCTCGCGGGCGTAGCGGATGGCGCCGATCTTGCCGTCGACACCCCGGTCGCCGAAGCCGCCGGGGACGCAGATCGCGTCGACGTCGCCGAGCTGCTTCGCGGCGCCCGCCGCGGTCTTGCAGTCGTCGGAGGCGACCCACTTGACCTTGCCCCGGGCCCGGTTCGCGAAGCCGCCGGCCCGGATGGCCTCGGTGACCGAGAGGTAGGCGTCCGGCAGGTCGATGTACTTGCCGACGAGCGCGACGGTGACCTCGTGGTCGGGGTTGTGGACCCGGTCCAGCAGGTCGTCCCAGGTCGTCCAGTCGACGTCGCGGAACGGCAGGTCGAGCTTGCGCACGACGTAGGCGTCCAGGCCCTCGGTGTGCAGCACCTTCGGGATGTCGTAGATCGACTTGGCGTCCACGCAGGCCACCACGGCGGCCTCGTCGACGTCGCACATCAGGGAGATCTTGCGCTTGATGGCGGTCGGCACGTCGCGGTCGGCGCGCAGCACGATGGCGTCGGGCTGGATGCCGATGTTGCGCAGCGCGGCGACGGAGTGCTGGGTGGGCTTGGTCTTCAGCTCGCCGGACGGGCCGATGTAGGGCAGCAGCGAGATGTGGACGACGAAGACGTTGTCCCGGCCGACCTCGTGGCGGACCTGGCGGACGGTCTCCAGGAACGGCAGCGACTCGATGTCCCCGACCGTGCCGCCGACCTCGGTGATCACGACGTCGACGTCGTCGGTGGCCATGCGGCGGATGCGGTGCTTGATCTCGTTGGTGATGTGCGGGATGACCTGCACGGTGTCGCCGAGGTACTCGCCGCGCCGCTCCTTGGCGATCACCTGGGAGTAGACCTGGCCGGTGGTGACGTTGGCCGAGCCGTCGAGGTCGACGTCGAGGAAGCGCTCGTAGTGGCCGATGTCCAGGTCGGTCTCGGCGCCGTCGTTGGTGACGAACACCTCACCGTGCTGGAACGGGTTCATCGTGCCCGGGTCGACGTTGAGGTAGGGGTCGAGCTTCTGCATGGTGACCCGGAGGCCACGCGCCTTGAGCAGGGCACCGAGGCTGGAGGCAGTCAGACCCTTGCCGAGGGATGAGGCGACACCCCCGGTGACGAAGATGTGCTTGGTCGTCGTGGATGTGGGCTGCATAGCCAAAGGGGGCTCCCGTGGTCGCGATCGTGAGGTGCGTACCGGCTGTGCCGTCCGGAGACTCCGGAGGTGCCGTCGCTGCGGTTCGGGGGCCTCGTCTGCGGTTGCGGACGACCACCGGTCCACGGGCTACCAGGGTAACAGCGCCGAGTGGGACCCGCTTCCGGCGGCGTCCCGACCGCCACCACGCATGATCACCGCGGGTGTCCGTACACACACCCGTTCGGAGCTGTCCGGTTGTCAAGACCGTCGCGCGGATCAACGGAGTGCGTCGTATCCTGCTCGGACCACTCGCCCCGGGCGAGGTGAAGCGTTCGCAGGTTTTCCCGTACCAACGCCTTGCGACGACACTCTGTTTCCCGTTTTCCCCTTCTTTCGCAGCAATGCCCTACGGGGCTCCATGGCCGTTCGACTGGAGATTGCACGTGGCCGGGCGCATCGAGGATTACGCACTCATCGGAGACATGCAGACGGCCGCGCTGGTCTGCCGGGACGGCACGATGGACTGGCTGTGCCTTCCCCGCTTCGATTCGCACGCCGTCTTCGCGGGGCTGCTCGGCACCGAGGAGCACGGCTTCTGGCGCCTCGGCCCGGTGCCCGCGGACGGGACGGGACCGCAGGCCGCGGACCGCCGCCGCTACCGCGGGGACTCCCTGATCCTGGAATCGGAGTGGGACACCCCGCGCGGCACGGTCAGGGTGACCGATTTCATGCCGCCGCGCGACGGGGCCCCGCAGGTGATCCGGATCGTGGAGGGGGTCAGCGGCCGGGTGCCGATGCGCTCGGAGCTGCGGATGCGGTTCAGCTACGGCCGGGTCACCCCGTGGGTGCACAAGGTCGACGGGCGCACGGTCGCCGTCGCGGGCCCGGACTCCGTCTGGCTGGACACCTCCGCCGAGACGTACGGCGAGAACCTCACGACGTACTCCGACTTCACGGTGGCGCCGGGCGACCGGGTGGCGTTCACGATCAGCTGGCAGCCCTCGCACCACGGGCCGCCGGGCCTTCCGGACCCGGACGGTTCGCTGGACGCGACCGCCGAGTTCTGGCGCGAGTGGGTCGACCAGTGCACGTACCACGGGCCCTACCGCGAGGCGGTGGTCCGCTCCCTGATCACGCTCAAGGCCCTGACGTACGCGCCGACCGGCGGCATCGTCGCCGCCCCCACCACCTCCCTGCCGGAGGACATCGGCGGCTCCCGGAACTGGGACTACCGCTACACCTGGCTGCGCGACGCCGCGATCACCCTCTCCTCGCTGCTGCGCACCGGCTACCGCGAGGAGGCCCGCGCCTGGCGCGAGTGGCTGCTGCGGGCCGTCGCCGGCGACCCGGAGAACCTCCAGATCATGTACGGCATCGCGGGCGAGCGCGAGCTGGGCGAGGCCGAGCTGGACTGGCTGCCCGGCTACGAGAACTCCGCCCCGGTCCGGGTCGGCAACGGCGCGGCGGGCCAGCTCCAGCTGGATGTGTACGGCGAGGTCACCGAGGCCCTGCACCTGGCCCACATGACCGGCCTGACCCGCAACGACTACGCGACGGGGCTCCAGCTCAAGCTGATCGAGTACCTGGAGAAGCACTGGGACGAGCCGGACGAGGGAATCTGGGAGGTGCGCGGACCGCGCCGCCACTTCGTCCACTCGAAGGTGATGGCCTGGGTCGCCGTCGACCGGACGATCAAGCTCATCGAGTCCGGGGACGCGGAGGGCCCGGTGGAGCGGCTGCGCGAGCTGCGCGACGAGATCCACCGCGACGTCTGCGAGCGGGGCTACGACCCGGAGCGCAACACCTTCACCCAGTCCTACGGCTCACGGGAGCTGGACGCCTCGCTGCTGCTGATCCCGCAGATGGGCTTCCTGCCGCCGGACGACAAGCGGGTGATCGGCACGATCGAGGCGATCCAGCGGGAGCTGTCCACCGAGGACGGCTTCGTGCTGCGCTATCCGACGTCCGGCGAGGACGCCGGGGTGGACGGTCTGGAGGGCGACGAGGGCGCCTTCCTGGCCTGCTCGTTCTGGCTGGCGGACGATCTGGCGATGATCGGCCGGGTCGACGAGGCCCGCCAGCTCTTCGAGCGGCTGCTGTCGCTCCGCAACGACCTGGGCCTGCTCGCGGAGGAGTGGGACTCCCGGCTCCAGCGCCAGGTGGGCAACTTCCCGCAGGCGTTCAGCCATGTGCCGCTGATCGACACGGCGCTCCGGCTGACCGCGAGCGGGGCGTACGTCGGCTGACCGGCCCGGCGCGGTCCCGTCCGCCCGTGCCGGATTCCGCGCGGGATGTCGTGGCCGCACCCGGTACGGCGGGTGGGCGGGGTGCGTGCCTCCGGCCCGCGCGGTTTCCCCTGTTCGTGCACCGGACCGTCCCGGTCGTCCCCGGCGCGGGCGACCGGGACGGTCCGGTGTTCGGCGGCCGGTCGGGCCGCTGCTCCGGACGCCGGGGCGGACCCCGCCCGTCCCCCGACCGGGCACCGTATGCGCCGGTCGTTCTCCGGGCTCCCCGCACGGCGGACGAATCCGGT
This sequence comes from Streptomyces sp. NPDC092952, assembly GCF_044754785.1. NCBI lineage: Bacteria > Bacillati > Actinomycetota > Actinomycetes > Kitasatosporales > Streptomycetaceae > Streptomyces > Streptomyces sp. NPDC092952. Next base: position 16,105 of record NZ_JBIVPT010000007.1, on the reverse strand, counting down.
TGCGGCGGGACCGGCCGACCCGGTGGGCTACCCGCATGAGCGATGCCGCCGAGCAGGCGCGAAGGGCGTGGCCGGGAAGAGGGCGCGAGGCCACGGCGCGTCCGTCCGCGGGGCGGAGGTCGGCGGTGCTCCTGGCCCTGATGCTGGCCGCCTTCACCCTGAACACCGCGGAGAACCTGCCTGTCGGACTCCTGGAACTCATCTCCGGGAGCCTCCGGGTGTCGGTGCCGGCGGTCGGCCTCCTGGTCACCGGTTACGGCGTGACGGTGGCCGTCGCGTCATTGCCGCTCGCCCACGCCGTGCGGGCCGTGCCCCGGCGCCATGTGCTCACCTGGCTCCTGGCCGCGCTGGTCGTGTCCAGTCTGGTGGCGGCGCTGGCGACCTCCTACTGGGTGCTCCTCCTCGCGCGGCTGCTGACCGCGCTCGCCCAGGCGTTGTTCTGGGCGGTGATGGCCCCGGTCGCGGTGGGCCTGTTCACCCCCGAGGTCCGTGGCCGCGTGGTCGGAGCGCTGTCCGTCGCCGGGTCGCTCGCCCTCGTGCTCGGTGTCCCCGCGGGGACCTGGCTGGGCCGGCGGAGCGACTGGCAGGTGCCCGTCGCCGTGCTCGCGGCTCTGGGACTCGTCTCGCTGGTGACCATCGCCGTTCTGCTGCCCACCTCCCGTCCGGAGGAGGAGCACGCCGCCTACGGAACCAGTCCCGACGTCCGCCGGTTCGGGACCGTACTGGTGGCCGGCACCCTGTCCGCCACCGGGGCCTTCACGGGATACACGTACATCGTCACGTTCCTGGGCGACGTGAGCGGGTTCTCCTCAAGCGCGGTCAACGTCCTTCTCGTCACTTTCGGAGTCGCGTGCCTGGCCGGAGTGAGCGTCACCGGGGCACTGCTGGACCGCTTCCCCCGAACCACCCTGGCCACCGCCGTCGCCACCCAGGCGGTGGGCATGCTCGGTCTCTACGCGGTCGGCGCCGAGCCGGTGGCGGCGGTGGTGTTCCTGGCGCTGACGGGTGGTGCGCTCGGGCCGGTGTTCATGACCACCCAGAACGCCATGCTGCGGTGCGCGCCGGGCCGCACGGACATCGCACTCGCGGCCAACTCCGGCCTGTACAACCTCGGCATCGCGGCGGGCGCCGCGCTCGGCGGACTGATCCTGCCGCTCGCCGGAGCGCGGGGCACCTTCCTCGTCGGCGGGCTGCTGGCGGCAGGGGCGTGCGCGGTGCTGCTCGGCGAGCGACTGCTGCGGGCCCCCGGGCCGGAGTCCGCCGGTTAGCGGGCCGGTCTCACTGCGCGGGCGCGGGCCCGTCCGCCCCGGTCGCCACGGGGTGCGGCCCCGAGGCCATCCCCCACTCGCTCCACGAACCGTCGTACACCGCCTGCCCTCGGTACCCGGCGAGTTCCGCCGCCAGGGCCAGCACGCAGGCGGTGACCCCCGATCCGCAGCTGAGGACCAACCGCTCGCGCTCCCCGGCGCGGGCGGTGAGCGCGGCGCGCAGCTCGTCCGCCGGGCGCATCCGCCCGTCGTGCTGGAGGGTGTCGAAGGGCAGGTTGGCAGCCCCCGGCATGTGTCCGGCGCGCAGCCCCGGCCGGGGCTCGGCGACGGTGCCGGCGTACCGCTCCGGCGACCGGGCGTCGAGGACCACCGCGGCGGGATCGGTCAGGGCCCGCGCCACCTCGTCAGCGGTGACAAACATCCCGGCGCGCGGTCGTGCGGTGAAGTCACCGGGAGCCGCCGGGGGCGCGGGAGGGGCGCTCTCCAGGGGCAGTCCGGCCGCGGTCCAGGCGGGCAGGCCGCCGTCGAGCACCGCGACCCGGTCGAGGCCCATCGCCCGCAGCATCCACCAGGCCCGGGCGCTGGAGTAGATCCCGGCGCCGTCGTACACGACGACGGTGTCCGCGTCGTTCACGCCGAGGGCGCGCAGCTCCCGGGTGAACCGGTCGGCGCCGGGCATCGTGTGGGGCAGCGGTACGGAGGGGTCGGAGAGGGCTCCGTCGATGTCGAAGACCCGTGCGCCGGGAATGCGCCGCTCCCCGCCCCGATGCGCCCCGACCGAGGCGTCGAGGACCACCGGCCCGTCCGGTGCGCCGATCCGCGCCGCCAGCCAGTCGGCCCCGACCAGCGGGCCGGACGGTTCCCGGGACACGTCGCCCACCATTGCTCCAAGGTCGTCTCTGCGGATACGGGGCCGCCCGGACCGCGCGGCGTCCACAAGATCGCAGCGGCGCTCGCCCCGTGTCAACGCAGGCCCGCACCGGCTCCCCCGGCGGCGCCTTGGGCGCCGAGTGCCGGTACCGTCCTGAATCGGGGCGAAAATCAAGGTGAGAACCAGGGCGGACGCCCATCGGATCAAGTGGAAGTACGAGGCCTGAGCAAGTGGAGACCCAAGGCGGAATCACCGTGCAGCGAGCCCTGGAGCTGCCGGGGCTGCGGGGCGGGCTCCCGGAGGTGGTGGCGGGCTCGGAGCGGCTGAACCGTACGGTCCGCTGGGTGCACGCGGGCGAGGTCCCGAACATCGCCTCGCTGCTCAAGGGCGGTGAGCTGCTGCTCACCACGGGGCTCGGGCTCGGCACCCGTCCGGCCGAGCAGCGCGCCTTCGTCCGCAGGCTCGCCGACCGGCAGATCGCCGCCCTGGTGGTGGAGCTCGGTCCGCGCTTCAGCCGGCTGCCGTCCTCGATAGTGGACGCCGCCCGGGCCGCGGGGCTGCCGCTGGTGCAGCTGCACCGCGAGGTCCCGTTCGTCGCGGTGACGGAGGAGATCCACACCGAGATCGTCAACGGCCACTACGCCCTGCTGCGGCAGGCCGAGGACGTGCACCGGCGGTGCACCCAGGCGCTGCTCGGCGGTGGCGGGGTGCCCCAGGTCCTCGGCATCCTGGCGGACTTCGCGGCCAACCCGGTCTTCCTGGAGACGGCGGACGGGCAGCTGCTGTACGCGGCGGGGCCCGGCACCGGCCCGGTCGGCGCCGATCCGCTCCAGGTGTGGGACGGGATGCGCGGCGGGCGGGCGGCCCGCGAGGCGCCGCCGACCGGTTCGGTGCTGGTGGACGTGCCGGGTGGCGGGCCCGGCACCGGTGCGGTGCGGGCCAGGCTGGTGCTGCTGGCGGTGTCCGGGCCGCTGCTGCCGGTGCACCGGATGGCCGCGGAGCGGGCGGCGGGCATCCTCGCCGTCGTCCTGATGCAGGCCCGCCAGGAGGAGGAGCTCGCCGCCCGGGGCCGGGGGGACTTCCTCTCCGATCTCGCCGAGGGCCGGATCACGCCGGAGGACGCGCCCGCCCAGGCCCGGGTCCTGGGCTTCAAGCCGGGTGCGTTGCCGCTGCTGCCGGTCGTGATGCGGCTGGCCCCGGAGCTGTCGGCGTCCGGGAACTGGGCGTCGCTGGCCCGCGCGGTGCTGGAGGAACTGTCGTCGGTGGGTGTGCCGGTGCTGCTGGGGGTGCGGCCGGTGGAGGGCCGGGTGCCGGTGCTGCTGGGACTGCGGTCCGAGTCGGAGCGCACGGCGGTCGCGGACCGGGTCGCGACGGCGCTGCGGGCCGGGGTGGAGCGGGCCGGTCTCGAACGGGCCGGGGCACGGCCCCCGGTCGTGGTGGTGGGGGTGGCGGGCGGCTGGGCGACGGCCGGGGCGAGCCTGCGGCACGCCGCCGAGACGGCGACGGCCGCGTACGGCCTCGACGACCGGCCCTGGTACGACGCCCGGCGTCTCGACATCGACCTGCTGCTGTGGCGGCTGCGCGACCACCCGGACCTGGCCGCGTTCGTGGACCGGGCGATCGGGCCGCTGCGGGACCACGACCGGACCTCGCGCCCCGCGCTGCTGCCGACGCTGGAGACGTATCTGGCGCACGCGGGCCGCAAGGCGGAGACGGCGCGGGAGCTGCATCTGAACCGGCAGACCCTGTACAACCGGCTGGCCCGGATCGGGGAGCTGCTCGGCACCGATCTGGACGACCCGCAGGCGGTGCTGGCGCTGAGCCTGGCGCTCCGGGCCCGCCGGCACACCGAGTAGCCGGGAGGCTCAGCGCGCCCGTACCGCCACCGCCAGCGGCTGGGTCAACTCGTCGTACACGCTGAGGACTTGGGCGATGGTGTCGTCCTCGGTGGGCCAGCCGGCGGCCTGCGCGAGCCCGGTGGCGGCCATCTCCGCGCGCCGCAGCGGATCGCCGAGCAGCCGGGCCACCGTCCGCCCGAGCGCCTCCGCGTTGCCGTACGGCACGAGCTCCGCCGCGTCGCCCACCAGGTCGGGCACGCCGCCGACCGCGGTGGCGACCAGCGGGACGCCGAGCCTGAGCGCCTCCTGCGCCTGCACCGAGCGCTCCTCCCAACTGCTGGGCAGCACGGCCAGATCCGCCGCGGCGAGCAGCTCGGCGCGGTCCTCGCGGTCGCCGACGAGCCGGACGGGCAGCTCCTCGTCCCGGATCCGGCGCTGGAGCGCGGACCGCTCCCGCCCCTCGCCCACGACGACCAGGAGCGGCCCGGGGTCGAGGTCCCGCCACATCCGGGCGGCGTCGAGCAGGGTGCCGTAGCCGTGATGCGGTACGAGGCTTCCGCAGGTGACGATCAACGGCCTTCCCACCACGCCGAGTTCGGCCCTGGCCTTGTCCGGCCGGGCCCCGTCCGGCAGCCGGGGCGCGGGGGCGGAGACCGGTGCGAGCCGGGCGTCCCGCGCCCCTCTCCGGCGCGCCCGGTCGACCAGGTCCGACGTGGTGCCGAGGACGACCGCGGCCGCCCGCGCGGCCCGTCGCTCCATCATCCGGACCAGCCGGCGGCGGGCCCCGTCGACATGGGCGCGGGCGTGCCAGGTGACGACGAGGGGGACGCTCCGCCCGCCGAGCGCGAGGGCGGCGCGCACGGCGGCGTGCGGCCCGTGCGCGTGGACGAGGTCCGCGCTCGCGCAGGCGCTGCGCAGGGCGGCGACGGAGACGGGGTCGCCGCGCCGGGGTACGGGGGTGAACCGGGCGCCCGTGCCGGAGTAGTCGTAGGCGTGGTCCAGTTCGGCGGGGGCGCAGACGGTGACGTGCACGCCCCGTGCCACGAGCCCGGCGGTCAGCGAGCCGACGTGGGCGTTGCTGCCCGCGCTGCCGCCGCCCAGGACTTGGACCGTACGCAGCTGTGACACGTTGAATGGCTCCCGGGGCTCCCGAGTCGGTGGTGAGGGCACCGCCAAGGATGCCAGTCCGTACGGGCGTTCCGGCACAGTCGGGCGGCTGTCATGGCCCTTACCTCGACTTCCGGACACCGCCTGCCACCCGCACGGGTGAGAAAACGGCGCGATGTTGCCCGTCCGCCGCCCTCAGCGGTCCGCGACCGCCCGGACGAGGTCCCCGATCCGGTCCCCGTACGCCGCCGCCGCGACCAGTGCGGCTCCGTGCGCGAGGAGTCCGGCCCGGCCCCGGCCCGCGACGATCGCGATCCCGAGCCCGGCGCCCAGGGCATGCGCCCCGGTGTCCCCGAGCATGGTGCGCTCCCTCAGGTCGTCGGCGAGGAGCGCGGCGACGGCGCCGACCGGGGCGGCGGCGAGCCCGCCCGGCAGACCGGGGGCGCCGAGGGCGAGGACGGTTGCGGCGGCCGCCGCCGGCCGTATGTCCGTCAGATTGACCAGGTGCGCGGTTCCGGCGATCACCACCGCGCCGAGCACCCGGTCGACGGGCCGCTCCTTCAGCAGGGACGCGGCGACGAGCCCGGCGGCACCGATGCCGAGGAGCTTCACCGCGCCGGTGGTCAGTTCGCCGTCCCGGAGCGCGCCGAGGTGGGCGCGGAAGCCGCTGCGCGGGTCGCCCGCACCGGCGAGGTCGTCGTGGGCTCCGCAGCCGCCGGCCGCCAGCACCGCGAGGACGGCGGCGCACCGGGTACGGGGCGGCAGCGGAAGGACCGCCGCACCGGCCGCGGTCCCGAGCACGGCGGCCGGGCCCGCGCAGAGGTCGACGGCGCGGCCCGCGTGGTTGACGCGCCGTCCGAACGGGCGCGGCCGGGACCGCAGGATCCGGTACGCCCCGCCCGCCACCGTCGCGGCGACGGCACCGGCCGCCACGGTCCTCCTGAACATCGCTCCCATGCGCGCCAGCCTACGGGGACGGCCCGCCGGAACCGTCCGGCGGGCCGTCCCGCGACGACGAGCGGGTGTCAGCCGTCCGAGCGGGCCGCGGCGAGCAGTTCCTCCGCGTGGGCGCGCGCCGTCTGGGAGTCCTCCTGGCCCGCGAGCATCCGGGACAGCTCCCGCACCCGGTCCTCGCCCTCCAGGACCGTGACCCCGCTGCTGGTCACCGCCCCGTCGACGGTCTTCTCGACCAGCAACTGCCGGTCCGCGAAGGCCGCCACCTGCGGAAGGTGGGTGACGACGACGACCTGGGCGGACCGGGCGAGCTTCGCGAGCCGCCGCCCGACCTCGACCGCGGCCTTGCCGCCGACGCCCGCGTCGACCTCGTCGAAGAGGTACGTGGGTACGGGGTCGGCGCCCGCGAAGACCACCTCGACGGCGAGCATCACCCGGGACAGCTCACCGCCCGAGGCCCCCTTGGCGATCGGCCGCGGCTGGGCGCCGGGGTGCGGGGCCAGCAGCAGCTCCACCTCGTCGGCGCCGGACGGCCCGTAGACCACGCTCCGCCCGTCGATGTCGATGCCGGACGCCTCGTCGGCCGCCTCGGTCTGCCGGATCGCGAAGGAGACCCGGGCGTGCGGCATCGCCAGGGAGGCCAGCTCCTCGGTCACCGCCTCGGCGAAGAGCGCCGCCGCCCGGTTGCGTGCGTCGGTCAGCTCCTGCCCGAGGGCGGAGAGTTCGGCCCGCAGCGCGTCGCGCTCGGCGGTCAGCTCGCCGATCCGGTCGTCGTCGCCCTCCAGCTCGGTGAGGCGGGTGGCGCCCTCCTGGGCCCAGGCGAGCACGGCGCCGATGTCCTCGCCGTACTTACGGGTGAGCACGGTGAGCGCGGCGCGGCGCTCCTCCACGGCGGCGAGCCGTCGCGGGTCGGCGTCCAACTGGTCGGCGTATCCGGCCAGTTCGCCCGCGACGTCGGAGAGCAGGATCGAGATCTCGCCGATCCGGTCGGCGAGCGCGGCCAGTGCCGGGTCGTGGGCGCGCACCGCGTCCAGCGCCCGTCCGGCGGCCGCGACGACCGTCGTCGCGTCGACGCCCTCCGGGTCCTCCGGGTCGCCCGCGAGTGCCGTGTGCGCCAGGGACGCGGCGGAGGCGAGCGCCTCCGCGTGGCCGAGCCGCTCGGCCTCGGCGGCCAGTTCGCCGTCCTCACCGGCCAGCGGTTCGACGGCGGCGATCTCGCCCAGCCCGAAGCGGAGCAGATCGGCTTCCTGGGCGCGCTCGCGGGCGCGCGTGGTCAGCTCCTCCAGCTCCGTGGCGACGGCCCGCAGCCGCTGGTAGGCCGCCGCGTACACGGCGTGCGGCCGGGCGACGCCGTCGCCCGCGTAACGGTCGAGCGCCTGCCGCTGCCGGGCCGGCTTGAGCAGGCCCTGCTGGTCGGTCTGGCCGTGCACGGCGACGAGTTCGTCGGCGAGTTCGGAGAGCACCCCGACCGGCACGGACCGGCCGCCGAGATGCGCCCGGGAGCGTCCCTCGGCGGAGACGGTACGGCTGATCAGCAGCGCGCCGTCCTCGATCTCGCCCCCGGCCTCCTCCGCCCGCAGGGCGACGGCGTCCCCCTCGGACACCGTGATCCGCCCCTCCACGACGGCGGCCTTGGCCCCGATCCGTACCAGGGCCGGGTCCGCGCGCCCGCCGAGCAGCAGCCCGAGGCTGGTGACGACCATGGTCTTGCCCGCGCCGGTCTCACCCGTCACGGCGGTGAAACCGGGTGACAGCTCCACCACCGCGTCGTCGATGACTCCGAGCGACCGTATCCGCATCTCCTCCAACACGGACACGACCTTACGAGGTCCGAAGGCCGATGTGCGACGTACCCCGCTCCACGGCTCACTCTCCCGGGTATGCGCACCGCTCTTCGCGACACCTCCGGGGGAACGTCCGCCGGTCAGTGCGGGGCGCCGCGCCACCCCGAGACCGGCAGCGCGAACTTCGCGACCAGCCGGTCCGTGAACGAGGCGTGGTGCAGCCGCGCGAGGCGTACGGGCACCGCGCCGCGCCGCACCTCGACCCGCGCCCCGGCGGGCAGCTCCACGGTCCTGCGGCCGTCGCACCAGAGCACCCCGTGCGGGGTGTGCTGCTGGACCTCCACGGCGAGCACCGAGTCCGGTGAGGTCACCAGCGGCTTGGCGAACAGCGCGTGGGCGCTGATCGGCACCATCAGCAGCGCCTCGACCTCGGGCCAGACGACGGGCCCGCCCGCCGAGAAGGCGTACGCGGTCGATCCGGTCGGCGTCGCGCAGACGATCCCGTCGCAGCCGAAGCCGGTCACGGGGCGGCCGTCGATCTCCAGGACGACCTCCAGCATCCGCTCGGGCGACACCTTCTGCACGGCCGCCTCGTTGAGCGCCCAGTCGGTGTGGACGACGTCGCCGTTGGTGCGCACCACGACGTCGAGCGTCATGCGCTCCTCGACCTGGTAGGAGCGGGTGACGACCCGGTCGACGACCTTGTCCAGGTCGTCGCGCTCGGCCTCGGCGAGGAACCCGACCCGGCCGAGGTTGACGCCGAGCATCGGCACCCCGGAGGCGCGGGAGAACTCCGCGCCGCGCAGCAGCGTCCCGTCCCCGCCGAGCACGATCAGCAGCTCACAGCCGTCCACCGCCCCGGGCGTGGTGTCCGTGACCGTCTCGACGGACGGCGGCAGCGGCAGGTCCGCCGCCTCGGTGGCCAGCACCCGTACGCCCAGACCGCTGCGGAGCAGTCCCTGTACGACCAGTTCGGCACTGCGGATCGCGGCCGGGCGGCCGGTGTGCGCGAGAAGGAACACGGTCCGGGCCGCGTCCGTCGTCATTCGTGCCGCATTCGTCGTCAACGAGGCCCCTCCGCCACTGCACGGTCGACATCCGCGGGATCCAGTTCAGGTGCCCCGGCCCGCAGCCACAGAAAGTACTCGACGTTCCCCGACGGGCCGGGCAGCGGGCTGGCCGTCACCCCCCGCACTCCGAGGCCCAGTTCCCAGGCCCGGCGCGCGACCTCGCGGACCGCCTCGGCCCGCAGTTCGGGGCTGCGCACCACGCCGCCGCTGCCGAGCCGCTCCTTGCCCACCTCGAACTGCGGCTTGACCATCAGGACCAGGTCGGCGCCGGGGGCGGCGCAGCGCGCCAGGGCGGGCAGGACCAGCCCCAGCGGGATGAACGACAGGTCCCCGACCACCAGGTCCACCGGCTGCCCGTCGATCGCCTCCAGCGTCAACTCCCGCACGTTGGTGCGGTCCTTGACGGTGACGCGGTCGTCGGACTGGAGCGACCAGGCGAGCTGCCCGTAGCCGACGTCCACGGCGACGACATGGCCGATGCCCGCCCTGAGCAGTACGTCGGTGAAGCCGCCGGTCGACGCCCCGGCGTCCAGGGCCCGGCGCCCCTCGACGGCCAGGCCGAGGGGGACGAAGGCGGCGAGGGCGCCCGCGAGCTTGTGCCCGCCGCGCGAGACGTACTCGGGGTCGCTGTCGTCCTTGGTCACGACGACGGCGGCACTGGTCTCGACCTGGGTGGCGGGTTTGGTCGCGGTGTTCCCGCCGACGGTGACCCGCCCGGCGGCGATCAGCTGGCTGGCGTGCTCACGCGAGCGCGCGAGTTTGCGGCGTACCAGTTCGGCGTCGAGACGGCGGCGTGCCACTCCGGCCACGTTCGGTTCAGCTCCTGTTGTCGTGCGGGGGCACCGGTGCGGGTACCGGTGCGGGCGTGGGCGCGTTGTCCAGCGCGGTCAAGGTCTCGCGCAGCCCACGGTGTACATCCTCGTACACCTCGATGTGTCCGTCCGCCGGAAGGTGGTCGGCGTCGGCGAGACGCTCCAGGCCCGCGTCCACCCCGGCGTGGCCGGTGGGGGTGCGGGGGACGCCCAGGGGCGCCGGTGCGGCGGGGTCGGTCACGGCCGCCGTCGCCGGTTCCGCCGCCTCCCGCGTCTCCCCCGCCCCCGGGATCTCCCGCGTCGAGTCGTTCATGCGGGAAACGCTACCCCGAAGGGCTGGGGTACCGTCGATCACGATGGCGACCATGGCGGAGTGCCGCAGCGCACTCGACAGACTTTCCGACCGCCTCGCGGAGGCCGACGGCGCCGTACGCGGCGCGGCCGCCGTCGACCGTTCGCTGAGCTGCCACATCAAGGACCTCGACGTCACGTTCACCGGCCGACTGACCGATGGCCGGATCCAGGTGCTGGACACGGTCGAGGGGCCGCCCCGCGAGAAGGCGGCGATCCGGCTCGCGATGTCCGGCGGCGACCTGGTGGCCATGGTCGACGGCGAGCTGGACTTCGCCCGCGCCTGGGCCTCGGGCCGGGTCCGCCTGGAGGCGGGGTTCCGCGATCTCCTGCGGCTGAGGTCACTGCTGTAGGCGGGGCGACGGTCCGCCGGTCGGGACGTCGGCCCGGCGCGGTCCGCGCGCGGCCGGCACCACCAGCGGGGTCCCGGTCTCCGGGTCGTCGATCACCTGGCAGCGCAGCCCGAAGACCCGCTCCACCAGGCCCGCGGTGACGATCTCGCCGGGCGGTCCCTCGGCGATCACCCGGCCGTCCCGCATCGCGACGAGGTGGGTGGCGTACCGCGCGGCGTGGTTCAGGTCGTGCAGGACGGCGACCAGGGTGCGCCCCTGCGTCTCGTGCAGGTCGGCACAGAGGTCGAGGACATCGATCTGGTGCTGGATGTCGAGGTACGTGGTCGGCTCGTCGAGCAGCAGCAGCGGTGTCTGCTGGGCGAGCGCCATGGCGATCCAGACGCGCTGGCGCTGTCCGCCGGACAACGCGTCGACATGGCGGTCGGCGAGCGCGTCGACGCCGGTGGCCGCCATCGACTCCGCGACGACGCGTTCGTCCTCCGGCGACCACTGGCGCAGCAGCCCCTGGTGGGGATACCGGCCGCGCCCGACGAGATCGGCGACGGTGATCCCGTCCGGCGCGACGGAGGACTGCGGGAGCAGCCCCAGCGTCCGGGCGACCTTCTTCGCGGGCAGTCGGTGGATCGCCCGCCCGTCCAGCAGCACCCGGCCGCTCTCCGGCCTCAGCATCCGCGCGAGCGCGCGCAGCAGGGTCGACTTGCCGCAGGCATTGGGGCCGACGATCACCGTGAACGAACGGTCGGGGATCTCCACCGAGAGATCCTCCGCGACGACCCTGCCGTCGTAGCCGAGGGTCACCGCGTCCGCGGCGAGGCGCTGCATGGTCGTACTCCCGGAGTCGGAGGGGACGGGTGCGGAACGGCGGCACACCGACCAGAACAAAGTTAGGTTAGGTTAACCTATCTTCTTCTGTGGTTGTGGGCCTGCTCCCGCTGCCGCGGACCGGCCTCCCGCCCCTAAAGCCCCAGCCGGGCGACCGCCTTGCCCGCGTCCAGCCCGCAGGAGCCCTCCCCCGCGTACGACCAGGCCGCCCCGCAGAGCGCCCGCAGCCCGTCCAGCGCGTCCCCGTCCCCGTCCAGCGCCAGCCCGTCGCCGCGCACCGAGGCCGTCCAGCCCCCGCACACGAACCCGCCGCCGCGCTCCGCCACCTCGGGCTGCCCGGTCAGCAGTCCCCTCAGGTCGGCGTCCACGTAGGTCGGCCGGTGCTCCGGCACGGCGGCCAGCAGCCGCGCCGCGTCCGTCACTCCGGTGAGCACCAGCAGGGAGTCCACGCCTCCGTTGAACGCGCCCTCGATGTCCGTGTCGAGCCGGTCGCCGACCACCAGCGGGCGTTCGGCGCCGGTCCGCAGCACCGTCTCCCGGTGCATCGGCGGCAGCGGCTTCCCGGCCACCTGCGGCTCGGCACCGGTCGCGATCCGTACGACCTCGACCGCGGCGCCGTTGCCCGGTGCGATGCCCCGGGCGCTCGGGATCGTCAGGTCGGTGTTGGACGCGAACCACGGCACCCCGCGCGCGACCGCGTACGCGGCCTCGGCGAACCGCCCCCAGGCCATGTCCGGGCCGCCGTACCCCTGGGCCACCGCGGCCGGGTCGTCGTCCGCCGACTCCACCGGCACCAGACCGCGCTCCCGCACCGCGGACCGCAGCCCCTCGCCGCCCACCACCAGCACCCGGGCACCGGGGGGCAGCTGATCGGCCATCAACCGGGCCACCGCCTGCGCCGAGGTGATCACGTCACCGGGCTCCGCGGGGACACCGAGCGCGGTCAGATGGCCGGCCACCGCGTCCGGTGTGCGCAGGGCGTTGTTGGTGACGTACGCCAGGTGCATCCCCCCGTTCCGCGCCACCGCCAGCGCGTCGACGGCGTGGACGATCGCCCGGTCGCCCGCGTAGACCACCCCGTCGAGATCGAGCAGCGCCGTGTCGTACGCCCTGCTCAGCGCCGTACCGCTGCCACTGGGTCGGGTTCTGCCCGTGTGACTCATTCCTTGTGCTCCTCGCTCACCGCTTCTGCTCAGATCATCGCGCATCCCCGTCCCGCACTTACCATGCACGGATGAACACATCAGGTCCGGCCGGCCAGGGACTGCGTCTGATTCCGTTCCGTGGGCTGCGGTACGTTCCCGAGCAGGTCGGCAGTCTCGCCGCGGTGACCTCACCCCCGTACGACGTGGTGGTGCGGCCCGACGGACTCCATCATCTGGAGTCGGCCGATCCGCACAACATCGTCCGGCTGATCCTGCCCCAGGCGGACACGGCCGCGGCCCGTCACGAACAGGCGGCGCGGACCCTGAAGCTCTGGCTCGCCGAGGGCGTCCTCGCACCGGACCACGAGCCCGCTCTGTACGTGTACGAGCAGCGCAACGGCGATCTGCTGCAACGGGGGGTCATCGGGGCGCTGGCGCTCTCCGCCCCGGCCGAGGGCGTCGTCCTGCCGCACGAGGACGTGATGGCCCATGTCGTGGAGGACCGGGCCGACCTGATGCGCACCACCGCGGCACACCTCGAACCGCTGCTGCTCAGCTACCGGGGCGACGGCCGGGAGGCGGGGGCGGCCGCCGTCATCGAGCGGGCGACGGACCGCCCCCCGCTGCTCACCACCACGACCGAGGACGGGTTCCGGCACCGGCTCTGGGCGGTCACCGACCCCGTCGAGCAGGCGGAGATCGGCACCGATCTCGCCCACCACCAGGCGCTGATCGCCGACGGGCACCATCGCTGGGCCACCTACCTCCGCCTCCAGCGGGAGCACACGGTGCCCGGCCCCTGGGACTTCGGCCTGGTCCTGCTCGTCGACACGGCCCGCTATCCGCTCCGGGTACGCGCCATCCACCGGCTGCTGCACCGGCTCCCGGTCGACGCTGCGCTGGCCGCCCTGGACGGTCTCTTCCGGGTACGCGAGGTGCCCGGCCCGCTCCCCGACGCGCTGGAGGAGCTCGCCGGGGCGTCCGCCGGGGGCAACGCTTTCCTGCTCGCCGGCGACGGCGGCTTCCATCTCGTCGACCGCCCCGATCCCGGTCTGCTGGCCCGCACAATTCCCGCCGACCGCCCGCCCGCCTGGCGGGGCCTGGACGCGACGGTCCTGCACGCGGCCCTGCTCGACCACATCTGGGAGATACCGGACGCCCCGGAGCACATCGCCTACATCCATGACACCGCCGCCGCCGTGGAGCAGGCCGAACGGCGGGGCGGCACGGCGGTCCTGATGCATCCGGTACGCGAGGAGGTGGTCCGGGATCTCGCCCGGCAGGGGGTCACCATGCCTCGCAAGTCGACGTCGTTCGGCCCGAAGCCGGCCACCGGGCTGGTCCTGCGCAGTCTCGACCTCGATCTGGACTGAGCCGGAACGGAGAAACGAGAGAGGGCGGCACCCCGGGTCCCGGGGTGCCGCCCTCTCTTCTTGGTCTCACGCCTCGGGCGTACGGTCCTTGTCGCTGTCCGTGGCGGTCTCCGGCTCCGGGCTCACGGCGTCGCCGTTGCCGTCGGTCCCGTTCTCGTTCTCGTCGGCCCCGTTCTCGTCGGCCTCTTCCTCGTCGAGGGCGTCGACGAACTCGACACCGTCCATCTCGGCGAGCCGGTCCGACGCGTCGGTGGAGCCGTCCTTGTCCGCCTCCAGCGCCTTCCCGAACCACTCCCGGGCCTCGTTCTCACGACCGGCGGCCAGCAGCGCGTCGGCGTACGCGTAGCGCAACCTGGCCGTCCAGGGGTGCACGGCGCTCGACGCGAGCTCGGAGCTCTGGAGCGTGACGATGGCGGCGTCGAGCTGGTCCATGTCCCGCCGGGCACCGGCGGCGACCAGGCGCATCTCCACCTGCCCGGCCTTGTCCAGCTTCTGCACCTCGGGCTCACCGGCCATCGCCAGCGCCCGCTCGGGCCGCCCGAGCCCGCGCTCGCAGTCCGCCATGACGGGCCACAGTTCCACGGAACCGGTCATCCGCTTGGCGGCCCGGAACTCCGCCAGCGCCTCCGAGTACTTCTGCGTGGCGTACGCGGCGAAGCCGGCCGCCTCCCGCACAGCGGCCACCCGCGAGGCCAGCCGGAGCGCGATCCGCGAGTACGCGTATGCCTGCTCGGGGTCCTCGTCGATCAGTCGGGCCACCATGACGAGGTTGCGCGAGACGTCCTCGGCCAGGGTCTTCGGCAGGCTCATCAGCTCCTGCCGCACGTCCTTGTCGATCTCGTCGCCGGTGACGTCCTCGGGAATCGGCAGCCGCTTGACCGGCTCGCGGTCCCGGTCGTCACGACGGTCGTAGCCGCCGCGGTCGTCGCGTCCGCGGTAGCCACCGCCCCGACCACCCCGGTCGTCCCGCTGCCCGCGGTACCCGCCGCCGCGGTTGTCGTCCCGGCGGTTGTCGTCACGACGGAAGCCGCCGCCACGGTTGTCGTCCCGGCGGTTGTCGTCACGGCGGTAGCTGCCACGGTCGTCGTCGCGACGCGGACCACGCGGCCGGTCGTCGTCGCGGCGGGGTCCACGGAACCCACCGCGCTCATCATCCCGACGCGGCCCACGATCACGGTCACGGTCGTCACGACGGAACCCACCACCGTAACCACCGCCACGGCTGTCATCACGCCGGCTGTCGTCACGACGGAACCCACCGCCACGGTTGTCGCCACTGCGGTTGTCATCTCGGCGGAACCCACCACCACGACTATCGCCACCGCGGTTGTCGTCACGGCGGAAGCCGCCGCCACGGTTGTCGTCCCGG
>NZ_JBIVPT010000007.1:0-891 GCF_044754785.1 Streptomyces sp. NPDC092952 | reverse complement strand
CGGCGGTTGTCGTCGCGGCGGTAGCTGCCACGGTCGTCGTCGCGACGCGGACCACGCGGCCGGTCGTCGTCGCGGCGGGGTCCACGGAACCCACCACCGTAACCACCGCCACGGCTGTCATCACGCCGGCTGTCGTCACGCCGGAACCCACCGCCACGGTTGTCGTCGCGGCGGTTGTCATCTCGGCGGAAGCCGCCGCCACGGTTGTCGTCCCGGCGGTTGTCGTCGCGGCGGTAGCTGCCACGGTCGTCGTCGCGACGCGGACCACGCGGCCGGTCGTCGTCGCGGCGGGGTCCACGGAACCCACCGCGCTCATCATCCCGACGCGGCCCACGATCACGGTCACGGTCGTCACGACGGAAGCCGCCGCCACGGTTGTCATCACGCCGGTTGTCATCGCGACGGAACCCACCATCGAAGCCGCCGCCACGGTTGTCGTCCCGACGCGGGCCACGGTCCCGATCCCGGTCCCGGTCGTCACGACGGAACCCACCACCGGAAGGCCGGCTGTCATCACGCCGGTAGCCACCACGGTCATTGCGGTCGTTGTCCCGGCGCGGCCCGCCGGAACGGCCGTCGCGATGGCCGCTGAAGCCGCCCCGGTCACCACCGTCCCGGCGACGCGGCTCGCGCTCCGAACGATCGTCGGGAGAGTTGGTGGACATCGGCAAGACTCCTGTCATCGGGTACTACAAGACATTCTGACGCAGCCGGACACCCGACGCGCTTCGACAAAAACAAAAAGGACCCTTGGTCCCAGCGTGAACGCTGGGACCAAGGGTCCTTGAAAGATTGCTCGGCGGCGTCCTACTCTCCCACAGGGTCCCCCCTGCAGTACCATCGGCGCTGAAAGGCTTAGCTTCCGGGTTCGGAATGTAACCGGGCGTTTCC
>NZ_JBIVPT010000006.1:0-411830 GCF_044754785.1 Streptomyces sp. NPDC092952 | reverse complement strand
TCGGCGGGCACGGTCGTGAAGGACGAGGGTGAGGGGGGCCGTCTGCTGGCGGAGTTCCTCGCGGGTCAGAAGTTCATCTGACCGGTCGGGCGGGGGTCGTCCCGGGGTTTCCGGGGGTCCTGCGCCGTGCCTGTCGCACCTGTTGCGCCTGTTGCACCTGTTGCACCTGTCGTGCCCGTGGTGCCTGTGGTGCCTGTGGTGCGTGTCGTGTCCTGTTCTGTTGTTCTCTGCTAGTCGCGGGAGTCTGAAGTCTCATGGCTGAAGTTCTGGTTTTTGTGGATCATGTGGATGGTGCGGTTCGTAAGCCGACGCTGGAGCTGCTGACGCTGGCGCGTCGGGTGGGTGAGCCGGTGGCGGTGGCGGTGGGTGCGGGCGCGGGTGGTACGGCGTCGGTGCTGGGTGAGCACGGTGCGGTGCGGGTGCTGGTGTCGGAGGCGCCGGAGTTCGGTGAGTTCCTGGTGGTGCCGAAGGTGGACGCGTTGGCGGCGGCGGTGGCGGTGGTGTCGCCGGTGGCGGTGCTGGTGCCGTCGTCGGCGGAGGGCAAGGAGGTCGCGGCGCGGCTGGCGTTGCGGGTCGGGTCGGGTGTGGTCACGGACGCGGTGGACGTGGAGGTCGTGGACGGGGGTGTGGTGGCGGTGCAGTCGGCGTTCGCGGCGTCGTTCACGACGCGGTCGCGGGTGTCGCGGGGTGTGCCGGTGGTGACGGTGAAGCCGAACTCGGCGCCGGTGGAGCCGTCCGCGGCGGCGGGTGCGGTCGAGGCGCTGGAGGTGGGGTTCTCGGAGCTGTCGCGCGGGGTGCGGGTGGTGTCGCGTGCGGCGCGTGAGTCGACGGGGCGTCCGGAGCTGACGGAGGCGGCGATCGTGGTCTCGGGCGGTCGCGGGGTCAACGGTGCGGAGAACTTCGCGGTGATCGAGGCGCTGGCCGATTCGCTGGGTGCGGCGGTGGGTGCGTCGCGGGCTGCGGTCGACGCGGGCTGGTACCCGCACGCGAGCCAGGTCGGGCAGACGGGCAAGTCCGTCTCGCCGCAGCTGTACATCGCCTCGGGCATCTCGGGCGCGATCCAGCACCGGGCGGGCATGCAGACCTCGAAGACGATCGTCGCGATCAACAAGGACGCCGAGGCCCCGATCTTCGACCTCGTCGACTACGGCGTCGTGGGCGACCTCTTCCAGGTCGTGCCCCAGCTCACCGAGGAGATCAACACCCGCAAGGGCTGACGACCCCCGGGACGGGGAACGGGTGCGGGGCCGCGCGGTACACACCGCACGGCCCCGCACCCGTTTCCGCATCACTCCGTACAGCAAAAGAGCAGTAAAAGCACGGCAAAACGCGCACGTCAAGCGGCCCTTCGGACCACCTGGGCGATCCTTTTCGGACTTTCCCGCCACTCGGGCCCCCACGGCCAGGAGAAGCCCCTTCGGCGGCCCTATGCTCTACACGTTTGTAGAGAACGGGAGCCGTCGTCGGCGTTCCCGGACTCCCCCGTACGCACATAAGGGAGTGGACGCCTCCATGGTGTTCAAACGACTGCTCGGCTCGCTCGGCGTGGGCGGGCCCACCGTCGACACCGTCCTCGCCCCCGGGGCGACCGCCCCCGGCGGCCCGCTGTCCGGTGAGGTCCGGCTCAAGGGCGGCAACGCCGACTTCGACATCACGCACATCACGCTGGAACTCGTCGCCCGGGTGGAGGCCGAGCACGCGGAGGGCGAGGACGAACACGTCGTGGCCTTCGAGCGGTTCACGGTCGGCGGCGGCTTCCGGCTGGCCGAGGGCGAGCAGCGCACCGTGCCGTTCACGGTGGCACTGCCGTGGGAGACACCCGTCACCGAGCTGTACGGGCAGGATCTCGGCATCGTGCTCGGCGTGCGCACGGAACTCTCGGTCGCCGGGGCCAGGGACAAGGGCGATCTCGATCAGCTCGTCGTGGGGCCGCTGCCGGTGCAGGAGGCGGTCCTCGAAGCGTTCGGGCAGCTCGGCTTCGGCTTCAAGTCCGCGGACCTGGAGGCCGGCCGGATCGGCGGCACGGGTCAGCAGCTCCCCTTCTACCAGGAGATCGAGCTGTCCCCGTCGCCGCAGTACGCGTACGCGTTCAAGGAGATCGAGGTGACCTTCCTGGCCACCGCGGGCGGCATGGAGGTCGTCCTGGAGGCCGACCGGCGCGGCGGGCACGACGCGCTCACCCGGTTCACCGTCGCGCACGACGGCATCCACCACCAGGACTGGACCGCCCTGGTCGACGGCTGGCTCCAGCAACTGGCCGCGCACCACTCGGTGTACGCGGAGGGCTCCGCGTACGGGCACGGCGACCCGTACGCCGGCCACCACGACCACCACGACGGGGAGCGGCGCTCCGGTCCGGGCCTCGGAACGGCCGTCGCGGTGGGCGCGGCCGGGCTCGCGGTCGGTGTCGTCGGCGGCCTGGTCGCCGCCGAAGTCGTCGACGAGGTGGGGGACTTCTTCGAGGGCGACGACGAGGACGGTGACGACTGATGTTCGGCATCAGTGAGCTCGCGGTCGTCCTGATCGTGGTCGTGCTTCTCCTCGGCGCCAAGAAGCTCCCCGAACTGGCCCGTTCCGCGGGCAAGTCGGCCCGCATCCTGAAGGCCGAGGCCAAGGCGATGAAGGAGCCGCAGGACCCCGCGGCGGCGCAGGGCACGCCCCGGGTCATCCAGGGCGAGACCGTCGCCCGGAACGCCTCCAGCGCCCCGGAGAACGACCGGGGACCGCACGCCTGACACGGCGCGGCCGGTCACCGGGCCGATCGGGCCCCGGCGACCGGCCGCGCCGTCCGGGGCGCGCCGTTCACCCGGAAGCGGAGCCGCCCGGCGCGCCGGAGCCACCTGCCGGGCCGGAGCCGCGCGCGAGGAACTCCTGGAGCTCGCGGTGGCGGAACTGGTACGCGGTCCCGGCGGTACGCATCAGCCCCGCGCCGCAGCACCAGTCGAGGAAGCGCCCCAGGCGCCAGGGCAGCGCCCGGTCCGACCACCAGCCGCGTGTGCAGAGCAGAAGGACCACGTAGCGGGTGCCCGCGGCGCCCAGGGCGGGACCGGCGCCGGTCCTGAGCAGCGGGCCGAACACCCGCCAGGGCCTGAACAGCAGATCGAGCGTGCCCCGGAACCCGCAGCGGAACAGCCGGTTGTAGAGGAGTGCGAGCGCGCGCCCGCCGCCGAGCCCGAACAGCACCAGGTAGATGAGCACCGCTCCGAGCGCGAGTACCGGGCTGAGCGCGTACCAGTAGAACGGGATGAACCCGATCCCGACCACGAGGCCGGTCACGATCCCGGTCATGAGGTCGTCCTTCACCATGGCCCGGGGCGATGTGTTCCCCCGTTCCGTACGGATCTCGGGCAGGTCGGAGAGCACGCCCGCCAGCCCGGAGCCGACCAACGCCCCGCCGAGGAGCCCCAGCACCGCCCCGTACACGAGCCCGATCGTCAGTCCGACGACATCGCCGATGTCGAGCACGACGACGATCCCTCCCCAGAAGAGGCCGCCCGCGATCCCGTTCAGGAGCTGGCGTCTTCCGGTACCGGTCCCGACGGTCACCCGTTCCAGCCGGGACGGGACGGGCCAGGGAGGACCCGCCACGAGGAGGGCGCCCAGCGCCATGAGCGCCACGTTCCTCACGTACACGCGCCAGTCGTCGAGCAGGGCGGCGGACACATCGGCGGCGGCCCACACCGCGACGGTCAGCAGGACATGGACGGTGCGGGCGCGGCGGGGCCCGGCGAGCGGCCACAGTTCGTGGAGGACGAGATCGGTGCCGGACAGGCGCCGCCCGGCCACTTCGCCGGTGCCGGCGTTGTTCGCCTGCAGGTAGCGGGCGAGAGTCGTCAGCCAGGTGTCCACCTGCCTTCGGGTGTAGGGCGCCTTCCCGCCGCCCGTGGCGGGGGCGTCGCGGATGAACAGGTGCAGCAGCCGGTCCCGGACCTGTTCCGGGGTCTCCGGGGCGGGATCGCACAGTTCCCGGGGGTCGTGGGCCCAGTTGTCGTCGGGGCCGGACTCGTCGTAGACGGCGAGGGCGATGGTCAGCCGCCAGGGGGTGGACAGGCCTCGGGCCAGCGGGCCCGTCGGGGCGGCGCGGAGGGCTTCGAGGACCGGTGTCCAGCGGCACGGGTCCTCGGCACGGGCGGCGATGAACGCCTCGGTCGCGGCCAGGCCCACGGGGGCGATGTCGATCCGGGAGGCGTCCCGCGCCCACAGGCCCGCGGCTTCCAGGGCGTTGTAGGCGCCGTGGCGGCAGGTGAGGATGAGCTGTCCCTTGACGACGCCGTGGACATAGGCGTTCATCGCCTTCAGGGCGGCGGCGGCGCGGGAGCCGCGCCCGGGCGCCTCGCTGGCGTCCATCTCGTCGAGCCCGTCGAGCACGGGAAGGACCAGGCGGGCATCGACGAGGGCGGCCGCCGAGGCGGGGCGCAGCCGGTGGGCGCGGGCGATCTCTTCGGCGAGCCAGGTGTCGAGGCTGTCGCGGCGCGGGTCGAAGGTGGACAGCGACAGCCGTACGGGGACGGGGTCGCCCGGTCTCCGGTCGGTGAGGAGGCGCAGCATGAGGTGGAGGGCGAGGACGGTCTTGCCGGCTCCGGGAGCCCCGGTGACGACGAGACGGCCGGGGCGGAGCGCGCTGTAGTAGGCGGCGACGTCCTTCAATGTGCCGTGGGGTGCCGCCCCCGTCCCGCGGTGGGCCGGGGAGGGAAGGAAGCCGAACTCCAGGTCGATGGTGTCGGTACTGCTGCCCAGAAGCCCTTTGTGGACCTCCTCCTCGTGCTTCCTGATGACGACGGCGAGACGGTCGGCGAGCGGGGCGGCGTCGGTGTCCGTGCCCGCCTGGGCCACCCCCGCCTGATAGAGGCTCACGACCGTCAGTACCAGGCCGGCCGCCCCGAGCACCAGCCCGCCCGGATCCACGTCCCCGGTCCCCGCCCGTACGGCCACGGCGACCGCCGCCCCCACGGTCACCACCGTCAGCACCAGCCAGCCCCGGCGCGGCTGCCGCATCGCGAGGGACATCCCTCCCGTCACCTGGAACGCGAGCGGAAACGGAAGAGGGCCACGGCCGCGCAGGCGACGGCACCCAGGGCTGCGGACCCCACCGCCAGCGGGATCAGGGTCCCGGTGCCCCGGCTACCGGTCTCGGCCATGGCGCCGGAGGAGCCGGACGGCTTCTCCCCGGCCGTGTCCGGCTTCGTCCCGTCCTCCTCCTGGCCCTGGGACGCCCCGGTGGTGCCGGAGGTGCTCGTGCCGGCCGTCCCGGACGGGGCCGGTCCGGTCGTCGCCCCGCCCTTCTCGGTGACGTCGAGCGACGCCACGACGTCGTTCTGGCCGGGGTCCAGGCTGCACGGCAGGCCGATCTGGATGGTCACCAGGCCCATGCGCGCGCTGACCTGCGCCTTGAGGTCGCCGACGGCGATCGTCGCCCGGCCCGGTGTGTCGAAGGTGCGTGTCGGTGCGTTCCCGGTCGCCTTGACCGCGAACGCCCCGGACGCCGGAACGCTGGTCCTGGCCACCCGGAACCGTACGGTCAGGGGGGTGTCGCCGGTGCCCGGTGCCGTGACCCGGGCCTGTACGTCGACGGTGCCCGAGACTTCCGTGACACCGAGTCTGCGCAACTCGCCCGCGTCGGCGGCGCTCACCGGCACCGTCGCGTGGATGACGAACTTCGGGGTGGCCTCGCCGACCACGGCCGACGCCGGGACGTCCGCGTCGATCCTCACCTCGCCCCGCCGCTGCTCCTCCTTCGAGACGGAGCAGGTGTACCGGAGCGCGGGCGCCGCCGGGTCCGCGGCGGCGGACCCGGTCCCGAACACCCCCACTCCCGCGAACGCGGCCACCGCGGCCGCCGCCAACCCCCGGGCCCCGCGGCCCGCCGGGCCCGTGCGAGCGGCACGGGGCGTCGCACGCCGCTCGCGCGCGTGCGGATTCCGGATCAGTTCGTCATGTGCCATCTCGGTCCTCAGTCAGGTGCTCGTACCTCGGGTGATCAGGGGTCCGGCGCGCGATGCGGGGCTGATGGGCTCCTCGGCCGTCCGGGATCCGGCGCGCCCTCGCGCGCGGCGGCCCCTGCGGCCACCGTAGGACGCGGCCGCGCATCCGGAATTGCGCGTGCGCGTACAAAAGTTGCCGCGGCGCGCAGCGGAGCGAATTCGGCGCACACCTGTGCGGAACGCGCCGCCCTTTGCACACTGCCCGGCCCCACTGTCGTCCACTACGCTATTGCGGCGCCTTTGGATGGACTCATGCCATGAGCGCGAGAACCGGATGCGGGTACGCGCACGGTGAGACGGTGGGAAGACCTGGGTGAAAGGTGTCTTCGATGGCCTCGGGAACCTACACGGTGAGTTCATGCACCACCCAGGACGTGACGTCACGTGACCGCGCCGAATTCTGGGGCGCCCATGTGACGTCGTATCAGGGCCGGATGAGCTACCGGTATTCGCGCACCGACGACTTCCACGCGGGAACGGTCCGCCAGCACACCGACACCTACCAGCTCGTCCAGTGGTGGTCGGAGACGATCGAGTACACCCGGACCGCGCGTCAGGCGCGGCACGAACCGGACGAGGACTACCGCCTGGTGCTGCCGGTCTCCGGGGAGATGGTGCTGCGCCAGGACGAGCGGGAGCTGCGGCTGGCACCGGGGACCGGGAGTCTCCTCACGTTCAGCGCACCGTTCGAGCTGCTGCAGGACGCCTCCGCGCGGGCGTTCATCCTGTCGATCCCCGCCCGGGAGGTGAACGGACGCCTGAACCGGTCGTCGCCGCTCGCCGTGCGCCTCGGTCTCGGCTCGGGCCTCGGCCGGGTGGTGGGCGACATGCTGGCCGTCCTGCACGAGGAACGCTCCACCCTGACCAGCAGCCAGTTCGACGCGGTGGCCGAGCGGCTGGTCGAGCTGGTGTGCCTGCTCGTCATGGGCGACGACCGGCCCACCCCGTCGGGCCGCCTGCCGGAGGTGGAGACGGTGGTCCGCCGGTACGTCCGCGAGCACGTGGCCGACCCCTGCCTGACCGGTGCCACCGTGGCGCGGTCCCTGGGCTGGTCGCTCCGCCAGGTCCAGCTGGCCCTCCAGCACGCCGGGACGACCCCGAGCGAGCTGATCCGGGAGGAGCGGCTGCGGCTGGTGAAGGACCGGCTGCGGACGCCCGCGTACCGGCACCTGACCATCACCGAACTGGCCCACGCCTCCGGATTCTCATCCTCCAGCGCCCTCAGCACGGCATTCCGGCGGCGTTTCGGAGTATGCCCCCGCGATATGCGACGGGGATTTCCGTCCGACGGCGATACGTGCGGGAGCTGACCGAGAACGTTCGGATTCCCGGCCACTTCCATGCGCGGCCGTCGGCGGAATACGGGCGAAGCCATTCTTCGGAAATCGGGTTGGGGAAGAACCGCATGCCGGTATGCCGGCCGAAGGACGTACAACACGCGCCCCGGACCGCGAGGGGCCGGGGCGCACGTCCTTCGGTCATGTTGTCAGCAGGGGCGGACGTACCAGACGGGGGAGAAGTCATACGAGGTGTACCCGTAGATGGTGCCGTTGGAGTCCCGGCCCCGGACGGAACCGATGACGGTGAACTGCCGGTTCATGAAGACGGCGGTCGTGTCGAAGGTCTGGTTGTTCCACACCGAGCCGGCCCCGTTCCACTGGACGAGCCGGTAGTCGCCGCACTGGTACAGGTCGAACCGGGTGCCCGTCATGTTCGGGCCGGTGTACAGGCACACACGCAGGTACGCGCAGTCCTTCCCGTCACCGGTGGCGCGCACGCCGTCGACACCGTCGACGGAGGCCTGGCTGTTGTCGCCCTGGATGGTCACCCCCCGCACGGACGGGGCCGTGTCCGCCTGCGCGGACGCGGCTCCGGTGACCAGCGCGAGCGGGACGAGCGCCGCGACGAGCACGGCGCGCAGAGCGGTGACAAGCATGGTGCGTAAGGCCATGATTCCTGACTCCTGATCGCATAGGACGGGGCGGCCCAGGCGGGCGGCCCCGGACGTGCGGGCGGGACGGCGCGGCTCGCCGACGGCCGCGGAAGAACACTGCGCCGGTTTCCCGAAGCGCGGATTACGGGTGTCTTCCCGTGCACGTACACCTCCGGGAACTGATGGTGCGCCACCACCGGATTCGACGGCAAACCCTTCGGGGCGCCGGAGTGTTGGGGCGGAGAACGCCTAGGTTGGGCCGATCGGCACGCCCCCGGGAAAGGGACACGGATCGGCATGACCATCACCTCACGCACCCCCGAACAACTCCGACTCCCGCGCCCCGCCGCCCGGTTGGTGGCCCGGAGCCCCGCCGGGACGCGGCCGTACCTGGAGCTGTTACGACTGGACCGGCCGGTGGGTTCCTGGCTGCTGGTGGTGCCTGGCTGGATAGCCCTGGGGGCGCTGGCCGGACCGCGCGACGGGGTCCTGCTCGGGGCGATGCTCCTGGTGTACGGGGTGCTGTCGCGGGGAGCCGCCTGCGGGCTCAACGACGTGCTGGACGCACGGTTCGACGCACAGGTGCCGCGCACGGCGGGGCGCCCCGTAGCCTCCGGTCGGCTGGCGGCCGGGCGGGCGCTGGTGCTGTGTTTCGCGGTGGGGGCCGCCGCTCCGCTGGTGATGGGGTTCTGGAGCGTGGAGGCCGTGGTGTGGGCGGCGGCCGGGGCGCCCCTCGCGGCGGTGTACCCGTACATGAAACGGGTCACCCACTGGCCGCACGTGTGGCTGGGGATCACCATGAACTGGACGGTGCCGCTGGTGTACGTCCTGCTCACCGGAGGGTTCGGACTGCCGGGACGGGTGCTGTACGGGGCGCTGATCTGCTGGGCCGTGGGCACGGACGTGATCTACGCCTGCCAGGACCGGGAGGCCGATGTGCGGGCCGGGGTGCGGTCGGCCGCCGTGCTGCTCGGGCGGCACAGCCGGGTGCTGGTGGGCGGGGTGTACGCGGGGTGCGTGGTGCTGCTCGGCTGGTTCGGGGTGGCGGCCGGGCTCGGCCCGCTGTTCTGGCCCGGACTGGGCGTGGTCGCGGGGCAGTTGGGGTGGCAGGTCTGGCGGGCCGACCCCGCGGACGCCGGGAGCTGCGGACGGGCGTTCGCCACCAACCCCCTCTGCGGACTGCTCGTCCTGGTGGCCGTGCTCGCCGGGCGGGTCGGTACCCTCGGCTGAGGTGAACGGGCCCTGGAGGTGCTGGCTGTGCTGGTGGGACTGCGGAAGCGGATCGGGGCGGAACTCACCGCGACCATGCACGGCGGGGACCTCAAGCTGGAACGGTACGCCGGGCCGCCCGGCGATCCCGGGCTGTTTGGGATCACGCCCGGGGATCCCGTGTGGCGGGTGCACGGACAGGCCACCGGGATGCTCACCGGCGGGTTCGCCGCGCTCATGCTCCAGTCGCTGCACCCGCTGGCCATGGCGGGGGTCGACCAGCACTCCGACTTCCGCGCCGATCCGGTGGGGCGGCTGAACGGGACCGTACGGTTCATCACCGCGACCACCTTCGGTTCCTCGGCCGCCGCCCGCGAGGTGATCGGCATCGTCCGCCGGATCCACACCCGGGTGCACGGCACCGCCCCGGACGGCCGCCCGTACCGTGCGGACGACCCCGACCTGCTGACCTGGGTGCACACCGCCGAGGTGCACAGCTTCCTCGCCGGCCACCAGGCCTACGCGCCCCGGCGGCTCCGGCTGACCCCCGCCGAGTGCGACGCCTACTACCGCCGGGCCGCCCCCATGGCCGAGGCGCTGGGCGCACGGAACGTACCGCTCACCTCCCTGGAGGCCGAGCGCCACCTCACCCGCCTCCGCCCCGAACTCCACGCCACCGAGGCCGCGTTGGACTCGGTGCGGTTCCTCCGCCGCTTCGGACGCACCCGGCGGGAGCGGCTGGTCGTGCACCTGCTGATGAACGCCTCGGTCGGCCTCCTCCCCGGCTGGGCCCGCGCCGAACTCGGCATCCGCCGTCCGGCCCTCGTCCGCGCCGCCTGGGACCGCCCCCTGGCGGCAGCCGTCGGCCGCGTCCTCCAATGGGCGATCGGCCCCTCCCCGATCCAGGCCGCCGCCCGGGGGCGGCTCGCGGGGACGGCGCGGGGGTGACGCCGGGCGGCGGGGGCGGGCGGCCGCCCGCCCTGATCGGGCGTTAGAGTGCGATGCGCATTATGTACGTGTCTTTCCCTGATGTCTGAGAGACGGGCCCGGTCACCGCGCCGCCGCCCTGGAAGGAATCGAAACCGTGCATGGCGAGTACAAGGTGCCCGGCGGCAAGCTCGTCGTCGTGGACCTGGAGGTCGAGGACGGCGTACTGCGCGATGTGCGCGTCGCCGGGGACTTCTTCCTGGAGCCCGACGAGGCGATCCTCGCGATCGACGGCGCCCTGGAGGGCGCGCCCGCTTCGACGGACGCCGCGGGGCTGGCGGCCCGGGTCACGGCGGCGCTGCCCGATTCGGCCGTCATGCTCGGGCTGACCGCGGAGGGCGTCGGCATCGCGGTCCGGCGGGCGCTGGCCCACGCGACCGAGTGGAGCGACTACGACTGGCAGCTCATCCACGAGTCCCCGCAGTCGCCCGCGCTCCACATGGCGCTCGACGAGGTCATCACCACCGAGGTCGCCGCGGGGCGCCGCCCGCCGACGCTCCGGGTCTGGGAGTGGGACTCCCCCGCCGTGATCATCGGCAGCTTCCAGTCGCTGCGCAACGAGGTCGATCCCGGGGGCGTCGAGCGGCACGGGGTCACGGTGGTCCGGCGGGTCTCCGGCGGCGGCGCGATGTTCGTCGAGCCGGGCAACACGATCACGTACTCGCTCTCGGTTCCGGAGGCCCTGGTCTCCGGGCTTTCGTTCGCGGACAGTTACGCGTATCTCGACGACTGGGTGCTCGGCGCGCTCGGCGACATGGGCATCAAGGCCTGGTACCAGCCCCTGAACGACATCGCCACCGAGGCCGGGAAGATCGCCGGTGCCGCCCAGAAGCGGATGGTCGGCCCGGACGGCGGGCCGGGGGCCGTGCTGCACCACGTGACGATGTCGTACGACATCGACGCCGACAAGATGCTCGACGTGCTGCGGATCGGCAAGGAGAAGCTCTCCGACAAGGGCACCAGGAGCGCCAAGAAGCGCGTCGACCCGCTCCGCCGCCAGACCGGCCTCGCCCGGGAGCAGGTGATCGACAACATGATCGCCTCCTTCCGCAACCGCTACGGACTGACCGGCGGCGAGGTCACGGCGGAGGAGATGGCCCGGGCCGAGACGCTGGTGCGGACCAAGTTCGCCACCGACGAGTGGGTCGCCCGGGTGCCGTGAGGACCGGCCCCGGAAGGGACCGGGGCTATCCGGCGGGGATCTCCTGCTCGGTCCAGATGATCTTGCCGTTGGAGGTGTAGCGGGTCCCCCAGCGGCGGGTGAGCTGGGCGACGAGGAAGAGGCCGCGGCCGCCCTCGTCCGTGGTGCGGGCGTGCCTGAGCCGGGGCGAGGTGCTGCTGGTGTCGGAGACCTCGCAGGTCAGCACGGACTGGCGCAGCAGCCGGAGCCGGATCGGGCCGGTGGCGTAGCGCACCGCGTTGGTGACGAGCTCGCTGACGATCAGTTCGGTCGTCATCGCCAGCTCGTCCAGGCCCCAGTCGCTCAGTCGCCGGGCGGCCTCGGCCCGGGCCCCGGCGACGGCGGCAGGGTCGGTGGGGATCTCCCACGAGGCGACGTGGTCGGGGCTCAGCTCGTGGGTACGGGCGAGGAGCAGGGCGACGTCGTCGGGCTGCGGGACCGGGACGAGCTCCTCCACGACCCGGGCGCAGAGGGCGTCCAGGGAGAGGCCGCGCTGGGCGAGGGCGCCGCCGAGGCGGTCCATGCCGAGCTCGGCGTCCCGGTCCCGGCCCTCGATGAGCCCGTCGGTGTAGAGGCCGATCAGGCTGCCCTCGGGGAGGGTGATCCGGGCCGTCTCGAAGGGCATCATGCCCAGGCCGAGCGGGGGCCCGGCGGGCAGTTCGGGGAAGCTGACGCGTCCGTCGGGGGCGACGACCACGGGCGGCGGGTGTCCGGCCCGTGCCATGGTGCACCCCTGGGTGACCGGGTCGTACACGGCGTACAGGCAGGTGGCGCCGAGCGCCGGGGGGCCGCCGTGTCCGTCGCCCTCGGGCTCTTCGTCGCTCAGGCGGAGCACCAGGTCGTCGAGGTGGGCGAGGAGTTCGTCGGGCGGCAGGTCCATGTCGGCGAGGGTGTGGACCGCGGTGCGCAGCCGGCCCATGGTGGCGGCCGCGCGGATGCCGTGGCCGACGACGTCGCCGACGACCAGGGCGACCCGGGCCCCGGAGAGCGGGATCACGTCGAACCAGTCGCCTCCGACGCCGTCCTTGGCGTCCGCCGGGAGGTAGGAGGAGGCCACGTCCAGGGCCGTTCCGCCGGGCAGGGTGTGCGGGAGCAGGCTGCGCTGCAGGGTCAGCGCGGAGGTGTGTTCCTGGGTGTAGCGGCGGGCGTTGTCCACGCAGACGGCGGCCCGCGCCACCATCTCGCGGGCGGGCAGGACGTCGTCCGGCTCGAAGGGGGCGGGGGTGTCCGACCGGATGAAGGTGGTCAGTCCGAGCACCGTGTCCCGGGCCCTCATCGGCACGCAGATCAGGGAGTGGAGTCCGTGGGCGCGGATGCTCGCCGCGCGGGCGGGCTGGTCGGCCGCCCAGGCGTGGTCGTCGGGGTCGAGCACGGGGATGAGGACGGGTTCGCCCTCGGCGAGGAAGCGCAGGCCGTGGGGCGGGGGCAGGAAGTCCACCGGCTCGCCGATCCGGCTGACGGCCTCCGGGCAGCCCTCGCGCACGGAGCGCATCCCGGCCCGGCGCATCCGCGGGCGCCCGGCGGCGGAGGCGGGGGTGGTGGCGGTGCGGGCGAGTTCCGGGCCGGACAGGCCGACGCCCGTGGGCCAGGTACCGGGGTCGTCGGGGCTGACGACCGGTTCCAGCAGGTCGACGAGGACGAGGTCGGCGAAGCGCGGCACCGCGAAGTCGGCCAGCTCCTGGGCGGTGCGCATCACGTCGAGGGTGGAGCCGATACTGGCGCCGGCGTCGTTGACCAGGGCCAGCCGCTGCTGGGCGTTCCACCGGTCGGTGACGTCCAGCACCATGTAGCAGAGGCCGGTGACCCGCCCGTCGCCGTCGGTCAGCGGCAGGTACGAGGTGGAGTAGGCGCGTTCGCGGCGCGGATCGGCCCAGGTCCAGCCCAGGTACTCGTAGTCGATGACGGGGACGCCGGTCTCCAGCACGCCGCGCATCAGGGTCTCGATGGAATCCGCCTCCAGCCCCGGGAGGACCTCGCCCAGCGTGCGGCCCACGCGGTGCTCGCGCGGTACGCCGCTGAAGCGCTCCAGGGTGTCGTTCATCCAGACGTAGCGCAGGTCCGGGCCGAGCACCGCCATGCCTATGGGCGATCCGGCCAGGAAGGCGTCCAGCACCGACTGCCCGACGATCCGCTCCGGCCGCCGTTCGCGCCCGGAGACCAGGAAGCACTCCCGGCCGTCCATGTGGAAGGAGGCCGAGACCCGGAGGTCCAGCTCGATCCGGCCGCCGTCGCGCCGCCGCACGTCGGCGACGCCCCGCCAGCCCACACCCGCACGGCAGCGCTCGGCGATCCCGGCCACCCGGACGGGGTCCTCGGCTATGGCGAGCAGGGCTCCGCCGGACCGGCCGACCACCTCGGAGGCGCGGTACCCGAGGAGGTCCTGGGCGCTCCGCGTCCAGCCGACGACCGTGCCGTTCCCGGCGACCACCACCGTGGCGTCGCTCGCCGTGTCGTAGGCGGGCCCGGCGGTGCGGGGCCGGGCGGGCCCCTCGCCGGGCTCCGGCTGCGGACCTGGACACGCCATGCCGGCCACCATCCCTCCGTTCCCTGTCCATGTTCGCGCCTCACGCACCGGGGCGCGAACAAAACGGCGGGCGGCGGGGCCCCGGCCGGTCCCTACGCGACCGGGGGCCGGTGCTCGTACCAGCGGCGGTCGGCCTCCAGCTGGGCCGCGAGGGAGATCAGCCGTTCCTCGCTGCGGGAGGGGCCCAGCAGCTGCGCCCCGACGGGCAGCCCGGCGGAGGTGAACCCGGCCGGTACGTTGACGCCCGGCCAGCCCAGCACGTTCCAGGGCCAGGCGTACGGGCAGGTCTCGGCCATCGCCAGGTCGGTGCGCCAGGCGCTCAGCCCGTCGAACCTGCCGATCGGGGGCGGGGGCAGGGCGGTCGTGGGGGTGAGCAGGACGTCGTAGCCGGGGCCGTCGCTTCCGGGGCTGCGGAAGAAGGCGCCGATCCTGCGGTGCTGGTGCACTTCGCGCTGCCGGGCCGCCCGGACGACCCGGCCGCCGAGCCGGGTGCCGGTGCGCAGCGCGCTGCGGGTGCGCGGGTCGAGGAGGGCGGGCGCGGGGTGGCGGGCGGCGAGCTCGGCGATCCCGGCGGTGGCGCGGGGGACGAAGCCGAGGCCGATCAGCCCGTACCGGGGCCGGGCGGCCTCGACGTCGTGGCCGAGGCGGGCGAGGGCCTGGGCCAGGTCCAGGACGGCCCGGCGCACGTCGGGATGGGGGGCGGAGCCGGTGAGGGTGAGCGGGGGGCGCCAGGCGAGGGCGATCCGCAGCCGGCCGGGTTCGCGGCGGGCGGCGGCCGAGGCGGCGACGGGCGGCGGGCGGTGCGGGTCGTCGGGGTGGGACCCCGCGACGGCGTCCAGCAGCAGGGCGGCGTCGGCGACGGTCCGGGCGAGCGGGCCGTTGACGGTCAGGCCCTGGAAGGCGTCGGAGTGCGGGTGGACGGAGATCCGGCCGCGCTGGGGCTTGATGCCGACCAAATGGGTCCAGGCCGCCGGGATACGGACCGACCCGGCGCCGTCCGAGCCGAGCGCGGCGGGTACGAACCCGGCGGCGACGGCCGCCGCGGAGCCCCCGGAGGAGCCGCCGGGGGTGTGGCCGGTGTGCCACGGGTTGCGGGTGGCGCCGAAGGCGCGGCCCTCGGTGAACGGCCACTGGCCGAGCTCGCAGGAGTTGGTCTTGCCCACGATCACGGCGCCGGCCGCCCGCAGCCGGCGTACCGCCTCGCTGTCGGCGGTAGCTGCGGGCAGGTCGCCGTCGCAGCCGAAGTAGGTGGGCATCCCGAGGACGTCGGTGTCGTCCTTGACCGCGACCGGAACCCCGAGCAGCGGCAGCCGCTCCCCCGCCGCGAGCCGCCGGTCGGCCTCGGCGGCCTCGGCGAGCGCGGCCTCGGCGCGCACCTGGCGGAAGGCGTTGAGGCGGTGTTCGCCCGCCCGGATGCGGTCCAGCGCGGCGGACACCTGCGCGACCGAGGTGGTGGTGCCCTCGGCCAGTTCCCGGGCGCTGTCGGCCAGGCCCGCCGGGGCGGCCGGTCCGGTCGTTTCCGCGGTGTGCGGTGAGGACATGGGCTGACCGCCTTCCTCGTATCGGCAGACACGTACGACGGTGCGCGGGGCGCGGTGGACCCGTACGCCCGAACGAACTTACCGGAGGGTAACGACTGGGGTGCGCTCCGCTCAACCGTTCGGAGGAAAGTGCCCGCGGCGGGTGGGGAGGCGCTCGCGGGGACTGTCAGTGGGCCTTGCTACGTTCGGTGACGGAAGACGGTCAGGGGACGTACGACGGGGAGGGTCCGTGGAAGCGGAGTTCGAGGGCGAGTTCGAGACGCATCTGACGGTGCGCCCCGAACCCGTCGCCGATGGCGGGGCGGGGTCCGGTCGGGGGCTCGACCGGCTGGAGCGCTGGGCGCGGGAGCGCGGTCTCGGGCTCACGCACATCGTGCTGGACGGCGGCGCCACCCCCGACCAGCCGATGCTGACCGAGCGTGGCCGGGGTTCGCTCTCCGGGAGACGGGCCGCCGCCACTCGGTGGGCGGCCGAGCTGGGCGCGGCGGGTTTCCCGGTCGTGCGGGTGAAGATAGAGGCCGCTCCGTGGAACGCGGACGTACCGGGCAGCTCCGCCGAGGCCGCCGCGCTCCCGCCCGGTCTCCACTTCGAGCATCACGTCAAGCTGCTGCTCTCCGGTGAGCCGGAGGTGGCCGTCGCCCGGGAGGTGGCCGAGCGGCACGGTGCGCGTCTGTCGCGCAACGCCCGCCGCCTCACCGGCCCCCGCTGCCACGAGCGGTTCGTCACGCAGCGCTGCCACGGAGTGGGCCGCCCCCGGGCCCGGGCCGAACTCGACGCCCTGCTCGGCGCGTTGCGCGGGGCCGGGCTCGATGTGCTGGAGGTGGAGGAGGAGTTCGTCGTGCACGACGACCGCCCCTCGGTGGACGCGGGCTGGCTGGACGCACCGGTCGGGGCCGCGCGGTGAGCGGCTGGGACCGGCCGGTTCCCGGCGAGCCGGAGTTCTCGGACGCGGCGCTCGCCCCGCGCTGGCGGGCCGCCCGGCGCGCGGTCCTGGACCATCTGCTCCAGGTGGTCGCGGGCTCGCCCCTGGGCGAGGGCCTGGTCCTGCGGGGCAGTGTGCCGCTCCGGGCGTGGGTGGGCGCCGCGGCCCGGGAGCCGGGCGATCTGGACTGGATCGTGCCGCGGCCGGGGGCGGATCTTCCCGATCCGCTCGATCCGTATCCGTACGTGGCGGGCATCGAGGCGGTGCAGCAGTGGCCGGAGGCGGCGCACGGGGCGGCCGCCCCGGAGCTGCTGACGGACGGCGAGTGCCATGCCACGGGCGGCGCCCGGCCGGTCCTCGCGCCGGAGGGGCTGCGCCGGGCGGGCCCCGACGACCTGGGTGTGTCGCCCGACCTCGACGAGGAGGTGGCCGCCGCGCTGCGGGCCGGTCCGCCGCTGCCGGAGGGGATACGCGTCGATCCGCTCCGGGTGTCCCTGGACGAGGAGTGGCTGTACCGGGAGTACGAGACGCCCGGGATACGGGTCGTGGTGCCCTGGGAGGCCGACGGGCTGCCGCCGGGCGAGGTGCGGATGGACTTCGCCCGGGACGAGCGGCTGCCCGAGGCCCCGGTGTGGACGGCCTGCCCCCGGGGTGACGGCGGGCCGCCGACGCCGGTCCGCACCGCGGGTCCGGGGCTCTCGCTCGCCTGGAAGCTGCTGTGGCTCGCCGAGGACCAGGAGGCGGAGGGCAGATCCGGCGCCAAGGACCTGTACGACGCGGTGCTGCTCGCCGAGTACGGGCGGACGGTGCTGCCGCCCCGGCTGCTGCGCACGGTGCTGGGGGCGCACGCGCGGGGGTTCACGCCCGCGCCGGTGCGGGACTGGCTGGTGGACTGGTCCGTCTTCCACGCCGCGCACCCGTGGGTGGCGGGCGGTCCGGACGGACTGCGGGAGCGGCTGGCCGTCGCGCTGCCGCCGCTGCTGGAGCGGAGCGCGCGGCGGGCCTGAGGCGGCCCGTGCCGGACGGGACCAGGAGATCCGGTCCGGCAAGGGCCCCTGGGCTGGGCGTCCTACGGCTGGACGCTGATCTCGCCGATTCCGGTGCCGATGTCGGCGCAGTGGGCGGTGGACTGGCCGGACTGGCCGGGGGCGAGGGTCACGTGCTCCCCGTCCACGTCCGGGGCCCAGCCGCAGACCAGGTGCACCCAGAAGGTCTGCGTCGCACCCCCGTCGTTGCTGCACAGCGCGTAGCCGGTGTAGTCGTCGACCGCGTGCTTCCCGGTGTCGCAGGACAGGCCCGGCGGTGTCGCCGCGGCCGTCGTGGCCGTGACGACGGACACCGGCAGCGCGAGCGCGGCGGCCGCTCCCGCCGTGACGGCACCCCGGAGCACGGTCCTGGACAGACTCCCCCTCGACAGCTTCATATGTGCGTGTTCCCCTTCGCTGGTGACGGACTCGGTGCGCCGACGACCTCCCCGGCCCCCAATGGCCCAAAACACGGCAAAACATCACTCTGTGTGCGCACCGTGCCGGGGCGCCCGTCGCGCGTCCGCACCGGCCCGGACGTACGCTCGAACCGTCGGAGGGCACCGGACCGGACCCGACGAGCCTCCGGCAGCGGGCTTCAGGGAGGCGACGTGACCGCTGGACACCACGCCACCCGCCGTACCGCCCGGACCGCGGCCGTCGTGCTGGGTCTCACCGGCGGCCTCCTCGGCGGCAACGGCCTCCTCGGCAGTGGTGCGGCCCGGGCGGACAACGGGATCGACACGCTCTCCGCACGCCGGATCGCGGAGCGTTCCCGCGATGCCCTGCTGAGCGTCGACTCCCTGCGCGTCACCGCCCGCGGCGACCTCGGCGACGGGCGGCCGGCGAAGTCGCTGGACGTCGTCCTGGACCGGTCGGGAAACTGCGTGGGGTCGGTACGGCTCGGCGGCGGCCAGGGCTCGGCACGGATCGTGAAGCACGGCGACGAGGTCTGGGTGAAGCCGGACTCGGACTTCTGGAAGAGCCAGGTCCCCGACGGCGGCGCGGCCTTCGCCGCGATCCTGAACGGGCGCTACCTGAGGGCCCCGGCCTCCGACCCCCGGCTGCGCCCCCTGACCGAGGGCTGCGACCCCGTCGTCTTCGGGCAGCTGGCGGGCGATGTCGCGCACCAGGACCCGGCGGGGCTGCGCAAGGCCCCGCGCACCACGCTGGACGGCGCCCCGGTGATCCCGCTGACCAGCACCCGGGAGGGCAGGACGTGGACGACGTACGTCGCGGCCACGGGGCGGCCGTACCCGGTGCGGATCACGGTCCACGGCGGCGGGGCGGACGCGGTGGTGGACCTCTCCGGCTTCGGGAAGCCGGTGCCCTCGGCCACGCCGCCGCCGGACCGGACGTACGACATCAACGCGCTGCTGGACCGTTCGTCGGTCCCGACGTGACGGCGGACCGGCCGCTGAGCACCACGTACAGCACCAGCGAGGAGACCAGGCCGACCGCCCAGCCGTAGTCGGAGAGCGGTTCGAGGGCCGGGATCAGCCCGTCGGCCGGGAAGGGCCCCTCCCCCGGCGCGGAGTGCGAGCCGCCGACCGCGAGGACACCGCCGACGGCGAAGGCGACGACGGCCCGCCAGTTCCAGCCGTTGACGTACCAGTAGCGGCCGCCGGGGCGGTAGAGGTCCGGGAGGTCGAGCACGGTGCGGCGGACGATCCAGTAGTCGGCGATCAGGATGCCCGCCACCGTCCCGAGCAGTCCGCCGACCAGCCCGAGCCAGGTGAAGATGTACAGCTCGGGGGTCTCGGTGAGCTTCCACGGCATGATGACGACCCCGACGACCCCGGTGATCAGGGCCCCGGTGCGGAAGCTGATGAACCGGGGCGCGAGGTTCGCCAGGTCGTACGCCGGTGACACCACGTTCGCCGCGATGTTCACGGAGACCGTCGCGACCAGCACCGTCACCAGGCCGAAGAGCAGCCCGAAGACGTTGTCGGTGCGTGCCACCAGCTGGACCGGGTCCCAGATGGCCTCCCCGTACACGGCCTGCGATCCGGAGGTGACCAGGACCGAGAGGAGCGCGAAGAACGTCATGGTGGTCGGCAGGCCGAGCGCCTGGCCCCGGATCTGGGCGCGCTGGCCGGCCCCGAATCGGGTGAAGTCGGGGATGTTCAGCGAGAGCGTCGCCCAGAACGCGATCATGCCCATCAGCGAGGGGAAGAAGACCGGCCAGAAGTCCCGCCCCCAGCCGAGCTTCGAGGGCTGGTCGAGCAGCGGGCCGAAGCCGCCCGCCTTGACCGCGACCCAGACCAGGAGCACCACGGCACCGACGATCACGAACGGCGCCGCCCAGTTCTCGAACCGCCGCAGGGCGTCCATCCCCCGGTAGATGATGGCGAGTTCGAGCGCCCAGAAGAGCAGGAAGCAGAGCCAGAGCGTCCACGGCTGGCCGCCGATCACGGACGCCTGCGCCCAGCCGCCGAACATCTTCCCGAGCAGGGTGAAGATGCCGACGCCGCCGATCCAGGTCTGGATGCCGAACCAGGCGCAGGCCACCGCGGCCCGGATCAGCGCGGGCAGGTTGGCGCCGCGCAGTCCGAACGAGGCGCGGGCCAGCACGGGGAACGGGATGCCGTACTTGGGTCCGGCGTGCCCGGTGAGCAGCATCGGCCCGAGCACGATCAGGTTGGCCAGCGCGATGGTGAACACGGCCTGTCTCCAGTCCATGCCGAGCGCCACCAGCCCGGAGGCGAGCAGCCAGGACGGGATGTTGTGGGCCATGCCGACCCAGAGCGCGGCGAAGTTGTACGTGGTCCAGCGGCGCCGTTCCAGGGGGACGGGCAACAGGTCCTCGTTGACGAACCGGTTGTCGGCGGGAACGGCGCCGGGGTCGAGCCCGACACGCCCGGTGGGGCCGGGCGCGCCGGGTATCGGATCCTGCGGCGGGGGCGGGGGAACGGTCGAGGTCATGGCGGCTTGGACCCTTCGCTCGGGAGCGGTGCCGTGCGGGGCGGGGCGCGTACAACCGTGGGGGGTGCGGGGACCTTGGGGACGGGGGTCAGTCGGTGAGGGCGGGGATGATCCGTTCGCCGTAGGCGTCGATGGTCGCCTCGCGCGCGTCGTGCATGTCGTACACGGCGAACTGGTCGACGCCCAGGTCGCGCAGGGCCCGCAGTTTCTCGATGTGCGCCTCGGCGGGGCCCAGCAGGCAGAACCGGTCGACGATCTCGTCCGGGACGAAGGCGGTGTCGGGGTTCCCGGCCCGGCCGTGGTGGCTGTAGTCGTAGCCCTGCCGGTCCTTGATGTACGCGGTGAGTTCGTCCGGGACCATGCCGGAGTGCTCGCCGTACCGGGCGACCAGGTCGGCCACGTGGTTGCCGACCATGCCGCCGAACCAGCGGCACTGGTCGCGGGCGTGGGCCAGGTCGTCCCCGACGTACGCCGGTGCGGCCACGCAGATGGTGACCGCGTCCGGGTCGCGGCCGGCGTCGGCGGCGGCCTGCCGTACCGCCTTGACCATCCATTCGGTGAGGAAGGGGTCGGCGAGCTGGAGGATGAAGCCGTCGGCCTTCTGTCCGGCGAGGGCCAGGGCCTTCGGGCCGTACGCGCCCATCCAGACGGGCAGCCGGCCGTCCTTCACCCAGGGGATGCGGACGGCCTGCCCGTCGACGGTCGCCTCGCGGCCCTCGGCGAGGTCGCGGATGACGTCGATGGCCTCGCCGAGCCGGGCCAGGGTGTTGGGGGCGCGTCCGGCGACGCGCATCGCGGAGTCGCCGCGCCCGATGCCGCAGACGGTGCGGTTGCCGTACATGTCGTTGAGGGTGGCGAAGGTGGAGGCGGTCACCTCCCAGGTGCGGGTGCCGGGGTTGGTGACCATGGGGCCGACGACGAGCCGTTCGGTGTGTTCGAGGATGCGGCTGTAGATGACGAAGGGTTCCTGCCAGAGCACCGCCGAGTCGAAGGTCCAGCCGTAGCGGAAGCCGTTCTGTTCGGCGCGGCGCATCAGCTCGACGACGGCGGAGGCGGGCGGGTCGGTCTGGAGGACGATTCCGAAGTCCATGCGGTGCTCCTAGTCGAGGTACTGACAGGTGGCGCGCGGGGTGTAGATGCCGTGTCCGGCCCGGCCGGTGAACGTCCGTCCGGCGATGACGGGTTCGCCGCGCGACAGGACGGTCTCGACCCGGCCGGTGATCCGCTTTCCCTCGTACGCCGAGTAGTCGACGTTCATGTGGTGGGTCTTCGCGGAGATGGTCTGTTCGGCCGCCGGGTCGTAGATGACGATGTCGGCGTCGGCGCCCGGGGCGATGGTGCCCTTCTTCGGGTAGAGGCCGAACATCCGGGCCGGGGAGGCGCAGGCGATCTCGATCCAGCGGCGGCGCGAGATGTGTCCGTCCACCACCGCCTGGTGCAGGAGGTCCATCCGGTTCTCCACCCCGGGCATGCCGTTGGGGATCTTGGAGAAGTCGCCGCGGCCCATCTCCTTCTGCCCGGAGAAGCAGAAGGGGCAGTGGTCGGTGGAGACGACCTGGAGTTCGTTGTTCCTGAGCCCCCGCCAGAGCGCCTCCTGGTGCTCCCGGGGCCGCAGCGGGGTGGAGCAGACGTACTTGGCGCCCTCGAAGTCGGGCTCGGCGAGGTTGTCGGTGGACAGGAACAGGTACTGCGGGCAGGTCTCACCGAAGACCGGCAGCCCCTTGTGGCGGGCGGCGGCGACCTCGGCGACGGCCTCGTCGGCGGAGACGTGCACGACGTAGAGCGGGGAGCCGGCGACCCGGGCGAGCTGGATGGCGCGGTGGGTGGCCTCGGCCTCCAGCGCGACCTTGCGGACGTCGCCGTGGTAACGCGGGTCGGTGCGGCCCTCGGCGAGGGCCTGTTCGACGAGTACGTCGATGGCGATGCCGTTCTCCGCGTGCATCATGATCAGGCCGCCGTTGTGGGAGGCCCGTTGCATGGCGCGCAGGATCTGGCCGTCGTCGCTGTAGAAGACGCCCGGGTAGGCCATGAACAGCTTGAAGGAGGTGACGCCCTCCGAGACCAGCAGGTCCATCTCCTTGAGCGAGGACTCGTTCACGTCGGAGAGGATCATGTGGAAGGCGTAGTCGACGGCGCACTTGCCGTCGGCCTTCTCGTACCAGGCGTCGAGCCCTTCGCGGACCGGGCGGCCCACGGACTGGATGGCGAAGTCGACGATGGTGGTGGTGCCGCCCCAGGCGGCGGCGCGGGTGCCGGTCTCGAAGGTGTCGGCGGCGTAGGTGCCGCCGAACGGCATCTCCATGTGGGTGTGCGCGTCGACACCGCCCGGGATCACGTACTTGCCGGTGGCGTCGATCCTCCGGTCGGCGCTCCAGCCGTCGGCCGCGTCGCTGCCGTGCTCCGCGAGCGCCGCGACGCGGCCGCCCTCGATGAGTACGTCGGCGTGGATTTCGTCGGACGCGGTGATGACGAGACCGCCGTGGATGACGGTGCGGCTCATGTACCCCTCCTCACTGTGGCGGAATGGGTCTACGCACGTAGAAGTGGTGCGTGTGAAGAACGTAGAAGTGGGTTACCCACTGTGGCAATACCGCTGCCGACAACCGCTGAAGACGTTTCTGTTTCCCGCGCCGGGCACTCCACCGGCCCACAGCGGCGCACGCGGCCCGCACCATGAGTGGATAACAGAATGATTACGGGTCTGGTCCAAATGTTGAGTACGGTTCACACGCCCGTACCTTCCCGGGAGTGGTCCGCTCACCGCCGGGGACGAACCTCGTCCCCATCACCGGGCTCCCCCGTTGCCCGGTGCCACCGACCCGATCCCCGGAGGATCCCGTGTCACTGCCGCGCTCCGCGCGTACGCTGCTGGCCGCCGCCACCGTCGCCGCCGTCGCCCTTCCGCTCGTCGCCACCACCGCCCGGGCCCAGGACCCGAAGGCCCCGGCCGCCGCGCCGTACGCCGGTCTGCCCTCCGGCACCAAGCAGGCGAAGACCCTGGTCATCGGCATCGACGGCGCCGCCTTCGACGCCTTCTCGCGCGCCGACGTCCCGCGCCTCCAGCGGCTGATGGCCCAGGGGCTGACCGCCCGGAGCAACCTCTACGCCGACCCGATGGCCCCGACCGTCTCCGGCGCCGGCTGGTCCTCGATCGCCACCGGCGTCTGGCCCGACAAGCACAACGTGAAGGACAACAACTTCACCAACCCGAACTACGACCGCTACCCGGACTACGCGACCCGGCTGGAGACCGCCGACCCGGCCACGTCCACCCTGGTCGTCGGCACCTGGAGCCCCATCCCCCAGATCGTCTTCGGCGCGAAGACCGATCTGCGCATCGCGGGCGGCAACGACGCGGGTACCACCGCGAAGGCCGTCGACTACCTGGCCAACGGCAACCCCGACTCCACCTTCGTCCACCTCGACGAGGTCGACGGCGCCGGCCACAGCAGCGGCTCGTCCAGCGCCGCCTACCTCAAGGCCCTCAACACCGCCGACATCCAGGTCGGCCGGCTGCTCGACGCCGTCGCCTCGCGGCCCACGTACGCGCAGGAGGACTGGCTGATCGTCGTCACCGCCGACCACGGCCACACCCCCACCGGCGGCCACGGCGGCAACACCCCGCTGGAGCGCGGCACGTTCGTGATCGCCCAGGGCAAGGGCATCGCCCCCGGCTCGGTACGCCACGACGTCAAGATCACCGACGTCGCGCCCACCGTGCTGCGCCACGAGGGCGTCGCCACCGACCCGGCCTGGGACCTGGACGGCACCTCGCTCGCCGAGCCGAGGACGGACGACTTCGACACCCTGCGCCCCGCGCTGCGCGGACCCGTCGACGAGACCAGGCTCCCGGCCGACGCGAAGGGCTGGACGAGCACCGCCCCCGAGGGCTGGTCCATCGACAACGCGAAGATGCCGTCCGGCGGGGTCACCGAGTGGCGCGGCTGGGCCTTCGCCACGGACGAGTTCTGGACGAACGCCGAGCGCGGCCAGGGCCGGGAGACCAACGTCCGGGCCCGCGACGTGTTCGCGGTCGCCGACTCCGACGAGTGGGACGACAAGGCGCACGGCGCCGGGCAGTTCGACTCCACCCTGATCAGCCCGGCCTACCGGCTCAACGGGGCGGCGACGGCCACGGTCTCGTACGCGACGAACTACCGGATCGACGGCCCGCAGACCGGCGACGTGTACGTCTCGTACGACGGCGGCACCCCGCAGCTCGTGAAGTCGTACCGGACCGACGTCAACACGGTCGAGCGCCTGGAGCTGGCCGTTCCGGCGGGCGCGCGGACGGCCCGGCTGAGCTTCCGCTACACCGGGACGAACAGCGCCTTCTGGACCGTCGACCAGGTCGCCCTCGGCCAGCCCACCCCGCCCTCGCAGCTCGCCGTCGCCTCGCTGGACGCCGGGACCGTGCTCCTGGGCCGCCCCGGCTCCGACTCGCCCTGGAAGGTCACCGCGAACGGCGTGGTGCGCACCGCGCAGGGCGTGCCGGTGAAGGGCGCCGCGGTCACCGCCGAGCTCACGGCCGGCGGCCGGGTCGAGCGGCTGACCGGCAGCACGAAGAAGGACGGCTCGGTCCGCTTCAGGACCACGGTGCCGCGGGGCGTCGCCAAGGCCTCGCTGAGGATCACCGAGGTCCGCTACCAGGACCTCGCGTACCACGGCGAGCTGGACCCGGTCCGCGCCCTGGACCTCACCCGCCCCACCGGCAACCGCGGCTGACCGCCCGGCCGGGCCCCGGAGCCGTCGCCCGGGGCCCGGCCCGCCGTCTCAGTCGGCGGCCCGCAGCGCCTCCCCCAGGATCTCCGCGCCCTCCTCCGCCTCGGCGATGGTGAGCGAGAGCGGTGGCGCGATCCGCAGCACACTGGTGTTGTGGCCGCCGCCCTTGCCGATGAGCAGGCCGCCCTCGCGGGCCGCTTCGAGCACCGCCGAGGCGGCTGCCGGGTCGGCCTCGTCGGTGCCGGGCCGCACCAGCTCGATGCCGATCATCAGCCCCCGGCCGCGCACCTCGCGCACCCGCTCGCACCCGGCGCCGACCGCCCGCAGCCGCTCGATCAGCAGACCGCCGACGCGCCGGGCGTTGCCCTGGAGGTCGTGCTCCAGGAGGTACGAGAGGTTGGCCAGCCCCGCCGCCATCGTGACCGGTGAACCGCCGAAGGTGGAGATGGAGTTGGCGTCCAGGCAGTTCATGACCTCGGCGCGGGCCACGACACCGCCGACCGACATCCCGTTGCCGATGCCCTTGGCGAAGGTGAGGATGTCCGGCGGCCCGTTCTCGCCGTGCGCCTGCCAGCCCCAGAAGTGGTCTCCGGTGCGGCCCCAGCCGGTCTGCACCTCGTCGGAGATCCACAGCACCCCGTGCCGGTCCAGGACCCGCCGGAACGCCGCGTACAGGCCGTCCGGCGGCGAGGTGAACCCGCCGACGCCCTGGACCGGTTCGGCGATCAGCGCCGCCGGGGGCCGGGTGTGCCCGAGCAGGTCCTCCAGGTCGGCGACGCACGCCTCG
The DNA here is from genome assembly GCF_044754785.1 of Streptomyces sp. NPDC092952. Classification (NCBI taxonomy): domain Bacteria; kingdom Bacillati; phylum Actinomycetota; class Actinomycetes; order Kitasatosporales; family Streptomycetaceae; genus Streptomyces; species Streptomyces sp. NPDC092952. The sequence continues at coordinate 386,094 of NZ_JBIVPT010000006.1, read as the reverse complement.
GTGAACTCGGCGTCGCTCAGATGCGCGTAGGGGCCCCGGGTGCGGACGCCGCCGTGCACGTAGAGCGTCTGGAGCGGCGACAGGCCGGTCGGCGACCAGGCGTTGTTGCCGGTGATGGAGACCGCGGAGAAGGACCTGCCGTGGTAGCTGTTGCGCATCGCGAGGATCTGGTTCGACCCGCGGTACGCGGTGGCGAGCAGCAGCGCCGTGTCGTTGGCCTCGGTGCCGGAGGTGGTGAAGAAGACCCGGGCGTCCGGGATGCCGGAGAGCGCGGCGACCCGCTCGGCCAGTTCGACCATCGGCCGGTTGAGGTAGAGCGTGGAGCTGTGGATGATCCGGCCGGCCTGCTCGGCGACCGCTTTGGTGACCTCGGGCAGGGCGTGGGCGGTCATGGTGGTGAGGATGCCGCCGAAGAAGTCGAGGTAGCGCCTGCCGTCGGCGTCCCAGACGTGGCGGCCCTCGCCGTGGGTGATCTCCAGGGGCCGTTTGTAGTAGAGGGCCAGCCAGTCGGGGCTGACCGCGAGGTGGCGGTGGTGGAGGCTGCTCACGGCTCCACCAGTCCCTCGTAGGCGTCGGGGCGGCGGTCCCGGTAGAAGGCCCACTGCTGCCTGACCTCGTCGATGAGCCCGAAGTCGAGGTCCCGTACGACGAGTTCGTCCTCCTTGTCACCGGCGGTCTCGCCGACGAACTGCCCCCGGGGGTCGACGAAGTAGCTGGTCCCGTAGAAGTCGTTGTCGCCGTACTCCTCCTGGCCGACGCGGTTGATCGCGGCGACGAAGTACTCGTTGGCGACGGCCGCGGCGGGCTGTTCCAGCTGCCAGAGGTAGGCGGAGAGGCCGCGCGAGGTGGCGGACGGGTTGTATACCAACTGGGCGCCGTTGAGGCCGAGTTGGCGCCACCCTTCGGGGAAGTGCCGGTCGTAGCAGATGTAGACGCCGACCCTGCCGACGGCGGTGTCGAAGACCGGCCAGCCGACGTTTCCGGGCTTGAAGTAGTACTTCTCCCAGAAGCCCTTCACCTGCGGGATGTGGTGCTTGCGGTACTTGCCGAGATAGGAGCCGTCGGCGTCGATCACCGCGGCGGTGTTGTAGTAGAAACCGGACTGCTCGACCTCGAAGACCGGGACGACGATCACCATGCCGGTCTCGCGGGCCAGGTCCCGCATCCGGCTGACGGTGGGCCCGTCCGGGACGGCCTCGGCCCAGCGGTAGTGCTCGGCCTCCTGCACCTGGCAGAAATAGGGGGCGTTGAACACCTCCTGGAAGCCGATGATCTTCGCGCCCTGCCGGGCGGCCTCGCGGGCATGTTCCTCATGCTTGGCGATCATGGATTCGGTGTCGCCGGTCCAGGTCGCCTGGACGAGGGCGGCGCGAACGACTGGGGACATGAGCTGCTCCTTCGACGCGGCGTCAGAGAGCCTCAACGCGTTTCTACGCCCGTAGACACGTGCGTAGAGGAGAACGTAAGCCCCGCCACACAGCGGGGCAAGACCATCGCCGCGAACCGGCGGAGTCGATCATGTTTCACACCCGTGCGGTCCACACGCCCGCCCGTCCCGCTCCCGGTCCGCGACCGCCGGGCACCGATTTGTATTCTCGGCCGCAGCCCCGTTTCGAACGGGATCTGCGAGAGGATCCACCATGACCAGCGAGCCGACCCCCGACAGCCTGCCCGGCCTCCTCGACCGGGCCCGCCAGGACCACCGCGAGCTGGTGGCGCTCGGGCTCTCGCTCGATCTGACCCGGGGCAAGCCCGCCCCCGCCCAGCTGGACCTCTCCGAGGAGCTGCTGGCGCTGCCCGGCGTCGGCCGGCACACCGCCCCCGACGGCACGGACGTACGCAACTACGGCGGGCTCCAGGGGCTGCCCGAGCTGCGGGAGATCTTCGCCGGGGTGCTCCAGGTTCCGGCCGGCCAGCTGCTCGCGGCCGGGAACTCCAGCCTGGAGCTGATGCACGACTGCCTGGTGCACGCGCTGCTGAGCGTGCTGCCCGGCGCGGAGTCGCGGTGGGTGGACCAGGAGCGGATCGCGTTCCTGTGCCCGGTGCCCGGCTACGACCGGCACTTCGCGCTCTGCGAGCGGTTCGGGATCGACATGATCCAGGTCCCGATGACCGCCGAGGGCCCGGACATGGACGTCGTCGAACGACTCGTCGCCGAGGACCCCGCCGTCAAGGGCATCTGGTGCGTGCCGAAGTACAGCAACCCGGACGGCGTCTGCTACAGCGACGCGACCGTGGCCCGGCTCGCCGCGATGGAGACCGCCGCCCCCGACTTCCGGATCTTCTGGGACAACGCCTACGCCGCCCACCACCTCACCGACGAGCCGGTCGCGATCGCCGACCTGCTCGCCGCCTGCGCCGGGGCCGGCAACCCGGACCGGGTCTTCGTCTTCGGCTCCACCTCGAAGATCACTACGGCCGGCTCGGGCGTCGCGTTCTTCGGCTCGTCCCCGGCGAACCTGGAGTGGCTGCTCGGCAACAACGCCAAGCGGTCGATCGGCCCCGACAAGGTGAACCAGCTGCGGCACCTGATGTTCCTGCGCGACGCCGACGGGGTGCGCTACCACATGGAGCGCCAGCGCGCCCTGCTCCAGCCCAAGTTCGAGGCGGTGGCCCGGATCCTGGAGTCGGAGCTGGGCGGCACCGGACTGGCGTCCTGGACCTCGCCCAAGGGCGGCTACTTCGTCACCCTGGAGGTGCCCGACGGCTGCGCCCGGGAGGTCGTGCGCCGGGCCGCCGAGGCGGGCATCGTGCTGACCCCGGCCGGCGCCACCCACCCGTACGGGGACGACCCGCGCGACGCCGTCATCCGGATCGCGCCCAGCTACCCCGGGCTCGCGGAGCTGGAGCGGGCGATCGAGGGGCTGACCGTCTGTGTGCGCCTGGTGGGGTACGAGCAGCGGGCCCGCTGAGGGCTCCGGGGCACGGATCGCCCCACCCCCTTCCCGTCAACTCGCTCCGCTTTTCTACCCGTTCGGGTGGTGTGCGGTGCGCGACGGAGTTTCCGGACCGCTCTGGGCAGTTTCCAGAAGGACCGGAACCGGAAGAAGAAGGGGAAGTGGTGGGACTGTCACGCGATCTCGGGAGCGCCATCAGCGAGGGGCCGACACCGGCCGACGCTGCGGGCGCTCCCGCCCTGCCGTATCCGAGCGGCTGGGCGGCACTGGCGTTCTCCGACGAGCTGCGGCCGGGCACCGTGCTCACCCGGCCGCTGGCCGGCGAGGACGTGGTGCTGTACCGGCTCGGCTCGGGCGCGGTGCGGGCCATCCGGCCGTACTGCCCGCATCTGGGCGCCCACCTGGGCCTGGCGAAGGTCGAGGGGGACGACCTGGTCTGCCCCTTCCACTTCTTCGCCTTCGGCCCGGACGGCGCCTGTGTGCGCACGGGGTACGACACCGCCCCGCCGAGATCGCCGCTGTCGCGGCTGCCGGTGATGGAGGTCAACGGCGCGGTCTTCGTCTGGCGGCACCACGACGGCCGGGAGCCGGACTGGTCGATTCCCGAATGGCACGTGATCGGCCACCGGCCCTCGCGCAGCGCCGCCTGGGAACTGGCCGGAAACGTCCAGGAGGTCATCGAGAACTCGGTGGACCTCGGACACTTCGCCACCCTGCACGGCTGGAAGAGAGCCGAGATCGGCGGCCCGGTGGAGTACGAGGACGCGAAGTTCCACGTCTCCATGCGCGCCCATGAATCGGCGCCGATGCTGGGCGACTTCGTCGTCCATGTGGAGGTGGACGGCTACGGGCTGGGCTGCCTGCACGCCGATGTGCACACGCCCCGGCTGGGGCTGCGGATGTGCACGATGGTGCTGCCGACGGCGATCGCGCCGAACCGGATGCAGTTCCGGCAGCTCAACCGGATCGCCTTCGACGAGCCGTCCCGGCTGCCCGGCCCGCTGGCGCGCACGGTGAGCCGGACCGCGGCCCGGCTGCTGGACCGTGCCGTCTTCCGGTCCAGCTGCGAGTTCACCGCCGCCGACTTCCCGATCTGGCACCACAAGCAGTACCGGCAGCCGCCCCGGCTGGCCGCCGGTGACGGCCCGATCGGCCCGTTCCGCCGCTGGGCCCGCCGTTTCTACCCGGAATCGACGGACGGCGGGCGGACGACGCTGATCGAGCTGATCGAGCAGCCGAACGGGGTCGAGGTGTCCTGAGACCGGCCCGGTGGGCCCCGGTTCCCGACGTACGGGGAGCCGGGGCCCACCGCTATCCGGCCAGGGGGACCGCGTCCGGTTCCGTGGCGCAGCGGGCGAGGATCTCGTCCATCGAGAGCCCGAGCGCGCCGGCCAGGGCCGCGACCGTGAAGAAGGCCGGGGTGGGGGCGCGGCCCGTCTCGATCTTGCGCAGTGTCTCGGCGGAGATTCCGGCGTTCGCCGCGATCTCGACCATGCTGCGGCCGTCGCGCGCCTCGCGCAGCAGCTCGCCGAGACGTTCGCCGCGGCGGCGCTCTTCCGGGGTCAGGGGGGTGCGGACCATGCCGTCATTCTAATACCGCTTCGACCGGTATAGTAATTGGCATGGTGCAACTCAAGACGGACACATCCATCGATGCCATGCGCGAGACCGGCCGGGTCGTGGCGCGGCTCCTGACCTCCGTACGGGAGGCGGCGGTGGTCGGCGTGTCGCTGCGGGAGCTGGACGAGGTGGCGCGCGGGGTGCTGCGGGAGGCGGGCGCGGGCTCGCCGTTCCTGAACTACCGGCCGCACTTCGCCCCCACCCCCTTCCCCGCCGTGATCTGCGCGTCGGTCAACGACGCCATCGTCCACGGCATCCCGACCGACCAGCGGCTGCGCGACGGCGACCTGGTGAGCATCGACGCGGGCGCGAAGCTGGACGGCTGGGCGGGCGACTCGGCGATCAGCTTCACCGTCGGCCGGGCACGGCCCGCCGACACCCGGCTGGTCGCCACGGCCTTCGAGGCGCTGGAGGCGGGCATCGCGGCGGCGGTCGTCGGCAACCGCATCGGCGACATCGCCCACGCCATCGGCACGGTCTGCCGCGGCGCCGGGTACGGCATCCCCGAGGGGTTCGGCGGCCACGGGATCGGCCGGGAGATGCACGAGGACCCGGCCGTCCCCAACGAGGGACGGCCGGGCCGGGGCATGCGGCTGCGCCACGGGATGGTGCTGGCGATCGAGCCGATGCTGATCGCCGGCGGAAAGGACGAGTACTACCCGGACCGGGACGGCTGGACGCTGCGCACCACCGACGGCAGCCGCGCCGCGCACGCCGAGCACACGGTGGCGATCACCGACGACGGCCCGCGCGTCCTCACCGCCCTGTGACCGTCCCCGCCCTCAGTTGTTCTGGAGGAACTGCTTGGCGAGGGCGTCCCCGGCGGTGACGGCGGCGCTGTGGCTCTCGATCGGCGACACCTGGGAGTTCTTGAACAGGATGTACGTGACGCCGGAGTCGACCCCGCCGGTCGCCGGGTCAGGGTCGATGCCGAGGGCCTGGGCGGTGGCGTAGGACGCCTCACCGATGATCTGGCTGGGGCCGGTGTCGCCGACGACCGCGTACTCGACCTTGTTGTTGTAGATCACGGCGACGACACCGCCGCCCTTGATCCCCGAGTCGCCGTACTTCCAGATGCTGCTGGCGCTGGGGACGACGACGTACGGCAGTTTCTCGGCGTTCAGCGGCTTTCCGGCGGAGGTCTCGAACGCCGTCCCGTTCTGGAACCACGGGTCGGTGTTCTCGTTGCAGGCGGCGGTGATCTCGCCGTCGCAGTCGATGTCCATGTCGGCCTTCCAGAACACGGCGCCGTTCTTGCCGCAGACCGGGATGGTCGCCGATGTCTCCTCGTCCGTGCGGTACTTGCCGTTGGAGATCTGTGAGCAGGAGGTCACCTTGGCCAGCAGGTCGGCCGCGCTGACGGTGCCTTCCTTGACGCCCGGACCGGCGTGGGCCGCGGGGGCCATGGCGGCGGCGCCGAGCAGGACGGCGGCGGAGGTGGCGGCGAGGGCGAGCGTTCGAGTACGCACAGTGGGGGGCCCTTTCAATAGGAAAGTTTCCTTACCGACCGGCCCAACATGGCCCCGCCCGACCGCCACCGTCAAGACCGCGGGGCCGGATCCGCGCGTGTCAACGCCCGGAACCGGCCCCGCACACAGGATCTTGACGTCTCGTCAGGAATGTCCGGCCGGCGTCACGACCATCGCCGATCCGCCGCCCCGGCGGACCTTCTCCGCGGCCGCCAGCCACCGCCCGTCCGGCAGTCGCTGGACGCCCGTGGCCGCCCCGATCTCCGGGTTGAGCTTGAAGGCGTGGCCCAGCGACTCCAGTCGCGCCCGGAGCGGGCTGTTCCACAGGTCCGGTTCCAGCTCCGTCGTCGGCGCGTTGCGCTGGCTGGCGCGCGGCGCGGCGATGGCGTCGACCAGCGGGAGCCCCCGGTCGACGGTGCCGATCAGCGACTGGAGCACCGTCGTGATGATCGTGGCACCACCGGGCGATCCCAGGGCCAGCACCGGCCTGCCGTGCTTCAGCACGATCGTCGGCGAGATCGACGAGCGCGGCCGCTTGCCCGGACCGGGCAGGTTCGGGTCGTGCACCGCGGGGTCGGCGGGCGCGAACGAGAAGTCCGTCAGCTCGTTGTTGAGCAGGAAGCCGCGCCCGGGCACGGTGATGCCGCTGCCGCCGGTCTGCTCGATCGTCAGCGTGTACGCGACGACGTTGCCCCACTTGTCGGCCACGGTCAGATGGGTGGTGTTCTCCCCCTCGTACGTGGTCGGGGCGGCCTTGCCACCGGTCGCGCAGTCGGCCGGGTGGCGCGGGTCGCCCGGGGCGAGCGGGCTGGTCAGCACCGCGTCGTCCTTGATCAGGCAGGCCCGCGAGTCGGCGAACCGCCGGCTCAGCAGCTCCCGGGTCGGTACGTTCTCGAAGGCCGGGTCGCCCACCCAGCGCCCCCGGTCCGCGAACGCGATCCGGCTGGCCTCGATGTAGCGGTGCAGGTACTGGGCCTCGCTCAGCTTCGAGACGTCGGTGGAGCCCAGGATGTTGAGCGCCTCGCCGATGGTGGTGCCCCCGGACGAGGAGGGGGCCATGCCGTAGACGTCGAGGCCGCGGTAGTCGACCCTGGTCGGCGTCCGGCGCAGCGCCCGGTAGGAGCGCAGGTCCTTCGCGGTGAGGTCACCGGCGCGCACGACCCGGGTGGCCTTCGGGTCGACGGGCGGCTTGCGGACGGTCCGTACGATGTCGTCGGCCAGCCCGCCCCGGTACAGCGCGTCGACGCCCTGGCGCCCCACCTGCTCGTAGGTGCGGGCCAGGTCGGGGTTCTTGAAGCGGGAGCCGACCACCGGTAGGTCGCCGCCGGGCAGGAAGAGCTTCCGGGTCGCGGGGAAGTCGGCGAACCTGGCCCGGTTGCCCTCGGTCTGCGAGCGGAACGTTTCGTCCACGACGAAGCCGTCCCGGGCGAGCCGCTCGGCCGGCTTCAGTACCTGCCGCAGCGGCTTGCTGCCCCAGGTCCGGAGCGCGGTGTCCCAGGTGGCCGGGGTGCCGGGGGTGCCCACGGCGAGTCCGCTGGTCACGGCCTCGTCGAAGGAGAGCGGCTTGCCGTTCTCCAGGAAGAGCGAGGAGTCGGCGCTGCGCGGGGCGGTCTCCCGGCCGTCGATCGTCTCCACGGTGCGCCGGGAGGCGTCGTAGTAGACGAAGTAGCCGCCTCCGCCGAGGCCCGCCGAGTAGGGCTCGGTCACACCGAGCGCGGCGGCGGTCGCCACCGCCGCGTCCACCGCGTTTCCGCCCTTGCGCAGCACCTCGATGCCGGCCGCCGAGGCGTCCGCGTCGACGCTGGCCACCGCACCGCCGTACCCCACCGCGACGGGGGACTTGGGCGGTGCCTCGGGCGCCCGCGCGGACGCGGCCGGGGCGGCGGCGACAACGGCGACGACAGTGGCGAGAACAGCGGTTAAGGACACATTTCGCGCGATGGAACGTCTCATGCGCACCTCCAGTGCGGGATCGTCCGCGCAGGGTATCGCCGGGCCCGCCGACCCGTCAGGTCCACCGTTCCGACGTTTCCCGGCGCCCGCTAACATGCCCGCCCATGAGTGACGACGTACGCAACATCGTGCTGGGCGTGATAGCCGCCGGCGTCAGTGCCGCGCTCGGCTGGCTCGCCCGCACCTATCTCTGGCGCCGCAGACTCCGCCGCAAGCAGGCGTTCTTCGGGCTGCCGGGCAACTCCGAGTGCCTGCTCGTCGTCAACCGCGACGCGGGCGGCGACGGTTCCGTCCACCGTCACGACGTCTTCGCCCTGCTGGAGCTGTCCGCCCTCATCAAGGACTGCTCGGCGCACGCCCAGATCCTCTCCCACGACGTCGCCCAGCAGGGCTTCGGCGAGCGGACCGAGTTCTGTGTCGGCGGGCCCGTCTCCAACCGGCGGATGGCCGCCCATCTGCATTCGCTGCTGCCCGGGGTGAAGGTGAACACCGACCCCGCGCCCGGCCCCGACCGCAATGCCTTCCAGATCGGCTCGGAGCGCTACCGGGTCGAGAAGGGGGTCGCCGAGTACGTGCTGCTGGCCCGGCTGACGGCCGGTCAGGACGCCCGCCCGGTCTTCCTCTTCTGCGGCCAGCAGGCCATCACCAACCAGGCCGCCTCCCGCTACCTCGCCCGCAACTACGAGAAGCTGGCCCGCAAGCACGGCAACAACACCTTCTGCCTGCTGCTGAAGGTGGTCAACTCCCAGGCGTACGGCCCCGACGTGGTCGAGCTGGTCGCCGATGTGACCCGCGCCGCCCAGTCCCCCGCCCCGGCCCCGCGCAACTCCCACCGGGCCCCCTGAGGCCCGCCCGTTCCGGTCCGGCGCACCGCCGGACCGGGGTGCGGGCTCAGGCCCGGCGCAGCCGGGCCCGTCCCGCCTCGATCACGGCACCGACCTCCCGCAGCCGCAGCGGCCGGGCCAGCAGGGCGACCGTGAGCAGCAGGACGGCCGCGCCCGCGCCCAGCGCCGCGAAGTCCCCGGCCCCGGCGCAGGACCGTGCGGCCAGATGGCCGAGCAGCCCGGCGGGGACCGCCGCCGCCACGAGCCGCAGCTGCGCCCCCAGCGCGGCCGAGCGCAGCGGCGGGGCCCCGGCGCCGAGCCTGCGGTGCAGTACGTACCCGGTGACGGCGAAGCCCGCGAACAGCGCCACGGTGTAGCCCCCGGCCATGCCCGTGACGGCCCAGCGGGCCGGCAGCAGCAGATACGCGGCGGCCGCGAGCCCCGCGTTGAGCGCGGCGATCACCAGGTTGAGGAGGAAGGGCGTGCGGGTGTCGCCCATCGCGTAGAAGGCGCGGGAGAGCACGTACTGCCCCGAGTAGGCGACGAGCCCGGGGGCGAACGCCATGATCATGCCCGCCAGCACGGCGATGTCCGCGTCCCCGGTCCGCCCGTACCCGTAGACCGCGCCCATCGCCCAGGGCGCGAGCGCGAGCAGCAGGGCCGTCGCGGGTATCACCAGCGCGGCCGAGGTGCGCAGGGCGTAGGAGACGTCGCGGCGCAGCCCCGGGAGGTCCTGGTCGGCGGCGGCGCGGCTCATCCGGGGCATCAGCGCGGTCATCAGGGAGACGGTCACGATGCCGTGCGGGACGACCCACAGCTGGAAGGCGTAGCTGTACGCGGTGTATCCGGCGCCGCCCACGAGTCCCTGTTCCTCCGCGCGCAGGCCGACGGTGGTGGAGAGCCGGGTCACCACCCAGTAGGCGATCTGGTTGGTGAGCACCAGCGCGACCAGCCAGCCCGCGGCGCGCAGCGGCCGGGTGAGACCGCTGCCGCGCCAGTCGAACCGGGGCCGCCAGCGGAACCCCGCGGCGCGCAGCGCGGGCAGCAGGGCGAGGGTCTGGACGGCGATCCCGGCGGTCGTGCCCCAGCCGAGCAGTCGGGCCCGTTCCGGGGTGAGCGCTCCGTCCGAGCCCGCCACGACGGCCAGGTAGAGGCCGAACACCCCGATGACGACGAGGTTGTTGAGGACGGGGGTCCACATCATCGCGCCGAACCGGTCGCGGGCGTTGAGGACCTGGCCGAGGAGGGTGAACAGCCCGTAGAAGAGGATCTGCGGCAGGCAGTACCGGGCCAGGGCGATGGTCATGTCGGCCTGGGCTCCGTCGTAGCCGGGGGCGTACACCTCGACGATCCAGGGGGCGGCGAGGACCGTGAGGCCGGTGAGGGCGAGGAGGCCGACGGTGCACAGGGTGAGGAGCCGGTCGGTGTATGCGGCCCCGCCGTCGGCGTGCCGCTTGGCCGCGCGGACCAGTTCGGGCACGAAGACGGCGTTGAGGGCGCCGCCGATGAGCAGGGTGTAGAGGATGTTGGGCACGGTGTTGGCGACGTTGTACCCGTCGGCCCGGAGCCCGGTGCCGAGCGCGGCGACGACGACCGCCGAGCGGAGGAAGCCGGTCGCCCGGGAGACGAGGGATCCGGCCGCCATGACGGCGCCGTCCCGCACCGCCGAGCGGGGTTTCCGGGTCATCGTCTCCGTGCCGCTCGCCGTTCCACCCACCGTTGTGTCCCCCGCCCCGTGGCCGTCCGGTCAGGCGTGGAGGGTATCCCGCGTGTGACGTGCACATGAGCGGCGGGGCGGTCGGGGCGGGCTCCGGACGGGCAGAGTTCGTGCCGGACTCCGTGGCGTACGACACATTTCACGGTTTTCGGCCGAATTGCGGAACCCGGGCGCCTGACCTGGGGGTCTTCCTCGGCGAGAAGCAATGCCTTGGAGGTATTTCCGTTGTTCGCTGTACGCCGTACCGCCCCGCTCGGCCGCCCGGTCCGGCTCTCCCTGGTCGCCGGTTCCGCGGTGCTCGGGTCCCTGCTCACCGCCTGTTCCGGGGCGGCCGCGTCGGACTCGGCGAAGGACGGCGATCCGGCCCCCCGAAAGGCGCGGATCTCGGTGAACCTGAGCGGTGACCGGGCCGTCCCGGGCAAGCCGGTGAAGGTGACGCTCGACAGCGGGAAGCTGACGGCGGTCACGGTGAGCGCGGACGGCGGCGCGGCGCTGACCGGCCGGATATCCGCCGACGGCCGGACCTGGACGTCCGAGCGCCCGGCCGCCCCCGGCACCACGTACGGGATCGAGGCGAGGACCGCGCAGGGCGGCAGCGCGAAGGCCGGGTTCACCACCACCGCCGCGCAGAAGGTCAACAAGCTGACGCTGGCCCCCGGCAAGGACACCACGGTCGGGATCGCCCAGCCGCTGTCGATCGTCTTCGACAACCCGGTCAAGGACCGGGCGGCCGTCGAGAAGGCCCTGAAGGTCTCCACCTCGAACAACACCGAGGGTTCCTGGGGCTGGCTCCAGGACTACTCCGGCAAGGACCGCGTCGACTGGCGGCCCAAGGAGTACTGGAAGTCCGGTACGAAGGTCACGCTCGACGCCGACCTCAACGGCGTCGACTCCGGACCGTCCGGCGGCTGGTTCGTCCGCGACTACCGGACCACCTTCACGATCGGCGCCGCGCAGGTCGTGAAGGTGGACCTCGACCGGCACCGACTGGCGCTGCAGCGGGACGGCAGGACCGTGCTGGACGTGCCCATGTCGGCCGGTACCCCCGGCGGCGAGAAGGCGTCCTGGCGCGGCACGGCCGTGCTGATGTCCAAGGAGGGCACGATCAACATGCGCTCCGAGACGGTCGGCCTCGGTGACGCCTACGACAAGATGGTCGACTACTCGATGCGGCTGACCTGGTCGGGGATGTACGCGCACGCCGCGCCGTGGAACGCGTCCTACTTCGGTGTGGCCAACCGGAGTTCGGGCTGCGTCGGGATGAGCGACGCGAACGCCGGTGCGCTGTACGGGCAGGTGCGGGCCGGCGACCCGTTCGAGATCACCGGCGCGGACGCCAAGGGCACCGTGGCCGAGGGCAACGGCTACGGGGCGTGGAACGTGTCGTGGGCCGACTGGCAGGCGAAGAGCGCCCTGTAGTGGTGTGGAGGCCGGTGCCCAGGACGGCGGTGCGAGGGGTGAACCGCTGCCTTCCCCACCGGCGCACCGGCGCTCCGGCGGGAAGGCAGCTGGTCGAGCACCGCCCGGCCGGCGCAGCTGACCTTCTTCTCGCCCGGGAAGGCCCGGTGCACGGGCCCGTCGTCCCGTACGAGAAGTGATCACCGGCTGCTGCCGGGCGGGCACCGCTCTGCTGGGACCGCCTCGCGGCGGCCCCGGCTACTGCACTCCCGGCAGCAGCGTTCCCGGTTCGGCCGGTGCGATCTCCACGGCCTTCATCTTCGGATTGCGCCGTTCCCGCTTGGCCACCCAGGTCGCGAACCAGGAGAGCAGCATGCACATCCCGATGTAGATCGGTGAGATCACCATCACCACCGGGATGAAGGGAAGATCGTAGTCGAGGTTGGACGCGATGAGCTTGCCCGCGTGCAGAAATTCCTCGTACGTGATCAGGTAGCCGAGCGAGGTGTCCTTCAGCGCGACGACCAACTGGCTGATGATGGTGGGCAGCATGGCGCGCACCGCCTGCGGGGCCAGCACGAACGTGGTGACCTGCGTCTTGCGCATGCCGAGGGCGTACGCGGCCTCGCCCTGGCCTCGCTCGACCGAGTTGATCCCGGCGCGGAAGACCTCGGCGAGCACCGAGCCGTTGTACAGGGTCAGCCCGGTGACCAGGGCGGGCAGCGGCTGCACCTTCAGCGCCACGAAGATGAAGAAGATCATCACCAGTACGGGCATGGCACGGAAGAACTCGACGAGCACCGTCGCGATCCAGCGCACCGCCCGGTGCACGGAGAGCCGGCCGACCGCGAGGACGGCGCCGAGCAGCAGCGAGAGCACCGCCGCGTACGCGAACGCCTTGAGGGTGTTGCCCAGCCCCCGCAGCAGCAGTTCCTGGATGCCCTTGTACGCGAAGGGGGTCCATTTGGCGGCGGTGAACTGCCCGGTGTCGAAGAGCAGGTAGACCACCCAGCCGATCAGGGCGAGGATCAGGACCGTCGTGGCGATCCCGTAGGCCCGGTGGCGCTTGCGGGTGGCCGGGCCCGGGATGTCGTAGAGGGCGGTGGCCGCGGGTGCGGTGCGGGTGGTCATCGGGCGACTCCCCAGCGCTTCTCCAGCACGTTGAAGAGCGCGCTGATGGACAGGGTGATGATCAGGTAGCCGACGGCGATCCAGACGAACGACCAGATGATGCTGTAACCCAGTTCGTTGAGGGTCTTGTAGGTGCCGAGCAGTTCGGTGACGCTGAACGCCCCCGCGATCGCCGAGTTCTTGGCGAGGGCGATGAGGGTGGAGCCGACCGGCGGGATCACCGTCCGGAACGCCTGCGGCAGGACCACGGTGCTCAGCGTCTGGCCGAACGTCATGCCCAGGCTGCGCGCGGCCTCCCCCTGCCCCGTCGGCACGGTGTTGATGCCCGAGCGCAGCACCTCGCAGATGAACGCGGAGGTGTAGCAGCCGAGCGCGAGGACCGCGAAGACCTTGAAGGGCAGGACGAGGCCGAAGCGGGGCAGTCCGAGCAGAACCGCGAAGAACAGCAGGGTCAGCGGGGTGTTGCGCAGCACCGTCACCCAGACCGTGCCGATCACCCGCAGCGAGCCGACCGGGGCGACCCGGCAGGAGGCCATCAGGAAGCCGAGGACCAGGGCCAGGGCCGAGGAGTAGACGGTCAGTTCGACCGTGCCCAGGAAGCCCTTGCCGTAGAGCGAGAAGTTGTCGGTGAGTACGTTCATGTTCGTTGCCCGCCCCTCAGGCGGCCGGATAGCGGTCGATGGGCGGCGGCTTCGGCGCGGGCACCCCGGACAGGCCGAGCGTGGCCTCGAACGCCTTCTTCCAGTTGCCGTTCTTCTGGTTGGCCTCCAGCGCGTCGTCGAGCGCGAACCGCAGCGCGTTGTCGCCGCGCGGGACCCCGATGCCGTAGGGCTCCCGGGAGAACGGTTTGCCCACGACCTTCATCTCGTCGGGCGCCTTGGCGGCGAAGCCCAGCAGGATGGCGTCGTCGGTGGTGACGGCGTCGACCTGGTAGGTGAGCAGGTTGTCGACGCAGATCGAGTAGGTGTCGTAGGAGACCAGGATCGCCTTCGGGAAGTCGGCGGCGATGCGCTGGTACGGGGTCGATCCGGCGGCCGAGCAGACGGTCTTCCCGTCCAGGTCCTGCGGCCCGTTGATGCCGTGCTCGTCGGTGCGGACGAGCAGGCCCTGGCCGGCCATGTAGTAGGGGCCGGCGAAACCGACGAGCTTCTTGCGCATGGCGTTGATGGTGTAGGTGCCGACGTAGTAGTCGATCTGCCCGTTCTGCAGCGCCGTCTCGCGGTTGGCGGAGGCGATGGTCCGGAAGCGGATCGTCTTCGGGTCGAAGCCGAGCGAGGCCGACATCATCCTGGCGATCTCGATGTCGAAGCCGGAGTAGACACCGGTCGCCGGGTCCTTCTCGCCCAGGTAGGGCTGGTCCTCCTTGGCGCCGACCCGGAGGTAGCCGCGTTTCCTCGCCTTCGTCCAGGTCGGCGAGGCGGGCAGCCGGAAGGCGGTGTCGACCTGGTACACCGGGAGCTGGTCGGGCCTGGGGCCCTTCACCGGCGGGCTGCCCTCCTTGCCGCAGGCGGCGGCGAGCGCGGCCAGCAGGAGGGCGGCGCAGACGGCCAGGGCTTTTCTCGTACGCAACACGGAACTCCCTGTCAGTGCTTGAGGATCTTGGACAGGAAGTCCTTGGCGCGCTCGCTCTCCGGAGCGGTGAAGAACGCCTCGGGGGTGCGGTCCTCGACGATGCGCCCGTCGGCCATGAAGACCACGCGGTTGGCGGCGGACCGGGCGAAGCCCATCTCGTGCGTGACGACGACCATGGTCATCCCGTCCCGGGCGAGCTGCTGCATCACCTCCAGGACCTCGTTGATCATCTCCGGGTCGAGCGCCGAGGTGGGCTCGTCGAAGAGCAGCGCCTTGGGGTCCATGGCGAGGGCGCGGGCGATGGCGACGCGCTGCTGCTGGCCGCCGGAGAGCTGGGCGGGGAACTTGTCGGCGTGCGCGGCGAGTCCGACCCGTTCCAGCAGTTCACGGGAGCGCCGGTCGGCCTCGTCCTTCTTCCGCTTGCGGACCTTGAGCTGGGCGAGCGAGACATTGGCGAGCACGGTGCGGTGCGCGAACAGGTTGAACGACTGGAAGACCATGCCCACTTCGGCCCGGAGCTCGGCCAGGCCCCTGCCCTCCTCGGGAAGAGGTCTGCCGTCGATCGCGATCCGGCCGGACTCGATCGTCTCCAGCCGGTTGATGGTCCGGCAGAGCGTCGACTTGCCGGAGCCCGAGGGGCCGATGACCACCACCACCTCCCCGCGGCCCACGGTGAGATTGATGTCCCGCAGTACGTGCAACTGCCCGTAGTACTTGTTGACGTCCCGCAGTTCGATCAACGGATCGACGGCCATACGCTGCCCTACCCACTTTTCTCTGTACCGAGGTCAGCGCAAACTATCCAGCCCGAAAAGGGACTTCGCCCCCGACACGCATAAACAGGCCATAAGGCGTGTTATGTGCTTGTCGTCGCACGCCCGCCCGGGATGACGGGACGACCCTCAGCCTTCGGCGGATTCCGAGTACACCTGCGAGAGCTCGGGGCTGCCCGCCATCGCCCACTCCAGCCCGGCCCCGACCACGTCGATCTCCCGCCCCGAGGCGAGCCGCACCACGGGCTGCCCACCGGGCCGGATCCCCCAGACCGCGCCGGGGACGGTCCGCACCAGGACCGTTCCGAGGTACAGCCCGGCGTCGTTGCCCAGCCAGGGCAGCTCCTCCGGGTCGTCGCGCCAGCGCGGCGGCAGCTGGTCGAGCGCCGCCAACGACGCCGGGCTGTCGTCCAGCCGGAGCCCGCGCTCCTCCACCCGGACCCGGAGCAGCTCGCACTCGGCGAGGAGTTCCGCCACCCCGTCGGGGTCGTCCGCGAACGCAGCGGCGAGCCCCGCCTCCCGCACCTCGCCGTGCCGCTTACGCCAGTTGTCCAAGAAAGGGATGTTCATACCACTCAGGGTCGCACTCCGGGCGCGCCGGACACCACAGGGCGCGCGGCCCTTCGGCCGCGTACCGGGGTACGGGACCGGGCGGGCCCCAAAGGTGGAGGCGGAACGTTCCGGGCTGGTACCTTCGTGCGCATGTCCAGCCCCGAGTCCGACAGAGGCTAGCCACCGGTCCTCCGGTGGCCGATCCGCTGTCGCCAGGCCATCGCCGCAGGACCACCTCCGTGTGGGCCCGCGTTCCTCCCGTGCGCATCCGCCGGGTCACGTCCGTGAACACTCCGGGCGTTCTTCCGCGTTGCCGTCCCGTTCCCTCGGGGCGGGTGCGGGCCCACACCCCTGCTCGGTCCCTCTGCCGGTCTTCCATGGGGTTTCTTCATGCCATTCGCCGTATACGCGCTCGGGCTCGCCGTCTTCGCCCAGGGCACCTCCGAGTTCATGCTGTCCGGTCTGCTCTCGGACATCGCCACCGACCTGCACGTGTCCATCCCTGCCGCAGGGCTGCTGACCTCGGCCTTCGCGGTCGGGATGATCGTCGGGGCGCCCTTGACGGCGCTCTTCAGCCGGAACTGGCCGCGCCGCCGCGCCCTGGT
This sequence comes from Streptomyces sp. NPDC092952, assembly GCF_044754785.1. Taxonomy (NCBI): domain Bacteria; kingdom Bacillati; phylum Actinomycetota; class Actinomycetes; order Kitasatosporales; family Streptomycetaceae; genus Streptomyces; species Streptomyces sp. NPDC092952. Next base: position 369,583 of record NZ_JBIVPT010000006.1, on the reverse strand, counting down.
GTTCTTCCTCTGCGTCTTCTGCGCCGTCCATGTGGTCGGCGCGCTCACCCCCGGGTACGGGCTGCTGCTGGCGACCCGGGTCGTCGGGGCGCTGGCCAACGCCGGGTTCTGGTCGGTGGCCCTGGTCACTGCGGTCTCCCTGGCCGGTCCCGGGGCCCGGGCCCGGGCCACCTCGGTGGTGGTCGGTGGCGTGACCCTCGCCTGTGTGGCCGGGGTGCCCGCCGGTGCGCTGCTGGGCGGGCACTGGGGGTGGCGGGCGGCGTTCTGGGCCGTGGCCCTGGTCTCCGTACCGGCCGTTCTCGTGATCGCGAGGAGCGTGCCCGCGGGGCGGCCGGAGTCGGAGCCGGAGCTGGTGCCCGTCCGTGCCGAGCTGCGGGCCCTGGCCGCCCCGCGCCCGCTGCTGACCCTGCTGACGATGGCGCTGGTGCAGGGCGCGACGTTCTGCGCGTTCTCCTACGTCGAACCGCTGGCCACCCGGGTCACCGGGCTGGACCCGGCCTGGGTGCCCGGGCTGCTGGCGCTCTTCGGGGCGGGCTCGTTCCTCGGCGTCACGGCGGCCGGCCGGTTCGCCGACAGCCGGCCGGTCGCCTTCACCCTCGGCGGGCTGGTGGCGCTGGTGGCGGGCTGGGCCGCGTTCGCCCCGGCCTCGGGGAACACGTACGCGACGGTGGCGTCCGTGCTCGTCATGGGGATGCTCGCGTTCGGTACCGGTACGGCGCTGATCTCGTGGGTGTTCCGGCTGGCTCCGGGGGCGCCGACGCTCGCCGGATCGTTCGCCACCGCCGCGTTCAACGTGGGTGCCGCGCTCGGCCCCTGGCTGGGCGGGCTGGCCATCGACGCGGGGCTCGGCTTCCGGGCGCCGCTGTGGGTGAGCGCCCTGCTGACGGCCCTGGCCCTCGGGCCCGCCCTGCGGGTCATGGCAAGGGCACGGGCAGGGGCGGGAGCCGGGGCGAACGCCGGGGCTCCCGCCGCCTGAACCGCGGGATCGTGTGCCCCGCCCGGCGCTGAACGGGCGGGGCCGTCCTCGGTCGCAGCAAGCAGCCAGCAAGCGTGATCAGGGACGGGAACCACGCTAGCCCCGGGCACTGACAACGGCCCGGACAGCGGGCCCGCGCAGTGGGCTCAGACGCCGAGGTCCACGACCACCGGGGCGTGGTCGGAGGCTCCCTTGCCCTTGCGCTCCTCGCGGTCGACGTAGCTGTCCTCGACGGCGGCGACGAACGGGGCGTTGCCGTAGACCAGGTCGATCCGCATGCCCTTGTTCTTCGGGAAGCGCAGCTCGCGGTAGTCCCAGAAGGTGTACGGGCGGTCGTACTTGAGCGGGCGCGGCATCACGTCGGACAGCCCCTCCTCGCGCAGCGCGGCGAGGGCGGCGCGCTCGGCGGGGGTGACGTGCGTGGCGCCCTCGAACAGTGCCGGGTCCCAGACGTCCTCGTCGGTCGGGGCCACGTTGAAGTCGCCGAGCACGGCGAACGGCCGCGCGCCCCCGGCGTCCTCGGCGACCGCCTTGCGCAGGGCCTCGAACCAGCGCAGCTTGTACGCGTAGTGCGGGTGGTCGACCTCGCGGCCGTTGGGCACGTAGACCGACCAGACGCGGACCGGGCCGCAGGTCGCGGAGATCGCCCGCGGCTCCTGCGCCCCGTCGTACTCCGGGCCGCCCGGCAGCCCCTCGACGACATCGGCCAGGCCGACCCGGGAGACCAGCGCCACCCCGTTCCACCGGCCGGTGGCGTGGACCGCGGACTCGTAGCCGATCTCGCGGAGCGCGTCCGCCGGGAACTGCTCGGCGGCGCACTTGGTCTCCTGGATGCACAGCACGTCCGTGCCGGTGCTCTCCAGCCATGCCAGCAGCCTCGGGAGCCGGGCGGTGATCGAATTGACGTTCCAGGTGGCGATGCGCATGTACGTAAACCTAGCGGGTGGCACCGACAGCCGCCGGACCGGCGGCGGTCACAGGCCGGTCGATTCACCGGGGGCGAGCCGGCCGTGGTCGGCGGGGGCCAGCGCACCGATCTGGGTGTCGTAGATCGGCCGGGCGAGATCGGTGAGCAGGGCGTCGTGGATGTCGATGGCGCGGCGCGGGGCAACCTCGCGCACGTAGTCGATGACCTCGGAGATCTTGTTCCAGGGGGCCATCACCGGGACCATCAGCGTGTCGACCGGCCGGTCCGGGACGGTGAGCGCGTCGCCCGGGTGGAAGAGCGCGCCGTCCGGGCCGTCGACGAGGAAGCCGATGTTGGTGATCCTCGGGATGTCCGGGTGGATCACCGCGTGCAGTTCGCCGTGGACCTGCACGTCGAAGCCCGCCGCCGAGAAGGTGTCGCCGTGGCCGACGGTGTGGACGCGGCCGGGGAAGGCCGCGGCCAGCCGGTCGGCGACGCTGCGCAGGGTCCAGAGCTCGGCGGCCGGGTCGGCCTCCAGCGCCGCGCGCAGCCGGCCCTCGTCGAAGTGGTCCGGGTGCTCGTGCGTCACCAGCAGTGCGTCGGCCCCGGCGGTGGCGTCCGGTTCGGAGAAGGCGCCCGGGTCGATGACGAGCGTGCGCCCGTCCTTCTCCAGCCGGATGCAGGAGTGGATCTTCTTGGTCAGCGTCGGCTGCGCGGGGTTCACGGCGTCCATGGGCCCATCCTGCTACGGCCGGGGCCTGGTTTCCTCCTGGATCACGGTCTGGGCGACGGAGAAGGCGGCACCGGCGGCGGGCACGCCGCAGTAGACGGCGGTCTGCATCAGCACCTCCTTGATCTCGGTCGGGGTGAGGCCGTTGCGCAGCGCGGCCCGGACGTGCGCGGCCAGGCTCTCCAGGTGGCCGGAGGCGACCAGGGCGGTGAGGGTGACGCAGCTTCGGGTGCGCCGGTCCAGTCCTTCCCGGCTCCACACCTCGCCCCAGGCGTAGCGGGTGACGAGTTCCTGGAAGTCCTCGGTGAAGTCGTCGGCGGCGGCCAGGGCCCCGTCCACATGGGCGTTGCCCAGCACCTCGCGGCGGAGCTTCAGCCCGGGTTCGTACGGGTCGGGCCGTCCGGCGCCGTCCGGGGGCTGCGGCGTGGCGGCGGTGATCTCCGCGACGGGCAGCACGGGGGCGGAGAGCTGCGGGATCGGTGCCGGTACGGGGATGGCGGCGAGGGTGTCCTGCCAGGCCGTGGAGAAATGGGTGAGCAGCAGGTCCGTGACGGCTGCGGGCTGCTCGACCGGGGCGAGGTGGGAGGCGCCGGGGACCAGGGCGAGGCGGGCGTCGGGGATGCCCGCGACCAGGGTGCGGGCGTCCCCGGGTCCGGTGACCCGGTCCTCGGAGCCGACCAGGACGAGCGTGGGGGCGGTGATCCGGCCGAGCTCGCCGCGGATGTCGAAGGAGGCGAGGGCCTCGCAGGCGGCGATGTAGCAGCCGGGGTCGGTGGTGCGGACCATCTGGACGGCCCAGTCGACGATGGCCGACTGGGCGGCGGCGAAGCCGGGGGTGAACCAGCGCTCGGGCGCGGTGCGGGCCATCGGCTCCAGGCCGTTGGTGCGGACGACGACGCCGCGCTGGCGGAACTCGTCGGCGCTGCCGAACCGGGGGGAGGTGCCGATCAGGGCCAGGGAGGCGACGCGGTGCGGGTGGCGGAGCGCGAGGTCGGCGCCGATCGCGCCGCCGATGGAGCAGCCCGCGTAGCCGAAGCGCTGGACGCCGAGGCCGTCGAGGGTGGCGAGGAGGCGGTCGGCGAGGTCGCCGACGGCACCGGCGGGGCGGGCCGGCGCGCCGCCGTGGCCGGGCAGGTCGTAGCGGAGAACTCTCCAGTGCGGGGTGAGCTCGGGTATCTGCCGGTCCCACATGTGCCAGGACGTCCCGAGCGAGGGGCCGAGGACCAGGATCGGCGCGTCCTCGGGCCCGTCGAATCGGTACTGGAGGGTTTCAGTCGTCGTCTCACTCACCCTTCCACGCTCCCATATCGCGCCCCCGGTCCTCCCCCCAGGGCCGGAAGGCCCTGCGGGACGGGCATGGACATGAGGGGATTTGCGGTGGCCGGGCGGGGCGGCCCGGAGCGGCGCTGCCCCCTCCCCCGAGGGGGGCAGCGCTGCGCGTCGGTCAGTCCGCGAGCAGGCCGGAGTTGGTGGCCGCCCCGCTGAAGTTCAGGTAGTACTCGGCGCCCGGTGTCGAGTTGGAGAAGATCACCGTCCACCGGCCCGCGGGCGCCGTGATCCAGCCGTGGCACTTGTTGTGCGTGCAGACCTGGACGTCGCGGGTGGCGCCGGGCTTGATGTTGATGTCGCCGCAGTTGCCCCGGACCCAGGTCCACTGTCCGTAGTTGGGGTAGTGCGCCGGGTGGGTGGTGTCGCCCGCCTGGGCCGTGTACGAGCGCGCACTGCCGTAGCAGCTCTTCACCTGCGCCCCGACGCCCGCGGTGTGGGCGGCCTGGGCGGGGACGGTGAGGGCGGTGCACAGGGCGGCCGCTCCTGCCAGTACCGCCGCGACGCGCTTGCTCCTTGCCGGCATGGTGATCTCCTGTCCGTGATGCTCGGCGCCCACCGGACGTGGGCGCCGCATCAAGACAACTACCGTTCGGAGCAAGCCTGTTAATGATTCGATCTGCTTCGAATGGAGTGCGTGCGCCTACGCTCCGCAGACGTGATATCCGTGTTTCCCGACGCCGGGACGCTGAGCAGGGTCCGGCTCGCGCTGTCCCCGGCGCACGATGTGGTGTCGTTGCTGCGGTACGCGATGGCGGGGCGCCGTCATCCGCTCCTGGGCGATCCGGGCCCCGCGGCGCGGTGGGCGCTGCGCAGGCCGGACGTCGCCCTGATCGCGTGGTGCCAGCCCGACGAGCGGAGCGGGCTCACCTACATGCCCGACCTGCTGACTCCGCTGCCGTCCCGCGGCCCCTCGGGGCACGTCTTCGACGAACAGCTGGCCGCGATGGACGCGACGCCCGAGGAGGACGCCGCCCACCAGGTCGCGACGGTGCGGTTCGGTGGCGGTCCGTTGCCCGCGGCGCTGCGGTCGGCGCTGGACTCGGGCGAGTTCGGGCAACGGGTCGCCAACGGCATGCGGCAGTTCTGGACGGATGCGGTCGCGGACGACTGGACCGGACTGCGCACCGCCCTGGAAGCGGACGTCGCCATGCGCTCGCGGGAAATGGCCGGGCACGGGATCGGGCACCTCCTCGACACCCTGCATCCGAAGATCGGCTGGTCGGGCGGGCGGATCGACGTGCACCGGGGCGTGTACGAGGAGGAGATCCGTCTGGCCGACCGGGAGGTGGTGCTGGTGCCGACGATCCACCCGGACGTCGGCGTGCAACTGGAGGCGTCCGGCGACTTCGCCCTCTTCTACCCGGCGGCGGGCCTCGGTGCCGTGGCGGACCGCCCCCGCACCCCGGCGGTGGGGAAGCTCCTCGGCCGGAGCCGGGCCGCGCTCCTGGGCGACCTGGACGTGGCTCGGTCCACCGGCGAGCTGGCGGAACGGCTCCGGCTGGCCCCGGCCACGGTCTCGTACCACCTGGGGGTGCTGCACCGCTCCGGTCTGGTCCTGCGGGAACGGGACCGGCGCGTCGTGCGCTACCGGCGCAGCCCGGAGGGGGACGCACTGGTGGGACGGCCGAGGGGCACGTCCGGCGACACGCGGTCCGCCGCGCGTGCCGGGGCGGCGCGCTCCCGGTAGCGTCGGGCGGGGGCTGTCCCCGACGGAGAGAAGGCGTCGCAGTGTCCCGGAACCGCCGCTTGATCCTGAGCCCGCCATCCACCGTGTGGGACCTGCTGGCCGACGGCAGCCGGTACGGGGAGTGGGTCTCGGGAACACAGGAGATCACCGCCGTCGACCCGCACTGGCCCGAGGTCGGCGCCCGGCTGCGGTTCCGGGTGGGCCTCGGCCCCGTCACCCTGGACGACACCTGCACCGTCCGCATCTGCGAACCCGGGCGCCGTCTGGAGCTGGAGGCGAAGGCGTCCCCCTTCGGCGCGGCCCGTATCGCCATGAACCTGATCCCGTGGGGCGGGAACACCCTCTTCCTCCTCGAATGGCATCCGCTTCGGGGCCCCGGTACCCGCATGCACGGACTCCCCGTCGACTACCTCGCCTCCATCCGCAACGGCATGATGCTGACGAAGCTCGCCCGGATCGCCGTCCGGGAGGGCGACCGCGCCGCGGTGCCCCGGCCCTGACCGGCCGCCGGTCATCGGCTCCCGTACCGCCCCGGGCGGTGCCCCGAGGACGCGGGAACCCCCGCCGGGACCGTCCGGCGGGGGTTCCACGGCTGTCGCCTGCCGTGCGTGTCTCGCGGTTCGTCTATACGTCCTCCCTGCTCCCGGTGGCCCGTACCGGGAAGAGCGTGGACCAGCGGGCCTCCTCCTCGCGCTGTTCCCGGGCCCGCAGCAGCCGGGACCGGACGGCCAGGCAGATCACCGCGGTGACACCGGTCACCGCGGGCAGGACGGCCAGGCCCGGGGCCACGGACAGGAGCAGCAGGAGCGGGGTGAGGGGCACCGTGCCCCAGCCGGTCAGTACGGCCGCCGCCGCGGGACGGCGTGAGCGCGGCCGGTCCGGACCGGCCCGGAGGTCGAGGTAGGCGGGCAGGTACCAGACGTTTCCGGCTGCGAGGAGTACGAGGACTCCTCCCGCCAGCACTCCGTGGGACATCGGTGGCACTCCTCGGGAAGCGGTGCGGGGCGGATCAGTGCGAGGCGGATTCGAGTGCGGTGATCTCAGGGTGGTGCAGGTCGAAGGCCGGGGATTCGCTGCGGATGCGGGGCAGGGCGGTGAAGTTGTGCCGGGGCGGCGGGCAGGAGGTGGCCCATTCCAGGGAGCGGCCGTAGCCCCAGGGGTCGTCGACGGTGACCTTCTCGCCGTACTGGCTGGTCTTCCAGACGTTGTAGAAGAAGGGCAGGAACGACAGCCCGAGCAGGAACGACCCGATGGTGGAGAGGGTGTTGAGCGCGGTGAATCCGTCGGCGGCGAGATAGTCGGCGTACCGGCGCGGCATTCCCTGGGCACCGAGCCAGTGCTGGACCAGGAAGGTGAGGTGGAATCCGGCCGTCAGCGTCCAGAACGTTATTTTACCGAGCCGCTCGTCGAGCATTTTCCCGGTGAACTTCGGCCACCAGAAATGGAATCCGGCGAACATCGCGTACACGACCGTTCCGAAGAGCGTGTAGTGGAAGTGCGCGACGACGAAGTACGAGTCGGACACATGGAAGTCGAGCGGCGGTGAGGCCAGGATGACGCCGGTCAGTCCGCCGAACACGAAGGTGATGAGGAATCCGGTGGTCCAGAGCATCGGGGTCTCGAAGGAGAGCGATCCCTTCCACATCGTGCCGATCCAGTTGAAGAACTTCACCCCGGTCGGTACGGCGATCAGGAAGGTCATGAACGAGAAGAAGGGGAGCAGCACGCCGCCGGTCACGTACATGTGGTGGGCCCAGACGGTGACGGAGAGGCCGGCGATCGCGATCGTCGCGGCGACCAGGCCGATGTAGCCGAACATGGGCTTGCGGGAGAAGACCGGGACGATCTCGGAGACGATCCCGAAGAACGGCAGCGCCAGGACGTAGACCTCGGGATGGCCGAAGAACCAGAAGAGGTGCTGCCAGAGCAGGGCACCGCCGTTGGCCGGGTCGAAGATGTGCGAACCGAATTTCCGGTCCATTTCCAGGGCGAAGAGCGCAGCCGCCAGGACCGGGAAGACCAGAAGGATGAGCACAGCTGTCAGCAGTACGTTCCAGGTGAAGATCGACATCCGGAACATGGTCATTCCGGGGGCGCGCATGCAGATGATGGTGGTGATGAAATTGACCGCGCCGAGAATGGATCCGAATCCGGAGAGCGCCACGCCCATGATCCACATGTCGGCGCCGATGCTCGGGGAATGCGTGGCGTCGGAGAGCGGGGCGTACGCGAACCAGCCGAAGTCGGCGGCTCCCTGCGGGGTGAGGAATCCCGCGGCGGCGATCAGCGAGCCGAAGAGGAACAGCCAGTAGGCCAGCATGTTCAGCCTCGGGAACGCCACGTCGGGGGCGCCGATCTGGAGCGGCATCAGCCAGTTGGCGAATCCGGTGAACAGCGGCATCGCGAAGAGCAGCAGCATCACCGAGCCGTGCATGGTGAACGCCTGGTTGAACTGCTCGTTGGAGATGATCTGCGTCCCGGGCCGGGCGAGCTCGGCGCGCATCACGAGCGCCATCACACCGCCGACGAGGAAGAACAGGAACGCGGTGACGAGGTACAGCGTGCCGATCTGCTTGTGGTCGGTCGTGGTGAGCCACGAGACGACGATCCGGCCGCGGGAGCGGCGGCCGGGCCGGTCGGGGCCGGGGGGCAGGGGCCCTTGTACGGGGGCTGCCGGGCTGCCCTGCTTTTCCATTGCGTCCACCGGACCGTGTCCTCCAGCTCTTGCGTTCCACGAGCGCTCCCCCGCCGTGCGGGGCGCGGGGAGCGGTCGGGAAGGTCCGGTGGATCACGGGGGGGACGGGCCGGACCTTCCCGGCCGCACCATGCTGGCCGCGGCGCCGAAGGGCCTCCAGGGACCGACGGGTACCGTTCACCGGGACGACCGGCCCTACGCGCGGGGCCCCAGGCGGCCGACCGGCCCCACCCCCGGCCCCCGGGTTACGCGGGTGCGGCCCGGGGCCGGCCGGGCGGCTGCCGTAGGCTGACCGTCCGTGGACCGGTTCCAGCCCCGCGGTGATCCGGTGAGCGATTCCCCGGCACACGGACCCTGAGAGCGGCACCCCGAATGACAGAGACAGCACCCACGGCGCCCGGCTCCCCCGGTGAAGTCCCCTCCCCCGCGCCCCCGCGCGGCTCCCGCTGCCCGGTATCCGCCGCGTCGGCCGTGTCCGCCGCCCCGGCCGCCTGGCCGCAGCCGAGCCGGCCGGACCGGATGCGCGGTCTGCTGGACGCGGTGATGAGCCTGGGGCGGGGTCTGGAGCTGCCCGAGGTGCTGCGCGGCATCGTGGAGGCCGCGGTGACGCTGACCGACGCGGAGTACGGGGCGCTCGGCATCGTCGGGGACGGGCAGAAACTGCTGGAGTTCCTGACGGTCGGCATATCGGAGCCGACGGCCGCCGAGATCGGCCAGACACCGTGCGGGCGGGGCATCCTCGGTGAGCTGATCCACCGTCCGGAGCCGCTGCGGCTCACCGATCTGAGCAGCCATCCGCGCAGCTTCGGCTTCCCGCCGCACCATCCGCCGATGCGTACCTTCCTCGGGGTGCCGATCCGGGTCCGGGACGAGGTCTTCGGCAACCTGTACCTGACCGAGAAGCGGGGCGGGGCGGACTTCGACGCCGACGACGAGTCGCTGCTGACCACGTTGTCGATCGCGGCCGGGGTCGCCATCGACAACGCCCGGATGTACGACGAGAGCCGCCGCCGGGAACGGCGGCTGGAGGCGCTCGGCGAGATCACCCGCAGCCTGCTGTCGGGGACGGACGCCGACGAGGTGCTCCATCTGATCGCCGAGCGGGCGATGGAGGTGGCGGGGGCCGACCGGGCCGCGATCCTGCTGCCGACGCCGTCCGCCGCCGCGCCCGGGGCCGGGGAGGGCGCCGACGCCCGGCTGACCGTCGCGGTCGCCCACGGCCGGGACGCCGGGCGGGTCATGGGGCGGTCCGTCCCGGCGCGGGGGTCGCTGGCCGGGCTCGCGGCCCGTACGGGTACGCCGGTGCACTGCGCGGACGTGACGGCCGATCCGCGGGCCCATCCGTTCGGCGACGGGGCCGAGGAAGGGCTCGGGCCGGTGGTGGCGGTCCCGTTGCGGGTAGACGCGGGGGCGAGCGGGGCGCTGCGGCTGGGGCGGCCGGCAAACCGACCGCCGTTCGACGAGACGGAGATCGCGCTGGTCTCGGGCTTCGCCGACCAGGCGGCCATCGCCCTGGAGCTGGCCCGCGGACGGGCCGAGTCCGAGGAGCTGGCCGTGATGCACGACCGGGACCGGATCGCCCGTGATCTGCACGACCTGGCGATCCAGCGGCTCTTCGCGACCGGGATGACCCTGCAGAGCACCACCCGGGCCATCGCGGACCGGCCGGGCGCGGCGGAGCGGGTCAGCCGGGCGGTGGACGACCTGGACACCACGATCCGGATCATCCGGTCCACCATCTTCGATCTGCGGACGGCGGAACGGGCGGGGCGCGGCGGGCTGCGGCACCGGATGGCGGAGACCGCCCGCACCGCGGCGGCCGCCCTGGGGTTCCAGCCCTCGCTGCGGATCGACGGGCCGGTCGACACCACGGTCCCGGACGAACTGGCCGAGCATCTGGTGGCGGTGGCCGCCGAGGCGGTCTCCAACGCCTCCCGGCACGCCCGCGCCACCCGGATCGGCATCGAGCTCGTCGCCGACGAGGCGGTGGCCCTGACCGTCACCGACAACGGCGCCGGGATCCCGGACGGGGTACTGGCCGCCGCCGGTTCGGGACCGGTTGCCGGGCGCTCCGGCGGGCTGGCCAACATGCGGACCCGGGCGGAGCTGTGCGGCGGCTCGCTCCGTGTGGAGCGGCCCGGGGACGGCGGCACCCGGATCGTCTGGCGCGCGCCCCTGCACGACTGAGGGCCGTCCGTCGTCCCTGACGGATCGGCGGGCGGCGCCGGATGCGGCGCGGCGCGAGGGCGGAGGTGCGCCCGCACACTGGATGCGTGCGGGCGTTCCGACAACGCGGCGAGGTGCCGTAGCGGCCGTCGCCCGCCCGTCGGGAGCACGGGACGGCCCTTGGACCCCGCCCGGGGCGCGGTCCCGTCAGCCCCGGTGTTCCTTGACCCGGCCGACGAGCATCGCGGCCTGGATGCGGCGGCCCACGCCCAGCTTGGCGAGGATCGAGGAGATGCGGTTCTTGACGGTCTTCTCGGCCAGGAACAGCCGCTCGGCGATCTCCCGGTTGGTGAGCCCCTCGCCGATGAGGTCGAGGATCTGCCGCTCCCGGGGGGTGAGTCCGTCCAGCTGGGCCGCCTCGGACGGCTCGGCGGGCGGCTGCTGCTCGGCGCCGCGCAGCCGCTCCATGACCCGGGCGGTGGTGCGCGGGTCGAGCATCGAACTGCCGGAGGCGACCCGGCGTACGGCGGTGATCAGGTCGGCGCCGTTGATCTGCTTGAGCACATAGCCCGCCGCCCCCGCCATGATGGCGTCGAACAGCGCCTCGTCGTCGTCGAAGGACGTCAGCATCAGGCAGGCCAGCTCGGGCATCAGGGCGCGCAGCTCCCGGCACACCTCGATCCCCGCGTGGTCCCCGCCCTGGTCGTCGCCGAGGCGTACGTCCAGGACGGCGACCTGCGGCCGGGTGGCCGGTACCCGGGCCAGCGCCTCCCGGGCGGTGGACGCCTCGCCGACCACCTCGATGTCGTCCTCGGCCTCCAGCAGATCGCGCACACCGCGCCGAACGACCTCGTGGTCGTCGAGGATGAAGACGCGTACGGGGGCCGTGGACGGTGCGGGGGCCGGGGGCCGGGTGGTCATGCTCGGTGCGGGATTCGCGAACTCACTCACATCAGGCTCGATCGGTTCGGGGAGAGGGCCGGGACCAGTATGTGCCCGGCTCCGGGGACGGTTCGAAGGGGGTGCGAAGGCACGGTGAACGGTGTCTGAACAGGGCCGAAAGGCCCTGTGGCCAGGGGCCGGTCAGCGGGTGGGCCCCGGTGCCATACTGACGCCGCCAAGATCGTCCGGGCGCTCGCGGACGTCTCTCTTCCGGCCACCCCCACTGCGCTGCACCAAGGAGCAACCGGCCCATGAACACCTCCGGCGAGGACTACCACGCACTGCTCGCCCGGCACGACGCGATGCGGCTGCGACGACGCATCCTGGCCCCGGCCGACAGCCGTACGGACCGCTGGACCGCCGAGGCCCCCCGGGCCTACGACGGCACCGCCGACCAGCTGCTGATCAGCGACGCGCTGCCGCTGGTGGGCCCGGTGGAGGAGCTGATCGCGGCCCTGTACCGGGTCCTGTTCGAGCGGCATCCGTATCTGCGGGCGCTGTTCCCGGAGTCGATGGCTTTCCAGCGGGACCACCTCGCGTCGATCTTCCACTACCTGATCGGCAATCTGCACCGCACCGACGAACTGATACGCGTCTTCGGCCAGTTGGGCCGCGACCACCGCAAGCTCGGGGTACGCCCCGCGCAGTTCGCGGCGTTCGAGGAGGCGCTGATCGAGGCGCTGCGGCTGCGGGCCGGGATCCGGTGGACCGGTGCGCTGGAGGACGCCTGGCTGCGGATGCTGCGTCTGGCGGTCTCGGCGATGGTCCGGGGAGCCGACGAGGCCATCGCAGAACCGCCCAGCTGGGAGGCGACGGTGGTCGCGCACGAGCTGCGCGGCCCCGGCCTCGCGGTGCTGCGGGTCCGTCCGCACCAGCCGTACGCCTTCGAGGCCGGGCAGTACGCGTCCCTGGAGTCGCCGCTGCTGGAGCAGGCCTGGCGCCCCTACTACCTGGCCCGCGCCCCGCACCCGGACGGCGAGCTGGAGTTCCACGTACGGGCCCGGGGCGCCGGCGGGGTGAGCGACGCGCTGGTGCACGGGACGCGGGCGGGCGGCACCGTCCGGATCGGGGCGCCGCGCGGTGCGTTGGTCCTGCCGGACCATCTGCTCTCGGCCGAGCTGCTGCTGCTCGCCTCCGGCACGGGCTGGGCCCCGATGAAGGCCCTGCTCCAGCGGATCGACGCGGACCGGGCGGGGGTGCACCGGGTGCGGCTGCTGCTGGTCCACGGCGGTCCGGGGAGTGCGGGGGCGGGCGAGGAGATGTACGACGCTGCGGCCCTGGCGGCGTTCCGGCGCGACCGGCCCTGGCTGACCGTCGTCGCTCCGGACGCTCCGGGGGCCCTTCTCGGGGAGTCCGGGGCGCGGTCCGCGGCCCGGCAGCACGCCTTCGTGGCGCTCTCCCCCGAGGCCGCCCCGGCCGGCGCCGGGCAGGAGGCCGCCGCCCGGCTGGCCGCCGCCGGGATTCCGTCGGCGCACCTTCATCTCGACACCACCGGCAGGGGCGCGGTCACAGGAGGCTCCGCCAGTACGGCCAGAACCGGACTGCTATCAGCATGACGACGGCCAGGCACCAGGTCACCGGCACCACCAGCGGGAACTCCAGCACCGCCGCCACCAGGGCGCGCGGTGCCCGGAGCACCCCGTGGCGCAGGTTGTGCACCGTGGTGTGCCAGAACACGAAGATCGTGACCGCCCAGACGAGCATGCACCACAGGCACAGGGCACCGATCTCGAACAGCGCCTGGGTCATCAGCCACATGCAGAAGCCGACACCGAGCAGGGCTCCGAGGTTCAGTCCCAGCCAGTACCAGCGCCGGTAGCGGGCCCCGGCGAGCAGCCCGGCGCCGGTGGCCAGCACCACCGCGAAGCCGATCAGCCCGATGAGCGGGTTGGGGAAGCCGAAGACCGATGCCTGGTCGCTGGTCATCACGCTGGTGCAGGACACCACGGGGCTGAGCGAGCAGGCCGGTACGAAGCCGGGGTCGACGAGGAGTTCGAACTTGTCGACCGTGATGACGAACGAGGAGAGCAGCCCGAGCGCGGCGGTGACGATCAGCAGCCAGCCGAATCCGCGCCGCGCTCCGGCGCACTCCTCGTCGTGGCCCGTGTCCCCGGGCCCGTCCGGGCACGCCGTGGTGTCCGCCCGGCCCGCCGGTACGTCGTCCTGCGGCCGGTTCACCGTCGCCCCCGTGCCGAACCGGCCGGCCAGACGACCTCCACCGCGATGCCGCGCGCCCGCGCGAAAGCGACCAGGTGCGCGGTGGCGTCCTCACCGTCCGAGGGCGATCCGTCCCACACCGCGAGGACCGTCCGGCAGGCCGCCACCAGCCGTTCGTCCGCGCCGACGCAGGCGTCCCGGTCGGCCGGGTCGAAGGCCAGCAGCCGCACCTGCTCGGCCAGGACCAGGAGTTCACCCGCGGCCGAGCGGTCCGGTTCCGGCAGCGGGGCGGGCACCGCGCCCTGGGACGGCAGCAGCACCGTCAGCTTCCGTCCCGCCTCCCGGGCGGCCCGCCCGAACACCACCGGCAGCCCGGCCCCGGCCCGCACCAGGGCGGCGGCGCCCTCCGCCAACCGGCCCAGCCGTGCTCCGAGTTCGGCCTCCACCAGCTCCAGGGTCCGACTGCCGAGGTCCCTGTGCCCGACGACTGCGATCACGATGCTTCCCTCCCGCGCGCACCCGCGGCGTGCGACGCAACGCAGTGAACGCGGCGCGGGGCCGCCGCGACTAGGGCCGATCGGCCCCTGAGCAGCGACTTCTCGGCCCTGCTCCGGGGGCACCCGGGTGCCGTCGCACCTTGCCGCCCGCCACGGGTCGGGGGGAGGCGGGTCCCCCCGGCCGGTGCCGGATGCCCCCACGGCCCCGATTCCCGCCAAAGTGAGGCCGCTGCCACGGCCTCTCCGTCACAGAGCCGCGGGGCAGTAGACCACGAGCGCTTCGTTCAGTTTGTCGATCGTCAGCTCCGTTCCCGTGCGGGCGACTTCGCCGTCGTACGCGTACGGGGTTCCCGGTGCCAGGCCGGTGATCCGTACCCGGTGCCGGCGCACCGCCGCATGGACGGGGGAGCGGGTCAGCGGACCGGCCACCGCCGCTGCCAGCAGGCGCAGCCCCGGAGTCCGGCCGCCGTGGATCGCCCTGACGTCCAGCAGGCCGTCCGACAGGTTGTGCCGCCGTCCGGGAGCGGGCCCCACCCGCTGGAAGAGCCCGTTGCCCACGAACAGGAGCCACAACGGCCGCCGCTCTCCCCGCAGCTCGGCCGTGAGCGGGCTTCGGCCACGCAGCACTTCGAAGGCCGCGAGGATCCCCGCGGGCCAGCCGCCGATACGGGGCGCCCAGCGCTCCCGGATCCGCACGAGCTCCGGATAGACGCCCAGGCTGAACGCATTGAGGAAGTAGCCGTCCGCCCCGCCCGCCCCTTCAGGACCGGGCCGGAACCTGCCCAGGTCCACCTTGACCGCGTCCCCCGAGGCGAGGGCGGCCGCCGTGTCGTCCACCGTCTCGATGCCCAGGTCGTACGCAAAGTGATTGAGTGTTCCGCCGGGAAACACGGCGAGCGGAATCCCGCGCGCCGCCGCGACGGACGCCGCCAGGTTCACCGTGCCGTCGCCCCCGCAGACCCCCAGCACCCGGCCCCGGCCCGCCGCCTCGGCCAGCGCCTTGGGCAGGTCGCCGGGCGCGCACTCCACGACCTCGGCCAGCGGCAGCGCCTCGGACACCTTCGAAGCGGTCGCGGTGGCGGTGCCGGACTCGCGGTTCACCACGACGACCAGGTCCTCACCGGCGGGCAACGACGGAACCGTCGCCGGCGGACGGCCCGGCGCGGGAAGTTGCCCCCGCGTCGGAACGACCCCGCGCAGGGCGAACGCCGCCCCGACGCCGAGCACCGCACCGGCCAGCACATCACCCGGATAGTGCACACCCGTATAGACGCGGGAGGCGGCCACGGCCACCGCGACCGGGGCGACGACCGCGCCCCAGCCCTTCGACTCAAGGGCGACACCGGTGGCGAAGGCGGCCGCGGACGCCGCGTGCCCGGACGGGAACGACGTGGTGAACGGCTGCCGCTTGAGCTGCCGCACCACCGGAACCAGATCCAGCATCGGCCGCTCCCGGCGCACCGCCCGCTTACCGACGGTATTGATCGCGGCCGAGGCCACGGCCAGTGACGCGACTCCGCGCAACGCCGCCCGGCGGGCCCGAGCGCTGCCGCCCAGTGCCGCCATACCGGCCGCGGCGCCGAACCAGAGAAGCCCGTGGTCGGCACTGCGGCTCAACCGGGGCAGCACCTGATCGGCGCCCGGCCAGCGCCGATCGGCGACACGTCGGAACAGGGCGAGGTCACGGCCGCGCATCAGATCACGCAATCGGGCGGGGACGGCAGGGCCGAGGGTGCTGCTCGAAGTAGACATGAATCAGCGCATACCCGGCCCGGACCCGATGAAGCACCGGCACACCGGAACGCGAACGGTGACGGTGACGGGGACACCGACGACGACGCCGGGTCCTGGATCTCGTGCACGGCGCCGCTTCCGCCGCGGCGTTCCGGCCCGGCCGGCCGGGTACCGCGGCTCCCTTAAGGTGTCGCAGAGACCGGACGGCCGGACAGGGGGAGCAGCGCGGTGCGGGTGGAGCGTCATCAGGTGGACGGGGCCGTCGCCCCGGCGGCGCTCGGGGACTTCCCGGGCCGGATCGCGGGCCGGGTGCGGTCCCTGTCGAGGGCCGAGGGGATGACCGGCGTGGAGTGGCGGCTGGTCGCCGACGAGTTCCTGGACCATCTCGGGGCCCTCTCCGCCGGGACGCCCGACCTCGCCACTCCGGAGGCCAGGGCCCTCCTGGTGGACGCCGCCGCGGCCGCGGCGGGCGCCGTCTCGTACGCCGCCTTCCATCCGCACGGCTACTTCGAGGTGTTCCTGAAGTACGTGAACTTCGGCGTGGACCACGAGCCGGGTGCGGGCGGCCCCGTGCGGAGCGTGACGCCCGGGGAGTGGACCGACGCGCTCTGCCTGGCGGTCCTCGCGGACCTGTGCGACGAGCACGTCGACGCGTTCCTGCTCGCCCGGAACGCATTCGCGGGGCACACGCGGGGGACGCCGGCCGGGGAACTGACCGCCGGGCTGGCGGCCGTGGTGCTGGACGATCCCGGCCCCGAGGGCACGTATCCGCCTGACCCGGAGGCGAAGCTCGCCTCCGTCGACGCGGCCCTGGACCGGCTCCGGGCCCGTACGGAGGAGAGCGGCGAGCCGCTGCTGGACCGGCCGGACGGGGCGGCGCTGTGCGCGCTGCGCGCCCTGGCCGCCGGGGACCGGGGCGCCTTCGATGCCGCGCTGGCCGGTCTCCTGGCCGGGGAGAGCGCCCTGCACGGCCCGTCGGCCGCCCCGCGCACGCTCCTCCCCCGGGTCCCCCTGGCCCTCGCGGCGTTCGCGTACCGGACGCGGGGCTGGGCTCCGGCCGTCTCCTCCGACTACCTCCCGCACGCGCTGGTCACCGGCTTCGAGACGCCGGGGCCGCGCGTCGCGGGGTTCGGCCGGAACCGGCGGCCGGACGCGGTCGCCGCGCTCGCCGCAGGTCCGCTGGTGGTGGAACGGCCGGTCCGGGAGCGGGCGGTGACACCGGAGGCGCAGGCCCGGTCCGAGAGGCGCCGCGACGAGGCGTTCGCCGCCGGGGACGGGGAGCCCCTCTCCGCCTGGTGGCTCGGTGCCGTACTCGACGACCAGGAACGGCTGTTCAAGATGCGTACGGAGGAGTCCGGCCGGGTGGGCCGGGCCCAGCTCGCGCACCTCCGGCTGGCCTCCGGGGCGGCGGCCGCCCTCTTCCGCCTCGCCCTCGCGGAGCCGGGCACCGCGGCCGAGGTGACCGTCGACGGCCGCACCCTGCGCTACCGGGCCGAGCGCGGCGACCGCACCGCCGGGCCCCACTGGCGGAAGGCCGTCGCCCTCGCACTCGTCGCCGGCTCGTCCGAGGACCTCGCCCCGCCGCTCCTGGCCGGTCCTGCCCTCGCCCGCCAGGACGACTCGGCGTTCACCGCCTACCACGAGGCCCTGCACGCCCTGCTGACCGGCACCGACCCCGAACCGGCCGCCCGGCGGGCGGTGGACCGGGCCGACCGGCTCAGGGACTCGGGCTTCCCGATGCCCCCGGCCGTGCTGCTGTCCCAGCTCGTGGCGGGCGACGAGGAGAGCTTCGGCCTGGCACTCGCCGACGCGCTGGAGGCCCACCGGGACCAGTACCTGATCGCCGACCGGGCCGACGACCCGGATGGAGCCGTCGACCTGGACGTCCTCGCGCTGGCCTGCCTCGCGGTCCGTCGCGGCTGGTCCGTACGGGTCGAGTCCGCCTACCTTCCGCGGGACCTCCTCCGCGCCGCCGAGCCCTCCTGACGTTCTCCTGACGAGGAAGCAGCCAACCCCCACCCAAGGAAACTTAGGTGAGGCTAAGCTAATTTCATGGATACGGTGCGGGGCGGCGCGGTCGTCGTCAAGTTCGGCGGCAACGCCATGGTGGACGCGGAGCTGAAGCGGGCCTTCGCCCGGGACGTCGTGGAGCTGTGGCACGCCGGGCTGCGCCCGGTCGTGGTGCACGGGGGCGGGCCGCAGATCAGCGCGATGCTCGAACGGCTCGGCCTGGAGTCCCGGTTCGAGGCGGGACTGCGGGTGACGACCCCCGAGGCCATGGACGTGGTGCGGATGGTGCTGAGCGGCCGGGTCCAGCGGGAACTGGTCGGCCACATCAACGACCACGGCCCCTACGCCGTGGGAATGACCGGCGAGGACGCGCACACCCTGACGGCGGTGCGGCGGCCGGCCCTGGTGGACGGCCGGGCGGTGGACATCGGCCTGGTCGGCGACGTCGTGGACGTCAACCCCGGCATGGTGCGCGCCCTGTTGGACCGGGGCCACATACCGGTGGTCTCCCCCGTGGCACGCGGTACGGACGGGGAGGTCTACAACGTCAACGCGGACCTCGCCGCCTCGGCGCTGGCCGTGGCCCTGGACGCGGAACGGCTGGTGGTGCTCACCGATGTGGCCGGGCTGTACGCCGACTGGCCGCACAGCACCGAGGTGATCGGGCGGCTGACGGCCGACGCCCTGGCCGCCCTGCTCCCGGGGCTTGCGAGCGGAATGCTCCCGAAGATGGAGGGATGCCTGCGCGCGGTGCGCGGCGGGGTGCGCGCGGCGCAGGTGCTGGACGGCCGGGTGCCGCACGCGGTGCTGCGCGGGGTCCTCGACGGGGGCGGCTCCGGCACCACGGTGGTCCCGGGCGCCTGACCGGCGCACGGCACACGGGGGCCGGGCGCCGGTGCGCTCAGAGCGTCCGGGCGAGGACCCGCGCGCCGCGGCGGGGGTCGAGCGAACGCGTCCAGGCGGGCGGCGCCAGGTGCGCGGCCACGGGCGCGAAGCCGTGCCGGAGGAACAGTTCCCCGCTACCGGTGGTCGCCGTGAACAGGGCGCCGAGCGACTGGGCGCGCGCCCGGTCGAGCACGGCGCGCAGCAGCCCGGCGCCCACTCCGGCCCCCTGGCGGTGCCCGGCCACGCAGAAGTTGTAGACGACGCCCACCGGCCCCGCCTGCGCCGGGTGCACCCGCACCGCGACGGCACCCTCGACCGGGCCCCCGGGGGGCCGCACCACCAGGAAGTCGGCGGCGCGGACGGCGTAGAGCGGGACGGAACGCTCCCGCAGCGCCCCCGCACGGACGAACGGCCGGGAGAGCGCGGCCAGTTCGGCGGCCTCCTCCCGGCGCGCCGGGCGCACGGCATACGCCGCCCCGGGCGGAGCGGCCGGTGGGGCGGAGCGGGATCCGGCGGTGGCGGCGGTGGGCATGGTGGTCCGCACCGCGCTCAGTCGCCGGTGGTCGTGAGCGAACGGGGGCGCAGGTCCGTCCAGTTGGCTTCGATGTACTCCAGGCAGGCCGCCCGGTCGTGTTCGGCGAGTGCCACCGTCCACCCTCCGGGCACCTCGGCGAAGGACGGCCAGAGCGAGTGCTGGCCCTCGTCGTTGACCAGGACCAGGAAGCGGCCTTCGGGGTCGTCGAACGGGTTGGTGCTCATGATGTCGGTGCCTCCTCGGCCCCAACGGCCGCCTGGAGGGCGTCCGTTGGGCATGTGTCGGGCGGGGTGCGGGGATGGAAGATTCACACCTTGTTAGGTTAGGCTCACCTAATGCACGATGAGCCTAGCTCCTCCCCCGCCCCCTCACAAGCGGCCGTTCCCGCACCCGGCGGGCGCGCCCCCTTCGCCCCGTTCGGGCTGTCCGGCGAGGCCGGCACCGACGCGTTCTGGGCGGCGGCGCGCTCCCCGGTGTCCGTCCCGGACGGCGACGGCGGCTGGCGGACCCTGTTCCTGTGGCGCGGCTCCGAGGCCGTCGTCGACTTCGAGAGCTGGTCGCCGCCGCTCCCGCTGCGCCGTCTGGCCGGTACGGACTGCTGGTACGCCGAGGTCCGCATGCCCGCGCGGCTGCGGGTCACCTACCGCGTCCTGGCCGGCGGGGCCTCCCACGCGGACCCGCTCAACCCGGCCGGTGCCGGGGCGGACCGGTCCCTCGCCGCGACCCCGGACGCCCCGGCCCAGCCGCACTGGCCCGTGGTCGGCGCCGACGACGTACCGCCCCTGCCCCGCACCCGGCTCCGCTGGACCGGCGGGCGGCCGGGCGGGCGGAGCACCGCGCGGGTGCACCCGGTGGGCGGCGGCGGGCCGGTGGTGCTGCTGCTCGACGGGGACGACTGGCTCTATCTGCACCCCGCGACGACCGCGTTCGAATCGGCCGTCGCGGCGGGCGACATGGAGCCCGTCACCCTGGTGTTCCTGCCCGCCAAGGACCGCGGGACCGAGTACGCCTGCCGCCCCGGGCTCTGGGAGGCGGTCGGCGGTGAACTGCTGCCGCTGCTCGCGGAGTCCGGCGTGCCGGCCGAGCCGGACCGGCTCGTCGTGGCCGGGCAGAGCCTGGGCGGGCTGAGCGCGCTGTACGCGGCGCTGGAGTTCCCCGGGCTGGTCCGGCGGATCGCCGTCCAGTCGGCCTCGGTGTGGTGGGCCCCCGGCGCGGCGGAGTCGGCGGACCCGCTGGGCGGGCCGCTCGGCGGCGCCCTCGCCGAACGGCTGCGCGGGGGGCCGGACCTGTCCGGGCTGCGGTGCGCCTTCGACGTCGGGGAGCACGAGCCCCGGATGCTTCCGCACTGCGAGCTGGTGGAGGAGCTGACCGCGCGGGCCGGGGCGACGGTCCGGGTCTCCCGGTCCGCCGCCGGCCACGACCGGGCGGGCTGGCGCCATGCCCTGCTCAGGGACGTGGCCTGGGCCCTCGGCTGACGCCGCCCGGGCCGGTCGCGTCCGGCGACCGGCCCGGTCCGCTCACCGCGCCACGGCCAGGCAGTACCCCTCGTCCCCGGCCAGCAGGTTGCGGTGGGTGTCCTCGGCGGTGATCACCCCGTCGTCCAGGACGAGCACCCGGTCGGCGGCGTCCAGCAGGGCCGGGCTGCTGGTGATCACCACCGTGGTACGGCCCCGGCGCAGCTCGGCGACCCGGCGCGCGACGAGCTGTTCGGTGACCGCGTCGACGGCCGTCGTCGGGTTGTGCAGCACCAGCACCTCGCTGTCGGCGGCCAGCGCGCGGGCCAGCGAGAGCCGTTGGCGCTGCCCGCCGGAGAGGTTCGCCCCCCGGTCCCGGACCGGGTGGTCGAGCCCCTCGCGGTGCAGGGCGACGACATCGGTCAGCAGCGACGCCTCGACCGCCTCGGCGACCGTCCGGCTGGTGCCCGACGGGTCGATGTTGGACCGGAGGGTGCCCGCGAAGATCTCCCCGTCGTACGGGTTCACCAGCATGTACGCGCGCACCGCCTCGGCCGACAGCTCCGCCAGTCCCCGGCCGCCCACCGTGACCGATCCCGGGTACGTGCCCGGCGGGGCCTTCAGCGCGAGGACCTCCGCCAGGTCGGCCGCCTGGCGCGGCCGGTACGCGGCGATCGCCACGAACTCCCCGGCGGCCACCTCGAATCCGACGCCGCGCAGCGTCCCGTGGTGGACGGAGTCGAGGACGAGGACCCGCTCCGCGTCCCCGGCCGGGCTCCCCTCCCCCGGGGCCGTGACCGGCGGCGCGGCCAGCACCAGTGCCATCCGCTCGGCCGAGGCGCGCGCCGTCATCACGTACTTGGGCATCTCCGAGAACATCTTGAGCGGCTCGATGATGAACTGGGCCAGGCCCACCGCCATGACCAGCTCCCCGATGGTGATCCGGCCGTCGAACGCCAGCCAGCCGGCCGTCAGCGAGACGGCGGCGGCCAGCACCGCGTTCAGGGCCAGTGCGGCGCCCGCGTAGGCGCCGTTGGCCCGGGCGACGGCGACCGCCTGGTGCCGGGCGTCCGCGCTGACCCGCCGGTAGGCGCCGAACGCGGCGTGGTTGCCGCCGAATCCGTGCAGCGGGCGCAGACCGATGATCAGATCGGCGACCTTGGCCCCGGCCCGCGCCACCCGGGCCTGCTGCTCCCGCGTCCGGGACCCGATCCGCTTGGACAGCACCGCCAGGACCGAGAGGATCGCGACGGTGCCCACGATCACCAGCAGCCCCAGCCGCAGGTCGGCGAGGCCCAGCGCCACCGCCGCGACCACCACCGCGACCAGCGAGCTGACCAGCAGCGGCACCACCTCGACGATGTCGGCGGTCTGGTCGGCGTCCTCGGTCGCGATGGTCAGCACCTCGCCGGACTTCAGGTCGACGTCCCGGGCCACCGGCTGGAGCCCGCAGGCCGCGACCTGGACCCGCCAGCGGTGCGCCTCGGTGGTGTTGGCCTTCTGCAGGACTCGCATCCCGAACCGCCACGACAGCGAGACCGTCGTGATGATCACGGCCAGTGCCCCGATCGACACCGCGAGCGCGGCCGGGCTCCGGTCCTGGAGGGTGTGCTCGACGATCAGGCCGAGCGCGATGGGGAAGGCGGTCTCCCCTGCCTGGTAGAGGCCCATGAGGACGGTGCCCCGGGCCATGGCGCCGGTGTTGCGGCGCAGTGCGGTGCGCAGGATGTCCGCGCCGGTGCGGGGCGGCGCCTCGGGGGTGAGGGTGCGGGGCGGCATGTCAGGAGCTCTCGTCGAGGTGGCGGGCGATGGCTTCCGGGGTTCGCAGGGTCAGCAGGTCGCGGATGGTGACGACGGGGCCGTACTCGCGGCGGAGCATCCCGGTCAGCCGTACCGCCAGCATGGAGTGGCCGCCCAGGGCCACGAAGTCGCTCACCGCGCTCACCTCGTCGTCGTCCAGGTCCAGTGCCTCGGCGAAGAGTTCGCAGACCGTGGTCTCGGTCTCCGTCTCCGGGCCGCGTTCGGACGCGGTGGTCAGGGCGCCGAGCGGCCGTGCCTCCGGCAGGGCCCTGGTGTCGGCCTTCCCGTTGACGGTCAGCGGGATGGCGTCGACGCGGGCGTAGTGGGTCGGGCGCAGGAAGTCCGGCAGCCGGGCGCCCACGTCGGCGGCGACCCGGGCCAGGTCGGCGCCGTCGAGCACCAGGTGGGCGGCGAGCCGGTACCCGCCGTCGATGCCGGGATCGGGCTCGGCGACGACGGCGGCGAACCGCACCGCCGGATGCGCGGCGAACGCGGCCTCCACCTCGGCCGGTTCGACCCGGTGGCCGCGGATCTTGACCTGCTGGTCGGTCCGGCCCAGGTAGGCGAGGTTGCCGTCGGGGCGACGGACCACCAGGTCGCCGGTGCGGTACATCCGCTCACCGGGCCGGCCGAACGGGCAGGCCACGAAGTGGCCGGCGGTCAGGGCGCTCTGCCCGAGGTAGCCCCGGGCGATCCCGGTGCCGGAGACGTACAGCTCGCCGGGGACCCCGTCCGGCAGCGGGCGCAGCCACGGGTCGAGCACGTACACCTCGGTGTTGTCGATGGCCACGCCGACCACCGGGTCCTGGCAGTCGAAGGTGCCGACGCCGAGGGTGTTGATGGTGTATTCGGTGGGTCCGTACAGGTTGTAGCCGACGGTTCCCTCGGTGTCGATGAGCCGCTGCCACAGCTTCGGGGTGACGGCCTCGCCGCCGAGCAGCACCAGCGCGGGCCGCCGCTCGGGGTCGTCGAGCAGCCCCTCGGCCACCAGTTGCTGCGCGTACGTCGGGGTCACGTTGACGACGTCGATGCCGTGGTCGCGGCAGTACTCGACGAGCCGGGGGGCGTCGCGGCGCAGCTCCTCGTCGCAGATGTGCACCTCGTGGCCGTCGGCGAGCCAGAGCAGCTCCTCCCACGACATGTCGAACGCGAACGACACGGTGTGCGCGACCTTGAAGACCCGGTGGCCGTGTTCGGCCAGGACGGGTTCGAAGATCCGCCGCTGATGGTTGACCAGCATGTTGGTGAGTCCGGCGTACTCGGTCACCACGCCCTTGGGCTTCCCGGTCGAGCCGGAGGTGTAGATGGTGTACGCGGGGTGGCGCAGCCGGTCCGGGTCCCCGGGGGCGAAGGTGGTGTACGGCTCGGCGTCGGGCAGCGGGCGGTCCAGGACGATGTGCTCGCCGCCGATCCGGTGGGCCACCGCCTCGACGGTGAGGACGGCGTCGGGGCGGGCGTCCGCGACGATGGCGGCGATCCGCTCGTCCGGGTGGTCCAGCTCCAGCGGTACGTAGGCGGCGCCGACGCGCAGTACGGCGAAGAGGGCCACGAGGGAGTCGAGCGAGCGCGGCACGGCCAGGCCCACGGTCCGCTCCGGCCCGATGCCGCGTGCGGCGAGTACGCCCGCCAGCCGACGGCTGCGGTCGCGGAGTTCGGCGAAGGTGAGGCTCGCTCCGTCGGCGACGAGCGCGGTCCGGGACGGGGTGCGGCCGGCCGCCCGGTCGAAGCGGTCGACGACGGTGTCCGTGCCGATGCCGGTGCGCGGGGCGGGTTCGGGGGCCGGGGCGGCCCCGGGGAGCGCGCCCACCGGTCCGGTGGAGCGGGCGAGGTCCGCGAGGACGCGCAGGTAGTCGTCGAGGAGGCGGCGGGCGCCGGCCGGGTCGTCGTCGCGGTGCTCCAGCTTGACGGTGAGCCGGTCGCCGGGGGTGACGACCCAGGTGAACGGGTAGTGGGTGGAGTCGTCGGCCCGTACCGCGGTGATGCCGTGGCGGGCGTTCATCGCGGCGAACGCCTCCTGGTCCAGGAAGTTCTGGAGCACGAAGAGGTTGTCGAACAGGGTGTCGTGCCCGGCGGCCCGCTGGATCTCGCCGAGCCCCAGGTGCTCGTGGTCCATCGCCTCGACCCGGGCCGTCTGCACGGCCGACAGGTAGGCGCCGACCGTGTCGCGGGGCCGGGCCCGGGTCCACATCGGCACGGTGTTGAGGAGGACGCCGACGATGTCGGAGTGGCCCTCGCCCTCGCGGCCGGAGACGGTCACCCCGAACACCGCGTCCTCCCGGCCGGTGCGGGCGCCCAGGAGCAGTCCGAGGCCGCCGGTCAGCACCGTGTTCAGGGTGACGCCGTGGGCGGCGGCCGCGTCCCTCAGCAGTTGGGAGAGTTCGGCGGACATGGTGTGCGTCAGGGCGCGCGGCAGGGTCTCGGGGAGGTCCGGGGCGGCTGCGGCGAGCAGGGTCGGTCCGGACAGTTCCGCCAGGTGACCGGCCCAGAAGCGGTGTGCGGCGGCCGGGTCCCTGGCGGCCAGGGTACGGGCGTACTCCTCGAAGCCGGGCACGGCGGGGGCGGCGGCGAGCGGCTCGCCCGCCAGGACGGCCTCGTACGCGGCGAACAGGTCGCGCAGCACGATCTCGCGGGACCAGCCGTCCCAGAGCAGCAGGTGGTAGCTGAGCAGCAGCCGGTCCCCGCCGTCCGGCGGCCGGACCACGGTCAGCCGGATCAGCGGCGGCTCGCCCGGGTCGAAGCCGGTCTCCCGGTCGCGGGCGCGCAGTTCCTCGGCCGCCGCCGCGTCCGCCACCTCGACCGTGCGGACGGCGATTTCGCGCCCGGCGCCGAGGAGCTGGACGGGGTTGCCGTCGTCGTCGGTGGTGAATCCGGCGCCGACGACCGGGTGCCGGGCGATCACGTACGCCATCGCCCCGGCGAGCGCGTCGGGGTCCAGGCGCCGGTCGAAGGTGAACCAGCTCTGGGCGACGTAGTGTCCGGCCGTCCCCGCCAGTTGGGCCTGGAAGTACAGGCCGCGCTGGAGGGGGGTGACGGGGGCGGTGCGCTCGGCGGTGGCGGCGGCGTCGGCGATCCGCTCCAGGGCCCGCAGCCAGTGCCCGGTGACGGTGTCGGGGACGCCCTCGGCGAGGGTGAACTCGGCGTGCAGGCCGCCGGTCGCCGCGTCGGTCCAGGCGTTGACCTCGACGGCGTACGGGGTGGGCTGCTCGGCGCCGGTGATCCGGGGGACGTCCGACTCGCCGCCCCGGCCCAGGTAGTTGAGGAGCACCTGGGGGCGGACGGTCAGCAGCGGGGCGGTCTGCGGGTCGAGGTGGCGCAGCCGTCCGTAGGCGAGGTGTCCGCGCTCGTCCGGGCGGCGTTCGGCCACCTCGCGGGCGGCGGCGACCGGGTCGGTGTGCGGGGTGAGCCGGACGGGGGCGATGGAGGTGAACCAGCCGACGGTGCGGCTGTAGTCGTGGTGCTCCAGGACCGGGGTGCGGCCGTGCAGCTCCAGTTCGACGGCGAGGTCGGTGGGTGTGGCCTGGACAGCGGTGAGCGCGGTGCGCAGGGCGCCGCACAGCAGCTCGGTGAGGCCCGTCCCGAGGGTGGTGGGGGCGGTGCGGGTCAGCCGGTCCGCCGTCTCCGGCGGGAGTACGGCGGTGAGCGTGCGCGGGCGGTGGACCTCGGGCAGCAGGGGTGGTGCGGCCAGGGTCTCGATCCAGTGGCCGAGGCTGCCGGTCTCCTGGGCGGTGTGGACCGTCAGCGCCTCGGCGTACTCGGCGTAGGAGGTGGTGGGCGGGGCCGGGGTGGTGCCCGCGAGGTGGGCGGCCAGGTCGTCGAGGACGATCAGCCAGGAGACCGCGTCGACGGCGAGGTGGTGGGCGGTGACCACCAGGGTGCGGCTCGGGGCCAGCCAGGAGAACACGACGAGCCGCCCGGTGGCGGGGTCGAGCCGGTCGGCGGCCTCGTT
Organism: Streptomyces sp. NPDC092952; assembly: GCF_044754785.1. Lineage (NCBI taxonomy): Bacteria > Bacillati > Actinomycetota > Actinomycetes > Kitasatosporales > Streptomycetaceae > Streptomyces > Streptomyces sp. NPDC092952. The sequence continues at coordinate 343,133 of NZ_JBIVPT010000006.1, read as the reverse complement.
CGCCGCCGCCGTCGCGTCGGGGGCGGCGCTGGTCGCCACGTCGGCCTCGGGGGCGGGTCCGGTGCGCAGGGTCCACACCCCGTGCTCGGTGGTGAGCCGCAGCCGCAGCGCCGGGTGCGCCGCGAGGAGGGCGGTCGCGGCCCGCCGCAGGTCGGCGGGACCGATGCCCTCGGCCACCTCCAGGGTCCGGGCCTGGGCGAACCGGTCGAGCGAGCCGCCCAGTTCGCGCTGGCGCAGGATGACCGGGGTGGCGGGCAGCGGGCCGTCCTCCCGGCGGGCCGGTACGGGGGCGGCGGGCTGCGGGGCGCGGGCGGCCAGGTGGGCGGCGAGGGCGCGCGGGGTCTTCCGCAGGAAGACGTCGCGCGGGGCGATCGGCAGGCCGAGCGCGCGGGCCCGGTTGATGACGGTGATGGCGACGATGCTGTCGCCCCCGGCGGCGAAGAAGTCGGTGTCGGCGTCCACGGCCGCGCCGGGCAGCGCGTGGGCGAAGATCCCGACCAGCGCGGCGAGCGCGTCCCCGGCCACGGCGTCCGCGGAGGACGGGGCTGTGGGGGCGTCGTCGTGCGCGGCGCGGGCGGCCAGGGCCGTACGGTCCAGCTTGCCGTTGACGGTCAGCGGCAGGGCGTCCACGGTCAGCACCCGGCCGGGCACCATGTGCGCGGGCAGCGCGGCGGAGAGCCGGGCGGTGAGGTCGGCGGGGGCCCGGCCGACCACATGGGCGACGAGGTGGTCGCCGCTCCCCGCCACCGTGACGGCGGCGTCCACCACCCCGTCGAGCGCCCGGAGCGCCGCCTCCACCTCGCCGGGCTCGATCCGGAACCCCTTGAGCTGCACCTGGTCGTCGGCGCGGCCGGCGAACTCCAGCTCGCCGTCGAGGGTGCGGCGGGCCAGGTCGCCGGTGTGGTACATGCGGGAGCCGTCGGCGGCGAACGGGTCCGCCACGAACCGGCCCGCGGTGAGCCCCGGCCGCCCGAGGTAGCCGAGCGAGACCTGGTCGCCGGAGACGTAGATGGCACCCGTCCGGCCCGGCGGGACCGGGCGGAGCCGGTCGTCCAGGAGGTGGACGGTGAGCCCGGGGACCGGGCCGCCGATCGGGCTGGCGTCGGTGCCGGGCGCGAGGTCGGCCCCGGTCAGCACCCGGTGGGTGACATGGACGGTGGTCTCGGTGATCCCGTACATGTTGACCAGTTCGGGGGTGCCGGTGCCGTACCGCTCGGCCCAGCCGCGCAGCCGTGCCGGGTCCAGCGCCTCGCCGCCGAAGACGATCCGGCGCAGCGCGGTGAGCGGTGCGGCGGCGAGCCGGTCGGCCTCGATGAACTGGTAGAACGCGGACGGGGTCTGGTTGAGGACGGTCACCGCGCGGTCCCGGACCAGCCGGTGGAAGTCGGCCGGGGAGCGGGTCAGCGCGTAGTCGGGGACGAGCAGTTCCCCGCCGTGGACCAGTGCGCCCCACAGCTCCCAGACCGCGAAGTCGAAGGAGAAGGAGTGGAACTGCACCCAGACGTCGTCGGGGCCGAAGCCCATGGCGGGCCGGGTGTTGGCGAGGAGGGCGACCACGCTCGCGTGCGGGACGGCGACGCCCTTGGGGCGGCCCGTGGAGCCGGAGGTGTAGATGATGTACGCGGGGTCCCGCGGGCGCGGGCGGGTGGCGGGTACGGGGGCGGCGGGGGCGGCTTCCTCGCCCTGGACGAGGATCCGGGCCGGTACGCCGGTACGTTCCAGGAGGCGGGCGAAGCGGTCCCGGTGCTCCCGGTCCACGAGCACGGCCTGCGGGGCGCAGTCGGTGAGGACGTACCCCAGCCGCTCGTCCGGGTACGCCAGGTCCAGCGGTACGTAGGCGCCGCCCGCGGCGACGACGGCGGTCAGGGCGACGACCTGCTCCAGGGAGCGGGGCACGGCGACGGCGACCCGGCTCCCGGGGCCGACCCCGGCCGCCCGCAGGACGTCGGCCAACTCGTCCTTGGCTGCCATCAGTTGGCCGTAGGTGAGGGATCTGGTGGCGCCGTCGAGGGCGCACTGGATGACGGCGGTGGCCTCGGGGTCGCGGCGCGCCGCGGCATCGAGGAGGGCGTCGAGCGTTCCCGTGGTCCGCTCCGGGAGCGCGGCGGGGGCGGTGGCCGCGGCGCGGACCGGGGCGTCCGGGCGGGTGAGCAGGGCGGTGAGGGTGCGGGTGAAGGTGCGCAGGATGCCTTCGGCGCTCGCGGGGCGCAGCAGGGCGCCGTCGTGGATGAGCCGGAAGAGGGGGCGGTTGTCGGGGGTGCGTTCCACCACCAGGGTCAAGGGGTAGTGCGGGGCGCCCTCGTTGGTGATGCGGGTGATGGCGAGGTGGTGGCCGGGGGCGCGCAGGGTGTCCGGGTCGGTGGCCACGTCGAAGACGACGAGGGTGTCGAAGAGCGGTCCGGTGCCGGCCCGGCGGGCGATCCGGGCCAGGGAGACGTGCTGGTGGTCGCGGACCGCGTCCTGGTGGGTCCGTACGGTGGCGAGGAGTTCGGCCGCCGTGGTGGTGGCGGTCCAGCGGGCGCGGACCGGGACGGTGTTGATGAACAGGCCCACCATGTCGGCGATGCCGGGGAGTTCGGCATCGCGTCCGGAGACGGTGGAGCCGAAGACGACGTCCGTGGTGTGCAGGAGGCCGCCCAGGGTGAGGGCCCAGGCGCTGTGCACGGCGGCGCTCAGGGGGACGCCGGCCGCGCGGGCGGCGGTGTCGAGGTCGGTCCCGGCCGGGGCGGTGGTGTCGGCGAAGTGCTCGGAGGGGGTGTGCCCCTCGGCGACGAGGGAGGGTCCGGGCAGTCCGGCGAGTTCGCCGTGCCAGATCCGTTCGCTCTCCTCGTGGTCGCGGGCGGCGAGCCAGCGGGCGTGGGCGCGGTGGTCGCCGAGCGGGTGGGTGGTGCCCGGGGCGTGGTACTCGGCGAGCAGAGCGCGGAGCATCGGGGGGACGGACCAGCCGTCGGCGACGATGTGGTGCACGGTCTGCACCAGGACGTCGCGCCCTGCGCTCGCGCGGATCAGGGTGTAGCGCATGAGCGGGCCGGCGGCCAGGTCGAAGCCGGAGCGGCGGTCCTGTTCGACGAGGGCGCGGATCTCCTCGTCGGTGATGCCGGGGCGGTCCAGGACGGTGAACGGTGCCTCGGCGCCGCTCTCCAGGACGGCGACGACGCGGCCGTCGGCGAGGGCGGTGAACCGGGCGGCCAGGTTGGGGTGGAGGTCGAGCAGCCGGGTGGCGGCCGCCGCGAGCCGGTCCGGGTCGGCCTCGCCCTCCAGGGTGAGGAGCTGCTGCTCGACGTAGCTGCCGGTCGCCTCGTCGTCGAAGACGGAGTGGAAGTACAGGCCCTCCTGGAGCGGGGTCAGCGGGAGGACGTCGAGCAGGGCAGGCCCGTCGAGTTCGTCGACGTCGGCCTGGGTGAGGGGGACGAGGGGGAAGTCGCCGGGCGAGTGGCCGCCCTCCTCCAGGGCGGCGAGCCCGGTGAGCGCGGCGTGGAAGTGGGTGCCGAGGGCGGTGATGTCGTCCTCGGTGAACCTGCCCTCGGCCCAGGAGACGGTGGTGACGAGCCGGTAGGCGCCGTCCTCGCCGGGTTCGGCGATCGCGTTGAACTCCAGGGCGCGCGGCAGCCGCATCCCCGGGTCCCGCTTCTCCCCCAACTGCCCGGTGCTGCTGGTCAGTTGCCAGTCGCCCGGGGTGCCCGCGTCGAAGCGGCCCAGGTAGTTGAAGAGGACCTGCGGGGCGGGGGCGGCGGGCAGGGCTCCGGTCAGATGGCACAGGACGCCGTAGGAGAGGCCGTTGCGGGGCACCGCGGCGAGCTGGTCCTTGACCGCCTTGAGGGCGGCGGCCAGCTGTCCGGGGTCGGTCGGGTCGGTGGCCGCTCCGGGGTCCACGGTGACCGGGAACAGGGTGGTGAACCAGCCGACCGTACGGGAGAGTTCGGGCTCGAATCCGGCGGCGTCGGCCACATGGCGGGCCTCGCGGCCGTGCCCCTCCAGCTCGATGCGGGCGAAGCTCTGGCCCTGGCCCAGGTCGCGGCGGAAGCGGGCGAGGGCGACGGCGAGGGCGGTCAGCAGTACGTCGTTGACGCCCGCGTGGAACGCCGCGGGGACGGGGCCGAGCAGGGCGGCGGTCGCCCCGGGGTCCAGGGTGAGGGTGCGGACGCGTTCCCGGGCCACGGTGTCGGCGGCCTCGGGCGCACGGCGGGCGAGGGGGGCGTCGGGGCCGGGCTGCGGGGTGTCGTAGTACGCGCGGTCGGCCTCGAATCCGGCCCGCTCCAGCAGCTGGGTCCAGCGGCGGAACGACGTTCCCGTGGGCGGGAGTTCGACGGCGGCGCCCTCGGCGTACTGGCGCCACGCGGTGGCCAGGTCGTCCATCAGGATGCGCCAGGACACCCCGTCGACCACCACATGGTGGGCGACCAGGACCAGTTGGCGTTCGGCGCGGCGCCACACGGCGCGCAGCATGGCACCGGCGTCCGGGTCGAGGCCGCCGGTGGCGAGCGCGACGCAGTCGGCGGCCGGGAGGTCGCTCTCCTGCCAGACGGGGTCGGCCGCCCGGGTGGGTCCGGGGATGTCGAAGCCCCAGTGCTCCCCGCGGACCAGCCGGGCGCGCAGCATGGGGTGCCGGTCCAGTACGGCGGCGAGGATCGCGTCCAGCGCCTGTCCGGTCAGCTCCGCCGGGGTGTTGAGGACGACCGACTGGACGAATCCGTCGATCGCGTCGGTGGTCTTGCCGAGCCACCGCACGATCGGCAGTCCGGCGACGGGCCCGGTGGCGAGGTCGCCGTGGTCGACGGCGGCGCTCTCCTCGCGGCTCGCCACCGCGGCGAGCGCCCCGAGGCGGCTGTGGGCGAAGATCTGCCGCGCGGTGACATGGAGGCCCCGCTCGCGCAGGGCGCTGAGCAGCGAGATGGCCAGGATGCTGTCGCCGCCGAGCTGGAAGAAGTCCTGGTCGGTGCCGGTCCGTTCCAGTCGGAGCACCTTCGCGGCGGCGGCGCACACCAGCCGCTCCTCCTCGGTGGCGGGCTCCGCCGCGCCGTCCGTGGCGATCACGGGTTCGGGCAGGGCGCCCCGGTCGAGCTTGCCGTTCGCGGTGAGCGGGAACTCGGTGAGGACCACGAGGTGGGCGGGGACCATGTACTCGACCAGGTGCCCGGCGGCCCACTCCTTGACGGCCTCGGCCCGCAGCCCCTCGTGGCCGGCGGCCGGGATCACGTAGCCGATCAGATAGGTGCCGCCCGCCGTGTTCTTCCTGGCGACGACGCAGCTGTGCCGTACGCCGGGGTGTTCGGCGAGGGACGCCTCGACGTCCTCGGTCTCCAGCCGCATGCCGCGGATCTTGATCTGGTTGTCGGCGCGGCCGAGGAAGTCCAGGGTGCCGTCCGGGGCGAAGCGGGCCAGGTCGCCGGTGCGGTAGAGCCGGGAGCCGTCGTCGGCGAAGGGGTTGGCGACGAACCGGGAGGCGGTCAGGGCGGGGGCGTTGACGTAGCCGCGGCCCAGCAGGAGGCCGCCCGCGTACAGTTCGCCGCCGACGCCGACCGGCACCGGGCGCAGTTCGTCGTCCAGGACGTACAGCTGGGTGTTGGGGTTGGCCCGGCCGATCGAGGTGGAGAGGCGTTCGGCCTCGCCCCGGTAGATGACGTGGGAGACGCCGATGGTCGTCTCGGCCGGCCCGTAGCCGTGGTAGAGCGGGATGTCGAGCCGGGCGCGGAACCGCTCGTACAGCTCGGGGGTGAGCACCTCGCCGCCGCACCAGACGTGCCGCAGGCTGTCCAGGCGGCCGGAGTCGCCGGCGATCTCCAGCAGGACGTCCAGCATGGAGGAGACCAGATAGGTGAAGGTGACGCGGTGTTCGGCGATCACGCCGAGGAGGTGGTGCGGGTCGCGTTCGCCGCCGGGGCGCAGGATCACCAGCCGGCCGCCGGAGACCAGCGGCAGGAAGATCTCGTTGATGGAGATGTCGAAGGAGAGCGGCGCCTTGAAGAGCGAGGCGTCGTCGTGGCCGAAGTGCAGGATCTCCTCGACCTGCCACAGGAGGCGTTCGCTGATCGCCTCGTGGCGGATCATGGCGCCCTTGGGGCGGCCGGTCGAGCCGGAGGTGAAGATCACGTAGGCCAGGGCGGTGCCGGGGACGGTGATGCCCGGCGCCCGGTCCGGCAGGTCCCCGTAGGCCCAGTCGTCGAGGTCGACGGCGACCGTCTCCGGCTCCCCGTCCGGGTGCTCGCCGGTCCTGCCGAGCTGGAGCGCGACCCCGGCGTCCTCGACGACGACGGCGCGCCGGGTGGCGGGCCACTGCGGGTCGAGCGGCACGAAGGCGCATTCGGCCTGGAGCACGGCGAGGAGCCCGATCACCATCTCGGCCGACCGGCCGAGCGAGATGCCGACGACCCGCTCGGCGGTGAGGCCGCGCCCGGTCAGATGGTGGGCCAGCTGGGCGGAGTACGCGGCGACCTGCCGGTACGTCAGGACGCGGTGCTCGTCGATCACCGCGACGGCGTCCGGCCGGGAGCGGGCCTGCTCGCGGAACATCTCCATGAGGGTCGGGCGGGGCCTCTCGGCCCGGTTGTCGTTCCACCGGGCCAGGGCTTCGAGCCGGGCCGCCGCGTCGGACGGGGCGATGGTGCCGAGGGGGCGGTCGGGGAAGTCGGCCAGGTCGTCAAGGGCGAGCTGCGCATCGGCGGCCGAGACGCCCTCGGGAGCGGTGACGGGGAGGCCGTCCGCCCCGGCCGGCCAGTCGTCCCCGTCGGACGGCCCATCGCCCGCGGCGTTCTTGTCGACCTGTCGGAGGAGGTCGGGGAAGAGGGTGCCCGGGGTGAGGTCCATGCCGTCGGGGCCGAGGCCGGTCGCCCAGTACGACAGCCCGATGGCACAGGCGGTGGCGACGGTCCGGTCGCCGTAGTCGCCGGTGCGGCGGCGCAGGCCGGCCAGGCGGGCGGGGGAGAGCAGTACGCGCGGGGCGCTCGGTTCCGTCATCGAAGACTCAGCATCCTTCCGAGGTATGCAAGTTAGCCTAGCCTAACTAAGGCTTACCTAACTACCTTCTCGCCAGGCCCGCCACAGGCGCGCGTACCGGCCGTCGAGCGCCACCAACTCCGCGTGCGTGCCCTCCTCCACGACCCGCCCCGCGTCCAGCACGGCGATCCGGTCCGCCGCCATGGCCTGGGTCAGCCGGTGCGCGACGAAGAGCGTCGTCCGGCCCTCGCAGGCGGCCAGCACCGCCCGTTCCAGCTCGGCCGCGCCCTCGCTGCCCGCCTCGGCGGTCGACTCGTCGAGCACCACCACGGGCGAGCGGCCCAGCACCAGCCGGGCCAGCGCGATCTGGGCGACCTTGGTGACGTCGAGGCGCTCACCGCCCTCGCCGACGGCGGTGCGCACCCCGTCCGGCAGCGACTCCGCCCAGCCCCCGGCACCCACCGTGCGCAGCGCGGCCAGCAGTTCGGCGTCGTCCGCGCCGGGGGCGGCCAGCCGCAGGTCCTCGGCGAGCGGCCCGGAGAACACATGCGTCTCCTGCGTCAGGATGGTCACCAGGGAGCGCGCGGCTGCCTCGTCCAGATCGGCGAGGTCGTGCGGCCCGATCCGGACCGATCCGGACCCCGGCCTTCCGATCCCGGCGATCAGCGCGGCCAGCGTCGACTTCCCGGCCCCGGTCGCCCCGACCAGGGCGAGCGAGCCGCCGGCCGGGATGGACAGGTCGACGTCCCGCAGAACGGGCTCCTCGGTGCCGGGGTAACGGAACGTCAGCCCGCGCACCTCCACCGGGAGGGGGCCGTCGTCGCCCCGCGCGGCGGAGGCGTCGCCCACCAGCCGCTCCTCGGCGGGCTCCCCCACCACCCCGACCAGCCGGGTCAGGCTCGCACCGGATTTCTGCGCCTCGTCGAAGGTGAACATGATGGCGCCCAGCGGGGTGAACAGCCGGTGGAACATCAGCGGGGCGGCCGAGACCTCGCCCAGACTCGCGGCCCCGGCCTCCAGCAGGACGTACCCGACGACGACGATCAGGGTCAGGCCGATGAACTCGGCGCGGTTCTCCCGGCCCACGAACCGGCCGAAGAACCGGAACACCTCGACGCCCAGTTCCCGCACCCGCCACGACTCCCGGTCGACCTTCCCCCGGAAGTCCTCCTCCAGCCGGTAGGCCCGGACGGTGTCGATCCCGTTCAATCCGCTGATCAGGGCCTGCGCCCGGTCGGCCTGGGCGACCCGCTGGCGGCGGTAGAGCGGTGCGGAGCGGGGCAGGTACCAGCGCAGGGCCAGCGCGTACGCGGGCAGCGCCCCGGCACCGGCGAGCCCCAGGCGCCAGTCCAGGCCGAACATTCCGGCCGTGGCGATGACCACCAGCACCCCCGCCGAGAACACCGTGGGGATGGCGGCCCGGATGCCCTTGGAGATCACCGCCACGTCGTCGCCGACCCGGGAGAGCACATCGCCCCGGCCGACCTCCTCGACGCGGGCGCTCGGCATGCCCAGCACCGCGCGGACGGCGCCCTCCCGCAGCCGGGCGAGCAGATCGGCACCCAGCCGCCCGATGAGATACGTGGACGCGGCGGTGACCACCGCGCCGAGCAGCGCGGCGGCCACCATCAGCCCGCCGATCCCGACCAGCACCGAGGACGGCTCACCCTCGGACACCCCGTCCACCACCCGGCTCAGCAGCAGCACCGGGAGGATCTGGAGCGCGGCACCGACGACCGTGGTGAGGACGGTGGCGGCCGTGAGCCAGGGGGCGCGGCGGCAGTGCGCCGCGACCCATCCGACGGCCTCGCGCCCCGTCGCCGTACGCAGGGTCGCCGGGGCGGGGACGGAAACGGGGGCGGGGACGGTACTCACACGCGAACCGAATCTCTGCGGGGACGGGAGGGTCCGAACGGCACGGCTACGAGGCCGACTTGACGAGTTCGTCGATCGCGTACGGCAGGGACAGCAGGGTTCCCTGGGACATCGCCGCGCCGACCGCCGGGCCCTCGCTGTCCAGCAGGTAGGAGACCTTGCCCTTCTTGACCGCGGACAGGTTGGCGAACAGCTCGAACTTCTTCAGCGCCTCGGTGTCGGCCTTGTCGTTGACGACGAAGATCCGGTCGACGTCGACCAGGTCGACCCGCTCCGGGGAGAGCGTGGTGTAGAACTTCCCGCCGGCCACCTCGTCGATCTTGGTCTGGTAGGCGAAGCCGGTGCCCGTCACCAACCGTCCCCGTACGTCGGTGGAGGTGAACGGCGCGACGGAGTCCTTGTACCAGGACAGGACGACGGCGGTCTGCTTCGCGAACTCCGGATGGGCCTTCTTCGCCGCGTCGAGCTTGCCCTGGATACCTTCGACCAGCTTCTCGCCCTCGGCCTCCTTGCCGAGCGCCTTGGCGATGTGCACCGCGTTGTCCTGCCACGGGGCGCTGAAGGGCTCCTTCTCCCCCTTGGTGCGGCCGACGGTCGGGGCGATCTTCGAGAGCTTGTCGTAGGCCGCCCGGTCGATCTCGGAGTAGACCGCGATGATCAGGTCCGGCCGGAGGGAGGCGATCTTCTCGTAGTTGGGGCCCGCGTCGCCGTTGCTCATGACGACCTCGGGGCGGGTGTCGCCCCACTTGTCCTTCACCCAGGGCCACTGGGTGTTGATGTCGGGGGATTTGCCCGCCGGGTTCGGGTACTGGTCGACCATGCCGACCGGCTTGACGCCGAGCGCCAGGATGGCCTGGTCGTCCGTGTAGCCGACCGAGACGACGCGCTTGGGCGCCTTGGTGATCTCCGTGGACCCGAACGCGTGCTCCACCGTGACCGGGAAGGCGCCGGTGGAGGCGGCCGGGGCGTCCTCGCCCTTCGACTCCGCCGTGTCGGAGCCGCAGCCCGTCAGGAGGCCGACGCCGAGCGCCGCGGCGGAGAGTACCGCCGCCGTCCGCCGCCAGGACCGCACACGCGTCGTTCGATGGAGAAGCATCCGGAATCCCTTGCTTTCATTCGGCCTGCCGCGCCTCACAACGAGGGCGGCCAGACCCTGTCCCACTTTAAGTGAGGGTAGCCTATCCTAAGTTCTTAATTCTCTTCCGCCGGACCCGAGTTGGGGCCCGTACGGCACCGTGGCGCGTGACGACCGGTCAGGGTCCGGTGTGCGTGCGGCCGATCGGCACGACGAGCGGCCGGCCGCCCACCGGGTCGTCGATCACCGCGGCGTTGAGCCCGAAGGCCTCCCGCAGCAGCTCGACGGTGACCACCTCGCGCGGGTGCCCCTGCGCGAGCACGGAGCCCGCCCGCATCACGACGAGGTGGTCGCTGTAGCGGGCGGCCAGATTGAGGTCGTGCAGCACCATGACCACGGTGCGGCCCGACTCGTGCAGGTCGTCCACCAGATCGAGTACGTCGACGGCGTGGGCGAGGTCCAGATAGGTGGTCGGCTCGTCCAGCAGCAGCAGGTCGGTCCCCTGCGCCAGGGTCATGGAGATCCAGACGCGTTGGCGCTGCCCGCCGGAGAGCGAGTCCACCGGGCGGTCGGCGAGGTCCGAGACCCCGGTCATGGCCAACGCGCGCGCCACCACTCCGGCGTCGTCCGACGACCACTGCCGCAGCCAGCTCTGGTGCGGATGGCGCCCCCGGGCGACCAGGTCGGCGACGGTCAGCCCCTCCGGCGCGAGCGGCGACTGCGGGAGCAGCCCGAGTTTCCTGGCCACGTCCCTGGTCCGGAGGCCGGCGATGTCCTCGCCGTCCAGCACGACCGTCCCGCCGTCCGGCCTGAGCAGTCGGCTCAGGGTGCGCAACAGGGTCGACTTCCCACAGCCGTTGGGGCCGATGATCGTGGTGATCACCCCGGTGGGGACCTCCACGTCCAGCCCCTCGATGACGGTGCGCCCGCCGTACCCGACGGTGACGCCCCGGGCCGCCAGTCGTGGCGCCGCGCTCCGCCGGTCCGCCGTTCCGGCCGGGGTGATGAACCGAGTGGCCACAGGGCCTCCTTGTCCGAGTCTTGTCCTCATGCCCGTGCGGCCTGTCTCAGGTTGGCCCGTACCAGCAGCCACACCAGGAACGGTCCGCCGATCGCCGCGGTCACCACACCGACCGGGAGGGAGACCGGCAGCGCGGTACGGGCGATCAGGTCCGAACCGGTCAGCAGCACCGCCCCCACCAGCCCGGAGGCCACCAACGGCGGGGTCGGGAACCGGGCCAGACGCATCGCCACCTGCGGCGCCACCAGCGCCACGAACGGCACGGGGCCCGCCGCGCTCACCGCCACCGCGGCCAGCAGCACCGCGCACAGCAGCAGGACCGCCCGCACCCTGCCGTACTGGACGCCCAGCCCGGCGGCGATGTCGTCGCCCAGGTGCATCGGCTTGAACGGGAACGCGGCCAGCGCCACCACCACGATCAGTCCGAGCACGCACCAGGCCGCCACCCGCACGGACTCCCACGACCGGCCGTCCAGCGAACCGACCAGCCACGCCTGGGCCCTGGCCACGTCCCGGATGTCGGCCGAGACCAGCAGCCAGGCCGTGACCGCCTCCATCACCGCGCTCACCGAGATGCCGATGAGGACGAGCCGGAAGCCGTCGATCCCGCGCCGCCAGGCCAGGAAGTACACCAGCAGCCCGGTGGCGAGACCGCCCGCCAGCGCGGCCAGCGGCAGCCCCACCGAACCGAGCACCGCCGTCGCGGCCCCGCCCGACACCGTCACCAGGAACACCGCGACCGCGCCCGCTCCCCCGGTGATGCCGAGGACGTCCGGGCTGGCCAGCGGATTGCGCGCAACGGACTGGGTGATCGCCCCGGAGATCCCGAGCGCGACCCCCACCACCAGCCCGGCCAGCGCCCGCGGCATCCGCAGGTCCATGACCACGAACGCGTCGACCGGATCGCCCCGGCCGAGCACCGTGGAGATCACCCGGGACAGTCCGATCGGGAAGTCCCCGACACCGATGGAGAGGCAGAAGAGCAGAAAGGCCCCCGCCGCCAGCACCAGGGTGACCAGGACGAGCCACGGCCGCCACACGAACGACACCCGGCCGAGCCGCACGCCCGCCGCCATCGGCGGGGTCGCCCGCGCCGCGTCCGTACGCCCCGTCCCGTTCATGGATTCCGTCGCGTTCATGCGTTCCTGAACTTTCCGCGCCACACCAGGACCGCGAAGAACGGGGCTCCGAGCAGGGCGACCACGATGCCCGCGTCCAGCTCGCCGGGACGCACCACGATCCGGCCCACGATGTCGCAGACCAGCAGGACGACCGCGCCGAGCAGACCGGCGTACGGGACCAGCCAGCGGTAGTCCGGGCCGGTCAGGTAACGGGCCAGATGGGCCACCATCAGGCCGAGGAAGGCGATCGGGCCGCAGGCGGCGGTGGCCGCGCCCGCGAGCAGGGTGACGGCGGCGATGCCGAGGGTCCGGCTGCGCGCGATGTTCACGCCCAGCCCGCGGGCCACGTCGTCGCCCAGGTTGAGCAGGTTGAGGGAGGGCAGGACGAACAGCGCGAGCACCAGCCCCACCGCGACGAAGAGCCCCACCGGCCCGATGACGTCGAAGCCGACCCCGGCGACCGAACCCGCGTTCCAGAACCGCAGCGCGTTCATCGACTTCTGGCTGGAGAGCGCCACGGCCGTGGTCATCGCCGCGAGGAAGACCGTGACCCCCTGCCCGGCCAGGGCCAGGGTCAGCGGATTGCCCGCGCCCCGGCCGATGCTGGCGAGTCCGAAGACGGCGACCCCGCAGAGCGCCGCCCCGGCGAAGGCGAACCAGACGTACTGGAACGGGTCGGCGAAGCCGAACACGGCGATCACCGACACCACCGCGAACGACGCCCCCGCGTTCACCCCCACCAGCCCGGTGTCGGCGATCGGGTTGCGGGTGAAGCCCTGGATCAGCGCGCCGCCCACGCCCAGCGCGACGCCGGCCACGACCGCGAGCACCGTCCGGGGCACCCGGACGGTCTCCACGATGAGCCGGATCTCGGTGAGCCGGTGGTCGGCCCCGGGGTCGGCGGACAGCCCGTGCCAGACCTCGGCGGGGGTCAGCGCCCGGGCACCGACGGCCAGGGACACCGCCGCCGCGACGGCCAGGACCGCCAGCAGCGCGGCGAGCCCGGCCCCCCGCCGGTGGCGGGGGGCCGAGGCGGGCCCGTTCGTCGGGCGCTCGACTGCGATGGTGCGCATCTCGGCGGTCGTTATCCCTTGGTTCCGGTGCCCTCGGCGACCGGACGGGCCGCCCCGGAGACGGATGTGACGCCCCGTTCGAGCAGCGAGTCCAGGATCTCGCCGACCCGGACCGCGGTGTTGGAGAGCAGGGAGGTGGTGATGCCGTGGGTGTGCTCCGTACCGCCCTGGAGATAGATCCCGCAGCGCAGCGCCGGGTCGGTGGAGACCCGGTAGTCGCGCTCGACGCGGACCCGGCCCTCGTCGTCGCGCAGGCAGAGGTCGGCGACCTCGCCGAGCAGGCCGAGCGGGTCGGCGGGGCGGTAGCCGGTGGCGAACACCACGACGTCGGCGTCCAGTCGGGTCTCCTCTCCGGTGACGAGCGAGACCACGTCGGCCCGGACCCCGTCGGGCGTCTCCTCGACGCCGCTGACCCGGGACACGTTGAGGAAGCGCAGCCGCTCGGTGCCGAGGACCTTCTCCTGGTACATCTGCCGGTACAGGTCGTCGATCAGGTCGATGTCCACCACGGAGTAGTTGGTGTTGCCGTGGTAGGCCATCAGCCGGCTCTTCACGCTGTCGGGCGCGGCGAAGTAGTCGTCGACCGCGCCCGGGTCGAAGATCCGGTTGGCGAAGGCGCTGTCGTCGGCGGGGCTGTAGCCGTAGCGGGAGAAGACCGCGCAGACCTCGGCCCGGGGGAAGCGCCGGTGCAGATACGCGACGTTCTCGGCGGCGCTCTGTCCGGCGCCCACGACGACGAAGCGGGTGGGCGCGGGCGAGGCGGACTCCAGGGCGTCGACCTTGCGCAGCAGGTCGGAGTTGTGCCAGACCCGCTCGCCGCGTTCGACGCCGGGCGGCATGACGGGGCGCAGCCCGGTGCCGACGACGAGGTTGCGGGCCCGGTGGACCGACAGCCCCTCGGCCGAACGGACCGTCACATCCAGGTACTCGACGGCGTCCTCGCGGACGACGGGGGTGACGGCGACGACCTCGTGACCGTAGGAGACCATGCTGTCGACCTTGGCCGCGGCCCACTCGAAGTAGTCGTGGAACTCCACGCGCAGCGGGAAGAGGTTCTTGTGGTTGATGAAGTCGATCAGCCGGCCCTTGCTCTGGAGGTAGCAGAGGAAGCTGAACTCGCTGGCCGGGTTCCGGAGCGTCACCAGGTCCTTGAGGAACGAGACTTGCATCGTGGCGTCGTCGATGAGCATGCCGCGGTGCCAGCCGAAGCTCGGCTGTTGCTCGAAGAAGCGGGCGGTGACCGGCCCCTGGCCGCCGGCGCGTGCGTTGTGCTCGCTCAGCGCAATCGCCATGGCCACGTTGGACGGGCCGAAACCGATGCCCATCAGATCGTGGACCACTGGTGTGTCGCCAGGAAGAACCGGTGACATGTCACTCCCATCGTGCGGGGAAGCCGCCTGTCGGGCGTCGGGGAACGTACGAAGGGTGGGCACGGCGACAACGCCGCCCACCAAGAACTTAGGTGAGCCTAAGCTAATCCTGACCGCCTGTCGATAGGGGAGCCCTCCCCGGGCATCGACATCGCGTCAACTGGGGCCCGAAATACCCCTGTTGCAAACTAAGGTAAGCCTTGCTTTACTTACGGCGCTTTGGTTACGGCACCGCGATCGCGGCCGAACCGCCCCTGCCCTGAGGAGGAACCCCATGCGGGTCGTCATGTTCGGTTACCAGACCTGGGGGCACCGCACCCTGCAAGCCCTCCTGGACTCCGAACACCAGGTGGTCCTGGTGGTGACGCACCCCAAGAGCGAGCACGCGTACGAGAAGATCTGGAGCGACTCGGTCGCCGACCTCGCCGAGGCCCACGGCGTCCCGGTGCTGATCCGCAACCGGCCGGACGACGAGGAGCTGTTCGAGCGGCTCAAGGAGGCCGATCCGGACATCATCGTGGCCAACAACTGGCGGACCTGGATCCCGCCGCGGATCTACGGACTGCCCCGCCACGGCACGCTCAACGTCCACGACTCGCTGCTGCCGAAGTACGCCGGGTTCTCCCCGCTGATCTGGGCACTGATCAACGGAGAGACCGAAGTGGGCGTGACCGCGCACCTGATGGACGAGGAACTGGACGCCGGCGACATCGTCCGGCAGGAGTCCGTCCCGGTCGGCCCGGCGGACACCGCCACCGACCTCTTCCACAAGACCGTCGACCTGATCGCGCCCGTCACCATCGGCGCGCTCGGCCTCATCGCCTCCGGGCGGACGGAATTCACCAAGCAGGACCGCTCGCAGGCCAGCTTCTTCCACAAGCGGTCCACCGAGGACATCCGCATCGACTGGAACTGGCCCGCCGAGGACCTCGAACGGCTCGTCCGCGCCCAGTCCGAGCCGTACCCCAGCGCCTTCACCCACCACCGGGGCAAGCGGCTGGAGATCCTCGCCGCGGTGGTCTCGCAGAACCGGTACGGCGGCACCCCCGGACGGATCTTCTACCGCGAGGGCGAGGGCGTGGTGATCGTCGCAGGGGCGGACGCCCGTACCGGACGCAACCACGGCCTGGCCGTCACCCGGGTGCGCACCGAGGACGGCCGCGAGCTGCCGGCCGCCGAGTACTTCACCGCCATGGGCGGCTATCTGACCGCCCGGCCCTGACGCCCTCCCCCTCGGGGCCCGCCCGGCCGGGGCACCCGGTCAGGGCGTGGCCGCGGAGACCACGTAGACGACCGGGTTCATCGGGTCGGTCATGTTGACCATGATGTCCTGGGTGGGCCGCGGCTTCCCGTTCACATGCCGGGTGCCCGCCCACTCGGTCCCGGCGGGGAACGACCAGTCCGCGATCTTCAGGTCGCGGGGACCGATGGTCTCCTTGCCGGGCTCCAGGTTCGAGCGCCCGCTGCCCAGCCGGCCCAGGAAGCGGTCCAGCCCGGCGGAGGTGGTCCGGAACTCCACGTACAGCCGGCTGGTCTTCCAGTTGTTGGTCTCGTAGTACCGCACGTCCAGGGAGTTGCCCGGCATCGGCAGCTCGTAGATCCGGCGCTGCATCCGCGAGGGCCAGCCCTCCCGCAGCCCCTGCGCGGAGGCCTCGGCCTCCTTGTTCGCTCCGGAGCGGCGGCTCTGGCCGGCGGAGATCAGCAGATAGCCGGCCGGGACGCCGATGAGCAGCACGATGATCGTCGCCGTGATCAGCCGGCGACGGATCGTCCGGCGCCGGTCCTGCGGCGGCCGGCCGTCGTCGGGCGGCGTCGACTGGCGCGGCAGGACGGGGTGCTCGGCTGCGGTCATGTCTCTCGGGGTCCCTAGGAGGTGCGGGTGGAGCGGGTGGAACGGATGGTGTTCGCGGCCTGGTCGTAGATCTGGGCGTAGCGCTCGTAGCGCTCCACCCGGCGCCGGTTGGCCCGGCGGAATCTGCGGGCCACCAGCCGGGCCAGGTCCGCGGCGCCGACCATACCGGCCTCGGGGCCGAGCTGGGCACGGGCGATCCGGGCCTCCGGCCGGTAGCCGCGGCCGGTGAGGTGGCGCCTGAAGGCGTCCCGGGCCGGGCCGATGAGCAGGTCGTCGGCGGCGCTGACCCCGCCCCCGATGACGAAGCAGGAGGGGTCGAGCGCGGCGGCCAGGTTGGCGATGCCCACGCCGAGCCACTGCCCGATGTCCTGGAGCAGCTCGACGCACATCGCGTCGCCCTCACGGGCCAGTTCGGTGATCAGGGGGCCGGTGATGTCCGGGACGTTGCCCTTCACCCGCTCGATGATGCCGTGCGCCACCGGGGAGTCCGCCGCGGCCAGCTCCCTGGCCTCCCGGACCAGTGCGTTGCCCGAGCTGTACTGCTCCCAGCAGCCCCGGTTGCCGCAGGGGCAGCGGTGCCCGCCGGGCACCACCTGCATGTGGCCGAACTCACCGGCCACCCCGTACTTGCCCCGCTTGACCTGGCCGTCCTCCAGGATCGCGCCGCCGATGCCGGTGCCGAGCGTGATCATGACGAGATGGTCCTCGCCGCGGCCCGCCCCGAACCGCCACTCCGCCCAGGCGGCGGTGTTGGCGTCGTTGTCGACCATGACGGGGACCGCGAGCCGGGAGGCGAGGGCGTCGCGCAGCGGCTCGTCGCGCCAGGCGAGGTGCGGGGCGAAGAGCACCTTGGAGCGGTCGGCGTCGACCCAGCCGGCCGCGCCGATCCCGACGGCGTGCACGTCGTGCCGGTCGGAGAGGTCCAGGACCAGCTCGACGATGGTGTCCTCGACGACCTTGGGGCTCTTGGACTTGTCCGGCGTCTCGGTGCGCAGCTTCTCCAGGATGGTGCCGTCGGCGTCGACGACGCCCGCCATCACCTTCGTACCGCCGATGTCGATGCCGACGGTGGGGACCCGCGGTGCCGTGAGGTGCGAGCGCCGCTCCCGGGTGCCCACGGTCCGCAGGACGGTGGCGCGGGCGGAGCCGCGGTGGGTGAAGTCGCGGTACGTGCTCATCGTCCCTGCGGGGTGTTGGGGAGCCGGGGGCGGTGCTCCCGGCGGCGGACTGCGCCCGTCGGGCTCGATTCTGCCACTGCCCAGGGACCGGGGCGGGCGGACCCGTGCGTACGGGGCCGCCCGCGGGTCCTCGCTACGCCGCGTCGTCCGGGCCGGGGCCGGTGGCCCGTTCCAGCTCGTGGCTGAGCTCCTCCAGCTCGCTGCCGCCCGCCATCTGGCGGGTCAGCTCGTCCAGCGTGATGGACTCCTTGGTGTGGCTGCCGGACATCGCGCCCCGCTTCAGCAGCACGAACCGGTCACCGACGAGATACGCGTGGTGCGGGTTGTGCGTGATGAGGACCACTCCGAGACCGGCGTCCCGGGCGGCCGCGACGTACTTCAGCACCACCCCGGACTGCTTGACGCCGAGCGCGGCGGTCGGCTCGTCCAGGACGAGGACCTTGGCGCCGAAGTGGACGGCCCGGGCGATGGCGACGCACTGGCGCTCGCCGCCGGACAGGGTGCCGATCGGCTGGTCGACGTCGCGCAGGTCGATGCCCATGCGCAGCAGCGCGGAACGGGTCGTCTCGCGCATCAGGCGGACGTCGAGGCGCTTGAAGGGGCCGGCGCCCAGCGTCGGCTCGGAGCCCAGGAAGAAGTTGCGCCAGACCGGCATCAGCGGGACCACGGCCAGGTCCTGGTAGACCGTGGCGATGCCGCGGTCCAGGGCGTCGCGCGGGTTGACCAGGGTGGTCTCCTCGCCGTCGATCAGGAAGCTCCCGGCGTCGTGCCGGTGCAGCCCCGCGATGATCTTGATGAGGGTGGACTTGCCCGCGCCGTTGTCGCCGAGGACGCAGGTGATCTCGCCCGCGTGGACCTCCAGCGAGACGTCGGTCAGCGCCTTGATGGAGCCGTAGAACTTGGACACGTGGTCGAGTTCGACCAGCGCCCGGCGGGGCTCCGGCGCCGCCGCCCCGGCCGGTTCCGTGGGGGCCGTCATGTCGTCGCCTCCGCGCGCTTGCGTACCCATGCGTTGAGCAGGGTGGCCAGGAGCAGCATGGCTCCGAGGAAGAACTTGAACCAGTCCGGGTTCCACTCCGCGTACACGATGCCCTTGCTGGTCATGCCGAAGATGACGGCACCGACCGCGGAGCCGATCGCGGAGCCGTAGCCGCCGGTGATCAGGCAGCCGCCGATGACGGCCGCGATGATGTAGATCAGCTCGTTGCCGACGCCCTCGCCGGACTGCACCACGTCGAAGGAGAACAGCAGGTGCTGCCCGGAGACCCAGGCGGCGAAGGCGACCCCCAGGTAGAGCCCGATCTTGGTACGGATCACCGGGACGCCGACCGCGCGGGCCGCGTCGGCCTCGCCGCCGACCGCGAAGATCCAGTTGCCGAAGCGGGTACGGAGCAGGATCCAGGTGGCGATCGCGACCAGCACCGCCCACCACAGGATGGTGACCTTGAACTCGACGCCGCCGATCGTCCACTGCGAGGCGAAGACCTTGCGGGCCGATTCGAAGCCCTCCATGTCGCCGATGCCCTTGGTGGACACGGTCCCGCTGATCAGTTTGGTGAAGCCCAGATTGAGCCCGGTCAGCATCAGGAAGGTGCCGAGCGTGATGATGAAGCTGGGCAGTTTCGTACGGGTCAGCATGAAGCCGTTGAAGGCTCCGACGGCCAGGGTGACCAGCAGCGACACGAAGACGCCGACCCAGACGTTGGCGGTCATCTGGTAGCTGAACATCGACGAGACCAGCGCGGAGCTGGTGACCAGCACACCGGCGGAGAGGTCGAACTCGCCGCCGATCATCAGCAGCGCCACCGGCGCGGCCATGATCCCGATCGTCGAGGCCGCGTAGAGCACCGTGCCCATGCTGGAGGCGCGCAGGAAGCTGTCGGCGACGATCGAGAAGAAGATGAAGACGGCGGCGGCGCCGACCACCGAGCCGAGCTCGGGACGGCCGAGGAGTCTGCGCAGCGTCGAGGTGCGCAGCAGCCGCTCGTCGGCCCCGGCCGGGGCGGACGGTCCGGCGGCCGCGCTCATCGGGTACCCCGCTTCGTGTACGGGGCCAGCGCGGCGGCGTCCTTCTCGGTGATGATCTGCGGCCCGGTGAGGACCGGGCGGCCGCCGCCGAGCACGTTGCCGTTGTAGCGGTAGAGCCAGATCAGGTCGACCGCCTCGTAGCCCTGGAGGTAGGGCTGCTGGTCGACGGCGAAGCCCAGGGTCTTGTCCTGGAGGGCCGTGGCGACCTTGGCGTTCAGGTCGAAGGTGTCGATCTCGGCGGAGCTGCCCGCGGTCTTCTTCGCCTTGACGGCGGCGTCCGCGAAGGGGGCGCCGAGGGTGACGACCGCGTCGATGCTCTTGTCGGCCTGGAGCTTGGCCTCGATGGACGCCTGGACGTCGGGCATGTTGGTGCCCTCGACGTACAGGTTCTGCATCTGGCCGTCGAAGGTCTTCTTCGCCCCGGCGCAGCGCTGCTCGTGGCCGACGTTGCCCTGCTCGTGCAGGATGCACAGCGCCTTCTTGCGGCCGCGGGCGTTCAGCTCCTCGCCGACCGCCTCGCCCGCGATGGACTCGTCCTGGCCGATGTGGGTGAGCGCGCCGAACCGCTTGGACTCCTCGGAGCCCGAGTTCACAGTGATCACCGGGATTCCGGCCCGGACGGCCTTGGCCACGACGTCCTTCATGGCGTCGGGCTTGGCGAGGCTGACGATCAGCCCGTCGACCTTCTGGTCGATGGCGGCCTGCACCAGCTGGGCCTGCTGCTGCGCCTCGTCGTTGTGCGAGTACAGGAACTTGATGTTGTCCTTGTCGGCCGCCTGCTGGGCGCCGCGCTGGACGATGTCCCAGAAGGTGTCGCCGTCGCCCGAGTGGGTGACCATGGCGACGGTCCAGCGGGGTGTGTCCACCGCGGGCCGGCCCTTGGCGGCCGCGGCCGCGCGTTCTTCCGCCCGCTTGCCGCCGGTGCTGCTGCATCCCATGAGGGAAACCCCGAGCACCGCCGCGAGCACGGCGCCCATCGCACGTACCCCTGTCCGAACCCTTGCCACGACGCCGTGCCCTTCTTGTGCTGCTCATTGTGCTGCTTCACGGGCCGGGAGTGATGTGCGCACACCGGGCCCGGCTGGCCAAGTATCCCCGAGCGGTCGGCGCCGCCGCCCGGCAGGGGCGGGGCGCGTGTGTCGCCGCCGTGGTACGGGGAGGGTCGCCGCCTTTCTCTCCCGGCCGCCGGAGTGCGACCGGTGGAGTCTTAACGGTGCGCGGACCGGACGTCAACGGGGCGGGACGGGGCGGTGTCGGGCCGGGTCAGCGGACGAGCAGCTGGAAGTCGAAGGTGTGGCGCGAGGCCCGGTAGAGGTGGGAGCCGTGCTCGACCACCCGTCCGGTGTCGTCGAAGGTGGTGCGCTCCATGGTCAGCAGGGCCGCCCCCGCCGGTTCGGCGAGCCCGGCCGCCTCCGCTTCGGTGGCGAGCCGGGCGCCGACGGTCTGGCGGGCGCTGTGCAGGGTGATGCCCGCACCGCGCAGGATCCGGTAGAGGCCGGTGGCCTCCAGACGGCCGGTGTCCAGATCGGCGATCCCGGCCGGCAGGTGGTTGCGGAGCAGGGCCAGCGGCTCGCCGTGCGCGTACCGCAGCCGCTCGACGCGGTGGACGTCGGCGCCCTCGGCGATGCCGAGCGCGGCGGCGGTGGCGGGGCCGGCGGGCTCGACGGTGTTGCGCAGGACCCGGGTGGCGGGGTGTGCGCCCGCCGCCTCCAGGTCGTCGTAGAGGCTGCTCAGTTCGAGCGGGCGGCGGACCGTGCTGTGCACGACCTGGGTGCCCACGCCCCGGCGGCGGACCATCAGCCCCTTGTCGACCAGGGACTGGATGGCCTGGCGGACCGTGGGCCGCGACAGCCCCAGCCGGGACGCGAGCTCGATCTCGTTGCCGAGCAGGCTGCCGGGGGCGAGCCTGCCCTGCTCGACGGCGGCCTCCAGCTGCTGGGCCAGCTGGAAGTAGAGGGGGATCGGGCTGGTGCGGTCCACGCCGAGTTCGAGTGCTGCGGGGTCGGTGGTGGGTTTGGGCACGCGTGGAGGGTATCCCCCGTGCCCGGGCCCCGGTAGTCCGGTCGTCCGGTTGCCCTGTCGTCGTGTTGCCCTGTTGTCCGGTTGTCCGGACAGCAGGCCGCCAGCGAACCCATGTTTGTCCTGACATTTGATTGACAGGGCAGAGGGCGGACGGCACGTTGGGTCCATGCGCATCGGACTCATCGGCACCGGCCGGATCGGCTCCTTCCACGCGGGCGTGCTGGCCCGCCACCCCGAGGTGGACGCCCTGGTGGTGGCGGACACCGACCGGGACCGCGCCGCTCTCCTGGCGCGGCGCACCGGCGCGCGGGCCGTCCCGGACGCGGCCGGGGTGTTCGCCGCGGGGGTGGACGCCGTGGTGATCGCCTCGGCCACCGCGGCGCACGCGGAGCTGATCGGCCGGGCCGCGCGGGCCGGGCTCCCGGCGTTCTGCGAGAAGCCGATCGCCCTGGACCTGCCGGGGACGCTGGACGCGCTGCGCGCGGTGGGCCGGGCCGGGACCGTGCTCCAGCTCGGCTTCATGCGCCGGTTCGACGCCGGGTACGGGGCCGCCCGCGCCGCCGTGCGCTCCGGTGCGCTGGGGCGGCTGCACACGGTGCGGACGGTGACGATGGACCCGGCCCCGCCGCCCGCCGCCTACCTGCCGCTCTCCGGCGGGCTGTACCGGGACTGCCTGGTCCACGACTTCGACATGGTGCGGTGGGTCACCGGCCGCGAGGTGACCGAGGTGTACGCGGTCGGCTCGGACGCCGGGCCCGCGATGTTCCGGACGGTCGGTGACGTGGACACGGCGGCGGTGCTGCTGACCCTCGACGACGGCACCCTCGCCACCGCGTCGGCCACCCGCTGCAACGGGGCGGGGTACGACGTCCGCATGGAGCTGGCGGGTGAGCGGGACCAGATCACCGTCGGCCTGGACGCCCGCACCCCGCTCACCTCCGCCGAGCCGCACGGCCCGTCCGCCCCGGCCGGGCCCTGGCCCGGGTTCCTGGAGCGGTTCGCCCCGGCGTACGAGGCCGAGCTGGACGCGTTCGTCCGGGTGGCGCGGGGCGAGCTGCCCAATCCGTGCGACGGCCGGGAGGCGTGGCGGGCACTGCTGATCGCGGAGGCGTGCGAGCTGTCGCGCCGCGAGCGGCGCCCGGTCACCGTCGAGGAGGTCGCCAAGGAGGCCGGGGGCGACCCCGGCCACGACCCGTCCGCCACGCCCTGAGCCCCGGCCGCACCTCCCCCGGTCAGGCCGGCAGGACGGTGCCCTGCGCGACGGCGCAGAGCCGTTCCTCCCCGTCCTCGGCGACGGCGAACAGCTCGCAGCGGACCACCGCCTGACGGCGTCCGGTGTGCGCGACCTCGGCCCGGGCCACCAGGGTGGCGCCGGTGCCGGGCCGGACGTACTGGATGGAGAACCCGCCGGTCAGCACCTGCGGGCCCAGGGTCGTACCGGCGGCGAAGGTGATCGCGTTGTCGGCCGCGTAGGCGAGGACCCCGCCGTGCAGGAAGCCGTTCTGCTGCTGGAGCTCGGGGCGGATGTCCACTTCGAGGGTGGCCGCGCCGTTCCCAAAGGCGGTGAGCCGGGCGCCCAGGAGGCCGCTGAACGGCTGGCTGTCGAGCACCTTCTGGGCCGCTGTCAGGTCGAGTCCGGTCATGTGTCGCTGCTCCTCGTTCCGTTGTCCTGTCCGTATGTCGTCCGCGCTCTCCCGCGCTCCCCCGCTCACCAGCGGACGGGCAGTCCGCGCGCGCCGCGGATCAGCATGCCCGGGATCCACTCCGGCTTCCGGTCCGCCTCCGTGTCCAGGGCCAGGCCGGGGCACCGCTCCAACAGGCTGCCGATCGCGATCCGGCCCTCCATCCGGGCCAGCGGCGCGCCCACGCAGAAGTGGAGGCCGTGCCCGAAGGCCAGGTGGCCCTGGGGCTCGCGGCGGATGTCGAAGGTGTCGGGCTCCGGATAGCGGGCGCCGTCCCGGTCGGCGCCCGCCAGCGAGACCAGCACCGGGGCGCCCGCCGGGATGGTCCGCCGCCCCATCGGGATGTTCTCGCGGGCGAACCGGAACGTGGTGTTCTCCACCGGGCCGTCGTAACGGAGCATCTCCTCGACGGCCCCGCCGATCAGCTCCGGGTCGTCCTGGAGGGCGGCGAGCTGGTCGGGGTGGTCGAGCAGGGCCCGTACCCCGTTGGCGATCAGGTTGACCGTGGTCTCGTGGCCGGCCACCAGCAACAGGAAGGCCATGCCCATGAGTTCGTCGAAGGAGAGCCGGTCGCCGTCCTCGTCGCGCGTCCTGACCAGGGCGCTCATCAGGTCGTCGCCGGGTGCGGCGCGCTTCTCCTCGATCAGCTCGCGCAGGTACACGCCCATGACGCGCACCGACTCGGTCTCCTGCTCCGGGGAGGTGGGGCTGACGACCCCGTTCGACAGCCGGCGGAACCGCTCGCGGTCCAGGTCCGGGACGCCTATCAGTTCGCAGATGACGGTCATCGGCAGCGGGAAGGCGAGGGCGTCGACGAGATCGGCGCGCCCGGCGGGCACCATCGCGTCGAGGAGCCCGTCGGTGATCCCCTGGACGCGCGGGCGCAACGACTCGACCCGCCGGGCGGTGAACTCCCGGGCGACGAGCTTGCGCAGCCGGGTGTGGTGCGGCGGGTCCAGCTCCAGCATGTTCAGGAAGACCGAATCGCCCTCGGGCGCGCCCGGCAGTCCGCGCCAGTCCTTGGTGAACCTGGGGTCGGTGAGGGCGGCGCGGGCCTCGTCGTACCCCACCACCAGCCAGACGAGGTCGAATTCGTCGGTGCGGACGGTGTGCACCGGTCCGGTGGCACGCAGCTTCCCGTAGTACGGGTACGGGTTCGCGGTGAATTCCGCCACCCCGCGCAGATCGACGTCGGCCTGACCACTGGCTTCGAACATGGGATCGCCCCTCCCGGTCGTGCGGCCCGTTTCCCGCGGGCCGGCCTCCTCACCCTATGCCGGTGGCGGTGTGCCGTCCTCGTCCAGGAGCCCCGCGTCGTGCACCAACAGAGCGATCTGGACACGGTTGTTGAAGCCGCACCGGGCGAGGATCCGGGAGACCTGGGTCTTCACGGTCGCCACGCTGAGGTAGAGGGCGGCGGCGATCTCGGCGTTGGAGCGGCCGCGTGCGACGGAGAGGGCGACCTCGCGTTCCCGCCCGGCCAGTTGGGCGAGGCGCCGCCGGGCCGCGCCGGCGCGCTCGTCGCGGCCGCGGGGGCCGGTCCCGGCGGCGCGGTCCATCAGCTGCCGGGTCACCGCGGGCGAGAGCACCGGGTCCCCGGCGGCGACCCGTCGTACCGCGTCGACGATCCGTTCCGCCGGGGTGTCCTTCAGGACGAATCCGGCCGCCCCGGCGCGGATCGCGCGCAGCACCTGTTCGTCGGCGTGGAAGGTGGTGAGGACGATGACCTCGGGGGCGTCGGGACGGGCGCGCAGCCGTTCGGTCGCGGTGAGCCCGTCCATGGCGGGCATCCGGAGGTCCATCAGGACCACGTCGGGGCGGAGCCGGTCGGCCAGCGCGGCGACCTCCGTGCCGTCCGCCCCCTCCCCGACGATCTCGATGTCGTCGGCGCCGCCGAGCATGAGGGCGAGTCCGGCCCGGACGAGCGGGTCGTCGTCGACGACGAGCAGCCGAATCCGCCGCGGGCCGGGCCCGTTCGGAGTGGGGGTGGTCATGTCCGCAACCGTATCGGGGCCCGGACGCGGCGGGCGCCGGGAGGCCGGGGTCCGGGCGCTCAGGTTGGCCACGGCAGTACGGCGCGGACGTGGAAGCCGCCGTCCGGCAGCGGCCCGTGCTCCAGTTTGCCGCCGGCCAGCGTGGCACGTTCGGTGAGGCCGATGAGGCCCTGGCCGGAGCCGGGGACCGGTCTGAACGGTTCGGTGGGCGCCGGGTTGCGCACCTCGATGGTGAGGCCCTCGCCCGGGGCGCCGGTGACGCTGACGGTGACCTCGGTGCCGGGGGCGTGCTTGCGGGCGTTGGTGAGGGTCTCCTGGGCGATGCGGTAGACGGTGCGGCCGGTGGCGGCGGGGGCCGAGGCGGGGTCGTCGACCCGGTTGTCGAGCACGACCGCCATGCCGGCCAGCCGGGACTCGGCGACCAGTTCGTCGAGGGTGGCGAGGGTGGGCTGCGGCCGGTCGCCGTCGCTCTCGCCGGGGCTGCGCAGCACGCCGATGATCTCGCGCAGGTCCTGGAGCGCCTCGTGCGCGCTGTCCCGGATGACCCCGGCGGCGCGGGCGATCTCGGCCCGGGGCGCGTCGGGGCGGAATTCGAGGGCGCCCGCGTGGACGCTGAGCAGGGTCAGCCGGTGGGCGAGGACGTCGTGCATCTCGCGGGCGATGGCCTCGCGGGCCAGCCGCTGGGCCTGTTCGGCGCGGAGTTCCGCCTCGGTCTCGGCCCGGCGGGCCCGCTCGCGCAGGGAGACGACGAGCTGGCGCCGGGACCGTACGGCCATCCCCCAGCTGATCACCAGCAGCGTCAGCAGCACCCCGATGATCGTGTCCACGAGGGAGGAGCTTTCCGGGTCGGGGCGCAGATACGGCTGTACGGGGGTGAGGACCAGGGCCAGCGCCCCGATGGCCGCGACCGGCCGGAAGGGCCGGTGCACCGCCAGCCCGAAGAGCGCGACGAGCATCGCCCCCGCCGCGGTGGGCTCGACCGTGGCGAGCAGCACCAGCCCCAGGGCCACGCCCACCGGCCACCGTCGCCGCACCCAGAGCACGGCGCAGGCCAGCACCCCGAGCACGACGTCGACGAGGAGGACGAGGTCGGAGGTGCTCCGGTCGGCTTCGATGGCCGCCGCGGCGATCAGGCCGATCCCGGCGGCGCAGAGGAAGGCGGTCGTGTCGACGATCCAGTCCCGCACCGTGCGGCGGGAGCGGCCGCGCCGGTCGCCGGACAGCTCGGGGTCGGCCATCGCCGACGGCAGCAGCCAGCGGTATTCCGTACGCGTCATGCCATAAAACTACCCAGGCCGGGCGGTGGGTCGGGCCGTACGGACGCGCCGGGAGACCAAAGTCGCGCGGGTGGAGACCTTCGGCCCTTCTCCGCGCCCGCCGTGCGGTTGGACGGCGGGCGCGGAGGGGAGGGCCGGTGCGCGGTCAGTGGCCGCGTGCGAGGAGCCGGCCGGTGGGAGCGCCGACTTCGCCGTCGGCCGCGATCCGTTCGCCGCGCAGCCAGGTCGAGCGGACGACGCCGTACAGGGTCTTCCCGGCGTAGGCGGTGACCTGGTTGCGGTGGAAGAGTTCGGCCGGGTCGACGGTGAAGGTCGCGTCGGGGGCCAGCACCGCGAAGTCGGCGTCGCGGCCGGCCTCGATGGCGCCCTTCCGGTCGAGTCCGGCCAGTGCGGCGGGGGCGGCCGACATCCAGCGGGCGACGTCGTCGAGCGAGTGGCCCCGCCTGCGGGCCTCGGTCCAGATGGCGGGCAGCCCGAGCTGGAGGGAGGAGATCCCGCCCCAGGCGGAGGCGAAGTCGGGGGTCTTGAGGTCGGTGGTGCAGGGCGAGTGGTCGGAGACGACGCAGTCGATCGTGCCGTCCGCCAATCCCTGCCACAGCGCGTCCTGGTTGGCCGCCTCCCGGATCGGCGGACAGCACTTGAACTCGGTGGCGCCGTCCGGGACCTCCTCGGCGGTGAGGGTGAGGAAGTGCGGGCAGGACTCGACCGTGATCCGTACGCCCTCGCGCCGGGCCGCGGCGATCATCGGCAGGGCGTCACTGGAGGACAGGTGGAGCACATGGACCCGGGCGTTCAGCCGCCGGGCGTGCGCGATCAGTCCCTCGATCGCGGTGTTCTCGGCGTCGCGCGGCCGGGAGGCGAGGAAGTCGGCGTACGCGGGGCCGCCGCGCTGCGGGGCGGCGGCCAGGTGGTGCGGGTCCTCGGCGTGCACGATCAGCAGGCCGCCGAATCCGGTGATCTCCGCCATGGACCGGGCCAGCTGCTCCTGGTCGAGTTCGGGGAACTCGTCGACGCCGGAGGGCGACAGGAAGCACTTGAAGCCGAACACCCCGGCCTCGTACAGCGGCCGCAGGTCCTTGACGTTGGTGGGGATCGCACCGCCCCAGAAGCCGGTGTCGATGTGCGCCTTCGGGGCGGCGACCTGCTGCTTGGTGCGCAGGTGGTCGACGGTGGTGGTCGGCGGCAGCGAGTTGAGCGGCATGTCGAGCAGGGTGGTGATGCCGCCCGCCGCCGCCGCGCGGGTGGCGGTGAAGAAGCCCTCCCACTCGGTGCGGCCCGGGTCGTTCACATGGACGTGGGTGTCGACGAGCCCGGGCAGCAGCACGTCGTCGCCGAAGTCCTCCAGCCGGGCCCCGGCCGGCACTTCGGCGTCGTACGGCAGGACCGCGTCGATCCTGCCGCCGGCGACGGCGACCGCGGCGGCGCGCGTCCCGTCCGGGGTGACGACACGCGTCGAGCGCAGTACCAGGTTCACGTCCGCACCGGACATCCGTGCTCCTCACTTCGGGCTTCGAACGCTGAAGAATTCAACGAACTGTTGAAGGAGTTTTCACTCGGGGCGCGGCCTCGTCAAGACCCTGCCGCGCCCGACCGGGGGCCGGACGGACACCCTCCATCCGCATCTGTATATTTCCACAAAGTAGAAGTCAACTTTCGCACCATGGAACGTAGCATGGGACCAGCAGGGCTCCGCCCCCTGGCCCCGCCCTCGGCCGACACCGGGACAAACGGTCTCTGACCGGCCAGGACGCCGGGCCCGGAGCAGTGCGTCGACCGGGAACCGCCCGGTAGGCTGCTGCGGGTGTCCGACCCTTGGGCGCGACGCCGCGGCAGGTGGTCGGACACTCCTGAGTGCCTCGCCGGGCGGGGCACCCGCTCATCCGCCTCGAAAGGACCGTTGACGTGCCGCCGTCCCACGCCAGCACAGCCGACTCCAAGCCCGCCGCTCCGAGCGGTGGTGTGCAGTCCCTTGAGCGCGCCTTCGACCTTCTGGAGCGGATGGCGGACGCGGGGGGCGAGGTCGGGCTGAGCGAGCTCTCCGCGAGCAGCGGGCTCCCGCTGCCGACCATCCACCGCCTGATGCGCACGCTGGTGCTCTGCGGATACGTGCGCCAGCAGCCCAACCGGCGCTACGCGCTGGGCCCCCGGCTGATCCGGCTCGGCGAGTCCGCGTCCCGGCTGCTGGGCACCTGGGCCCGGCCGTATCTGGCGCGGCTGGTCGAGGAGACCGGCGAGACCGCGAACATGGCGCTGCTCGACGGCGACGAGATCGTGTACGTGGCCCAGGTCCCGTCCAAGCACTCGATGCGGATGTTCACCGAGGTGGGCCGCCGGGTGCTGCCGCACTCCACCGGGGTCGGCAAGGCGCTGCTGGCGCACACGCCCCCGGAGGAGGTGCGCGCCCTGCTGGCCCGTACCGGCATGCCCGCCGCCACCGAGAAGACGATCACCACGCCCGAGGGCTTCCTCGACGCGCTGGAGCACGTCCGCCGGGTCGGTTACGCGGTCGACGACAACGAGCAGGAGATCGGGGTCCGCTGTCTGGCGGTCCCCGTGCCGGACTCCCCCACCTCGGCGGCGATCTCGATCTCCGGTCCGGCGGGCCGGGTGACGGAGGCGGCCACCGAGCGGATCGTCCCGATCCTCCAGCAGGCGGCGCGGGACCTCTCCGAGGCGCTGGCGAGCAGCGGCACCAACGGCTGAGTACGCGGGAGGGGGCGGCCGCCCGGGCCGCCCCCTCCTCCGTTCCCCGCCGGGTCAGACCGGCTCGGGCACGGTCAGCCGCCCGTCGTCCATCCGCACCGTGCGGTCCACCCGGTCCAGATGGGTCCGGTCGTGGGTGACCAGCACCGTCGCCGTGGACCGCTCCCGGACCAGCCGTACCAGCAGGTCCAGCACGGCGGCGCCCCGCTCGTGGTCGAGCGCGCTGGTCGGCTCGTCCACCAGCAGCACCCCGGGTTCGTTCATCAGGGCCCGCGCGATGTTGATCCGCTGCCGCTGCCCGCCCGAGAGCTGGTGCGGCCTGCGCCCGGCCTGGTCCGCGAGGCCCACCGCGTCCAGCAGTTCCAGCGCCCGCTCGCGGGAACGGCGTACCGCGCCGCCCGAGAGGTGGGTCATCACCTGGAGTTGCTCGGCGGCCGTGAGCGAGGGCAGCAGATTGGGCTGCTGGAAGACGATCCCGATGTGCGCGCGGCGCAGCTCCGCCTGCCCGGCCCGGTCCAGGCCGGAGGTGTCCCGGCCCGCGACCACCACCCGCCCGGAGTCCGGGGTGACCAGGGTCGCCGCCACCGCGAGCAGGCTGGACTTGCCGGAGCCGGACGGTCCGACCACCGCGGTGAGCGTGCCCGCGGGCACCTCCAGGGAGACCCGGTCGAGGGCGGTGAGCCGGCCGTCGCCGTCGGGATAGGTGAGGGTGACGTCGGAGAGGGTGAGGGTCATCGGGCACTCCCGAGTGCGGTGAGCGGGTCGACGGCGGTGATCCGCCGGATGGACAGGGCCGCCCCGAGCGCGCCGAGGACGATCATCACGGCGGCCGGGACCAGCACGGTCGCCGCGTCGAGGACGAACGGCACGGCGCCGCCGCTGATCAGGGCACCGATCCCGGCGGCGAGCGCGGTGCCCGCGCCGGTGCCGAGGGCGAGCATCACGACCGCCTGCCCGAGCGCGTCGCGCAGCAGGTAGCGGGTGGAGGCGCCGAGCGCCTTCAGGACGGCGACGTCGCCGCTGCGCTGGATCGTCCAGACGGTGAAGAAGGCGCCGATGACCAGGGCGGAGATGGCGAAGAGGAAGCCGCGCATCAGCTGGAGCGAGCCGTTCTCGGCCTGGTAGGAGCCGATGGCGGTGAGGGAGTCGTCCCGCGAGAGGGTGCTGGTCCCGGCCGCCTTGTCGCCCGCGGCGAGATCGGCGCCGTCGGTGGTCAGGGCGATCACGGTGGCGTGCCGGCCCCGGCCGTCGTCGCCCGCGAGGTGCTGCCAGTCGTCGAGCGAGGTCCACACGACCGAGGTGTGGCTGTAGGAGGCGTCGCCCGCGACGGCGGCGACGGTGACGGTGGTGGAGCCGAGCCGCACCCGGTCGCCGGGGGCGGCCGCCAGGTCCTCGGCGGCCTGCTCGGAGAGGACCACCCGCCCGGTGGCGACCCGGGTACCGGGCGGTGTGAGGCCCCCGTCCGGCTCGACCCCGAACGCGGAGACCGCCGAGGTGTGCCCGCCCCCGGCGGCGGCGTTGAGCGTACGGATGCCGAGCGGCTGGGCTGCCTCCACCCCCGGGCGCTCCGCCCAGCTCCGCCAGGCGCGCTCCTCGACGACCGAGTCGGTGAACGACACCGAGCGGCCGTCCGGCGGGGCGGCGAAGGCGAGGTGGTCGGCGGACAGCCCGGTGACGGCCGAGGTGTTCTCCCGGGCCAGCCCAGCGGTGAGTCCGGACAACAGCCCCACGAGCAGCGTGATCAGCACCACGACCGTGCCCATGAGCGCGAACCGGCCCTTGGCGAAACGGAGATCTCTCCATGCGACGAACATGGCTCCAGCCTCGCCGTCCGGGCCTCCGGAGACATCGCACCCGGGTGGGGCCCGACATCAACCTTTCGATTGACCGGCCCCCGTCTCCCCGCGTCTACGCTGGACGCACCATGGATCCCCGCCCCCACCCCCCGGTCGCCACCGCGCTGCGGCTCTGCCTGCACGCGCTGCTTATCGGGCTGCTGGCGCTCGTGGTCGTACGGGCCGTCGGCGACGGGGTGCCCCGGGCCGGTGCCGTCGTCACGGTCGCCGGTCTGATGGCCGCCGTGTACGCGGCGGGCGCGCTGCTGCCCGCCGTGCAGCCGCACACCAGGACGGCGGCGGTGTGGCTGGCGGCGCTGGGCGCGGTGTGGCTGGCGCTGCTCGTGCTGTCGCCGGACGCGCTGTGGGTGGCCTTCCCGCTCTACTTCCTGCAACTGCACCTGCTGCCGAACCGCTGGGGACTGCCCGCCGTCGCGGTCAGCGCGGCCGCCGCCATCGCCTGCTTCCTCTGGCACGGCCAGGCCGTCAACCCGGGCACCTTCATCGGACCGCTGCTCGGCGCGGCGGTCGCGGTGGCGACGGTCCTCGGCTACGAGGCGCTGTTCCGGGAGAGCGAACGGCGCCGGCGGCTCATCGAGGAGCTGATGTCGACCCGGGCGGAGCTGGCCGAGGCGGAGCGCACCGCGGGCACCCTCGCCGAGCGCGAGCGGCTGGCCCGCGAGATCCACGACACCCTCGCCCAGGGCCTGTCCAGCATCCAGCTGCTGCTGCGGGCCGCCGAGCGCACCCTGCCCGACGACGCCCCCGCCACCGCGCACGTGCGCCGGGCCCGCGAGGCCGCCCAGGAGAACCTGGCCGAGGCCCGCCGCTTCGTGCGCGCCCTGTCCCCGCCGGACCTGGCGAACGGCTCGCTGGCCGCCGCGCTGGAGCGCCTGACCGCCCGGACGACGGGCCCGGACCTCACCGTGCAGTTCGCGGTGAGCGGCACACCGGTGGAGCTGCCGACCCCGTACGAGGTGGCGCTGCTGCGCACCGCGCAGTCGGCGCTGGCCAACACGGTGCGGCACGCCGGGGCCCGGCGCGCGGAGATCACCCTGAGCTTCATGGACACCTCGGTCTCGCTGGACGTGGTGGACGACGGCCGGGGGTTCACCCCGGGGCTCGTCCCCGCCCCGGCGGACCGGGACACCGGGGGCTTCGGCCTGCCCGCGATGCGGGCCAGGGCCCGTTCGCTCGGCGGCACGCTCAGTGTCGAGTCGGCCCCCGGGCAGGGCACCGCGCTCGCCCTCACCCTTCCGCTCCCCCTCACCGACGGCCGGCCAGGACAGGACGCCGCATGAACACCTCCGACGACACCTCCCCGGTCCGGCTGCTGCTCGCCGACGACCACCCGGTGGTACGGGCCGGGCTGCGGGCCGTGCTCGACGCCGAGCCCGGCTTCCTCGTGGCCGGTGAGGCGGCCACCGCCGAACGGGCCGTCGAGATGGCGGCGGGCGGCGGCTACGACGTGGTCCTGATGGACCTCCAGTTCGGCGCGGGCATGCACGGCTCGCAGGCCACCGCGGAAATCACGGCCCGCCCGGACGCGCCCCGGGTGCTGATCCTCACCACGTACGACTCGGACGCCGACATCCTGGCGGCGGTCGAGGCCGGTGCCGCGGGCTATCTGCTGAAGGACGCCCCGCCGGAGGAACTGGCGGCGGCGGTCCGTACCGCCGCGGCGGGCCGCTCGGCGCTCGCCCCGGCCGTCGCGCACCGGCTGATGGACCGGATGCGCACCCCCGCGGAGGCGCTGACCAGGCGTGAGCTGGAGGTGCTGCAACTCGTCGGCGAGGGGCTGTCGAACCTGCAGATCAGCAAGCGGCTCTTCCTCAGCCAGGCGACGGTGAAGTCCCATCTGGTGCACATCTACGCCAAGCTGGGCGTGGACTCCCGCACCTCGGCGGTGGCGGCGGCGACGGCCCGTCGGCTCATCCGCCGCTGACCCCGCCGCACCCCGCCGGTCAGCGGCGCGGCGGCTCCCCGAAGAGGTCGACCGCGACCCGCACGTCCCGGAGCGCGGCGGCCAGCGCGCTCACCGACCCGATCGAGCCCGCGATGAGCAGCAGGGAGCAGCGCATCCGCGCGATCTCGGGGACGCCCTGCGCCGTCATCGCGTCCAGTGCCGCCAGCTCGTCCTCGGCGATGCTCCGGTCCGGGAACTCGGCGGGGTGGCCGGCCAGGGCTCGGCGGAGCCGGGAGACGGCCGTACGCAGCTCGCTCACCCTCGGATCGTCGACACTGCCGGTGACCCGCTTCTGTCCCACGCTTCGCAACAAAGCACTCCCCCTTGCACGTCTTTGTGCCGGTGATCCGACCGGCCCACGCAGCATGGTCAAGTATCCGGGTGTGCGCGCAAGTTAACGCCATGCCAGGTACCGTGCGCCACTCCACTGACGGAATTCGGGGTCTCCCGTAAGGGTGATCTCCATGTCGTCCGGTGGACACCGACCCGGTCCGCCCGGTTCCCCGCTTGCTCGCGCGAAGGGTGTGCGAGGGGTGTCGAAGCACGCGCGAGGGGTGCGCGGCCGGGTACGGGTGGGGTATCCAGACCGCATGACTGCGACAACGACACCGCCGCGCGTGGCCGGGCTGCTGCTCGCCGCGGGCGGCGGGCGGCGCCTCGGCGGGCGCCCCAAGGCCCTGCTGGAACACCGCGGCCGTCCCCTGGTGGAGCACGCGGTACGGGTGCTCCGGGACGGCGGCTGCGACCCGGTGCGGGTGGTCCTGGGCGCCGCGGCGGACACGGTGCTGGAACGGGCGGATCTCGGCGGCTGCGCGGTGACGGTGAATCCCGGGTGGGCCGAGGGGATGGGCTCCTCGCTGCGCGCCGGACTGGCCGCGCTGGCCGGCTCGGGGGCGGACGCGGCACTCGTCCTCCTGGTCGACCA
Organism: Streptomyces sp. NPDC092952; assembly: GCF_044754785.1. NCBI lineage: Bacteria > Bacillati > Actinomycetota > Actinomycetes > Kitasatosporales > Streptomycetaceae > Streptomyces > Streptomyces sp. NPDC092952. The sequence goes on along the minus strand of NZ_JBIVPT010000006.1, from coordinate 309,203 downwards.
GCCGGGGATCGGGGCCGGGGCGGTGGCCCGGGTGCGGGCGGCGTACCGCTCCCGGAGCGGGATCGCGGCGGCGGCGTACGGGGGTGAGCGCGGCCATCCGGTGCTGTTCGGGGCGGAGCTGTGGCCGGACGTCGCGGCGGGGGCGGTGGGCGACCAGGGCGCCCGGGGGTTCCTTCGGGCGCACCGCGATGCGATCACGCTCGTCGAGTGTTCCGATGTGGCCGAGGCGTACGACATCGACACGGTGGCGGATCTGGACCGCCTTCGGTGAGGGAACACCTCCTGTGACGGTCCCGGCACTCCGGGCCGTCACGGGGCCACTTCTGTCGACCCGGAGAATCTCGACATCAACAAACCATTGAACTTCCACCATGAGGAAACTAATATCCACTGATCAGAAGCCCTCTGCACCCCAGACGGCCTCCACACCCGTATTCCGGAGCCCTGGCACGCCGTGCCGTTCCCGGGCGCCCCGGCGGCCCGAGGCGCCGCCCGCACCGCCCGCTGAAGGAGTGACCGCTCATGTCCGCACCAGCGCCGTCCCCGCTGGCCATCGTCGATGCCGAGCCCCTGCCCCGGCAGGACGAGGTCCTGACCGACGCGGCCCTCGCGTTCGTGGCCGAACTGCACCGGCGGTTCACGCCCCGCCGTGACGAGCTCCTCGCCCGCCGCGCCGGGCGCCGCGCCGAGATCGCCCGCACCTCCACGCTGGACTTCCTGCCCGAGACGGCGGCGGTCCGCGCGGACGACTCCTGGAAGGTCGCCCCGGCCCCGGCCGCGCTGAACGACCGCCGGGTGGAGATCACCGGTCCGACCGACCGCAAGATGACCATCAACGCGCTGAACTCGGGCGCGCGGGTCTGGCTCGCCGACTTCGAGGACGCCTCCGCCCCCACCTGGGAGAACGTCGTCCTCGGCCAGCTCAACCTGATGGACGCGTACCGCCGCGAGATCGACTTCACCGACGCCAGGACCGGCAAGTCCTACGCCCTGAAGCCCGCCGAGGAGCTCGCCACGGTCGTGGCCCGCCCCCGCGGCTGGCACCTGAACGAGCGTCACCTCCAGCTGGACGGCGCCCCGGTGCCCGGTGCGCTGGTCGACTTCGGGCTCTACTTCTTCCACAACGCCCAGCGCCTGATCGACCTCGGCAAGGGCCCGTACTTCTACCTCCCGAAGACGGAGTCGCACCTGGAGGCCCGCCTCTGGAACGACATCTTCGTCTTCGCCCAGGACTACGTCGGCATCCCGCAGGGCACGGTCCGCGCCACCGTCCTGATCGAGACGATCACCGCCGCGTACGAGATGGAGGAGATCCTCTACGAGCTCCGCGACCACGCCTCGGGCCTGAACGCGGGACGCTGGGACTACCTCTTCTCCATCGTCAAGAACTTCCGCGACGGCGGCGCCAAGTTCGTCCTGCCGGACCGCAACGCGGTGACGATGACCGCCCCGTTCATGCGGGCGTACACCGAGCTGCTGGTGCGCACCTGCCACAAGCGCGGCGCGCACGCGATCGGCGGCATGGCCGCGTTCATCCCGTCCCGCCGTGACGCCGAGGTGAACAAGGTCGCGTTCGAGAAGGTCAAGGCCGACAAGGACCGCGAGGCGAACGACGGCTTCGACGGCTCCTGGGTCGCCCACCCGGACCTGGTCCCGATCGCCATGGCCTCCTTCGACGCGGTCCTCGGCGAGAAGCCGAACCAGAAGGACCGGCTGCGCGAGGACGTCTCGGTGGCCGCGGGCGACCTGATCGCCATCGACACCCTGGACGCCAAGCCCACCTCCGAGGGCCTGCGCAACGCCGTCGCGGTCGGCATCCGCTACATCGAGGCGTGGCTGCGCGGGCTGGGCGCGGTGGCCATCTTCAACCTGATGGAGGACGCCGCCACCGCGGAGATCTCCCGCTCGCAGATCTGGCAGTGGATCAACGCGGACGTGGTCTTCGAGAACGGCGAGCACGCCACGGCCGAGCTGGCCCGCACGGTCGCGGCCGAGGAACTCGCCGCGATCCGCGCCGAGATCGGCGAGGAGGCCTTCGCCGCGGGCAAGTGGCAGCAGGCCCACGACCTCCTGCTCCAGGTCGCGCTGGACCAGGACTACGCGGACTTCCTGACCCTCCCGGCGTACGAGCGGCTCGGCTGACCGGCCCGTACACCGACACGTCTCCGCCCCGGCACGCACAGCGCCGGGGCGGAGGTGCGTCCGGGGTCAGGAGGCGGATGCCGCCATGTCCGCCTTGACGGCGGAGGCGTCGAGCGAGGCGAGCACGGTCGCGGGGTCGCCGCCCCGCATCACCGCCCGCGCGGCCTCGGTACGGATGGTGCCCCGGACAGTGGGCCAGGAGCGCAGGTTGACCGGGGAGAACTCCGCTTCCGTGAGCTGCTGGATGAACGGGGCGAGCGGCTGGTCCTCCGCCTTGCCGGTCGCCGCGTCGGAGGCGGAGTACGTCACCGGCAGCGCGGACGCGCCGCCGCCGTAGGCCTCGGCGGACTTGCCGCCGTAGAGGTAGGAGAGGAAGGTGCCGCACTCCTTGCGGTGGCCGCCCCGCTTGAACGCCATCAGCCAGTCGCTGATCCCCACCGGCGGGGCCTCGCCGCCGTCCTTCTTGGGGAACGCGACGTGGGCGTAGGGGAGTTTCGCCTGGTCGGCGGCGCCCATCAGCATCGGGTGGCCGACCAGCATGCCCATCTGCCCCCGCATGAACTCCGCGTACGCGTCGGTCCGGTTGAGCTTCGACGGGTCGGCACCGGCCAGCCCCGGCGCGACCAGCTCGTCCCGCAGCCAGGTCAGCGCCTCGGCGTTCTCCGGCTTCTCGAAGTCGTACTCCCCCGACTCCCCGGTGAACCCGCCGCCGTTCCCGAGCACCCAGGTCAGCATCTCGTCCTCGGCGGCCTCGGGACCGAACTGGAGCCCGTACGGCGTCCGCACCCCGATCGCCTTCAGCCCCTCGGCGGCCTTCCGCAGCTCGGCCCAGGAGGTGGGGGCGGTGACGCGGGCCCGCCGGAAGAGCTCCTTGTTGTAGAAGAGCCGGGGCGTGCTGGCGAGGAAGGGGATGCCGTACGTGGCGTTGTCGACCGTGCCCGCCTCGGTGAAGGAGCGGATGAAGTCGGCCTGGGTGGAGATGTTGAACAGCTCGGCCATGCTGTAGAGGCGGCCGTCCTCGGCGTACGGCGCGAAGATGTTGGACTGCGCGATGTCGGGCGCCCGGCCCTCCTCGACCCGCTGGGCGAGCACCTTGTCGATCTTGGTGTACGAGACCCGCTCCAGCTCGATCCGGATCCCGGAGTTCTCCTTCTCGAAGGCGGTGACGACATCGTCCCACTGGTCCCCGAGCGAGGCGCCGATGCTCTTGTCGTAACTGGCCACGAGCAGACGGAGCTTCACGTCGCCGCTCGGCGAACAGCCGGTGAGCCCGAGCGCCGCCGTGGTACCGGCCAGGCCGGCCGTCTTCAGAAGGAACTGCCGCCGACGCACCGCTCTTGCCACCTCTTGCTCGTTCTGCCCATGTACTGCTGGCAGATTCTGCCACATGGGCAATATCTGCCTATCAGCTGCGGTGGCGTCAGGGCATAACCTGATCGCCATGCACGATGGCTCGTTGACTGAGCGGCGCAAGGCCGCGACCCGGCTGGACATCGCCCGTACGGCGGCGGCGCTCTTCGTGGAGCGGGGACTGCGCGACACGCGCGCGGAGGACATCGCGCGCGCCGCGGGCGTCGCCCCGCGCACCTTCTACCGCTACTTCGCGACCAAGGAGGAGGCCGTCTCCCCGCTCCTCTCGGTCGGGGCCCGGAGCTGGGTGGAGGCGGTGCGGGACGCCCCCGCGGAGCTGTCGGTGGCCGACGCGCTGCGGCACGCGGCGGCCCGCGCGCTGACCCCCGCCCCCGGCGACACGGCGGCCGCGGAGTCCCTGGAGTGGGTGCGGTCGCTGCTGCGGATGGGGGCGCGGAGCCCGGCCCTCCAGTCGGTGTGGAACGACGCCTGCCACGACGCGGACACCACCCTGGCCACGGTCCTCGCGGCGCGGGCCGGGCTGCCGGACGGGCCGGACCCGCTCTCGCTGGAGCTGCGGCTGGTCGCCGGGGTGGCCGGGGCGGCGGTGCGCGCGGCGGTGGAGACCTGGGCCGCGGACGACGCCCCGGCCACCGGCCCCCGGGGCCCCGCCGCGCTGGCCGAGCGCTGTCTGGTGGCCGCGGCGGACGTGCTGGGCAGCGCCTGACCCGGACGGTGGATGGCCGGTACGCGGACCCCGGGCGGGCTCCGCGTACCGGCGTGTACCGGCGGGCGGGTACCGCTACTTGAGGTTGCTGTCGATCGCGTTCATCAGGGTGCCCTGCGGGGTGTCCCCGGACATCTCCCAGATCATCGCCCCCAGCAGCCCCTTGGACTTCACGTAGTCCATCTTCTTGCCGATGGACCAGGTGTCGTCGAAGGACCACCACTGGTTGCCGGTGTAGCCGTACGTCGACACGGACTGCTCGTCGTGGTGGACCGCGATCGTCGGGAACGCCCCGATGAGGTTGTTGTAGCCGCGGGTGCCGGCCTCCTCCGCGAACTGGCCGGGTGCGGCGCCGCCCGCCGGCTGCCACTCACCGGCGGCCCCGCCGTCGGTGACGTTCTGCCAGCCGCGCCCGTAGAACGGGATGCCGAGGGTCAGCTTGCGGGGCTCGACGCCCGCGTCGGTGTACGCCTTGATGGCGGTGTCGGCGCTGAAGTGGAAGTCGTAGGGGTCCTGTTCGTCGGTGTAGAGGTTGGCCTGGTGGCCGGTGCGGTCCGGCTCCCAGGAGTTGTCGCTGCCGGAGCCGTGGAAGTCGTAGCCCTGGACGTTGGCCACGTCGAGGGAGTCGAAGACCTTGCCCAGGTCCCAGCCCTCGTCGATCTTCTGCGGGTCGGCGGGGGTGAAGGCGGTGAGCAGCCGGTGGCCGCCGCCGAGCGCGTCGAGCTGCTTGCGGAACTCGGCGAGCAGCAGGGTCAGGTTGTCCTTGTCGTCGGGCGAGTAGTGGTTGCCGGGGTGCCCGGTACCGGTGCCCGGCCACTCCCAGTCGATGTCGAATCCGTCGAAGATCCCGGCGGCGGTGCCGGGGCCGCCCGCGCCGTTGTACGCGGGCAGGTTGCCCTTGATGTACATGTCGATGCAGGAGGAGACGAACTTCTTGCGGGCGGCGTCGGTGGCCGCCACGTCGGAGAAGTACTTGGAGTACGTCCAGCCGCCGAGCGAGACCACGATCTTCAGCTTCGGGTGCAGCTTCTTGAGCTTCTTCAGCTGGTTGAAGTTGCCGCGCAGGGTGGCCCAGCCGTCGTCCGCGACACCGTCGACGGACTGGGCGGCACTGAACGGGCGCGCGTAGTCGGCGTCGGCGTCACCGGCGCCGGTGCCCTGCTCGGGGTCCTGCGGGTCGGCGGTGGTGCCCTTGGTGACGCCGTTCAGGCAGGTGAGGTTGTTGGGGTCGATGTTGGCGAAGGCGTAGTTGATGATGTCGAGCTTGTCGGCGGCACCCGAGTCGTGCAGGTTCTTCACGAAGTACTGGCGGCCGTAGATGCCCCACTGGACGAAGTAGCCGACCTTGGCGTAGTTGCCCGCGCCGACGATGTCGTCGGTCTTCACCGTGAGCGCGTTGCTCGCCGGGGACTCGTTGTCGGCGGCGTCCCGGGCCTTGACCGTGAAGGTGTACGAGGTCGAGGGCGACAGCCCGCCGATGGTGGCGGTGGTCGTGGTGCCGGAGACGGTGGTGGCCTTCGTCCCGCCCCGGTAGACGTCGTACGCGGCGACCCGCTGGTTGTCGGTGGCGGCGGTCCAGGCCAGGGTGACGGACGAGGAGTCGGCCGCCGTGGAGCGCAGCGTGCCCGGGGCGGTGGGCGGGGAGGTGTCGGTGGCCGGGTCGACGGTGGTGACGGTCAGCGGCGCGCTCTCGGCGGAGGTGTTGCCTCGGGTGTCCTTGGCCCGGACCGTGAAGGCGTAGGCGGTGGCCGGGGTCAGTCCGCTGACGGTGGCCGAGGTCGTCGCGGTGGCCGAGCCCACCTCCTTGCCGCCGGCCAGGATGTCGTACGACGCCACGGGGAAGTCGCCCGGCAGGGCCGCCGTCCAGGAGAGCGAGGCGGTGCGGGCGGTGACGTCGGTCTGCTTCAGCCCGCCGGGCGCGCCGGGCGGCACGTCGGCGGCGCCGTCGCACTTGTCGCCGTTGATCCGGCAGCCGGTCGGCTCGGCGATCGGCCCGTTGGCCACGAACCAGAAGCTGTACGGCTCGGTGGTGCTGTGCGCGCCCACGGTGCCGTTGTAGTGGGCGTTGACCGCGGTGACATGGCTGCCCTGGGTGGTGACGGTGCCGTTGTACGAGGTGTCGATGGTGACCCCGGCCGGCAGGTCGAACTCCAGGCTCCAGCCCGTCACGGCCGTGTCGGTGTCGTTGTGCAGGATGTAGGTGCCCTTCCACCACGAGCCGTTGTCGGCCGAGCTGAAGGTGGCCGTCAGCTTGCCCGCGGCGTGGGCGGGGACGGCCTGGAACGAGAGCAGGGCGAGGAGGAGACCGAGAACGGCGACGAGGGCGGTCGCCGTTCTCCGTCCGAGGGTCAGGTGCTCGAACATGGTGTTCTCCCTTGGGGAGGGACCGGTGAGGCGGTCCTGAGGGGGAGCCGGATGCTTCCTTGGTGCCATGGAGCACAGGGGAACCTAAAAGGTCTGGACCAACTCGTCAATAGGTACAGACCAATCCCGGGTAAAGTCCTCTACCCCCCGAGGACCACCGTGCGCTGGGCGGAGAAGTCCCCCCACTTCCCGTCCGGCAGCTTGGCGCGGATCTTCACCGAGTAGCGGGTGCCGCGCGGGTCGGGGACGGTGAACCGGTAGCTCGCCCGCCCCTTGGGCGGGGCGCCGCCCCAGACGATCGTCGTGGTCAGCTTCCCGCCCATGAAGAGCTGGTACGCGGGGATCTCGCCACCGGTCTCCGGCTGCTTCCAGTCCAGCTCGACGGCGTACTCCTTGCCCTCGGCCCGGTTGGTGATCCGCAGGTCGGTGGGGGCGGTGCTCGCGGGGGCGCCGGGGGCGGAACGGGTGGTCAGGTCGACGGCGCCGCTGTCCGGCGAAGAGGTGTCGGCGGCGTCGCGGGCCCGGACGGTGAAGGTGTAGACGGTGCCGGGGCGCAGACCGGTGAGGCGGGCCCGGGTCTCGGTGCCGGGCACGCTGTGGATGCGCGAGTCCTCCTGGTAGACGTCGTAGGCGGTGACGCCGACGTCGTCGGTCGAGGCGCCCCAGGTCAGGGTCACCGACCGGCTGCCGTCCACGGTGCCGCGCAGCCGGGTCGGCCGGGTGGGCGGCCGGTGGTCGGCGGGGGTCGGGGCGGGGGTGGTGACGCGCACGGCGGCGCTCGGCGCGGAGCGGTTCCCGGCGGCGTCCCGGGCACGCACGGTGAAGGCGTAGGCGGTCGAGGCCGTCAGCCCGCCGACATCGGTCATCACCTTGGCCGCCGGGACCGAGGCGGCCAGCCGCCCCTCGCGGTAGACCTCGTACCCGGTGACCCCCCGGTCGTCGGTGGACCGCTCCCACATGACGTGGACGGAGGTGGCGCTGCTCGCCTGCGCCGTCACCCCGTGCGGCACCGAGGGCTCGGCGGTGTCGGCCTCGGGGGCCGATCCGCAGGCGGTGAGCGAGGCGAGGAGCAGCGCGGCGACGGCGCAGGCCGACGCGGCGGTTGCGTGGGGGCGTTGCACGGTCGTGCCTTCCGTCCGGCAGCAATGGTCCAGACCTGTATCGCACGGTGCGGGGGCCGTCGACAAGAGGGTGGAGCCGAACCTTCCGCAATGTGCCGATGTGCGGGGGCCGTTCACCACCGGAGGCCGGTCCTGACGTACGGTCGACCGATGCTGTGCGTACGAGGTGTGGTGCTGCCGGAGCGCGAGGAGCGCACGTTCTGGATCGACGGGGAGGTGCTGCGCGCGGGACGGCCGCCCGGCGGGCGCGCCGGGCGGGACGCGCGGTGGCTCGTCGACGGCGGCTGGCTGCTGCCCGGACTGGTGGACGTGCACACCCATCCGGGCGCGCTGGAGCCGGGGTCGCCGTTCGACGAGGAACTGCTGCGCAGGCAGTTGACGGAGCACCGGGACGCGGGGGTGCTCGCGGTGCGCACCCCGGGGACGGCGCGGCGGATGCCCGCCTGGGTCGCCGACGACCCGGAGCTGCCCCGGGTGACCTCGGCGGGGCGGTGGCTGGCCACTCCCGGCCGGTTCTTCCCCGGCTTCGGCCGCGATGTGAGCGAGGCGGAGCTGGTGCGGGCGGCCGTGGAGGAGGCTGCGGCCTCCTCCGGCTGGTGCAAGGTCGTCGGCGACTGGGCGGCGGACGAACCCGCCGTACCGCTGCCGCTGCTGACGCGGGTGGTGGACGCGGTGCACGCGGCGGGCGGCAAGGTGGCGGTGCACTGCCAGACCGCCGAGGGCACCCGCAACGCCGTACTGGCGGGCGCCGACAGCCTGGAGCACGGCATGCATCTGGACCCGGCACTGCTGGACCGGATGGCGGCGCAGGGCACGGCGTTCGTGCCGACCCTGGCCGCCTTCGGCGCGAGCGCGGTCGCGATGCGGGCCCGGGAACCGGGGGTCCGCCGCGACCTGTGGCTGGCCGGCTGGGAGCACATGCTCGACCATGTGCGCGCGGCCCACGAGGCGGGGGTGACGGTGCTGGCGGGGACGGACTCCTTCCCCTGCGGGACGGTCGCGGGCGAGCTGGACTGGCTGGTACGGGCCGGGCTCCCGGCCCACGCCGCGCTCGGCGCCGCGTCCTGGACGGCACGGGCCTGGCTCGGGCTGCCCGGTCTCGCCGACGGCGCGCCCGCCGATCTCGTCGCGTACGCCACCGACCCGACGGTGGACCCGGGCGCGCTGAACCATCCGACCCGGATCGTGCTCCGCGGGCGGGTGGTGCGGTGAGCGCGGCGCGGGGCCGGCCGGCGGCGCGGCGATGAGTTCCGGGGCCGGGCGGAGTCACCAGGACATGGACATCGATACGACGACCGTTTCCCCCGTCGACCTGGAGCCCGCGGCCCGGCTTATCGCCGGCCTGCTCGACGGCATCGGCGAGCAGCAGCTGGACGGCCCCACCCCCTGCGCCGACTACGCGGTGCGCGAGCTGCTGGCCCACATCCTCGGGCTGTGCACCGCCTTCCGCGACGCCGCCCGCAAGGACCTCGGGCCGACCACCGACACCCCGCCGGACGCGGGGCTCCCGGTCCTCCCCGACGACTGGCGCACCGCCCTGCCGCCCCTGCTGGACGAGCTGGTGGCGGCCTGGCGCGATCCGGCCGCCCGGCAGGGCACGACCAGGGCGGGCGGGGTGGACCTGCCCGGCGGGGTGGCGCTGCTGGTCGTCCTGGACGAGCTGGTGATCCACGGCTGGGACCTGGCCCGGGCGACCGGCCAGGAGTACACCGGGGACGAGGCCAGCCTCCGGGCCGCCCTGGCGCTGCTGACCCCCGAGGAGGGCGGGACGAGGCCGGAGACGATCTTCGGCCCGCCGGTCCCCGTACCGGCCGGCGCCCCGCTGCTCGACCGGACCGTGGCGATGAGCGGCCGCCGCCCGGACTGGCGGCCGGGCGACTGAGCCCCGGGTCACGGCGCCCCGCCTCCGCTTCTCCTCCGGATGACCCGTACGGACGCGTGACCAGTCGGCGGACGGTCGCGTTGGGCCTGCGGACGGCCCGCACCGACGCGGGCCGCGTCAACGGAGGAGATTCGGATGAAGAGGACGACGACGCTGGCGGCCGCGGTGCTGACCGCCGCTCTCGGGCTGGCGATGAGCCCCGCCGCCCAGGCCGTGCAGCCGCCCGTGGCCGTGCGGTCCGCCCAGGCTCCGGCGGGGGTCTGCACCGTCAACGACAACGGGGTCAACTTCCGGGGCGGTCCGGGCGAGAACTTCCCGGTGCTCGGCAAGGTGAACAGCGGCCAGAACATCAACGCCCGGGGCCAGCAGGGCAACTGGATCATGGGCGACCTGTGGGGCGGTCCCACCGGTGTCTGGATCCACGTGGCCTACCTGAACTGCTGACGGCCCCGGCAGCCGGTTCCGGCCCCGTATCGCGCACTCCGCGCGGTGCGGGGCCTCACTCGTTCCGGTTGAACTCCGCTCCCGGTGTTCCGGAGGGCTGTACGTACGCCTAACATCCCGATAGGAAAGCTTCCTAACAGTCCGGTTCTCCGGACGGACCGGGGCTTTCCACGGACCGTCGGAACGACGAACTCCCTCTGGAGGACTGGTGCCCGCTCCCCATCAGCGCGCCGCACGGCGTGGCAGCCGCCCCGTGCGTATCACGGTCATCGCCGTCGGGCTGGCCCTCACGGTCATCCCCGTCACCGCCTACGCCGGTGGGTTCGCCCACCGGTCCACCCCCCACCCCGCGGCCGCGGCCCCCCGGGCCGCCGCCGCACCCGGACTGAACGACCCGGCGAAAAAGGAGATCGCCATGCAGTTGGTCTCCAGCGCCGAGAACTCCTCCCTGGACTGGAAGTCCCAGTACAAGTACATCGAGGACATCGACGACGACCGCGGTTACACCGGGGGCATCATCGGCTTCTGCTCCGGCACGGGCGACATGCTCGATCTCGTCGAGCTGTACACCGAGCGCAAGCCCGACAACGTCCTCGCCAAGTACCTCCCCGCGCTGCGGAAGGTCGATGGAACCTCCTCGCACGACGGGCTGGACCCGAACTTCACCAAGGACTGGGCGAAGGCGGCGTCCGACTCCGCCTTCCGCAAGGCACAGGACGACGAGCGCGACCGGGTGTACTTCGACCCGGCCGTCAAGCAGGGCAAGGCCGACGGCATCGGCGCGCTGGGCCAGTTCGCGTACTACGACGCCTTCGTCGTGCACGGCGACGGCGACGACAGCACCGGCTTCGGCGCCATCCGCGAGCGGGCCCTGTCGAAGGCGAAGCCCCCGTCCCGGGGCGGCGACGAGACGGCGTACCTCAACGCCTTCCTCGACGCCCGGGTCTGGGCGATGAAGCAGGAGGCGGCCCATGACGACACCAGCCGGGTGGACACCGCCCAGCGGGTCTTCCTGAAGAAGGGCAACCTCGCCCTGGACCCGCCGCTCGACTGGAAGGTCTACGGCGACAGTTACCACATCGGCTGACGGCCGGACCGCCGGCGAAGACGTGGCGCGTACGACGGACCTCGCGCGGTCCGTCGTACGCGCCGCCCCACCGTCCCGTACCGCCCCGAGCGGGACGGTACGGGCCCGGTCCACGGGTCAGTGCGCGACCACCGGGTCCGGGGCCGCCGCGCTCCGCCCGGGCTCCGGTGCCGGGGCGTCCGGCTTCCCGCGGCCCAGGTGGTTGAAGGCCAGGTTGAGCACGATGGCCACCACGCAGCCGGTGGAGATCCCGGAGTCGAGGACCACCAGGAGGTCCTTCGGGAAGGAGTGGTAGAACTCCGGCGCGGCGATCGGGATCAGGCCGACGCCCACGGCCGCGGCCACGATCAGCGCGTTCTCGCCCTTCTCCAGCGCGGCGGTCGCCAGGGTCTGGATGCCGCTGGCGGCGACCGTGCCGAAGAGCACGATGCCGGCGCCGCCGAGGACCGGCAGCGGGACGATGGCGATGACGGACGCGGCGACGGGGACCAGCCCGAGCACGATCAGGATGCCGCCGCTGACGGCGACGACGAAGCGGCTGCGGACCTTCGTCATCGCCACCAGGCCGATGTTCTGGGCGAAGGCGCTGCACATGAAGCCGTTGAAGAGCGGGCTGAGGGCGCTGCCCAGGGTGTCCGCGCGCAGGCCGCCCTCGATGGTCCGCTCGTCCGCCGGCCGGTCGACGATCTTGCCGAGCGCGAGCATGTCCGCGGTGGACTCGGTCATGCAGACCAGCATCACGATGCTCATGGAGACGATCGCGGCGACCTCGAACTGCGGCGCCCCGAAGTGGAACGGGGACGGGAAGCCGAAGAGACCGGCGTCCTTGATCGCGCCGAAGTCCGCGATGCCGACCGGGATCGCGATCAACGTACCGGCGACCAGGCCGAGCAGGATGGAGATCTGCTGGAGGAAGCCGCGCAGCAGCTTCCGCAGGGCCAGGACGATCACCAGGGTGACGGCGGCCATGATGATGTTGGTGGTGGAGCCGTAGTCGGCGGCCCGGGCGTTGCCGCCCTGCGCCCAGTTGAAGGAGACCGGCAGCAGCGAGACACCGATCAGGGTGATCACGGTGCCGGTGACCACGGGCGGGAAGAAGCGGACCAGTTTGCAGAAGTAGGGGGCCAGCAGGAAGCCGAGCAGGCTGGCGACGATGATCGCGCCGAAGATGACCGCGATGCCGTCGTGCCCCCGGTCCTTGCCGATCGCGACCATCGGGGTGACCCCGGCGAACGAGACCCCGTTGACGAACGGCAGCCGGGCTCCGATCCGCCAGAAGCCGAGGGTCTGGAGGAGGGTGGCGATGCCCGCGGTGAACAGGCTCGCCCCCATGAGGAACGCGGTCTCCTTGGCGGTGAGGCCCACGGCGGGCCCCACGATCATCGGCGGGGCCACCACGCCCGCGTACATCGCGGCCACGTGCTGGAGGCCGCTGGTGAACATCTTCAGTGGGGGGAGGGTCTCGTCGACCGGGTGCTTCCCGCCTGCCGGGGCGGCGGGTTCGGGGCCGGAAGGGGATACGGGCGATGCGGCGGATGCTGCGGATGCGGGGGCTGCTTCGTTGCGAAACCTGGGCGTGGCTGCCACGGCGGTTCCTCCGGTCGGTTACACGTCTGCGGTGACGTGGGTGTCAGGGAGGTGGTGCAAGAGGGGCATTTGATCTGGTGGGGCAGGTCGTGCAGCTGGTGCGGGCAGCTCCGTGCGCCGGTGCGGGGGCGCGTACTCGTGGGTACGCGCCCCCGCACCGGTTGCCGCGGACCCGTCTCGGGTCCACGGCGGCCGGCCGAGGGCCGTCCCCCTCGGCCGGCGGTATGGGGATACCGCGGGAGGGTCAGGCTCCGGCGGCGATCCGGGCCAGCCGGCGGGCCTCGTCGCGGGTCGCGCGGGCGATGGTGTCCTCGTCGGCGGTGACCAGGTGGTTGTCCTCGACGACCGGCTTCCCGTCGACGAGGGAGAGGGTGACGGGGGCCGCGGCGCCGAAGACGAGCGCGGTCACCGGGTCGGCGATGGAGGCGTGGGCGAGGGTGTCGAGCTTCCAGAGGACCAGGTCGGCGAGTTTGCCCGGCTCCAGGGAGCCGATCTCGTCGGCCCGGCCGAGTACCCGGGCGCCGCCATGGGTGCCCAGGCGCAGGGCCTGACGGGCGTTCAGGGCCTTCTCGCGGTGGGCGCCGAGGCGGTTGATGAGGAGGGCGTTGCGCAGTTCGGTGTGGAGTTCGCCGGACTCGTTGGAGGCGGTGCCGTCGACGCCGAGGCCGACCGGGACCCCGGCGGCGAGCATGTCGGGTACCCGGGCGATGCCGGCGGCGAGCCGGGCGTTGGAGGAGGGGCAGTGCGCGACGCCGGTCCCGGTGCGGGCGAAGGCGGCGATGTCGGAGTCGTTCATGTGGACGCAGTGCGCCATCCACACGTCCTCGCCGAGCCAGCCGGTGGACTCGAAGTAGTCGGTCGGGCCCATCCCGAACAGCTCGTGGCAGAACTTCTCCTCCTCCACGGTCTCCGAGCCGTGGGTGTGCATGCGCACGCCCTTGCGCCGGGCCAGTTCGGCGCCCTGCCGCAGCAGTTCGGTGGAGATCGAGAACGGGGAGCAGGGTGCGGCGGCGACCTGGGTCATCGAGCCGAACGACGCGTCGTGGTGGGCGTCGATCGTCGCCTCGGTGCCGGCCAGCGCGCCGTCGAGGGACTCCACGGCGAAGTCCGGCGGCAGCCCGCCGTCCGCGGCGCCCCGGTCCATGGAGCCGCGGGCGAGGGTGAAGCGTACGCCCATGTCGCGGGCGGCCCCGATGATGGCGCCGGACAGGTCGCCCGCACCGCGCGGGTAGACGTAGTGGTGGTCCATGGCGGTGGTGACGCCGCCGCGGGCCATCATGGCGAGCGAGCCCTGGGCGGCGGCCCGGACCATCGGTTCGTCGATGCGCGCCCAGGTCGGGTAGAGGGCGACCAGCCAGTCGAACAGGTTGTGGTCGGTGGCCAGTCCGCGGGTGATCCACTGGTAGAAGTGGTGGTGGGTGTTGACCAGGCCGGGGGTGGCCAGGTGTCCGGTGCCGTCGACGCGGCGTACGACGTTCTCCAGGTTCCTCGGGGCCGGTCCGGCTCCGATGGACTCGATCGTGTTGCCCGCGACGACGATGTGTCCGTCGGCGTACTCGGTGTCGTGGGCGTCGACCGTGGCGATGGCGACGTTCTCGATGACGGTGCGGGAAACGGGGGCTGCCGAAGGTGCCATGGGGCTTCCTTCCGGTGTGGGTGGCGGTACGGGCACGGCAGGACCCTAGGAGGATTTGAGTGCCGCGGCGGAGGTGGCGCCACGGGTGCCGAGATGGTGGAAGAACAGGTTCAGCACCACGGCGGCGAGAGCGCCCGCGCTGATGCCGGAGCCGAGTACGGTCTGCGCCCAGGCCGGGAATCCCGCGTAGAAGGCGGGAGAGGCGAGCGGGATGATGCCCGCGCCGAGCGAGACGGCGACCAGGATGATGTTGGAGCTGTCGTCGAGCCCGGCCTCGGAGAGCGTCCGGATGCCGCTGACCGCGATGGAGCCGAAGAGGACGATGCCCGCGCCGCCGAGGACCGGCATCGGCACGGTGGAGACGACCGCGCCGAGGACCGGGAAGAGCCCGAGGACCAGGAGCGCGCCCCCGGCCGCGGCGACGACGTAGCGGCTGCGGACCCGGGTCAGCGAGACGACTCCGACGTTCTGGGCGAAGGCCGAGGTGGGGAAGCCGCCGAAGACGGGGCCGAGGAAGGTGGCCAGTCCGTCGGTGCGCAGCCCTCGGGTGATGGTCCGGCCGTCGGTCTCGCGCTCGCAGATCTCGCCGATGGCGAGCATTCCGGCGCTGGACTCGGTCATCAGGACGAGCATCACCAGGCAGAGCGAGATGATCGCGGCGGGCTGGAACTGGGGGGCGCCGAACGCGAAGGGGGCGGGCAGCGCGGCAACGGGGGCGCTGCCGAGCGCGCCGAAGTCCGCCA
Organism: Streptomyces sp. NPDC092952; assembly: GCF_044754785.1. Classification (NCBI taxonomy): domain Bacteria; kingdom Bacillati; phylum Actinomycetota; class Actinomycetes; order Kitasatosporales; family Streptomycetaceae; genus Streptomyces; species Streptomyces sp. NPDC092952. Next base: position 294,120 of record NZ_JBIVPT010000006.1, on the reverse strand, counting down.
TGCCGAACGGGATCGCCGCCAGGGTGCCGATCAGCAGGCCCAGGAGGAGGGCGACCTGCTTGACGAAGCCGCGGCCGAAGCGCTGGATCAGCAGGATGACGACGAGGGTGAAGGCGGCGAGCGCCAGGTTCCGCATGGTGCCGAAGTCGGCGGCGCTCTTGTCGCCGCCCTGGGCCCAGGCGACCGGTACCGGCATCAGCGTCACCCCGATGAGGGTGATGACGACGCCCGTGACCAGGGGCGGGAAGAAGCGCAGCAGCCTGCCGAAGAAGGGGCCGACGGCCAGGCAGAAGAGCCCGGCGACCATGACCGCCCCGTAGATCGCGGGGAGTTGGTCGCCCGGGGCGTTGGTCTCGGCGATCGCGAGCATCGGCGCGATGCCGGCCGAGGAGGCGGCGTTGACGAAGGGCAGCCGGTTGCCGGCGAAGCCCTTGACGCCGAGGGTCTGCAGGAGGGTGGCCACACCGGCGATGAGCAGGCTCGCGGCGATGAGCCGGGTCTGGCCCGCGGTGTCGAGGCGGACGGCCTGGCCGATGATGAGCGGGGGTGTGACCACTCCCGCGTACATGGCGGCGATGTGCTGGAGCGCGGCCGGGACGAGCCGCGAGGGGTGGAGCTTCTGGTCGACCGGGTGGACCTCGGGTCCGTCCGGTGCGGTGGAACAAGGGCCTTCTGTCGGCCGCTTTGCAGGCGTTGCCATGGCTGTTCCCTCCGGTGGCGCACCCCCGCCGGCTACCGGCGGCGGGGGTGCGCGCCCCGCGTCAGAGGTTGGTCATGTCGACCGGGATGTGCGGCTCGCAGCCGTCACGCAGGATGGTGGCCTCGATCAGGCCGTAGGGGCGGTCGGCGGCGTAGTACACGGCGCCGTCCTTGGCTTCGTTCTCCAGGCCGAAGGCGGAGAGGTCCTGCCGGAAGTGGTGCTTGTTGGGGGCGGAGAAGCGGATCTCGTCGATCTCGCTGCGGTTGTTGATGACCCGCGAACCCATCTGGTACAGCGTCTGCTGGAGCGAGAGCGAGTACGTCTCCACGAAGGCGTGCAGGATGTGCTTCTTCGCCTGCTCGTAGGACTTCTCCCAGTGCGGCATGCGCTGCTCGTCACTGGTCCAGTTGTGCCGCCACCAGGTCGACAGGGAGGTGGCGAGGATCCGGTCGTAGTCCTCCTGGAGCGTGGTGTACTTGTCCTTGATGTAGCCCCAGAACTCCGAGTGGGTGGAGTTCATCACGGTCAGGTCCTTCAGCCCGGACAGGACCTCGAACTTCTCGCCGTCGTAGGTGATCTGCGCGAGCCGGGTCTCCTGGCCCTTGCGGACGAAGGAGTGCTTGACGTCGTCGGCGCCGATGAACCTGGAGTTGCTGTCGGAGCCCGCGATGCGCTCCCAGGCGTACTCCTCGATGCGGATGCGCGCGCGGTGGATCGACGGCTGGCTGTCCACGAAGTGCCGGGCGAGGTGGATGCCGTACTGCTCGGCCGACTCGATGCCGTACTCCTTGGCGAACGCGAAGCAGGTGTTCTTCGTGGTGTCCGTGGGGAGGCAGTGGGCGTTCGAGCCGTTGTAGTGGACGTCGGCCAGGTCGCCGGAGAGGGCGACGGAGACGTTCAGGTCCTTGATGTGGTGGGTGTCGCCGTCCCGGGTGATCTTGACGACGCGGTTCTCTGCTTTGCCGTACTGGTTCTGGCCGAGAATCGTGGGCATGTCTGCTAGCTCCCTCGGTATACGGAGTAGCCGAACGGGTTGAGCAGCAGCGGTACGTGGTAGTGCTCGCCCGGAGTGACGGCGAAGGCGATGGTCACCTCCGGGAAGAACGCACCGCTGTCCCTTACGCGGGGGGCGTCCTGCTGCGCCTCGGCTTGCTTCTTGCTGGCGAAGTACGTCTCGGTGTCGAAGTCGAGGCGTACGTGGGTGGTGCCCTCCGGCAGTGCCGGCAGGTCCTTGCAGCGCCCGTCCGCGTCGGTGGCCGATCCGCCGAGCGCGGTCCAGGGCGCGTCGCCGCCGCTGCGGGCGGCGAGCGTGACGGCGACGGACGCGGCGGGACGGCCGATGCTGGTGTCCAGGATGTGGGTGGACACCGATGCGGTGGTGTCGGTGCTCAAGACCGTCACTCTCCTTCGGTTGCGAGACGGGTCAGCCGGATACGGTTGATCTTGCCCAGCTCGGTGCGCACGATTCCGCGCTCCTGCTCGGGCGAGTTCCCGATCCGGGACTTCACCGCATCGCGCATCTGCTCACCGGTGGCCCCGGTGGCGCAGATCAGGAAGACATGTCCGAACCGCTCCTGGTAGGCCAGGTTGAGTTCGAGCATCTCGGCCTTGAGTTCCTCCGTGGCGTCGGCCATGCCCCGCTGTTCGCGGGAGGAGGTCGGGTCCTGGGGCTTCGGGCGGCCGATCGGCGGGTGGGCGGCCATCGCCTCGGCCAGATCCCGCTCGTCCAGCGCCGCCGTGGCGGTGTCGGAGGCGAGCAGGAGGGCCTCGGCGGAGGCGTACGGTCGTCGGGAGAGGATCGCTCTTCCCCAGGCCGCACTGGCACACACCTCGTGCAGGGTGGTGGTGGCCTCGTCGTCCGCCAGGGTGTTGAACCGGGCCAGGCCCGGCGTGGAGCTCGAAGTCACGGGAGCCTCCGTGGCTGGTGTGCGCTGTGCGTTGTCGCTTCGCGTCGGTCGGGCTGCGGATAGCTAACGCCCTCCGGAACACAACGTCAACACTTTGTTGAAATTCCGCGAACGAAGAGGGCCGCCGCCCGGTTCCCCGAACGACGGCCCGCCCCTTGACGCCTCAACTACTCGGCTTTGGCGCCATTTTCCCTGTTCAGGTAGTTGTAAACGGTGAAGCGGCTGACGCCCAGCGCGCCCGCCACCGTCTCCACCCCGTGCCGCACGGAGAAGGCGCCACGCGCCTCCAGAGCGCGCACCACCGACTGCTTGGTCCGCCGGTCCAGCTCGGCGAGCGGCATACCGTGCCGCCGTTCCATGGCGGCCAGGATGTGGTCGAGCGACTCCGAGAGCTGGGGCAGCCGTACGGCTATGACGTCCTCGCCCTCCCAGGCCAGCACGACGTCGTCGCCCTCCGCCTGGTCGGGGCCGAGCAGCTCGGCCCCCATGGCGTCGACGAGCGGCTTGACCGCGGTGACGAGCGGGTGGTCGGCCGGTTCGGTCACTGGGAACCCTCCCCGATCACGTTGACCTGGAGGGAGACCCGGGTGGCACCGGACGCCAGGGCCTGGCGCAGCAGCGCGTCCACCGCGGTCAGCACTTCGTCGGCGCGGCCCTCCGCCGTGTTGCCGAAGGGGCCGACGTCCACCGAGTCCAGGTCGGCCGCCTGGATGACCTCGCGGGCCACGACCGCATGAGCGGGTGCCTCGTCGAGATCGAAGGGTTCGGTGGTGAACTCCACTCTCAAACGCACTGTCTCTCCTCATGCGCCGGCCGCGCGGCCGCGGCCCGGTTCCGCGGGTCAGACCTTAACGGACCCCGGGTGCGGCCGTACGCGAACGGCGACCGCGACGGGATCGGGCACCGGCGCGGCCGCCACCGCCGGACCCCCTGCCCGGCTCCGCGCTCGCGGCCTCGCCGCCGTCGATCCGCGGGCGGAGCTCCCGGGACCGAATTCCGGGCACCCCCTTGACAGCTTCCGGACCTCCGGGCAATCTTCCGTTACGTAGAAACTAACTTCCGCAATACGGAAGGAGCGCCGAACCCTCATGGGCTACCCGGACCAGCGCTTCGATGTGAACCTGTCGATCCTCTTCACGGAACTCCCGCTCCTGGAGCGCCCCGCGGCAGCCGCCGCGGCCGGCTTCACGGCGGTCGAGCTGTGGTGGCCCTGGATCGAGACCCCCACCCCTCCGCAGGCCGAGCTCGACGCCCTCAAGAAGGCGCTCGACGACGCGGGCACCCGGCTGGTGGGGCTGAACTTCTACGCCGGACGGCTGCCCGGCCCGGACCGCGGCGCGCTCTCCGTGCCGGGCACCGAGTCGGACCGGTTCCGCGCCAACATCGAGGTGGCGGCCGACTTCGCCGCCTCGGTCGGCTGCGGGGCGCTCAACGCGCTGTACGGCAACCGGGTCGACGGCGTGGACCCGGCGGAGCAGGACGAACTGGCCCTGGAGAACCTGGTGCTCGCCGCCCGCGCCGCCGACCGGATCGGCGCGGTGCTCCTGATCGAGACCCTCAACGCCCCGGAGTCCCCGCACTACCCGCTGGTCAGCGCCCCGGCCGGGGTCGCCGTCGTCGACAGGGTCAACGCGGCCACCGGGCTCGGGAACGCGAAGTTCCTGCTGGACCTGTACCACCTGTCGATGAACGGCGAGGACCTGAGCCGGGTCGTCGCGGCGTACGCCGACCGGACCGGCCACGTCCAGATCGCCGACAACCCGGGGCGCGGCGCGCCCGGCACCGGCACGCTCCCGCTGGAGCAGCTCCTCGACGAGCTGGCGAAGGCCGGCTACGACGGCTGGGTCGGCCTGGAGTACAAGCCCGGCGACCGGCCGAGCGCCGACGCCTTCGACTGGCTCCCGGCCGCCGCGCGCCCCGCCCGCTGAGCCGGCGCGTCCCCCTCGTACACACGCATATCGGAAGGCACCCTCATGAGCAACACCCTCCCCAAGGTCGCGTGGATCGGGCTCGGGATCATGGGCTCCCCCATGTCGGAGAACCTGATCAAGGCCGGGTACGACGTCACCGGGTACACCCTGGAACAGGCGAAGATCGACCGGCTGGCGGCGGCCGGCGGCACCGGCGCGGCCTCCATCGCCGAGGCGGTCCGGGACGCGGATGTCGTCATCACGATGGTGCCCGCCTCCCCGCAGGTCGAGGCGATCGCCTACGGCCCGGACGGCATCCTGGAGAACGTCCGCCCCGGCACACTGCTGATCGACATGTCCTCGATCACCCCGCAGACCTCCGTGGACCTCGCGAAGAACGCGAAGGACAAGGGCGTACGGGTGCTCGACGCCCCGGTCTCCGGCGGTGAGGCCGGTGCGATCGAGGCAGTGCTCTCGATCATGGTCGGCGGCGAGCAGGGCGACTTCGACGCGGCCCTGCCCCTCTTCCAGGCCCTCGGGAAGACGATCGTGCTGTGCGGTCCGCACGGCTCCGGCCAGACGGTGAAGGCCGCCAACCAGCTGATCGTCGCGGTCAACATCCAGGCCTGCGCCGAGGCCGTGGTCTTCCTGGAGAAGTCCGGGGTGGACCTGGCCGCCGCACTGGACGTCCTGGGCGGCGGACTGGCCGGTTCGACCGTGCTGGCCCGCAAGAAGGACAACTTCCTCGAGCGGGACTTCGCCCCGGGCTTCCGGATCGACCTGCACCACAAGGACATGGGCATCGTCACCGACGCCGCCCGCAACGTCGGTGCCGCGCTGCCCGTCGGCGCCGTGGTCGCCCAGCTCGTCGCCTCACTGCGTGCGCAGGGCGACGGCGGACTGGACCACTCCGCGCTGCTGCGCGCGGTCGAGCGGCTGTCGGGCAGCCCCGTCCAGGACTGACCGCCCCACCCCAGACTTCCGGACGGCGTCGGCGCTGACACCTGTCCTGTCGCGCCCAGGCGTCGGCGCCGTCCGGAACACCCCTTCACCTCACCCTCTCCAGAAATTCAACAAACTGTTGACGTCGGGTTCGGGGCGTACTTACGCTCCTGGAGCCCCAAGGGCGTCGTAGTTCAGCAGCTCCCGTACGGAAGGTCGCCCCGACACCATGACGCAGCGTGTGCTTACGACCGAGTCCGGCGCTCCGGTCGCCGACAACCAGAACTCCGCCACCGCAGGCGTCGGTGGCCCGATCCTCCTCCAGGACCAGCACCTGCTGGAGAAGCTGGCCCGCTTCAACCGCGAGCGCATTCCGGAGCGCGTGGTCCACGCCCGCGGCTCCGGCGCGTACGGCTACTTCGAGGTGACCGACGACGTCACCGGCTTCACCCGGGCCGACTTCCTCTCCGGCATCGGCAAGCGCACCGAGACGTTCATCCGCTTCTCCACCGTCGCCGACTCCCTCGGCGGCGCGGACGCGGTGCGCGACCCGCGCGGCTTCGCCCTCAAGTTCTACACGGACGAGGGCAATTACGACTTGGTCGGCAACAACACCCCGGTGTTCTTCATCAAGGACCCGGTCAAGTTCCCCGACTTCATCCACTCGCAGAAGCGCGACCCCTTCACGGGCCGTCAGGAGCCGGACAACGTCTGGGACTTCTGGGCCCACGCGCCCGAGGCGACGCACCAGGTCACCTGGCTGATGGGTGACCGGGGCATCCCCGCCTCGTACCGTCACATGAACGGCTACGGCTCGCACACGTACCAGTGGACGAACGCCGCGGGCGAGGCCTTCTTCGTCAAGTACCACTTCAAGACGAACCAGGGCGTGCGCTCCCTGTCCAGCGAGCAGGCCGCCGAACTGGCCGGCAAGGACGCCACCTCGCACCAGACGGACCTGCTCCAGGCCATCGAGCGCGGTGTGAACCCGTCCTGGACGCTGTACGTGCAGGTCATGCCGGCCGCCGAGGCGGCGGACTACCGCTTCAACCCGTTCGACCTGACCAAGGTGTGGCCGCACGGCGACTACCCGCTCCAGCGGGTGGGCCGGCTGGTCCTGGACCGCAACCCGGACAACGTCTTCGCCGAGGTCGAGCAGGCCGCTTTCTCGCCGAACAACTTCGTGCCCGGCATCGGCCCTTCGCCGGACAAGATGCTCCAGGGCCGGCTGTTCGCCTACGCGGACGCGCACCGCTACCGGCTGGGCGTCAACCACACCCAGCTCCCGGTGAACGCGCCCCGCACCGCCGTCGTGGACAACTACGGACGCGACGGCCTGCACGCCACCCGTAACGGCTCCCGCCACGACAAGAACTACGAGCCCAACTCGTACGCGGGCCCGGCCCAGACCGACGCCGCGCTCTCCGCCCCGCTCGCGATCCACGGCTGGACCGGCACCCACGCGGCGCCCGCCCACACCAAGGACGACGACTTCTTCCAGGCGGGCGAGCTCTACCGGCTCATGTCCGAGGAGGAGAAGGGGCGCCTGGTCGCGAACATCGCCGGCGGGCTGTCCCAGGTGGGCCGGGACGACGTGATCGAGAAGAACCTCGCCCACTTCCACGCCGCCGACGCCGACTACGGCCGGCGCGTCGAGGAGGCCGTCCGCGCCCTGCGCGAGGACTGATCCCTCCTCCCCCGAGCCCTGCCCGTGCCGCGCACCTGGATGAGGGGTGCCGCGTGGCGCGGGCAGGACGAGGCCGCGGCGGTGTGCGACGCCAGTGCGGTGGCGAGGCCCGGAGGCCTTCCGTCCCCTGACCTGAAGCGGACGGGAGCTCCCGGGCCGGTCGCCACCGCCGCGGCCCCTGTTGTGTCTGCTGTTGTGTTTTTTGTTGTGTCCGTGTTGTGTCCGTCGGTACGCCGGTTCAGACCGTGACCCGCGGATGTGCGGGACCGAGGCGGTGGACGGCGCTCCGGTCGCAGTGCCCGGCGAGCAGTTCCCGCAGCTCGCCGACGGCGGCCTCGACGAGGTGGCCGTCCCGGCCCGCGTGGAGGGTTTCGAGGATGAAGGCGACGCGGGTGGAGTCCTCGGTGACGCGGGTGCGGTGGGCGTCGCGGTGGTTCCAGTGGCGGGTCAGTACGCCGGTGGTGTCGGTGTAGACGATCTCGCCGGCCTTGGGCGTCTCGACCGTGCCGGGTTCGCCGAGCGGGGTGAAGGCCTCGGTGCCGTGGGCGTACCGGATCCCGACGTCACCGGTGACCCGGTCGAGGTCGAAGGCCCCGGCGGGCAGACCGTGGCGGACGGAGACCGCGTTGTAGGTGTCGACGGCCGGATTGATCCGGGGCAGCGCGCCCTTCTTCGCCAGGCGGCGGCCGAGCGCGTCGACACTGGGCCGGATCCGGCGGGGGTTGGTGCCGAAGGAGCGGTAGGCGGTGTGCCACGCCTCGATGCGCGGGTCGCTCTCGTCGGCGGGCCGCCACTCACCGGCGGCGAGGCGTCGCTCCAGCTCGTCGACGGCGGCCCCGGTGGCGGGCCAGGGCTCGTGGCCGCGCAGGCCGGTGGCGGTGACGACGGCGACAAGGGTGTCGGGAAAGGCGTTCGCGACGGCGGGGTCGATACCGAAGGTGGTCACAGGGATCCGTTCCTGGGTGGTGCGGGCGTGGGGTCAGGCGAGGGCGAGGAGGCCGACGGCGACGGCGGCGGTGCCCAGACCGATCAGCTGTCCCCGGTGGACGCGTTCGGCGAGGACGCCGCGGGCGAGCAGGACGGTGCCCGCCGGGTACAGGGCCGTGATCACGGCGACGACGGCCAGGTCGCCGCCGCGGGCGGCGAGCAGGAACAGCAGGTTGGCGACCGAGTCCAGCACACCGGCCCCGGCCGCCATCGCGTACGCGGGCCTGCCCGGCCCGAGCCGCCGGTACATCACGGCGGCCGCGGCCAGGGTGACGGCGGAGGAGACGGCCCGGCCGGTGATCAGCGGGCCGACGCCGCTGTCCGGCGGAGCCTGGTGCAGGCAGACCAGTTGCAGGGCGATCGCCGCCCCGGCGCCGAGGGCCAGCAGCAGCGCGGTGCGCGACGGGCGCACGCCTCCCGCGCCGTGCCCGGCGCTGACCAGCACCACCGCGGCCAGCGCCAGCGGCAGACCGATCAGCCCGGCCGGCCCCAGCCGCTCGCCCTGGGTCAGCCCGACGCCTACCGGCAGCATCGCCGAGACCAGCGCGGTGACGGGGGACAGCACGTTCATCGGCCCGATCGCCAGCGTGCGGTACAGCAGGGCGAACGCCGCCGCCGACGCGACACCGGACGCCGCGCCCCACGCGAGGGCGGCGGGCGCGAAGGAGGCGCCGAGGAAGGGCCACAGCAGCAGCTCGACGGTGAGCGAGGCCGGTGCGGCGATCATCACGGTGCGCAGCACATGGGCCCGGCGGCTGCCGAGGCCACCGAGGAAGTCGGCACATCCGTAGGCCAGGGAGCTGCCCAGAGCCAGCAGCAGAGCGATCACGGCTCACGCATCCCTTACTATCAATAGAACGACCACACCGTACAACGCACCGACCATGGCGTGTCAACCGAACGACCGCACGGTGCATCGTGGCGACCGACCACCGAAGGGGCGAGTGCGATGGCCGAGACCGAGGCGGCGCTGCGGACGCTCGCGCACAACGTCCGCGCGGCCCGCGTCCGCGCCGGACTGTCCCTGGACGAGCTCGGCCGCCGCGCCAAGGTCAGCAAGGGGGCCCTGGTCGGCCTGGAGAAGGCCCAGGGCAACCCGAACTTCGCCACCCTGGTCCGCCTCGCCGACACCCTGGGCGTCCCGGTGTCCGCGCTGGTGGAGGGGCCGGCCGAGGCGCGCGTCCGGGTCGTGGCCGCCGACGACGTCGCTCCTCTGTGGACCGGGGAGCGGGGCGGCGAGGCGCGGCTCGTCCTGACCACCCCGGGGCCCGCCCCGGTCGAGGTCTGGCGGTGGCGGCTGGAACCCGGCGAGACGTACCCCAGCCACCCCCACCAGGCGGGCGTCGTGGAGACCGTCAGTGTCACCGCCGGGCGGATGGTGCTCGTCGTCGACGGCGCGGAGCACACCGTCGAGGCCGGGCAGACCGCCACCTTCGCCGCCGACACCGCTCACGCCTACCGGGGTTCCGGAACCGGGACCTGCCACCTGATCATGACCGTCCATCTGCCCCCCGGCCCCGCGTAACGCCCCCGCCCCCGGACGCGACGGGGGCGGGGGCGACGGGGCGTGCGGGCGTCAGGAGGCGGCCAGCGGGCGGACGGCGGTCGGCGCGTGGGCCGGTTCCGTCGCCAGCTCCTCGAACTCGTTGACGGACGCGATGTCCGTACCGCTCATCGCGATGTTGGTGACCCGCTCCAGGATCGCCTCGACGACCACCGGCACCCGGAACTCCGCGGCCAGCTTCTTGGCCTCCTCGAAGGCGGGCAGCAGTCGGTCGGGCTCGGTGACCCGGATCGCCTTGCACCCCAGCCCCTCGACGACCTTGACGTGGTCCACGCCGTACACGCCGAGCTCCGGCGAGTTGATGTTCTCGAACTCCAGGTTGACCTGGAAGTCGATGTCGAAGTTGCGCTGCGCCTGGCGGATCAGCCCCAGGTAGGAGTTGTTCACCAGGACGTGGACGTACGGGATGCGGTGCTGCGCGCCGACGGCCAGCTCCTCCAGCATGAACTGGAAGTCGTAGTCGCCGGAGAGAGCGACGACCGAGCCCTCCGGGTCGGCGGTGGCGACGCCCAGCGCGGCCGGGATCGTCCAGCCCAGCGGGCCCGCCTGGCCGCAGTTGATCCAGTGGCGCGGCCGGTAGACGTGCAGCATCTGCGCACCGGCGATCTGGGAGAGGCCGATGGTGGTGACGTAGCGGGTCTCGGGACCGAAGGCCCGGTTCATCTCCTCGTACACCCGCTGCGGCTTCAGCGGCACGTTGTCGAAGTGCGTGCGGCGCTGGAGGGCGGCGCGGCGCTCCTGGGTGGACGCGGCCCACTCCGAGCGGTCCTTGAGCCGTCCGGCCGCCTTCAGTTCGCGGGCCACCTCGATGAACAGCTCCAGGGCGGCGCCGGCGTCGGAGGCGATGCCGAGGTCGGGGGCGAAGATCTTGCCGAGCTGGGTCGGCTCGATGTCGACGTGGACGAACGTCCGGCCCCGGGTGTAGACGTCGAGCTTCCCGGTGTGGCGGTTGGCCCAGCGGTTGCCGATGCCGAGGACGAAGTCCGACTCCAGGAAGTTCGCGTTGCCGTAGCGGTGCGAGGTCTGGAGGCCGACCATGCCCGCGTTCAGCCCGTGGTCGTCGGCGATCGTGCCCCAGCCCATCAGGGTCGGGACGACCGGGACGCCGGTGAGCTCGGCGAACTCCACCAGGAGTTCGGAGGCGTCGGCGTTGATGACGCCGCCGCCCGCGACGATCAACGGCCGCTCGGAGGCGTTCAGCAGCTCCAGGGCGCGCTCGATCTGCTTGCGGCTCGCGGCGGGCCGGTGCACCGGCAGCGGCTCGTACAGCTCGGGGTCGAACTCGATCTCGGTGAGCTGGACGTCGATCGGCAGGTCGACGAGGACCGGGCCGGGGCGGCCGCTGCGCATCAGGTGGAAGGCCCGCTGGAGGACGCCGGGGACCTGCGCGGCCTCCAGGACGGTCGTGGCGGCCTTGGTCACGGGCGCCGCGATCGAGGCGATGTCGACCGCCTGGAAGTCCTCCTTGTGCAGCACGGCGGTCGGGGCCTGGCCGGTGATGCAGAGGATCGGGATGGAGTCGGCGATGGCCGAGTACAGGCCGGTGATCATGTCGGTGCCGGCCGGCCCCGACGTACCGATGCAGACGCCGATGTTGCCCGGGCGCGCCCGGGTGTAGCCCTCCGCCATGTGGGAGGCGCCCTCGACATGGCGGGCGAGCGTGTGGTGGACCCCGCCGGCCGCCTTGAGGGCCGCGTAGAACGGGTTGATCGCCGCACCGGGCACACCGAACGCGTTGCTGACGCCTTCGCGCTTGAGGATCTCAACTGCCGCTCGGGCGGCGGTCATTCGAGGCATGGGAGCTCCTGGTCGGACCTGGTGGAGTCGGGCTCTGTCGCGCCGGCCTGAGAGCACCAATTCCGCATTACGGAAAATTGATTCTGTTATACGGAAGTCAATGTAAAGCGCGCCCCAGCGGCCGTCAAGAGACGGCGCACGGCGCCGCCGGGGCACGCCGGAAGGCCGGAAACACGCCGGTGCACTCCCCCGCGACGGCACTCCTGGTGGACGATGGGGGCCGAGACGGAGCCGGCCGGAGGGGAAGCCGGGCGGCGGAGGGAGACCATGGTGGAACCCGTGCCGGTACGCTGCCCGGCCTGCCGCCGCGAGCACGGCTACCGACCGCCCTCCCGCCCCTGCCCCTGCGGGGCGCGGACCACCCCGCGGGTACTGCCCGGCACCCCGGCCGTCCGGATCACCCGCCCGACCGGGGAGGACGACCGGGTGACGGTGCGCTGCGAGACCTGCGGGCGCCGGGACCGGTGGCCCCGGCCGGAGCTGCACTGCCCCTGCGGAACGGTGCTGCGCGTCCCGGTCCGCCCGGCCCCGGACCCCGGCCCCGACGCGGCACCCGAAGCCCCGCCCCGGCCCGCCGCGCCCGCCCACATACCGCTGCCGCGCACCGCCCCGGCCCCGCGCCCCGCCTTCCCGGCCACCGCCATCCGCGACGCGGGCGACGCCCTCGCCACCGCGGCCCGGTACCTGGGCTGGCTGGGCTACCACGACGTGGCCCGGCCCACGCGCCCCTCGGCCGCCCGGATCGACCTGCGGGCCACCGGGGTGATGGCCCAGGTCGACACGGTCTCCCGGCCGACCGCACCGCGCGACGTCGAGTGCCTCTGGCTGAACGCGCTCAGCGCCCAGGTCACCGGCGTCCTCTTCTCGCTCTCCGGGTACGCGCCGCACGCGGTGGCCCGGGCGGACGCACTGGGCGTACCCCTGTTCACGATGGACGCGGCAGGCACCCCTCGGCCGGTCAACGGCCCGGCCGACGAGCTGCTCAGCACCGGGGGCTAGCTTCCAACTACCGCTCACGGAAAGGGAGTTGTCGGAGATTCTCATCCCCGACACGAGCCCAAACGACTGTCATGGCCTCGACATGCTCGATACGCTGCGGTGCTTTCCGCCTCCACGACCAGGAGTACTCATGCCCAGACGATTATCGACAGCAGCCGGAATCCGCACGGCAGTGCTGGCCGTCGCCGTCGCCGCCGCCCTGTCCACGACCGGGCTCCAGGCCACCGCCGCCGCCCCGTCGCGGGACCGCGCCCCGGTGAACACCGCCTTCGCGCAGGCGGCGGAGAAGTACGACGTCCCCCGGGACCTGCTGGCCGCGGTCGGCTACAGCGAGACCCATCTCGACGGCCATGACGGCAAGCCGAGCCAGGACCTCGGATACGGCGTCATGCATCTGGTCAGCAACCCCGTCAACCACTCCCTGGAGAAGGCCGCCAAGATCACCGGCCGCTCCTCCGCCGAACTGCGCCGCAGCACCGCGGCGAACATCGAGGGCGGCGCCGCCGTACTGCGCGCCCACGCCGACGCGCTGGGCCTCGACCGCGCCGAACGACGCGACGTCAACGCCTGGTACCCGGTCGTCGCCCGCTACAGCAACGCCGGGGGAGCCACCGCCGCCCTCTACGCGGACACCGTCTACGAGTTCCTCGCCAAGGGCATCGCCGCGGTGGCCGAGGGCGAGAAGGTGACCGTCACCGGCCGCAGCGTCGCCCCGGACAAGGGCGCGTACAAGGACAGCGGCAGCCGCAACGGCTTCGGCACCACGAGCACGGACTACCCGCCCGCGCTCTGGGTCCCGGCCTCCCCCAGCAACTACGACTCCGGGCGCACCGAGGCGATCCGCGCGATCGTCATCCACGTCACCGAGGGCTCGTACGCGGGCACGGTCAGCTGGTTCCAGAACCCGGCCTCGGAGGTGAGCGCCCACTACGTGGTCCGCTCCTCGGACGGCGAGGTCACCCAGATGGTGCGGGACTCCGACACGGCGTGGCACGCGCGTTCCGGCAACCCCTACTCCGTGGGCATCGAGCACGAGGGCTTCATCGCCGACCCGAGCTGGTTCACCGACACGATGTACCGGTCGTCGGCCGCGCTCACCAAGCACCTGGCCGACCGCTACGGGATCCCCAAGGACCGCGCCCACATCGTGGGCCACGTCGAGGTTCCCGGCAACGACCACACGGACCCGGGCCCGAACTGGAACTGGGACTACTACATGCAGCTGGTCGGAGGCTCCGGCGGCAACCCGCCCCAGCCGGGGGACCGCTACTGGGTCGACACCTTCGCCGACGCACCCGGTTACCCCTCCCCGACCAGCACGGCACAGACGGGCGTCCTCAAGCAGGGCACCAACTACGTCTTCTGCAAGGTCCTGGGGCGTGAGATCCGCGACTCCGCCGGGAACTACAACCACTGGTGGCTGCTCACCGACCTCGACGAGGGTCCGGCCAGGCAGTACGTCTCCGCGTACTACCTCTCGCGCTGGGGCAACGACGAAGCCCGTGACAACACCGGAGCCGAGATCCCCACCTGCAAGGACGCCTGACCCGACGCCGGTCCTCCCGCGGTCCGCCCACGGCGGGGACCGGCGCCGTCCGGAGAACACCACCACCCGTGCCCGTGCCCGCGCCCCGTCACCGCCAGGCCGTCCGGCCACTCGGAACGCGGCCTCCCCGGGCTACATACTGGGCGCATGCACATCCGTACCGCCCGCCGCGCCGACCTTCCCCTGCTCCAGGAGATCGAGCGTGCCGCCGGTGAACCCTTCCGCACACTCGGCATGGACACCATCGCGGACGACGACCCGCCCCCGCTCGACCTGCTCGACACCTACCGGCGGGCCGGCCGCGCCTGGGTCGCCGTGGATCCGGCGGACCGCCCGGTCGGCTATCTGATCGCCGACCCGGTCGACGGCGCGGTCCACATCGAGCAGGTGTCCGTGCACCCGTCGGCCGCGCGCCGCGGAGTGGGCCGCGCACTCATCGACCACGTCGCCGGCTGGGCGGGCGGGCGCGGCACGGCGGCGCTCACGCTCACGACGTTCGCGGAGGTGCCCTGGAACGCGCCGTACTACGCCCGCCTCGGATTCCGCGTACTGGACGAGGACGAACTCACCGACGGGCTGCGGCGGATCAGGGCACAGGAGGGCCAACACGGCCTGGACCGCTGGCCACGGGTCTGCATGCGGCGCGCCGTCCCCCGTCCCACCGGCCCCACGGACCCCCGGCAGCTCACCGGAGCCGACCGGCAACAGTGAGTGCAATCGGTCACGTTCGGCTCTGAGGGGCCACAAATGTTCGGCCGGTGTCAGTGGCCACCTCTAAGGTAGTGGTCATGGCTTTAACTCCACGTCACACACCGTCCGGCGACCGCCCGCGCACGTCCGGGCCGGCCACCTCGTCCGCCGCGCGGGCGAACGAGGCGATCCGCGCGTTCGTCGACGCGCAGGCGACCCAGGAGTGGTCCCCCGTGGAGTCGGCCGCCGCCTATGAAGTACTGCTGATCGAGTGGGCGGCCGCGACCCGGGATGCCGGCGGCGGCATCATCGAGGCCGCCTGACGGCCCCGGGAGCGGCCCCCTCGCGGGGCCGTCTACTCCCCGTACCCCTCCCGCAGTTCGATCTTCCGGACCTTCCCGCTGACCGTCATCGGGAAGGCGTCCAGGATCCGCAGCCGCCTCGGGATCTTGTAGTGCGCCAGCTGCTCGCGGCAGAAGTCCGCGATCTCCTCCAGGGTCGGCGGCAGCGCCGGGTCCCTCGGGATGACACAGGCCAGGATCTCCTCGCCGTAGGTCTCGTCCGGAACGCCCACCACCTGCACATCGGCGATCTTCGGATGGGCGTAGAGGAACTCCTCGATCTCCCTGGGGTAGACGTTCTCGCCACCCCGGATGATCATGTCCTTGATCCGGCCGACGATCTGTACGTAGCCGTCCTCCCGCATCACCGCGAGGTCGCCGGTGTGCATCCAGCGGCCGGCGTCGATGACCTCGGCGGTCCGCTCCGACTGCTCCCAGTAGCCGAGCATCACGCTGTAGCCGCGGGTGCACAGCTCACCCGGTACGCCGCGCTCCAGCGTCACCCCGGTCACCGGGTCGACGACCTTCACCTCGATGTGCGGCATGACCCGGCCGACGGTGCCGGTGCGGCGCTCCAGGTCGTCGTCGCGGCGGGTCTGGGTGGAGACCGGTGAGGTCTCCGTCATCCCGTAGCAGATGGACACCTCGTCCATGTGCATCTCGGCGACGACCCGCTTCATCACCTCGACCGGGCAGGGGGATCCTGCCATGATCCCGGTGCGCAGCGAGGAGAGGTCGTACGCGGCGAAGTCCGGGAGGTTCAGCTCCGCGATGAACATGGTGGGCACCCCGTAGAGCGAGGTGCACCGTTCCCGCTGCACGGCGGCGAGCACCGTTCCGGCCTCGAAGGCCGGGGCGGGTATGACGATGCAGGCGCCGTGCGAGGTGGCGGCGAGGTTCCCCATGACCATGCCGAAGCAGTGGTAGAAGGGGACGGGCAGGCAGATCCGGTCCTGCTCGGTGTAGGCGACCTGCTCCCCCACGAAGTACCCGTTGTTGAGGATGTTGTGGTGGGAGAGGGTGGCGCCCTTGGGGAAGCCGGTGGTGCCGGAGGTGTACTGGATGTTGATCGGGTCGTCGCAGGACAACTCGGCTTCTCTGGCTCCGAGTTGCTCCACCGTCACGGCCTGCGCCCCGGCCAGCAGCTCCTCCCAGGACGGGTCGCCGATGTAGTGCACGGCGCGCAGCTCCGGGCAGTCGGCGCGGACCTGGCCGACCAGGGCGCGGTAGTCGCTGGTGCGGTGCGCGAGCGAGGAGGCCAGCAGGGATATCCCGGCCTGCTTCAGGACGTACGCCAGCTCGTGGGCGCGGTAGGCCGGGTTGATGTTGACCATGACGGCGCCGATGCGGGCGGTGGCGTACTGCACGAGTACCCACTCCGGGCAGTTGACCGCCCAGATGCCGACCCGGTCGCCCTTGGCCACGCCGGACGCCATCAGGGCGCGGGCCAGCTCGTCGACGGCGGCGCCGAACTCCGTGTACGTCCAGCGCCGTCCGGAGGCGACGTCCACGAGCGCCTCGCGGTCGCCGTACGCCTCGATCGCGCGGTCCAGGTTGCGGCCGATGGTGTCACCGAGCAGCGGGGTGGCGCCGGTGCCGTGGGCGTAGGAGAGTCCGGTCATCGCAGATCGCCCTCGTCGTACTCGGTGCCGGTGCCTCGGGCGGTGCGCTCGCGCAGCTCGATGCGGCGGATCTTGCCCGAGACGGTCTTGGGCAGCTCGGCGAACTCCAGCTTGCGGACGCGCTTGTACGGGGCGAGGACCGCCCGGGAGTGCTCGAACAGCGCCTTCGCCGTGTCCGGGCCGGGCTCCCAGCCCTCCGCGAGGACCACGTACGCCTTCGGGACGGCGAGCCGGACCGGGTCGGGCGCCGGTACGACGGCGGCCTCGGCCACCGCCTCATGCTCCAGCAGCGCGCTCTCCAGCTCGAAGGGACTGATCTTGTAATCACTGGCCTTGAACACGTCGTCGGCCCTGCCCACATAGGTGATGTAGCCGTCGGCGTCGCGCGAGCCGATGTCGCCGGTGCGGTAGTAGCCGCCGGCCATCGCCTCGGCGGTGCGGTCCGGGTCGCCGTGGTAGCCGGTCATCAGGCCGAGCGGGCGGGCGGACAGGTCGAGCGAGATCTCGCCCTCGGCGGCGCCGGGCTCGCCGGTGACCGGGTCCAGCAGCTCCACCTTGAAGCCGGGGCTGGGCCGCCCCATCGAACCGGCCTTCAGCAGCTGGCCGGGGGTGTTGGCGACCTGGACGGCGGTCTCGGTCTGGCCGAAGCCGTCCCGGATGGTGACGCCCCAGACGCGCCGGACGGTCTCGATGACCTCCGGGTTCAGCGGTTCACCGGCCGCGACGACCTCGCGCGGCGGGGTCTTCAGCTGGCCGAGGTCGGCCTGGATCAGCATCCGCCAGACGGTGGGCGGGGCGCAGAAGCTGGTGACGCCCGAGCGGTCCATCTCGGCCATCAGCCGGGCCGCGTCGAACCGGGTGTAGTTGAAGATGAAGACGGTCGCCTCGGCGCTCCACGGCGCGAACAGGTTCGACCAGGCGTGCTTGGCCCAGCCGGGCGAGGAGATGTTGAGGTGGACGTCCCCCGGCTTCAGGCCGATCCAGTACATCGTCGCCAAGTGGCCGATGGGGTACGAGACATGGGTGTGCTCGACGAGCTTGGGGCTGGCGGTGGTGCCGGAGGTGAAGTAGAGCATCAGCGGCTCGTCGGCGTCGGTCTCCCGGTCCGCCTCGAAGCTCTCCGGCTGCTCGTCGGCCCCGGCGTACGCGAGCCAGCCGGGCACCTCCGCGCCGACCGCGATCCGGGTGTAGTCGCCGGGCACCTCGTCGAACTTGGCGGTGTCGGCGTCCCGGACCAGGACGTGCCGGACCCGGCCGCGCTCCACCCGGTCCCGCAGGTCGACCGGACCGAGCAGCGGGGTGGCGGGGATGACCACGGCGCGCAGCTTCATCGCGGCGAGGGCGGTCTCCCACAGCTCGACCTGGTTGCCGAGCATCACGAGGATCCGGTCCCCGGCCCGTACGCCCTGGGCGCGCAGCCAGTTCGCGGCCCGGTTGGAGCGGGCGGACATCCGGGCGAAGGAGACCTCGGTGCGGCCGCCGTCCTCCTCGACGATGTGCAGGGCGGTGCGCTCGTTGTTCTCCGCGATGGCGTCGAACCAGTCGAGCGCCCAGTTGAAGTGATCGGTCCTGGGCCAGCTGAAGCCCTCGTACGCCGCTTCGTAGTCCTCGCGGTGCTTCAGGAGAAAGTCCCGGGCGGCCCGGAACGTCTCCGTCGCACTGGTTGCCGACATGTGCCCTCCTCAATTGCGGACCGGACCGGTCACTTAGCATCATTCAAACAGTGACCCAGGTCTCACCACCCCCGAACGGGGGTACGGCGGGGTGGCCGAGCCCCCCGCCCCGGGCCCGGGTGGAAGGACGTCAGCGTGCCGGAATCCGTCGATGTGGTCGAAATGCAGACAGCGCTGCTGCGGTTGCGCCGGACCAGTGGCCTGCCGGTGGCCTTCGGCGGGCTGCTCTCGGACGCCCGCCATGCCCGGATCGCCGAGCTGAACGGGGCGCAGACCGCCGCCCTGCGCGGGCTGGTCATCTCGGCGGGCAGCGGGCTCGGCGGCAAGGCGATCGCCCTGTCCCGGCCGTGCGCGGTGACCGACTACCACTCCTCGCGCCACATCAGCCACGAGTACGACCTGGCGGTCGCGGCGGAGGGGCTGCGCTCGGTGGTCGCGGTCCCGGTCGTGGTGCGGCGCAAGGTGCGCGGGGTGCTGTACGGGGCGCTGCGCGCGCCGGTCACGCTCGGCGACCGCACCTTCGACGCGGCGGTGGCCGCCGCCCGCGACGTGGAGCAGGCGCTGGTCGTACGGGACGAGGTGCAGGACCTGCTCACGGCGGCCCGGGAGCAGGTCACGGACCCGCGCACGGCCCCGGAGGCGTGGGAGGACGTCCGCGAGGCCCACCGCGAGCTGCGGGCCCTGGTCCCGAAGGTGGACGATCCGGCGCTCCGCGACGAGCTGCTCGGGGTGTGCGGGCGGCTCGCCTCGGCGGCCGGGGCGCGTACGCCGACGCCCTGCGGGGTGCGGCTGGCGCCGCGCGAGCTGGACGTGCTGGCCTGCGTCGCGGCGGGGGCGACCAACGCGGCGGCGGCGAAGCGGCTCGGGCTGCGGGCGGAGACGGTGAAGGGGTATCTGCGTTCGGCGATGCGGAAGCTGGGCGCGCACACCCGGCTGGAGGCGGTGGTGGCGGCGCGGCGCGCGGGGCTGCTTCCGTAGCGCCCCGCACGTCCGGAGTGCCGTCAGCCGCCGAAGTCGACGAAGGTGGCGAACCGGATGTCGCAGGTGTCGGCGGCGCCCGGCTCCGCCATGACGGAGAGCATCCGCCGGGCCTCCCCGGCGACCGCGTCGCGCTTTTCCGGGCCGAGGGTGCCGAGCGGCTGCACGGTCAGCACCGACGGGTGGGCGCCCGGCCGGCCGGGGCCGTCCTGCCGCCAGATCGCCGCGAGGAAGCCGTCGACGAGGACCGTGCCGTACGCCTGGTTGCCGTTGCCGTTGCGCCCGTGGAACCGGGGCGGGATCACCCGGCTCCGGTCCGCGTGGCCGAGCAGGACGTTGTCGAACTCGGGCAGGAAGCGCGGCGGGGCGGGGGTGTCCTCGGCCGGGCGCGGCGCGTCCGGCAGGTCGAAGAGTTCGGCCCCGTGCTCGTCCCGGAAGGTGACGAGGCCGGGGCGCAGCCGCTCGAACACCTCCCGCATCCGGGTCAGCCCGGCCCAGACCTGCATGTCCTTGACCGAGGCCGGTCCGAAGGCGGCGAGGTAGCGCAGCACCACGGCGTCCGGCGTGGTGGCCCGCCGCGCGGCGGTGCCCAGCCAGTGCTCGGCGGTGGTCAGCGCGACCTGCCCGCTGCGGCCCCACACCCCGCGCGGGGTGGTCTGGACCAGCGGGAGCAGGCAGCGGGCGGCCGTGCCCAGCGCCCGCGGATCGGCCCCGGGCCACTGCGCGCCCAGTGCCTCGCGGAGCTCCTTGGGCGTCCGGGGCCGTTCCCCGACCAGGCCGGCGGCGAGGGACCGCAGCCGGTCGAGGTCCACCCCGGTGAGTCCGGCGCGGAACATCCGCAGCTCCCGGTCTCGGGCCGGCTGGACGAGCGGGCGCAGGCCCAGCACGTCGTCGGCGGTGTGCAGATGGATGGTGGAGCGCAGGGTGACGATGCGGGCCACCTCGCGGGACTCCATCAGCGCGGCCAGCTCGGCGGGGGCGAAGCCGTCGAGGCGGGCGCAGAGCTGGTAGTAGGGCGGCCGGGTGTTCTGCGCCTG
Organism: Streptomyces sp. NPDC092952; assembly: GCF_044754785.1. NCBI lineage: Bacteria > Bacillati > Actinomycetota > Actinomycetes > Kitasatosporales > Streptomycetaceae > Streptomyces > Streptomyces sp. NPDC092952. Next base: position 273,740 of record NZ_JBIVPT010000006.1, on the reverse strand, counting down.
GAGGCCGACCAGATGGGCCACGGCGTCCTTGGCGGGCATCGCGGTACGGCGCAGCAGCAGCTGGCGCTCCAGGGTGGCCCGGTTCAGCGCGCGGGCGGAGAGCACGGCGGGCGAGTTCTTCGTGGCAGCCATGACGGGCACGCTACGCACCCTTGCGGACAGGTCCGGTCCGCAAGGGTGGTCGCGCCGGGTCCGGTGCGTGACCCGTGGCGCGGGACCGGGGATCGCGGGGCGGGCGCCCGCATGATGGGGCGGGTGATCAGTGTGCTGTTCGCCCTCCTCACCGCGTTGAGCAACGGCTCCGCCTCCGTGCTCCAGCGCCGTGCCGCCCGTACCGTCCCCGACAGTGAGGCGATGCGCCTGTCGCTGATCGGGCATCTGCTGCGCCGGCCGCTCTGGCTGGCCGGGATCGGGCTGGTGGTCCTCGCGGCCGTCTTCCAGGCCGTGGCGCTGGCCACCGGTCCGATCGCCGTGGTCCAGCCGATCTTCGTGATCGAGCTGCCCGCCACCCTGCTGATGGCCGCCTCCATGATGCGGGTCCGGCTGCCCCGGCGTACCTGGTACGGGGTGGCGGCCGTGACGCTGGGGCTGGCGCTGGGCATGGCGTCGGCGGCCCCCGGCGGCGGGTCGGCGTCGGTGCACACGCTGGCCTGGGTCCCCGCACTGCTGCTGACCGGGCTCTTCGAGGCGGCGCTGATCGCCGCCGCGCTGGGCACCCGCGGGGACACCCGGGGCGCGCTGCTCGGCCTCGCCGCCGCCTGCGGGTACGCGCTGACGGCGGCGCTGATGAAGGACGCGATGGCCCGGCTGACGGACGGCGGGGTGGGGGCGCTGTTCTCGGCCTGGCAGCTGTACGCGATGGCGGCGACCGGGGTGGGCGCGCTCTTCCTGCTCCAGAACGCCCTCCAGGCGGGCACGCTGGTCGCCGTGCAGCCGATGCTGACCCTGGGGGACGCGCTGATCAGCGTGGCGTACGGGGTGACGCTGTTCGGCGAGGACGTGCGTACCGGCTGGTGGCTGGTTCCGGTGGCGGCGGCGCTCGTCCTGATCGCGGTGGGCTGTGCGGAGCTGGCCCGCTCCCCGCTGGCGGCCGGAGATCCCCGGCCGCCGGCCCGCCGGGTGCGGTGAGCCGCCCACGTGACCGGAATCCGGTGCACCGGTCGCGCCGCCCGTCCTCTCGGCGCTATCCTCCCGATCTGGACATCTGCGGTGGTACGGGCAAGGGGCCCGTGTTCTTCTTGGGGGTTGGTGTGGTTTCTGGTCGCGTCGTACGGTTCGACGGAGCTCGGGGGTACGGGTTCATCGCACCCGACCACGGCGGTGAGGACGTGTTCCTCCACGTCAACGACATGCTGATCCCCGAGTCGTACGTGCACACGGGCACGGCGGTCGAGTTCGAGATCGAGGACGGGGAGCGCGGGCTGAAGGCGTCGTCCGTGCGGCTCGCCGAGGGGGCCACGCCCGCCCCGCCACGGGCCGTTTCCCAGGCCGTCGCCGACGACGACGCCCTGTGCGACGTGCTGAGCGCGGCCGAGTTCACCCGGGCCGTGACCGATGTCCTGCTGGATTCCGCGCCGACGCTGACGGGCGCACAGATCCTCCAGGTCCGGCGCAGCCTGCTCCAGTTCGCGAAGAAGCACGGCTGGACCGAGGGCTGACCGTTCCCCGTCCGGGGCCGCCCGGCCCCGGACGGATTCATCCGCCTTGCTCGCGCACCACCAGCGGGGTACCGAGGACCTGGTGTCCGCCGCTGGCCAGCATGCGCACCTCTCCCCGGTCGCTGATCTCCGCGCGCACGATGCCGGTCTCGTCCTCGTAGACCGGGAATCCGCCCGCCCCCGACTGCTCGGTGCGGTGGACGGTCACCGTGTCGTCCTCGACGGCCGACGCCTGAAACACCAGTTGGTAGCTCTCCGGGTAGTCCATATCCTCGTCTCCGATGCGGACGGGGCAGGGCTGTTTCCGCCCGCACCTTCCATGGTCCCTCCGTCCGGCCGGTGGCGCCCGGCCGGACCGTCACGGCTGCGGGTCCGCACTCCGGACATTTATCCTGAAACCGTACGGGCGGTTCGACCGCACTCGGGCGCGTATCGCAGGCCCGGCCCCCCTTTTTCCCGGCCGGGAAGGGAGACAGCACGATGGATGCCGACAGGGGAGACGACGTCTACCAGCCGCAGCCGCCGGAGGCCGCCGACCTCACCGAGCAGCTCGATGTCGAGGACATGCTGGACGGCCGGGGGCTGACCGACGCGCTGGACGAGGGCTACTCGCCGCCCGAGCGGCCATGGGCGGTGGAGGACCGGGGCACCACCGCGGCCGAGCAGCACGACGGCGAATCGCTGGACGGCCGGCTCGCCCGTGAGCTTCCCGACCTCTCGGACACCGTCGGCGACGGGGTGGGCGATCTGCCGGACGGCGACGGCGAGCCGTGGGACGAGGAGGTCGGTACGGCCCGGGCCGGCCGGCTCACCCGGCAGCTGGACATCGACGAGCCGGACACCATGGCGGGCGAGGACGTCGGCATCGACGGGGCGGGCGCCTCCGCCGAGGAGGCCGCGATGCACGTGGTGTCGGACACCCCCTGAGACGGCCCGCCCCCGCCTGACCAGCATGACCCCGGAGGTAATCGACGCTTTCCCCGGCGTCGGACATCGTGTTCCTCACCGGGCCGGCCGAGAGCCGGCCCCCGAGGAGAGGACTCCACGATGACCAGGTACGACGACGCGGTCGAGCGCTACTTCACCGCCTGGAACGCGACCGGCGCCGAGGAGACGGCGAAGGCCGTCGCGGCCGCCTTCACCGAGGACGCCACGTACACCGACCCACTGGCCGAGGTGAGCGGGCACGACGGACTGGTCGCGCTGATCGGCGGCGCCCAGCAGCAGTTCCCCGGCTTCTCCTTCCGGCCCGCCGGAACGCCGGACGGGCACCACGCGCTGGTGCGGTTCGGCTGGGAGCTGGTCTCGGACGCCGACGGCTCGGCGCCCGTCGCCGGGTTCGACGTGATCGTGCTCGCCGACGACGGGCGCATCTCCTCGGTCAGCGGATTCCTCGACCGGGTGCCGGGCGCCTGAGACCCCGGCGGGGAGGGCGGGCCGATCGCCGCTCAGGCGGGCTCGTCGAGGAACTTCCCGCCCTCCAGCAGGGTCTTGAGCGTGGACACGATCGCCACCCAGCCCTCGCTGACGCCCTCCAGCATCCTGCTGTCCGGGCCGTCGAAGCCGTCGTGGGTGAGGGTCAGCCGGATCCCCAGTTCGGGTTCCGCGGCCGGTTCGATGTCGAAGGAGACCCTGGACCGCTCCTGGACGGCCCGCTCCCACTCCTCGTCCGAGGCGAAGTCGAACATCTGGCGGTGCATGGGCTGGAGGGTGTGCCAGCTGTACGCGAGCCGCCTTCCGGGCTCGGCCGCCAGGACCCGCTGGCCGACCTCCTCGAAGTCGCCGTCCGGGTCCATCTTCCAGCGGACCGGCGCTCCCGGCTCCCAGGTGGAGTCGGGGCCGTGGTCGCCCATGTAGATCCTGATCAGCTCGGGGTCGGTCAGTGCCCGGTAGAGCTGGTCGGCGGTGGTCTGGATGTAGATGCGGTAGACGAACTCGGGCTTCTCCATGACCGTTTCTCCGGGTCTGGTCGGTTCACTGGGCGTCGGCCCGGGGCGGGCCGGCCGGTGCGCGGAGGGCCCGGCCCTGCGCGGGCAGGGCGGCGAGCCCCGGGGACGGTTCCAGCGGGCTATCGGTGAAGAAGCGGGCCATCAGGTCCGCGACGTCGTCCGGGCGCTCCAGGACGACCCAGTGGTCGGACTCGCCGATCGTCAGGAACCGGCTGCCCTCGATCGTGGCGGCGAAGGCCCGCTGCCGCTCCGGCGAGGTCACCGTGTCATGTTCGCCCGCGAAGACCAGCGTGGGCACGCCGGTCAGCCCGCCGGAGAAGTCCGGCCGCTGCTCCAGCGCCCGGTGCAGCGAACGCACCGCGTGCGGGGAGTGGGTGAGCGCGTACAGGAAGGAGCGCCGCACATAGCGGCGCGCCAGCTCGCGCCGGTGGACCGGGCGTTCGGGGTCCTGGCACATCAGCACCTCGGCGGCCAGCCCGGCCAGCCCGGCCAGGTCCCCGGTGTCGAGCCGGGCGACGGCGCGGGCCCAGTGGGCGCGCTGCTCCCCGGTGATGTGGGCGGGCACCCCGCCGAGCGCCAGCCGGGCGACCCGGCCGGGGTGGCGGCGGGCGCAGCCGAAGGCGATCGACGTTCCGTACGAGAAGCCGAACAGGTTGACCCGCTCGACGCCCAGGTCGTCGACGATCCCGATGACGGCGTCCTGGAGGAGCTCCGCGCCGGTGCCCGGCGGCAACGGGTCCGCCCCGCCCATGCCGGGCAGATCGGCGGTGACCACGGAGGCCAGGGGCCCGAGGTGGTCGTCCATCTGCGGCCAGCCGTACATGCCCTGGAGTGCGCCGCCGAGGACGATGACCGGTTCGGTGCGCGGCGCGGGCTGCCGCAGCAGCCGGTAGCCGTAGCGCAGACCGCCCACCGACAGGGTCCGGATGATCTCGTCGGCCATGGATCGCGTGCCTCTTGGTTTCCGGGTCAGGCCCTGGTGAGAACGAGTGCGGCGTTGTGTCCGCCGAAGCCGAGCGAGGTCTTGACGGCCGCGTCGAGCACCGCGGGCCGGGCCTCCTTGCTCACCACGTCGACGGGGATCTCCGGATCGGGGGCGTCGAGGTTCACGGTGGGCGGTACCAGCCCGTGCTGGAGCGTCAGGACGGTCAGCGCGGTCTCGATGCCCCCGGCGGCGCCCAGGGTGTGCCCGGTCATCGCCTTCGTCGAGGTGACCAGGGGGCGGTCGCCGAGGACGCGGTGGAGCATCGTTCCCTCGATGAGGTCGTTGGAGACCGTGGACGTGCCGTGGGCGTTGACGTGGCCGATGTCCCGGGGCTCGACACCGGCGTCGGCGAGCGCGGCGCGCAGGGCCCGCTCGATGCCGAGGCCGCCGGGGTCGGGGGCGACGGCGGAGTGGGCGTCGCTGGAGGCGGCGTAACCGGCGAGGTGGGCGCGGACGGTGGCACCGCGGGCCCGCGCGTGTTCCGGGCGCTCCAGCACCAGCAGGCCGGCGCCCTCGCCGACGACGAAGCCGTCCCGGTGTGCGTCGAAGGGGCGGCAGGCCGCCGCGGGGTCCTCGCGCCGGGTGGAGACCGCCTTGAGCCGGCAGGCGCTGGCGATGAGGAGCCGGGAGCAGACCGATTCGGCGCCGCCCGCCACGACGATGTCGCAGGCACCGGTGCGGAGCATCTGGTGGGCGGTGCCGAGGGCGACGGTCCCGGAGGAGCAGGCGGTGGAGACGGCCTGGCTCGGGCCGAGGGCGCCGAGGTCGGTGGCGACGCTGCTGGCGGCGCCGTTGACGACGGTGAGCGGGGCGAGCTTCGGGGAGACCCGGCGGGCGCCGCGCTCGGTGAGGAGGGCGTGCTGTTCGTCGTAGAAGGGCAGCCCGCCATGGGCGGAGCCGATGACGACGGCGACCCGTCCGGCGTCCCAGACCCCGGGGCCGAGTCCGGCGTCGGCGACGGCCTCGCGGGCCGCGAGGACGGCCAGTTGGGCGAAGCGGTCCATAAGCCGCGCGGCCGCCACGCCGAGCACGGCGCGCGGGTCGAGCCCGGCGACCGTGTACATGAAGTCGCAGGGCAGACCTTCGAGTTCGGGCCGGTGCGGGACATGGGGCGGGTCCGTGGGCCCGGTGACCGCGCGCCAGGTCGCCTCCGTACCGACGCCCGCGGCGGTGATCAGGCCGATGCCGGTGACGGCGGCGGCGAAGGGCTCCGGGCGGTACGGACGGGGCGTCACGCGGCGACCCGGTGGTGCACCGCGTCCACGAGCCGGCCGACCGTGTCCCGCGAGCTCAGCTGCACGTCGTCGAGGTCCACGCCGAGCCGGTCCTCGATGAGCAGCCGCAGCTCCTCCAACGCCAGTGAGTCGAGCTGGAGATGACGGAGCGACACATCCAGCCGGATGGCGTGGGGGTCGGTGCCGAAGTTCGCCACCAGCAAGGTACTGATCTCTTCTGCCGTGCTCATGGTGCGGCGCTCCTGCGCTCTCGTACGCGGTGACGCCCTGCCGCGTGAGGTGTGCGTGCCATCGGGGGACGCCGGCTGGTCCGGAGAAACCATTTATACGCCTTCGCGACGGTAGAACCGGTCCGCGTTCGCTCGTGCGATGGACGGCGTCCAGGTGTGCGAATCCAAGGGGATGACGGCGCGACACACCGGGGCAGATCATTGTCATGCCCTGAACAGAAAGATAATCTGATCGCGCTTCGCGGCCCTCGGCCCACCCCACCCGGGCCCGGGGCCGCGCCCACTCCCCCACCGAGCAGGAGCAGGTATGCCCAGCCGCGCCGCGATCCACACCCGGGGCCGCGCCACCGTCCTGGCGGCCCTCACCGCCACCGTCCTCACCATGACCGGATCGCCGTCCCTCGCCGCCCCGGGCGACGGCCACCCGATGGAGCGGGCGTTCGAGCGGGCCGCGGCGGAGTACGACGTACCGCGCGATCTGCTCGCCGCCGTCGGCTACGGCGAGACCCATCTCGACGGCCACTCCGGGCGCCCCAGCCAGGCCAACGGCTACGGCGTGATGCACCTGGTGAGCAATCCCGCCGACCGGACGCTGGAGCGGGCCGCGGCCCTCACCGGCGAGCCGCTCGCCCGGCTCCGCGCCGACACCGGTACCAACATCCTGGGCGGCGCCGCCGTGCTGCGCGCCTACGCCGACAAGCTGGGGCTGGACGCCCGGGACCGCGACGACATCGACGCCTGGTACCCGGTGGTGGCCGCGTACGGCGGCGCCCGGGGCCCGGCCGCCGCGCTGTACGCCGACACCGTGTACACCTTCCTGGCCGACGGGATCACGGCGGACGTCCCCGGCGGCGAGCGCATCACGGTGACGAGCCGTCCGGTCACCCCGCAGAAGGGCGCGCTCGCCGCCACCGAGGTCCGCGCGCAGAGCCCCGACTACCCGTCGGCGCTGTGGGTGGCGGCCAACGCGAACAACTTCGCCCAGGGCCGGTCCGCGAAGATCGACAAGGTGGTCGTCCACGTCACGCAGGGCTCGTACGCGGGCTCGATCAGCTGGTTCCAGAACCCCGCCGCGGAGGTGAGCGCCCACTACGTGGTGCGGTCGTCGGACGGCCAGATCACCCAGATGGTGCGGGACAGCGACACCGCCTACCACGCGCGCAGCGCCAACTCCTCCTCACTGGGCATCGAGCACGAGGGGTTCATCGACGACCCGTCCTGGTTCACGGACAGCATGTACCGCGCCTCCGCCGCGCTGACCGCGTACCTCTGCGACCGCTACGGCATCCCCAAGGACCGGGCGCACATCATCGGGCACAGTGAGGCACCGGGCAACGACCACACCGACCCGGGTCCCTACTGGGACTGGAACCGCTACATGCAGCTCGTCGGCGGGGACACCGGCGGCGACGGCTCCGACGGACTGAGCTTCGCCTCCTACGCCACCCAGCAGAGCGGCTCGGCCGGCGCCCAGGTCAAGGCCGTCCAGCGGCTGCTGAGCGAACAGGGCTTCCCGGTCGGCCAGGTGGACGGCGACTTCGGCGCGGCCACCAAGGCCGCGGTGATCGCGTACCAGGCCGCGCGCGGGCTGGACGCGGACGGTGTGGTGGGGGCCCGGACCTGGACCGCGCTGCTGTCGGCAGGCCCCGCGACCAGCCTCCAGCAGGGCGCCACGGGCGACGCGGTGAAGCGGCTCCAGCGCGCGCTGACCGCGGCGCTGGGCTCGACGGTCGGCGTCGACGGCAGCTTCGGCCCGGAGACGGCGACCGCGGTGCGCGGCTACCAGACGAGCCGGGGCCTGACGGCCGACGGCATCGTGGGGGCGAACACCTGGGCGGCGCTGCAGTCCGGGCGCTGACCCCGTTCGCGCGGGGCGGGGCGGGGTGCGACCGCCCCGCCCCGCGTCCGCCGCCCCGCCCGCCGGGGCCGTGTCACGTTCCGGAAACCTTCCGGAAACCCTTGACGTCCCTCCTGACTCGTTCTTAACCTCACTGCGTAGTTCGCATTCCTTGCAGTTCACGTGCTGCGGCGCTTTCCGCAGTGTTTTGACAGGCACAGACACAGACCACCTGTCGGTGGCTTCGTCGTGCCTGTTTCTCTGTGCTCCCGTACCGCCGATGGGTCTTCCTCGAAGGCGGATTCATGGCACAACGTCCGAGCGTCAGAGGCGTCGGCGACGTCGTTGCGCTCATCGATGGGCTGGGCAAGATCACCGGCCGGGCGCAGGTCATCTGGTTTCTCGTGTTCGGCGGGCTCTTCCTCGACGCCTATTCGAACGCCGCGCTGAGCGCCGGCCTGGGGCCGATGACGTCCCAGATGGAGCTGAGCAGCACGCAGGTCTCGATCCTCACGGCCACCGCTCCGGCCCTGGCGATCATCTTCAACCCGTTCGGCGGCTGGCTCGCCACCCGGATCGGCCGTGTTCCCCCGCTGCTGCTGGCGAAGGTGTTCGCCATCGCGGGCGCCCTGCTGGCCGCCTTCGCCGGTGACTTCACCGTCGTCTGGCTCGGCCGGGTGCTGGTGGGCGTCGCGTACGGCATCGACTTCGCCGTCGCCATGGCGCTGCTCGCCGAGTACACGCCCGCGAAGCTGGGCGGGCGGCTGAACCTGTGGCAGGCCGTCTGGTACGTCGCCACCACCAGCAACCTCGCGCTCGCCCTGGTCTTCTTCAACCTGGACGTCGGTGCGGACATCTGGCGCTGGTCGGTCGGATCGGCCGCGGTCGTTGCCGTCGCACTGCTGCTGGGCCAGTGGCTGATGCTCAAGGAGAGCCCCACCTGGCTGGCGAGCAAGGGCCGGCTGGCGGAGTCCGTCGCCAACCTGGACCGGATCTACGGGATCAAGGCCGTCGCCGGTGAGCCGGACGGGGCCGCCCGGGCCGCCACCGAGGCGCCCGCCATCGGGTTCCGCCAGGCCGGGGTGCTCTTCAAGGGCGACTACCTGCCGCGCACGGTCCTCTCCTCGGTCATCTCGCTCGGGCAGTCGATGCAGTACTTCGCGGTCGGCTGGTACCTCCCGCTGATCAGCCTGACGATCTTCGGCGAGAGCTTCGAGAAGGCGACGGTCGGCTCGATGGTCTTCAACGCCTTCGGCATAGCCGGCGGGCTGCTCTCCGCCTACTTCGGCCGCCGCCTGGGGCTGCGGCTCAGCTCCGCGGCCGGTTTCGCCGGGGTGTTCGTGGCGCTGCTCGCGATGGGGCTGACCTTCGAGAAGGTGCCCACGGCGGTGGCCTTCCTGCTGCCGGTGCTGTTCATCCTCTGCCACTCCGCGGGCCCCGGCGCCAACGGCAAGTCGATCGCCGCGCTCTCGTACAGCAGCGACGTCCGTGCGCTCGGCACCGGGGTCACCGGGATGGTCGGCAGTTTCGGCAGCGTCGTCGGGCTGTACGTCTTCCCGCAGATCAAGGACTCGCTGGGGCTCGCCGACACCTTCCTGGTGCTCTCCGTCGTGCCGCTGCTCGGGCTGATCACCTGCCTGGCGATCAAGTGGGACCCGACGAAGGCCGCCTCGCCCGACGAGACCGCCGCCCGGGCGGGATCCCCGGATCCCGCGGCACCCGCCGCCGCGCGCTGACCCGCCTCCGGTCCCGCCGCACCACACGATGGTGCCCTCTCCCCTCCCCCGTCCCCATCCTCCCGAAAGGGCCGCAATGACGCAGTCGCTTCCCGGCGCCGCCGCCCGGCTCGGTGTGCTCGCCATCGACGAGGGCACCACGGGCACCCGGGCCGGAGTCGTCCTGGACTCCGGCACCGCCCACGAGGTGTTCTACCGGTCGATCAAGGTCGGCCATCCGGACGACCTCTCGGTCGAGCAGGATCCGATGGAGATCTGGACCGCCACCGTCGAGGTGGCGCGCCGGGCCGTGGCCGGGGCCCGTGCCGAGGGCATCGGGATCACCGCGGTCGCCCTGTCCACGCAACGCGCCACGGCGATGCTCTGGGACCGGGTGACCGGGCGGCCGCTGCTGCCCGCGGTGGTGTGGCAGGACCGGCGGTACGCGGCCGATCTCACCGCGTACGAACCGGAGTGGGACGACGCCCTGCTGGCCCGGCAGGGCCGGCCGGTCGGTGCCCGCTCCCCGTTCCTCTGGGCCGCCCGGCAGATCGCCGGCCACCCGGACGTGGCCGCCGCGTACCGCGAGGGCCGGCTGCTCTTCGGCACCGTCGACACCTGGCTGATCTGGCGGCTCACCGGCGGTGCCGTGCACGCCACGACACCGACCAACGCCGCCTCCACCGGCGGCTACCTGCTGGCCTCGCACGCCTGGGACGAGGAGTGGATCGGCCATCTCGGCTTCCCGACCGAGCTGCTGCCGGAACTCTGCTCCGACGACGCGGGCTTCGGCACCACCGACCCGGCCGCCCTCGGCATCTCCGTACCGCTGGCCGCCTCCATGGGCGACCAGCACGCCGCGCTCGTCGCGCTCGGCGGACTCGCCGCCGGGCAGGGCATGTGCGTCTACGGGACCGGCGCCTTCGTCGACGCGGCGACCGGCACCACCCCCGCCCTGCCCCGGCCGGACATCTCCGGGGTGCTCGCCCAGCCCGGCCGGCGGCAGGGATCCACCAGCCACTACAGCCTGGAGGCGTACACCTCCACGGCGGGTTCGGCGCTGCGCTGGCTCTGTGACGACCTGGGCCTGTTCGCGTCGCCGAAGGAGCTCGGTGAGGAGGCGGGCCGGGTCCCCACCCGGCCGGGCCGCACCCCGCGTTTCGTCCCGGCACTCGCCGGGGTCCGTACGCCGGTCTGGCACCCGGAGGCCACCGCCGCCCTCACCGGGCTCACCCTCGCCACCACCCGCGCCGACCTGGCGCGCGCCGTGCTCGACGGGATCGCGCACTCGGTGTGCGACCTGATCGACGGGGTCGCCGCCACCATGGGCACCCCGTTCACCCGGCTCCGAGTGGGCGGCGGGGTCTCCGGCAGCGACCCGCTGATGCGCATCCAGGCCGACCTGACCGGGCTGCCGCTGGAGCGGGTCTCCGACTCCGCCACCGCCAGCCTGCGCGGCACCGCCTACCTCGCCGGGGTCGCCCGGGGTCTGTGGTCCTCGCTGGAGGAGGTCGTCGAGGCACAGCCGGTCGGCCGGGTCTTCGAGCCCTCCACCACCGCGGCCGAACGCGCCGCGCAGCGCTCCGCCTGGCGCGACGTGCTCGTCGCCCACCTCGGCGATCCCGCGCTGCTCCCCCTGAAAGCCCCCGAACCGCACACCCCCCACTGACGTCGCGCCGACGGCACGCACGTCGCACCGGCGGCCCGCACGCGATGGGCCGGCCGCCGTACCGGAACACCAGGAGTTGATGTTGTGATCACCATGCCCGCCCGGAAGCCGAGGCGCAGCGCCGCGGCGACCCGCCGCACGCCCCTGCTGCTCGACCGGGCAGCCCTCAAGCGCCGGCTGGCCGACGACACGTACGACGTGCTGGTCATCGGTGGCGGCGTCACCGGCGCGTACGCCGTGCTGGACGCGGCCTCCCGGGGGCTGCGCGCGGCGCTGGTCGAGAAGGACGACTTCGCCTCGGGCACCTCCTCGAAGTCCTCGAAGATGGTGCACGGCGGCCTGCGCTACATCGAGCAGGGCAACGTCAACCTGGTCCGCCACTCGCTGCTGGAGCGGCACCGGTTCCGGAAGAACGCCCCGCACCTGGTGCACCGGCTGCCGTTCCTCTTCCCGATCCTGGAGAAGGAGGGGGTCTTCGACGCCCGCCTCGCCAAGGGCTTCGAGGGCCTGCTGTGGACGTACGACCTGGTCGGCGGGTGGCGGATCGGCAAGCTGCACCAGCGGCTGACCGTCCCCGAGGTGCTGGCGCAGGCGCCGACGCTGCGCGCGGACGACCTGAAGGGCGGGCTGATGTACTTCGACGCCCGCACCGACGACGCCCGGCTCGTGCTGACCATCGTGCGGACCGCCGCCGCGCTCGGTGCGACGGTCCTCAACGGGGCGAAGGCCGAGGGTCTGCTGATGCAGATGGGCAAGGTGTCCGGTGCCCGGGTCTCGGCGGACGGCGACAGCTTCGACATCCGGGCCCGCGCCGTCGTCAACGCCACCGGGGTGTGGACCGACGAACTGGACGCCAAGGCGGACGACGGCCACCGGCCGCAGGTGCGCCCCGCCAAGGGCGTGCACATCGTGGTGCCGTGGGAGAAGGTGCGGATCAACTGCACGGTCACCGTGCCGATCCCCGGCCGGGCCCGCCGCGCCACCTGCACCCGCTGGGGCAACAGCGTGGTGCTCGGCACCACCGACGAGGACTACCAGGGCTCCCCCGACGACGTGCACTGCACCCGTCAGGAGATGGACTTCCTGCTGGAGGGCGCCAACACCGCCTTCGAGGGGAAGCTCACCCCGGACGACGTCGTCGGCTCCATCGGCGGTCTGCGCCCGCTGGTCGGCGGCAAGGAGGGCGCCACCCTCGACATGCGCCGCGACCACCACATCACCATCGGCCGCACCGGCATGGTGACGGTGACCGGCGGCAAGCTCACCACCAGCCGCCACATGGGCGAGCTCGTCATCGACAAGGTGATGACCGTGCTCGGCCGGAAGGCGCGGAGCCGCACCAGCGACCTTCCGCTGCTGGGCGGTGCCGGCTACGACTCCGAGGCGGTGGCCGCGTCCGGCGGCCTCGCCGCCCACCTGGGCGAGCGCTTCGGCACCGAGGCCCGGTTCGTCGGCGATCTCGTCCAGGAGGACCCGTCGCTGGCGGAGCCGGTCGTCGCCGGGCTCCCGTACACCCGCGCCGAGGTCGTCTACGCGGCCCGGGCCGAGCTGGCCCGTTCGGTCGACGACGTCCTCTCCCGCCGGACCCGGGCCCGGCTGTTCGCCCGGGACGCGTCCGTGGACGCCGCCGAGGCCGTCGGCGCGATCCTCGGGCGGGAACTGAACCTCACGGAGGCGCAGGTCGAGCGCTCGGTCGCCGAGTACCTCGCAGCCGTCCGTCACGAAAAGTCCGTACTCCTCGAAGGGGCAGCAGCATGATCAGCCGTCAGACCATCACCCACCCGTTCAACCGGGGCGACTACACCGTGGGCGCGCCCAGCTTCGCCAAGTGGGCCCGCAACACGCCGATCGGCGACGGGGCGGCCGCGCTCCAGGCGGACCCGGTGGAGGTCCCCGCGTCCGTGGTGGAGGCGCTGCGCGGGGCCGCGCACGCGGTGCACACCGCCCGCGAGGAGGTCGTCACCCGCACCCGCGACTGGTGGGCCGGTTCGATGATCGGTGAGACCGAGGGCCGTCCGGCGACCCCGGACGCGGTGGTCGTCGAGGCCGCCGACGCCGACCAGGTCGCCGCCGTGCTGCGGATCTGCCACGAGGCGGGCATCCCGGTCACCCCGTCCGCGGGCCGCTCCAACGTGACGGGCGCGGCGCTGCCGGTCTTCGGCGGGGTGGTCCTGGACGTGTGCGGGCTGAACCGGATCACCGGCTTCGACGCGGAGTCGAACATCGTGGACGTCCAGGCCGGCATGTTCGGCGACCTCTTCGAGAAGCAGCTCCAGGAGGAGTACGGCGTCACCACCGGCCACTGGCCGTCCGCCTTCGCCGTCTCCACGGTCGGCGGCTGGATCGCCTGCCGGGGCGCCGGTCAGCTCTCCACCCGGTACGGCAAGATCGAGGACATGGTCGTCGGCGTGGACGTCGTGCACGCGGACGGGACCCGGGCCACCTACGGCGACTACGCCCGCGCCGCGGTCGGGCCGGACCTGCGCCAGCTGTTCGTCGGCTCCGAGGGGACCCTCGGCGTGATCGTCTCGGCCCGGCTGCGGGTGCACCCGCTGCCGGAGTACGCCTCGGCCGCCGCGTACGGTTTCACCAGCTTCGCCCAGGGCCTGGAGGCCTGCCGCCGGATCATGCAGCGCGGCGCCACCCCGGCCGTCCTGCGGCTCTACGACGCCCTGGAGTCGGGCACCCACTTCGGGCACCCGGAGACCAATCTGCTGCTGATCGCGGACGAGGGCGACCCGGCCCTCGTGGACGCCTCGCTGAAGATCGCCCGGGAGGTCTGCGAGGAGTACGGCCCCGAGCTGGACAGCCAGGCGGTCTTCGAGCGCTGGCTGGACGAGCGGATGCTGGTCGGCAAGTCCGCCGACGGCTTCAAGCCCGGCCCCGGCTTCGTCGCCGACACCCTGGAGATGGCCGCGTCCTGGACCGACCTGCCGGTGATCTACGACGAGGTGGTCGCCGCGATCCAGGCGGTGGACGGCACCCTGGCCGCCTCGGCCCACCAGTCCCACGCGTACACCGACGGCGCCTGCGTCTACTTCTCGCTCCGCGGCGACGTGGCTCCCGAGTCGCGCCGCGACTGGTACCGCTCGGTGTGGGACGCCGCCAACGGCGTACTGATCAAGCACGCGGCGGCGCTCAGCCACCACCACGGCTGCGGGCTGCTGCGCGGCCCCTACCTGGAGGAATCCCTCGGGGCGGGCTTCGCGACCTTCGTCGCGGTGAAGAAGGCCCTGGACCCGGCCGGCATCCTCAACCCTGGCAAACTGGGCCTTCCCAGCCGATTCGGTACGTCTCCGCTGAACTGACGCGGGGAGCCTCGCAGTCACGCTCCCCGCGGTCGCGTTCCCGACGGTCACGCACCCCCTCCTCACAGGCAGGTCCTGCCATGACCCCTTCCTCCTCCCGGTCCGGCGCCCCGCTCGACCCCCGGCTCACCGCGGCGTTCGCCGAGGTGCCGGTCGTCGCGTCGGTCGTCGGCACCCAGCCGCTGCGCCAGTTCCTGACCGCACCGGCCAGGGTGGGCATCCTCGCGTCGTTCGCGGTGGGGCAGCTGCCCCAGGTCGTGCCGGCGCTGGGCCGGGCGGGGAAGACGGTGTTCGTGAACGTGGACAGCAGCCCCGGTCTGGCGCAGGACCGGGGCGCGCTGGAGTTCCTCAAGGGCCTGGGCGCGCACGGCGTGGTCAGCACCAGGCTCTCGCTCATAGAGAAGGGCCGCCCGCTCGGCCTGCTGACCATGATGAAGGTGTTCGTCACCGACCGGTCCAATCTGCGCCGCTCCACGGACGCGATCTCGCGCGGGGCGCCGGACCTGGTCGAGATCATGCCCGCCCCGATCGTCGCCCGGATGAGCGCGCAGGCACAGCGCGCGATGTCCCCGTCGGTGGCCGCGGGCTTCGTGGAGACCCCCGCGGACGTCGCGCTGGCGCTGGCCCTCGGCTCGGCCGCCGCCGCGACGTCCGACCCGCGCCTCTGGAGTCTGCGCCGGGACCAGCTTCCGCCGGTCCCGCCCGCCGCGCTGAAGAGGCCCGCCCCACCTCAGGAGTAACAACCCATGACGTACGTGGTCATAGCCCGCTACCGCACCAAGGAGGGCGCGGAGGACACCGTCCTCCCGCTGCTCGACACGATGGCCGCCGCCTCCCGCCGCGAGCCCGGCAACCTGGCCTACCGGGTCCACCAGGGCACCGAGGACCCCCGGACGGTGGTGCTGTACGAGGAGTACGCCTCCGAGGCCGATTTCACCGCCCACTGCGCCACCGAGCACTTCCGGGAGATCGTGCTCGGCCGGGTCGTCCCGCTGCTGGACAGCCGGGACGTGCTGCGCTGCGCCCCGCGCGCGGAGGTGGGCGCGTGAGGACCCGGGCGGTGGTGCTGCGCGGTACGTCGACGGCCCGGCCCTACTCCGCGACCCGCCCGGTCGAGGTGGAGGAGCTGGAGCTGGGCGCCCCGCGCGAGGGCGAGGTGCTGGTCCGGATCGCGGCCGCCTCGCTCTGCCACTCGGACCTCTCGGTGGTCAACGGCGACCGGGTCCGCCCGCTGCCGATGGCACTGGGGCACGAGGCGGTGGGGATCGTCGAGGAGACCGGGCCGGGCGTCCACCGGTTCTCCCCCGGCGACCACGTGGTGCTGGTCTACGTACCGAGCTGCGGGTTCTGCGGCGACTGCGCGGCGGGCCGGCCGGCCCTGTGCGCCCAGGCCGCGGCGGCGAACGGGGCGGGGGCGCTGCTGCACGGTCCGTCGCTGCTGACCGACGCCGCCGGCGAGCCGGTCCACCACCAGCTCGGCGTCTCCGCGTTCGCCGAACACGCCGTGCTGGCGCAGGAGTCGCTGGTCCCGATCCCGAAGGACGTCCCGTTCGAGGTGGCGTCGATGTTCGGCTGCGCGGTCCTCACGGGAGCGGGTGCGGTGATCAACACGGCGGCGCTGCGCCCGGGGCAGTCGGCGGTGGTCTACGGGCTGGGCGGCGTGGGGCTCTCCGCCGTGCTGGGCGCCCGGGCCGCGGGGGCGTACCCGGTCGTGGCGGTCGACCCGGTCGCGGAGAAGCGGGAGCTGGCCCTGCGGCTGGGCGCCACGCACGCCCTCGCGCCCGACGACGCGGTCCGGGAGATCCGCGAACTGACCTCCGGCGGCGCCGAGTTGGCGGTCGAGGCGGTGGGCAGCCCGAAGGTGATGGGCGCGTGCCTGGAGGCGGTGGCGCGGGGCGGCCGGGTCGTCTCGGTGGGCCTGCCCGCGCCGGACCGGATGCTGGAGGTGCCGGCCCTGGCCTTCGCGGGCGAGGGCAAGTCCCTGCTGGGTTCGTACATGGGCGACGCGGTGCCGCGCCGGGACATCCCGAGGTTCCTCGACCTGTGGCGGGCCGGGCTGATGCCGGTGGAGCGGATGCACACGGGCACCCTGCCGCTGACCGGCATCAACACGGCGATGGAGGAGCTGGCCTCGGGCCGGGCGATCCGTCAGGTGCTGGACACCTCGGGGCTGCTGGGGAGGTGAGACCGGTCGGAGCGGTGGGTTCCGGGCGGGTCGACGTGCGGCCGGGCGGCGTACGGGGCCTCTCCGCCCGGCACGCCGTGCGGGACGATCCGGCGCCGGCCGATCCGCCAGCCCCGCTCGCTCCGCACGATCTCGTCCTCGAAGGTCACGGTGCCGCACCCGCCGTCGACGGCGACTCCGATGCCCTTGGACCGCGCGTGCACCCGTCCGTCCCCGGCCTCGGTGAGGACGATGTTGGTGACGTGGTGGCCGACGGGGCCGTGGGCCGCACCGGCGCGGGCCCGCGCCATGTCGCGGAAGGCCTCCAGCCCGCGCAGCTCCCCGTGGCCGAGCCGCGACGCGTCGTAGACGACGTCCTCGGTGACCAGCTCGTCCAGCCGGTCCAGCTCTCCGTCGTCGACCACGTGCCCGTGCAGGGCGAGCAGTTCGTGGATGGCCAGCCGTTCGTCGGCTCCGAGTGTCATCGCCGGTCCTTTCCCGAGGTCTCGCGACAGCCCCCGGCTACGGGTATACGGGGCGGGCGCGCCGCAGGGCGCGGTACGGCACCGGTCGCGGCGTCCCCGACGTGCGAGTTCATCCCGGTGGAGCAACCGCGCGGCGCTCGCGCCGGGGAAACGCCCCCCGGCGCGAGCATCCCGGTCAGTAGTGGCCGGTCCGGCCGTCCAGGATCTCCCGGACGGCGTCCAGGTGGCCCGCGTGCCGTGCGGTCTCCTCGATCATGTGGAGCATGATCCAGCGCAGGCTGGCGCCCGACGCCTCGAAGTCGGGGTGGCGCCCCGTCTCGTCGAGCGACCGTCCGGCGACGATCCCGTTGGACACCTCGACCTGCCGGTCGTAGTCGTCCAGCAGCTTCGCGAGCGGCACCCCGTCGACCATCATGTCGGCGTCCTCGGGGCCGTCGAACACCGGACCGGTCGCCGGGCAGCCCATCAGGACGACCTCGAACCAGAGGTGCTCGGCCCAGCGGAGGTGGGACAGCACACCGGCCGCCGTCATGAGCGGCGAGGACGGCAGGACGGCGCGGTGCGCGTCCGCCTCCGACAGCCCTTCGCACTTCCAACGGACCACCGCCCGCTGGGAGTCGAGCCAGCCGGTGAGCTGGGTCCGTTCGTCGGCGTCGAAGGCGGGGCGGTCGCGCGAAGGGTAGGAGGACATGACCGCCGAGGCTACCGGGCCGGTCGGCACCCCCTCCACCGGGACGGGTCCGCCTGCTACCTTGGCCGGATGTTCCTCCTCCGTGCGTAGGGCCCGCCACGGCCGCACCCCGTTCCGACCGGGTGCGGTGCTCCGGTGTCCCCGCACGCCCGCGGCGCCCTCCCGTGCGCCGCCCTCACGAGGAACGTCCTCATGTCTCCCTCTTCGCCCGCGCCCTCGTACGCGGCCGTCCTGCGTACCCCGTACGCCTCCCGCACCTTCGGGGCCGCCCTGCTGGGGCGGCTCTCGTACGGGATGGTCTCCCTCTCCCTGATGCTGGCGGTGCGCGCCGCCACCGGCTCGTACTCCGTCGCCGGCACCGTCATGGCGCTGTTCGGCGCGACCAGCGTCTCCCTCTCGCCCGCCCGGGCCGGGCTGATCGACCGGTACGGGCCGCGCCGGGCCCTGCCGCCGATGGCCGGTCTCTACGCGGTGCTGCTCGCCGCCCTGGCGTACGCCACCTGGCGGCCGGGCGGCTCACCGTTCCTGATCGGGGCGCTGGCCACGGCGGCGGGGGCCTGCACCCCGCCGCTGGGGCCGGTGATGCGGATGCTCTGGAGCGAGCTGGTCGCCGACCGCGAGCTGCTGCAACGTGCCTACAGCCTGGACGGTGTCGCCGAGGAACTCCTCTTCGTCAGCGGGCCGTTGCTGGTCGGGGTGGTGATCGCGGCGGCCCCGCCGTCGGCCGGTGTCGCGGTCAGTGCCGCGCTGGTCCTCACCGGGACGCTGGCGCTGGTGACCTCGCCGGCGGTGCGCGGGGCGCGGGTGGCGCGGCCGGCCGGTACGGGGAAGGCGCGAGGCGGCCCGGTGGCCGGGCGGCGGCTGCTCGGTGTGGCCGCGCTGCGGCAGGCGGTGCTGGTGACGGGCACCGTGGGACTGTGCCTGGGGGCGCTGGATCTGCTGGTGGTGGCGTTCACCGAGCAGCGTCACCAGGGCGCGGCCGTCTCCTGGGTGCTGGCCGCCCTCTCGGCGGGCAGCGCGGTCGGGGGGCTGGCCTATGGCGCGGTGTCGTGGCGGACGCCGAACCGGGTGCGGCTGCCGCTGCTGGGTGCCGGGCTGGGCGCGGCGGTGGCCGTGGCGGGGCTGTCGCCCCGGGTGTACGTGCTGGTGGTGGTGGCCGCGGTGGCCGGGCTGTTCGTCGCCCCCGCGCTGACCACCGCGTATCTGATCGCGGACGAGTCGGTGGAGGCGGCCGCCCGGACCCGGGCGGGGGCGTGGGTGAACAGCGCCGTGAACGCCGGGGCATCGGTCGGTACCGCGGTGGTGGGTCTGCTGGTGGACCGGCTGTCACCGGCGCTGTGCTTCGCGCTCGCGGGGGCGCCCGCGCTGCTGTGCGCGGCGGTGGTGGCGCGGGGCGTCCTGGCGCGTGCGTCCGTGGAGGCGGGTGGCGCGGTCAGCCGGTCGTGACCGCGCGCCACTCCTCCCAGACGGCGGCCAGGTCCGCCTCGATCGCCGGTGCCACCGTGTCCAGCAGCCGGATCTGGGCGCCCGGCCCCGCCAGTGCCGTCCGGTACGGGTGGGGCGGGCCGCCCGGGTCGGCGCCGAGCGCGGTGACCGAGCCGATCACCCGGTGCGGGCCGAGGACCCCGGGCAGTTCGCGCAGGTCCGCGTCGCGCAGGTCCAGGTCCTCGACGAGGAGTTCCCGGCCGTCGTAGGTGGCGTGCGTGGTGGCCCGGACCGCGCCGCCGCGTTCGCCGGAGCGGCCCAGGACCAGGGTGTCGCGCCAGAGCATGCGGGCCCCGGCCGCCAGCACGACCGTCATCGAGCGCTCGACCCGGGCACCCTCGGATATCACGAACGGCCGGGCGTCCCAGTGGAGTTCGCCAACCTCCTCGATCTCTACGCGGGCCCGCCAGCTCGATGTGCCGCCCCGGTGGTCGTAGGCGACCAGCCCGGAGGGTTCGGTCAGTTCCAGCCGGGCGCCGGGGCCGACCCTGATGTGCAGCCGCAGGTCGTCGCCGGCGAGGAGTCCGGCCCGGGTGCCGACCAGGGCGAGGCGCAGCCGGTCGGGGGCGGGGCGCAGCGGCCGGGGCGCGAGGAAGGCGCCCGGCCGCAGTTCGCGGGCGATGTGCCGGCCCGCGCCGTCGCGTTCCACGGCGACGGCGGTGGGCTCGGCGGCCTGCCGGGTCATGAGTGGCTGTGGGGGTGCGGGTGGTCGTGGTCGCCGCCGTGGCTGTGCGGGGCCATCGGGCCCGGGTCGGTGGGGACCAGGGTGCCGTCGCGGTGCCGGGCGAGTACGGACCGTACCCAGTCGGCGAGTCCGGCGACCGAAGCGGCGTCGTGCTTGGAGAGGGCGAGGACGGGCAGGCCGTCGCGGGCGGCCGAGGCGTCGGCGACCATGGCGGCCACGTCGACCTCGACGTGCGGGGCGAGGTCGGTCTTGTTGATGATCAGCAGGTCGGCGCCGGTGATGCCGGGACCGCCCTTGCGGGCCACGTCGCCGCCGCCCGCGACGTCGATGCAGAAGAGCTGGGCGTCGGCGAGGGCCGGGCTGAAGGTGGCGGTGAGGTTGTCGCCGCCGCTCTCCACGAGCACCAGGTCGAGCGGGCCGAACTCCTCCTCCAGGTCCTCGACGGCGTCGAGGTTGGCGCTGACGTCGTCCCGGATCGCGGTGTGCGGGCAGGCGCCGGTCTCCACGGCCCGGATGCGCTCGGTGGGCAGGACGCCCGCCGAGCGGAGGAAGCGGGCGTCCTCGTCGGTGTAGATGTCGTTGGTGACGACGGCCATGGCGAGTTCGCCGGCCAGTTCGCGGCAGAGGGTCGCGAGGATGGAGCTCTTGCCGGTGCCGACCGGTCCGGCGACGCCGAGGCGCAGGGCGCGCGGGCGGGGGTGGTGCGGGTGGGTCTGCTCGTCGGTGTGCTGGTCAGGCAAGGAAGAGTCTCCGTTCTCGTCGTGCGTGTTCCAGTGCCCACTGTTCGGTGAGCGGGGGTGTGCGGGCGGGCAGTGCGGCCGGGTCCGGTACCGCCAGGGCCTCGGCCACCGCGGCCGCGGCGTGCGGCTCGGCGTCGAGGATCCAGGCGACGGAGTCGAGCGGGTCGCCGGGCAGCAGTTTGAGCGCCGCGGAGGTGAGGGTCTGCAGTTCGTCGTAGACGACGCCGCGGGCCAGTTCCTCCTCGGTGACGCGCATGACGGCGCCGAGCGCGCCGAGCGCGACCGGCCGCAGCGGGCGGGTGTCGAGGGCGGTCAGCGCGGTGACCGCCGGGTGGTCGGGGGCGAGCCGCCGGGCGAGGCGGCGCACCCCCCGGCCGAGCGTCGCCGACGCCTCGCGGAGCGGGGCGGCCGGGGTGCGGGCGGCCAGTGCGTGCTGTACGGGGGCGTAGTCGACCGGGTCCTGTGCGGCGGCGCGCAGGGCGAGCACGGCGGCGGCGGCCTCGGTGACGGCGGCGGTGTGCAGCCGGGCCCGCAGCAGGGCGGGTATCCGGTCGCGGGTGAGGCCCGCGGCGACGGCCGGTTCGAGTCCCGCGCTGTAGGTGTACGCGCCGACCGGGAGCCGTCCGTCGCCGAGCAGCAGGGGTGCCAGGCCCGCCATCAGAACATGGCGTACCGCTGGGCCAGCGGCAGTTCGGTGGCGGGTGCGGGCTCCACGAGTTCCCCGTCGATGCGGATCGCGAAGGTCTCCGGGTCGACGTCGATGTCGGGGAGCGCGGTGTTGTTCGGCAGGTCCGCCTTGGTGAGGTGGCGAGTGGGCCGTACAGCGACCAACTCCCTTTGCAGGCCCAGGCGTTCGGCGAGTCCGTCGTCGAGTGCCGCGGGGGCGACGAAGCTGACCGAGAGGTGCGGGGCGGCGTCGGCGGCGGCGGTGGCGCGCAGCAGGACGGGCTGGGTGGTGGGGATCGCGGCGTTGGCGTCGCCGAGCGGGGCGTGGACCACCATGCCGCCCTTGAGGACGGCGGCGGGCCGGATGCCGAAGAAGGCGGGGTCCCAGAGCACCAGGTCGGCGAGCTTGCCGGGTTCGACGGAGCCGACGACATGGTCGATGCCGTGGGCGACGGCCGGGCAGATCGTGTACTTGGCGACGTAGCGGCGGGCGCGTTCGTTGTCGGCGGGCAGCTCGCTGCCCCGGTCCCCGAAGCGCTGCTTCATGCAGTGGGCGACCTGCCAGGTGCGGCAGACGACCTCGCCGATGCGGCCCATGGCCTGGGCGTCGGAGGAGGTGATGGAGAGGGCGCCGATGTCGTGCAGGACGTCCTCGGCGGCGATGGTGGTGGCGCGGATGCGGGACTCGGCGAAGGCGAGGTCCTCCGGGACGCGCGGGTTGAGATGGTGGCAGACCATCAGCATGTCGAGGTGTTCGGCGACGGTGTTGACGGTGTGCGGCAGTGTCGGGTTGGTGGACGCCGGCAGGACGTGGGGGTGGGAGGCGACGGTGATGATGTCGGGGGCGTGGCCGCCGCCCGCGCCCTCGGCGTGGAAGACGTGGATGGAGCGTCCGGCGATGGCGTCGAGGGTGCCTTCGACGTATCCGGCCTCGTTGAGGCTGTCGGCGTGCAGGGCGACCTGGAGGCCGTGTTCCTCGGCGGCCCTGAGTGCCGCGTCGATGGCGGCGGGGGTGGCGCCCCAGTCCTCGTGGACCTTGTAGCCGCCCGCTCCGGCGAGGGCCGCCTCGCGCAGGGCCTCGGCGCCGACGGTGGAGCCCTTGGCGAAGAGCATCACGTTGAGCGGGACGCGGTCCAGCGCGCGGTGCATCATCGCCAGGTTCCAGGCGCCGGGGGTGACGGTGGTGGCCTTGGAGCCCTCGGTGGCGCCGGTTCCGCCGCCGATGACGGTGGTGGTGCCGGTGGCGAGGGCCTCGTGCAGGGCTTCCGGCATGAGGAAGTGGACGTGGGTGTCGACGGCTCCGGCGGTGAGGATGCGGCCCTCGCCGGAGACGACGTCGGTGCCGGGGCCGATCACCAGGTCGGGGTGGACGCCGTCGCTGATGTCCGGGTTGCCGGAGCGGCCGAGGGCGACGATGCGGCCGTCCCGTACGCCGACGTCGGTCTTGACGATGCCCCAGTGGTCGAGGATGACGACGTTGGTGATGACGAGGTCGAGGGCGCCGTCGGCGCGGGAGGCGGTGGACTGGGCCATGGACTCGCGGATGGACTTGCCGCCGCCGAAGACCGCCTCGTCGCCGCCGAAGCAGCGGTCCTCCTCGACCTCGATCCAGAGGTCGGTGTCGGCGAGGCGTATCCGGTCGCCGGTGGTGGGTCCGTAGAGCGACGCGTAGGCGTCACGGGTCATCTGTGCCATGTCACATGTCGTCCGTTCGTGCGGGCCGGGTGCCGGGCACGACGATGCCGGGCACCCTCCGGTGGCCTCCGAGTTCGACGAGGGCGACCTCGGCGCCGACTCCGGGTTCGAAACGGAGGGAAGTACCGGAGGGAATATCGAGCCGGAACCCCTCGGTAATGGCCCGGTCGAAGGAGAGCGCGGGATTCGCGTCCGGGAAATGCAGATGCGAGCCTATTTGAATGGGGCGGTCGCCGTCGTTCACCACGGTCACGGAAATCTGCGTACGACCGTCGTTTATCTTCAGTTCACCGGACCCGGTCCGGATCTCGCCCGGGATCACGGGATCGGCGAGGTGATCGTGACGAGCTTGCGCCCGTCCGGGAAGGTCGCCTCGACCTGGACGTCGTGCAGCATCTCGGGAACACCTTCCAGCACGTCGGCGCGGGTGAGGACGTTCCGTCCCGCGGTCATCAGATCACTGACGAGGGCGCCTTCCCGAGCGCGTTCCATCGCCCAGCAGGAAAGCAGCGCGACCGCCTCGGGGTAATTGAGGAGCACCCCCCGTTCCCTGCGGTCACGGGCGACCATTCCGGCGACGCTCAACAGCAATTTCTCCGTGTCGGACGGAGTGAGAAACATTGGGAAACCTCCATGCCAGCATTCCCCGGGATTCCCGGAATCGCTCGCTCTTCTTATAAGCCTCCCGAGCGCTCCCTGGCAACTCGATCCGTGCCGCGATAAGTCTGTTTCTAGCCTTATCGCCCACCATATACGGGCAAAGTAGACAAATTTTATTCATCAAGAAACAGCAAAGAGAGGCGGCCGCGCACCCGGTCGGGGGGTGCGCGGCCGCCTCAAGAAGGCGCCGGATCAGGTCACTTCGGTGCGGTCCGGCGGACCCTGGCGGATCACTTCAGGCCGAAGGCCCGGATGATCTCCTGGTCGATGCCCAGCCCGCCGGGCGCCTCGGCGTGCGCCTTCAGCGAGACGAACGAGCCGGCCTTCGCCGCGGTCTTGAACCGGGCGGTCCAGGAACCGGCCGCGTCCTTGCGCAGCTGCACCGGCTCCCAGCTCTTGCCGTCGTCGTAGCTGACCGACAGCGAGGCCCCGGTGGCCTTCACCGCGCCGTCCAGCCACTCCTGCGTACCGGCGGAGAGACCGACCTCGGTCCAGCCCTTGGCCTTCACGTCACCGGCCAGGTCGGTGTCGACCCGGTAGTCCAGCTGGAGCAGCGGGATGTCCGCCTGGGAGGGACCGTTCTCGTCCATGGCTCCGGAGACGAAGTTCCACTCGGTGTGGGTGCGTACGGAGGTCTTCCACTCGTCCGCGTCCCGGGCGGAGTCGAGCACGAAGCGGTACGGCAGCTTCTCGGGCGTGAGGTCCCAGGCGTAGCCGGCCCGGCCCGCGACCTTCTTGATCAGGGTGTCGCCCTGGTAGAAGGCCGTGCTGGTGGTGTCGTACTCGTCCGACGGCATGGCGCCCGAACGTCCGGCCCCGGAGTCCGTCCACGGGGTGAAGTTGAACTGGATGTCGTTGTAGACGGACCGGAACGGACCCCAGTAGCCGGTGCCCAGGCGCGGCCGGGCGATCGGGGCGAACCACTGGGCGGGGTAGGTGCGGCCCGCCGTGTAGTCCAGGTCGCCGCTGCGCATCTCCAGGGCGGCCTCCCCGTCGTCGCCGAGGACCGAGTGGTTCTCGTACCAGAAGGAGGCGCCGGGCAGCGGGGTGACCCACTCCTCGCGGCTGCCGGGGAACTTCTCGTACTCCTCGAAGCCGACGCCGGGGCCGTAGTCGGGGATGTCGTAGCGGTAGCCGCCGCCGAGCCGGTCCTTCTCGCCGTAGAAGGTGTTCTCCACCTTCGCCAGGTCACGGGCGGACGGGGCGTACGCCAGCGAGCGGTCCGGGACGGTGCCGTCGTGGCGGTCGACCAGGTCGTAGAGGTAGCGGGCGAACTTGCGCTGGGCGACCGTGGCCTTCGCGCCGTGCCGGACCGAGTCGATCAGCTTCTCGCCCGCCAGGCGCTGGACGGAGGCGACCGGGATCGCGGTCTGGGTGCCGTACGGGGCGTACGACTCCAGCAGGACGCCGTCGCCGTCGTTGACCACGAACAGCGCCCGCGCACCGGCCGCCACCGCGGCGGCGACCCGGTCCTCGGGGGAGACCGCGTCGCTGCGGCGGACGACGACCGCCTTGCCCTTCGCGTTCAGGCCCCGGTAGTCGGCGGTGGCGCCGTTGCCCGCGAAGACGGTGGCGAGCTTCTGCGTACCGCTCTCGGCGACCGGGGAGCCGCCCTGCACCGTCACGGGGACGTCCCGGCCGTCGGCCGACAGGTCGATCAGCTTCTCGCCCTGCCGCCAGCGGGTCAGGAAGGAGAAGCTGCCCTCGGTGACCTTCTCGGTGGGGCTCGCCCACAACTGGTCGTAGATCAGCGGGATCTGGTAGGCGTCGCGCTGGACCACGCCGTTCGGTGCGGTGCGCGCCATGTCGTAGCGCAGCTGCCGGGTCTCGGTCTCCTTGGGGGTGCGCACCGAGACCTTGCGGGCCTTGGAGGCGTCGAGGGTGACCGTGGCCGACTTGCCGAGGACGATCTCGGGGGCGGCGAGGAAGGCGAGCGCCTTGGAGTCGGCGCGGTCACCGGCGACGTCCGCGGCGGTCCAGGCCGTGTAGTTGCCGGGCGGCAGCCGCAGCGTGGTCTCGCCGGAGACCGCGACGGGCTGGAGCTGCTCGTCGCCCAGCACGCCCAGGACGACGAAGCCGTCCATCGGCTTGCCGTCGCGGTCGCGGAGCTTCAGCGTGAGGTCGTACAGCTCCTGCTCCTTGTTCAGGGCGAAGCCGGTGTGGGCGACGACGGTGCCCGCCGCGTCCGTGGCGAGGACCTGGCCGGAGAACTGCGTGTTGTTCGCGACCTTCGACGGGTCCAGCGAGAGCACGGCCTCGGCGGTACCGCCTGCCGGGACGGTGATCCGCTTCGTGGAGAGCGTGTACGCGTCGGAGCCGGTGTCCGTGGCCAGGTCGAGCGTGACGTCCTTCGCACCGGTGTTGCGGTACGTGATGGTCCGCTCGGCGACCGGGTCGGACGGGGAGTGCGGCCAGTCGTACGAGGCGACCGCGACGGAGCCGGTGGCCTCGATCGTGGTGTCGACCGCCGCCTTCACGTCGAGCCGGCCGGTGCCCTGCTCGTACGGGGTGTACTCGGGCAGCCGCTTGGACGAGCTCATCAGCGCGTCCTTGATCCGCTGGCCGGACCAGTCGGGGTGACGCTGCTTCAGGATGGCGGCGGCGCCCGCGACGTGCGGGGTCGCCATGGACGTACCGGACATCGACTGGTACATGCCCTCGATGCCGGGGACCGACTGCGAGGCGGCGGCGTTGATGTCGACGCCCGGTGCGGAGAGGTCCGGCTTCAGGCCGTAGGACCTGACCAGCGGGCCCATGGAGGAGAAGGCCGCGCGGTTGTCCTGCTTGTCGACGGCGGCGATGGTGAGCGCCTTCTCCGCGGAGCCGGGCGAGCCGATGGTGCCCGCGCCGTACGCGTTGCCCGCGGCGATCACGAAGAGCGGGCCGCCGTCGGCGGACAGCGCGTCCACCGCCAGCGACATGGGGTCGGAGCCGTCGTCCGGGACGCTGGAGCCGAGGCTCATGGAGACGACGTCGGCGCCCTCGGCCTTCGCCCACTCCATCGCCTCGATGATCCCGGAGTCGGCGCCGCTGCCCTCGTTGCTGAGCACCTTGCCGACGATCAGGTCGGCGGCCGGGGCGACGCCCTTGTTGACGCCGTCGGAGGCGGCGCCGGAGCCCGCGATCGTGGAGGCGACGTGGGTGCCGTGCCCGTTCTTGTCGTCCACCTCCTCGCCGGGTACGAAGCTCCGGGACTCCAGGACGCGGTCCTTGACGTCCGGGTGGTCGGCGTCGATCCCGGTGTCCAGGACGGCGACCTTGGTGCCCTTGCCGTCGTAGCCCTCGGCCCACGCCTGCGGGGCGTTGACCTGCGGGACGGAGTCCTTGAGCGACGCCTCCACCCGGCCGTCGAGCCAGAGCTTGGCGATCCCGGCGTCCAGCGAACGGGATTCGGGGGTGCGGGTGACGCCGTTCCAGAAGGTGCGGGCGGTGTCCTTGCCGGCCTTCAGCGCGGCGCCGTGGATGCTGGAGAGGGTGCGGACCTTCTTCGCGCCGCGCGGGGCGGCGGGCAGCGTGCGGGACTTCGCCGCCGGGTAGGTCGCGATCAGCGGGATGCCGCCGGACCGCTTGTCGTCGTAGCCCATCTTCACGAGCGCGGAGACGTTGAACAGCCTGCGGTCCAGCTTCCCGGCGGCGAGCAGCGCGGTGGCCTCGTCGGGCAGTACGTAGAGGTCGTCGCCGGCCTGCTGGACGTGGACCCCGCCGCTGGCGCCGTCGGGGCGGTCCACGGTGACGGTGTCCTGCTTGCCGACGCCGTCGGTGTAGTGCACGACATCGCCCGTGACCAGGGTGATGTCGTACTCCTTGACGGGAGCGGCGGCCTGGCGGCCGGCGGCGTGGGGGGTGTCCTGCGCGGCGGTGGCGGCGCCCGCCGCGGGGAGCAGGGCGCCGCTCACGAGGGCGACCGAGGTCGCTATGAGCAGGGCTCTGCGACCCGCACGCGCGGGTCTCGCCCGGCCGGAGGCGGAGGAGGAAGTCGAAGTCATGCAGCAGATCTAAGGGCCAAAACCCCGGCTACGGTCCGGTACACCCCTGGCGTGAAGCCGCCGTGGCGGCAACCCGCCCGGCGTGGACGGGAACCGGAAAGGGTTCAGGCCACCGCGGGGATCGATCCGGCGGGCGGGGACGCCTCGTGGTGGATCGGGGTGTGCGCGCCGGTGAGCGGTACGCCGCTGCCGCCGCGCCGCTCCGCGACGATCTCCGCGACGATCGACAGCGCGGTCTCCTCCGGGGTACGGGCCCCGAGGTCGAGGCCGATCGGCGAGTGCAGCCGGGCCAGTTCCAGCTCGGTGACGCCGGCCCGGCGCAGCCGTTCGTTGCGGTCCAGATGGGTGCGGCGCGACCCCATCGCGCCGACGTACCCGACCGGCAGCCGCAGCGCCAGTTCCAGCAGCGGAATGTCGAACTTGGCGTCGTGGGTGAGGACGCACAGCACGGTGCGGGCGTCGACCTCGGTGGCCGCGAGGTAGCGGTGCGGCCAGTCGACGACGAGTTCGTCGGCCTCGGGGAAGCGGGCCCTGGTGGCGAAGACCGGTCGGGCGTCGCACAGGGTCACGTGGTACCCGAGGAACTTGCCCGCCCGGACCAGGGCCGAGGCGAAGTCGATGGCCCCGAAGACGATCAACCGGGGCGGCGGGACGCTCGATTCGACGAGCAGGGTGAGCGGCCGGCCGCAGCGCGAGCCGTCGGCGCCGATGGTGACGGTGCCGGTGCGGCCCGCGTCGAGCAGGGCGCGGGCGTCGGCGGCGGCGGTGCGGTCCAGTTCGGGGTGTCCGCCGAGCCGGCCCTCGTAGCTGCCGTCGGGGTGGACGAGCAGGGGGCGGCCGAGGAGTTCGGCCGGTCCGTCGGTGATCCTCGCGACCGCCGCCGCCGTCCCCCGTGCGGCGGCGGCGAGCGCGGCGGCGAACACCGGCCGCGCGGGGTCGTCCGCGCGGACCGGTGTCACCAGGATGTCGATGACGCCACCGCAGGTCAGCCCCACGGCGAAGGCGTCGTCGTCGCTGTAGCCGAACCGTTCGAGCACGGTGACGCCGTCCTCCAGCGCCTGCCCGCACAGTTCGTACACCGCACCCTCCACGCACCCGCCGGAGACCGAGCCGATCGCGGTGCCGTCGCGGTCGACGGCGAGCGCGGCCCCGGGCTGCCGGGGCGCGCTGCCGCCGACCGCCACGACGGTGGCGACGGCGAAGTCACGCCCCTGCCCGATCCAGCGGTCGAGTTCCTCGGCGATGTCCAGCACGGCGTTTCTCCTTACTACGGGTGCGCGGAGGGAGGTGGGGAGCCGTCGGCCGCTACTTGGCGCCGATCCAGCTCTCGATCGGGCTGAGCGCGAAGTACACGACGAACACGCCGGTCAACACCCACATGAACGCGCCCACTTCACGGAACCTTCCCTGCGCCGCCTTGATCGCGGCGAAGGCGATCACCCCGGCACCGACACCTGCGGTGATCGAGTACGTGAACGGCATCAGGGCCACGGTCAGGAAGACCGGTACGGCGACGGAGCGGTCGCCCCAGTCGACGTGCCGGGCGTTCTGCATCATCATCGCGCCGATCACGACCAGCGCGGCGGCGGCGATCGGCCCCGGCACGATCTGGGCGAGCGGGGTGAAGAAGAGCCCGGCCGCGAAGAGCATTCCGGTGACCACGGAGGACAGGCCGGTGCGGGCGCCCTCGCCGACCCCGGTCGCCGACTCGATGAAGACGGTCTGTCCGGAGGCCCCGGAGACACCGCCGATCGCACCGCCCGCGCCGTCGATGAACAGCGCCTTGGACAGGCCCGGCATCCGGCCCTTGTCGTCGGCGAGCCCGGCCTCGGTGCCGACGCCGATGATGGTCGCCATCGCGTCGAAGAAGCCGGCCAGCACCAGGGTGAAGACGATCATGCCGACGGTCATCGCGCCGATCTGGCCCCAGCCGCCGAACTCGACATGGCCGAAGAGTCCGAAGTCGGGCAGGGAGACGGCGCTGCCCTGGAGTTCGGGCGCGCTGCCGCCCCACGCCTTGGGGCTGATGTCGGTGACCGCGTTGACGACGACGGCGAGGACCGTGCCGACGACGATGCCGATCAGGATCGCGCCGGGCACGTTGCGGGCCTGGAGCATGAAGATGAGCAGCAGGGTGACGCAGAAGAGCAGGACGGGCCAGCCGGTGAGCTGTCCGCCGGTGCCGAGGGTGACGGGGGCGCCCTTGCCGACGAACCCGGCGTTGACCAGGCCGATCAGCGCGATGAACATGCCGATGCCGATGGTGATGCCGTGCTTCAGGGCCAGCGGGATGGCGTTCATGATGATCTCGCGCAGCCCGGTGACGACCAGCAGCACGATCACCACCCCGTACATCACGCACATGCCCATGGCCTGCGGCCAGGTCATGTGGGGTGCCACCTGGGTGGCGAGCACCCCGGAGACGGAGAGCCCGGCGGCCAGGGCGAGGGGGACCTTGCCGATGAAGCCCATCAGCAGGGTGGAGACGGCGGCGGCCAGCGCGGTCGCCGTGATCAGCGCGGCGTGGTCGAGCCGGTTGCCCGCCGCGTCCGGGCCGGAGAGCAGCAGCGGGTTGAGCAGGAGGATGTAGCACATCGCCATGAACGTGGTGATGCCGCCGCGTACTTCGCGGGCGACGGTGGAGCCGCGTTCGGAGATGTGGAAGTACCGGTCGAGCCAGGATCTTCCGGCCGGGACGCGCGAGCCTGGGCCCGCGTCCGGTGCACTGGTCCTGGGTTCCACTGAATTCTGGGTCATGATGCCTGACTCCCAAGGTTCACAGGGGCACCCGCGACGCGTCGGTGTGACGCGGGATTTGGGATGTCTGCGCCGGCGGCACGACCCGGGGGACGGCCCGAGACGAACGATGCGTGCAGAGTGGGGTGTGACACCGTACGGATCGGCGGGCGTCCGTACCTGCCACGGAGGTACGGCGGGCCCGCGCGTACGGGTACTGCCGGTGTTACGGGTACTGCGGACCCCGGGCGGTGCGGCCGGCGGGAGTGTGACGTTCCCGGTGGGCGCACCGCCCGGAGGGTTCGGAGGGAGCCGCGGCCCCCGGCCTCGGGGTGCCAGGGGGTGTCTGACACATGCCTGCGGTGTCGCGGGGTCCGGCACGCACGCTCGCGGCGGACCCCGCTCCTTCACCCGCACTCATTCATCAGACACCCCCTAGGCACCGGTGAGGTGTTCGGGGCGGACCGGCGTCCGGTTGAGCTCCAGCCCGGTCGCGTTCCGGATCGCCGCGAGGACGGCCGGGGTGGACGACAGGGTGGGGGCCTCGCCGATGCCGCGCAGCCCGTACGGGGCGTGCTCGTCGGCGAGTTCGAGCACGTCGACCGGGATGGTCGGGGTGTCGAGGATGGTGGGGATCAGGTAGTCCGTGAAGGACGGGTTGCGCACCTTCGCGGTCTTCGGGTCGACGATGATCTCCTCCATGACGGCGACGCCCAGTCCCTGGGTGGTGCCGCCCTGGATCTGCCCCTCGACGGAGAGCGGGTTGAGCGCCTTGCCGACGTCCTGCGCGCAGGCCAGTTCGACGACCTTGACCAGGCCGAGTTCGGTGTCGACCTCGACCACGGCGCGGTGCGCGGCGAAGGAGTACTGGACGTGGCCGTTGCCCTGTCCGGTGCGCAGGTCGAACGCCTCGGTGGGCCGGTGGCGCCACTCCAGCTCGATGTCGACCGCCTCGTCCTCCAGTACGTCGACCAGGTCGGCCAGCACCTCGCCGCCGTCGGTGACGACCTTGCCGCCCTCCAGGAGGAGTTCGGCGGTGGCCCACACGGGGTGGTACGAGCCGAACTTGCGGCGCCCGATCTCCAGGACCCGTTCCCGGACGGCCTCGCAGGAGTGCTTCACGGCGCCGCCGGTGACGTAGGTCTGCCGGGAGGCGGAGGTGGAGCCGGCCGAGCCGACCTGGGTGTCGGCCGGGTGGATCGTCACCTGGGCGACGCCGAGTTCGGTGCGGGCGATCTGGGCGTGGACGGTGACGCCGCCCTGCCCGACCTCCGCCATCGCCGTGTGCACGGTCGCCACCGGCTCACCGGCGATCACCTCCATGCGCACCCGGGCGGTGGAGTAGTCGTCGAAGCCCTCGGAGAAGCCGACGTTCTTCAGGCCGACCGCGTAGCCGACGCCGCGCACGACGCCCTCGCCGTGAGTGGTGTTGGAGAGCCCGCCGGGCAGGGCCCGTACGTCGGGCTGCTCACCGGCCGCCTCCCACTGGCGCTCGGGCGGCATCGGGCGGGCCTTGACCCGGCGCAGCAGCTCGGCGACCGGGGCGGGCGAGTCGACGACCTGCCCGGTCGGCAGCAGACTGCCCTGCTCCATGGCGTTGATCTGCCGGAACTCGACCGGGTCCATGCCCAGTTCGGCGGCGAGTCTGTCCATCTGGGCCTCGTAGGCGAAGCAGGCCTGGACCGCGCCGAAGCCGCGCATGGCACCGCACGGCGGGTTGTTGGTGTAGAGCGCGACGGCCTCGATGTCGACGTCGTCGACGACGTACGGGCCGACGGCGAGCGAGGAGGCGTTGCCGACCACGGCCGGGGAGGCGGAGGCGTAGGCACCGCCGTCGAGGACGATGCGGCACTTCATGTGGGTGAGCTTGCCGTCCCGGGTGGCGCCGTGCTCGTACCAGAGCTTGGCCGGGTGACGGTGGACGTGCCCGAAGAAGGACTCGAAGCGGTTGTAGACCATCTTCACCGGCCGGCCGGTGCGCAGGGCGAGCAGGCAGGCGTGGATCTGCATCGACAGGTCCTCGCGTCCGCCGAACGCGCCGCCGACGCCGGAGAGCGTCATGCGGACCTTCTCCTCGGGCAGGCCGAGGACGGGGGCGATCTGGCGCCGGTCGGAGTGCAGCCACTGGGTGGCGATGTACAGGTCGACGCCGCCGTCCTCGGCGGGCACCGCGAGTCCGGACTCGGGCCCGAGGAACGCCTGGTCCTGCATGCCGAAGACGTACTCGCCGCTCACCACGACATCGGCGCGGGCCGCCGCCGCGGCCGCGTCGCCGCGGACGATGGGCTGGCGGTGGACGATGTTGGGGTGCGGCACGTGCCCGGAGTGGTGGTCGTCGCGGTTCTCGTGGACCAGGACCGCGCCGGGGCCGGTGGCGGACGCCTCGTCGGTGACGACGGGGAGTTCGCGGTAGTCGATCCGGATCTTCGCGGCGGCGCGGCGGGCCGTCTCCGGGTGGTCGGCGGCGACGAGGGCCACCGGTTCGCCGTGGTGGCGGACCTTGCCGTGGGCGAGGGCCGGGGTGTCCTGGATCTCCAGGCCGTAGTTCTTCACCGTGCTCGGCAGGTCGTCGTAGGTGAGCACGGCGTGGACGCCGGGGGTGGCGAGGGCCTCCGCGATGTCGATGGAGACGATCTCGGCGTGGGCGACGGTGGAGCGCAGGGTGTGGCCCCAGAGCATCTCCTCGTGCCACATGTCGGAGGAGTACGCGAACTCTCCGGTGACCTTGAGGATGCCGTCGGGGCGCAGGGTGGACTCGCCGATGCCGCCCCTGGTGCGGCTGCCCTGGTTGATGCTGGTGGGATTGCCGGTGACGCCCATGGTCAGACCGCCTCTTCCGCTCGGGCGGCCGCCAGGCGGACCGCGTCGAGGATCTTCTCGTAGCCGGTGCAGCGGCAGAGGTTGCCGGAGAGCGCCTCGCGGATGTCCGCGTCGGAGGGCTCCGGGTTGCGTTCGAGCAGTTCGTCGGCGGCGACCAGCAGGCCGGGGGTGCAGAAGCCGCACTGGACGGCTCCGGCGTCGATGAACGCCTGCTGGATCGGGGAGAGTTCGCCGGTCGCCGGGGTGTCCTCGCCGGTCGGCCGGGCCTGCCACTGCCGGGCCCGGTCGAGCGCGGTGCCGCAGGCGCCGGGGGCGCAGCCGCCGCCCGGGTGCTGCTCGGCGCGGTGGGCGGCGAAGTCGGCGAGGCCCTCGACGGTGACGACCTCGCGGCCCTCCACCTGGCCCGCCGCGACGAGGCAGGAGCAGACCGGCACGCCGTCCAGCCGGACCGTGCAGGAGCCGCATTCGCCCTGTTCGCAGGCGTTCTTCGAGCCGGGCAGGCCCATCCGCTCACGGAGCACGTAGAGCAGGGACTCGCCCTCCCAGACGTCGTCCGCCTGGTGCCTGCGGCCGTTGACGGTGAAATTGACGCGCATGATCAGGCGGCTCCTTCGGTGCTGCGGCCGTTGCCGCGGTACGACTCCCAGGCCCAGCCGAGGGTGCGGCGGGCCATGATCCCGACGGCGTGGCGGCGGTAGCTCGCGGTGCCGCGCACGTCGTCGATCGGGTTGCAGGCGCCGGCGGCGAGCGCGGCGAACTGCTGGGCGACGGACGGGGTGATGATCTTCCGGTTGTCCCAGAAGCCGCCCTCCTCCAGCGCGGCGTTCAGGAACGCCTCCGCCTCCTTGGCCCGTACGGGGGTGGGGGCGGCCGAGCCGATGCCGGTGCGCACCGTGCGGGTCCCGGGGTGCAGGGCGATGCCGAAGGCGCAGACGGCGATGACCATCGCGTTGCGGGTGCCGACCTTGGAGTACTGCTGCGGGCCGTCGGCCTTCTTGATGTGCACGGCCCGGATCAGCTCGTCCGGTTCGAGGGCGTTGCGCTTGACGCCGGTGTAGAAGGCGTCGATGGGGATCATCCGGGTGCCGCGTACGGACACGGCCTCGACCTCGGCGCCGGCGGCGAGCAGGGCCGGGTGGGCGTCCCCGGCGGGCGAGGCGGTGCCGAGGTTGCCGCCGACGCCGCCCCGGTTGCGGATCTGCGGCGAGGCGACGGTGTGCGAGGCGAGCGCCAGTCCGGGCAGCTCGGCGCGGAGGTGCTCCATGATGCGGCTGTACGGCACGGAGGCGCCCAGGCGTACGTTCTCCCGGCCCACCTCCCACGCGGACAGCTCGTCGATGCGGTTCAGGTCCAGGAGGTACTCCGGCCGCCGGTGGTCGAAGTTGATCTCCACCATCACATCGGTGCCACCCGCGATGGGCACAGCCGTCGGGTGCTCGGCCTTGGCGGCGAGCGCCTCCTCCCAGCTGGCGGGGCGAAGGAAGTCCATGAGTGGCTCTCTTCTTCTCAATCGGGTCGTTCACTGGGGCGGGTGCGGCCGGCCCCCGGGCTGCCGCCGTCGGCAGTCGGCGGGCCGACGGCGGGCCCCGGGTGCGGCCGGCCCCCGGCAGGGCGTTCCTGCTGTGTCGACGCGGTGTGTGACCCAGTACACAAGGCGTGTCCGGCCCGGTGCAGTCACCGAAACCATGAAGGAGTTGGCTGGCCGATCTCCTCGTCTTGTAGATTCGAACGAATGGCGGAGGTCGGCGACCTCGCCGTAATACCCAGTTTTCACCCGCACCAACGAAAGAGATCGGCGGCGACGAGATGCGGCTGCGCGCACTGCTGGAGACCGACGCGCTGGGCCTGCGGCTGCTCGGCGGCGAGGACGAGCTGGACCGTCCGGTCCGCGGCGTGATGACCACCGACCTGCGGGATCCCAGCCGCTACCTGTCGGGGGGCGAGCTGGTCCTGACCGGCCTGGCCTGGCGCCGGGACGCGGCGGACTCGGAGCCGTTCGTCCGCATCCTGGCGGGTGCCGGGGTGTCCGGGCTCGCGGCGGGCGAGGCGGAGCTGGGCGACATCCCGGGCGACCTGGTGGAGGCGTGCGCGCGGCACCGGCTGCCGCTCTTCGCCGTCCATGAGACCGTCGCGTTCGCAACGATCACCGAGCATGTGGTGCGGCAGGTGTCCGGGGAGCGGGCGGGCGACTTGGCCGCGGTCGTGGACCGGCACCGCAGGCTGATGACCTCCGGTCCGGCGGGCGGCGGGCCGGAGGTGGTGCTCGATCTGCTCGGCTCCGACCTCGACCTGCACGCCTGGGTCCTCTCCCCCACCGGCCGGCAGATCGCGGGCGCGGGCGGTACGCCGCTGCCCGGGCCGGTCGGCGCCGCCCTGGCGGGCCACCATCTGGCCGCCACCCGCACCGGCCGCCGCGCCCCGCACCGGGCCGTGGTCGACGGCGCCACGTATTCGCTCTTCCCGATCCGGAACACCGGCCGCGGCGCCCAGCCGGCGTCCGGGGACGTCCGGGAGTCGGTGCTCTCGGACTGGCTGCTGGCCGTCGAGGCGGACGCCGGGGACTGGCCGCCGGCCCGGCTGGACCTGCTCCAGGGCGTCACCCAGCTGATCGCCGTCGAACGGGACCGGCGCGACGCGGCCCGTACCGTGCGCCGCAGGCTCGCCCAGGAGGTCCTGGAGCTGGTCCAGACGGGCGCCCCGCCCGCCGAGATCGCCGCCCGGCTGCGGGTCGCGGCCCCGGTGCTGCTGCCCGGCCTCGGCTCCGCGCCGCACTGGCAGGTGGTGGTGGCCCGGGTCGAGTGGGGCGGGGCCCAGGAGCGGCCGGGCGCGGGCACCCCGGCGGGCCCGGACCACACCGTCGCGGGCGGCCCGGTCGCCCAGGCGCTGCTGGAGGAGATCCTGGTCGACCCGGCGGTCACCGGCCCCGATTCGGCCGACCGGATCGCGGTGGCCCATACGGGTGAGGAGGCGGTGGCGCTCGTACCGCTGCCCGCCCTCCCGGCCGCCCAGGACGCCGGTCCGGACGCGGCGCACGACGGGGCACCGGCCGATCCCGCGCTCCACGCCGACGCGCTGCTGGCCACCGTCCGCGAACCGCTCGCGGCCGGTCTCGCCGACGACGGGCGGCTGACCCTGGGCGTCAGCGCGGCGGTGCACTCGCCCGAGGGGCTGCGCGGCGCCCTGGAGGAGGCCCGGCACGCGCGCCGGGTGGCGGCGGCCCGCCCCGGCCGGGTCTGCGCGGCCGGCCACCACGAGCTGGCCTCGCACGTGCTGCTGCTGCCGTTCGTCCCCGACGACGTGCGCCGTGCGTTCACCGCACGCCTGCTCGATCCGCTGCGGGACTACGACCGGCGCCACCGCGCGGAGCTGATCCCCACCCTGGAGGCGTTCCTGGACTGCGACGGTTCGTGGACCCGGTGCGCGTCCCGGCTGCATCTGCACGTCAACACGCTGCGCTACCGGGTCGGGCGAATCGAGCAGTTGACGGGGCGCGACCTCGCGCGCCTGGAGGACAAGCTCGATTTCTTCCTCGCCCTGCGTATGAGCTGATTCCGGGCCCCGTCGCGGCAGTTGGGCCCTCCCACCGTTTGTGAAAACTTTCACCTGAGATCGAACGACCTCTTGGCCGGGCGCCCCGATCCGTGCTGAGATTCCGCCCAGACCCAACACAGCTCGATGGCGCGCTCGGGGAGGGCAACGGTGGCGCATACCGCCAGGTCTGGTTCCGGAACGACAGCAGATGACGATCCGCCGCTCCAGACAGCGGTATGGCGGCTGCGGTCACGCGCCTGCTGGACGGATGCCGCGGCCCTGCTCGAACCCGCCGCCGCCACCGATCCGGCCGCGGCCCTCCAGCGCACCGCCCTGCTGACCGAGCGGTGCCTGTACACCGGCCAGGGCTGGACGGACGCCGAGGACGCGCTGCGCGGCGCGGAGGCGCTGGCCCGCGAGGACGACGAGCGCGGCGCCGCCGCCTGCGAGCGCGGCCATCTGGCCTACGCCTCGACCCTGCTGGGGGTACGCGACCGGGCCGACGAGGCCAGTGTCGCGCTGAGCAGGGCGGCCGCCCTGCTCGCCCCGTCCGCGCCCGCCCGTCCGCTGCTGGACTTCCGGCGGGGCCTGATCGCGCAGAACATCGCCGACTCCCCGCAGGCCGCCCGCGCCGCGTACCGCAGGGCGCACGCCGGGGCCGCCGCCCGGGGGGACGCGCTGCTGCTCTCCTCGACCTGGCGCCATCTGGCCCTGCTGTCACTGCGCGAGGGCGAGCTGGCGGAGGCCCGGCACGGCTTCGCGGAGTGCCTGCGGATACGGGAGGAGCTGGGCTATCTCATCGGTACCGCCCCGGCCCTGGTCGCCCTCGCGGACACCGAGCCGGAGCCGGAGCTGGCGGGCCGGCTGCGCGTCGAGGCGGGCCGCCTGTTCCGGCTCCTGGGGGGCGTGCCGACCTGGCTGGCACCGCATCTGGACCCGCCCCCGCCCGAGGCCGCCGAGGCGAACTGAGCGCGGGGCCGGGGCGCCGGGTCAGCCCCCGGCGCCGGTGAAGTGCTCCCGGACGAGCGACTGCACGACGGTCAGGTCCTGGGCGATCAGCGCGTCGAGCAGCGCGGTGTGCTCGGCGGCGTCGGCGAGCAGGTCGGCCCGGCGGGTGGCGGGATTGTCCCGCAGCGGCCACTGGGATCGGCGGTGCAGGTCGTCGGCGACGGCCACCAGCTGCTCGTTCCCGCAGAGCGCGAGGACGGCGCCGTGGAAGGCCCGGTCGGACTCGGCGTAGCCCGCCCGGTCGCCGACCGCGGCGGCGGCCACCGTGGCGTCGGCCAAGGGCCGCAGGGAGCACCAGGCGCCGGGGGGCACGGTACGGGCCAGCCGCAGCATCACCGGGACCTCGATCAGGGCCCGCACCTCGGCCAGCTCGGCGAGCTCGCGCGGCTCGCGCCGGGCGACCCGGAACCCCCGGTTCGGCACGACCTCGACGGCCCCCTCGACGACGAGCCGCTGCATCGCCTCGCGCACCGGCGTGGCGGAGACCCCGAACCGGGCGCCGAGGGCCGGGGCGGAGTAGACCTGGCCCGGCTCCAGCCGGCCATCGACCAGGGCCGCGCGCAGCGCCTCCAGGATCTGGCCGCGCACCGAGTGGCGCCGTACCGCCGGACGGGGGGCGGGCGGCTCGTCGTGGTCGTGGGTGTGCTCGCCGCGCGCCTGCTCGGGGACGCGGAGGGCCGCCGGTCCGGTCGCGGGCACGGCGGTTCCGTGCGCCGCCCCGCCTGCGCCGCCCTGCTCCACTCGGACCTCCCCGGCCGTGCCGTTCGGCACGGCTCGCGCGAGCCGTGCCCGGTGTGCACGATAGGCGCAGGGAGCCGCAGTTCAAACATCGTTCCGGTCGGGTAAGGTAAGGCTAACCTGCAAACGATCGTGATTCGGTGGTCCCTGCATGACCCTCCCCACCCTGCTCCCCGGCACCGCGGCATCGGCCGTGACGGACGCGTACGCCCGTCTGACCGAGGTCTTCCCCGGCCTGCGCGCGCAGGTGCTGGCCGACGGCGAGAGCGCACCCGGCGGAGCGGGCTGGGTGGGTGCGGCCGAGCTCGCCCGGGGCGGCACGGCGCTGGACGCCTTCCTCTCCTGGGACCACGAGCAGGTCGTGCGGGACTACGGCCAGGAGGCCCGGCCGGACGTGGTGGCCAGCTTCGGACTGCACCGCTACGCCTGGCCCGCCTGTCTTCTGGTGACGGTGCCGTGGTTCCTGCACCGGCGGGTGCCGCGGATCCCGGTGGCGGACGTGGCGTTCCACCGGGCGCTGGGCCGGATGACCCTGCGGGTACGGGAGTTCGCCTGCCTGC
Source organism: Streptomyces sp. NPDC092952 (assembly GCF_044754785.1). Lineage (NCBI taxonomy): Bacteria > Bacillati > Actinomycetota > Actinomycetes > Kitasatosporales > Streptomycetaceae > Streptomyces > Streptomyces sp. NPDC092952. The sequence goes on along the minus strand of NZ_JBIVPT010000006.1, from coordinate 234,504 downwards.
CCGACGACCCGGCCGCCGCGCTGCCCGGTGCCCGGGTGGTCGCCGACGAGGCGGCGCTGCGGGCCGAGGTCCTCGCCGCGGTGGCCGGCCATCTCGGCCCGGTGCTCGACGGCTTCGGCCCGCGGATGCGGCGCGGCCGGCGCGCCCTGTGGGGCATGGCGACCGACGAGGTCGTCGAGGGGCTCTGGTACGTCGCCCATCTGCTCGGCGAGGAGCGGCGCGCCATGGCCGAGCTGGAGGCGCTGCTGCCGGGCACCACGAAGCCGTTCGTCGGCACGGCCGGGTTCCGCGAACTGACCGGTCCGGATGGCGAGTCACTGCCCACCCGCGACCGGGCGAGCTGCTGCCTCTTCTACACGCTGCGCCCCGAGGACACCTGCGTCACCTGCCCGCGCACCTGTGACGCCGACCGGGTACGGAAGTTGACGTCGGCCCCCTGAGCGGCATCCCCCGCAAGCGTGGTGGAATTCGAACCCGATTCCCCTTTCTCATAAGGGAGTTCGATTCGGTCCCGGTCATCCGTGCGCAGCGCCGACCCGATGGCGTTCTCTTGGCCCGAAACCCCCTGTAAGCGAACGGGTTTGGGCAATCATGGCGCCCGAAATGCCCTAACGCTACGCAAGGGACCGCGCATGAGACTGACCGACATATCGCTGAACTGGCTGCTTCCGGGCGCCGTGCTGCTCGTGGGAGTCCTGGCGGCGATGGCGGTGGTCGCACGCGGTAAACGCGCCACTGACGCATCCGCGGCCGACGACACCTGGGAACGCAGCGAGGAACGGCGCCGACGCAAGGAAGCCCTGTACGCCACCGCTTCGTACGTCCTGCTGTTCTGCTGTGCGGCGGTCGCCGCCGCACTCTCCTTCCACGGGCTCGTCGGCTTCGGCGAGCAGAACCTCGGCCTCTCCGGGGGCTGGGAGTACCTGGTCCCCTTCGGCCTCGACGGCGCGGCCATGTTCTGTTCCGTGCTCGCGGTACGGGAGGCCAGCCACGGCGACGCGGCACTCGGCTCCCGGCTGCTGGTGTGGACGTTCGCCGGCGCCGCCGCCTGGTTCAACTGGGTGCACGCCCCGCGCGGGATCGACCACGCGGGTGCCCCGCACTTCTTCGCGGGCATGTCGCTCTCGGCGGCCGTGCTCTTCGACCGGGCCCTGAAACAGACCCGCCGGGCCGCGCTGCGCGAACAGGGCCTGGTGCCCCGTCCGCTGCCGCAGATCCGGATCGTACGGTGGCTGCGCGCCCCCCGGGAGACCTTCGGCGCCTGGTCGCTGATGCTCCTGGAGAACGTGCGCACCCTCGACGAGGCGGTCGACGAGGTGCGCGAGGACCGGCGGGAGAAGGAGCAGAACCGTCTCCGCAGGAAGGACCAGGAGAAGCTGGACCGGGCCCACATCAAGGCCCTGAACCGGCAGAACCGGGCCTGGCACCGGGTCGGCCGCGCCGCGCCCGCCCCGGTGGACGTCCAGGCCATCACCACCACGGCGGGCTCCGGGCCGCCGGCCGTGGAGCCCGCCATATCCGAGCCGGGACAACTGCCCCTGCGTCCCCGGCCTTCCCTGCAGGCCGTGGCGGGTACGGGCCCGGGTACGGGTCCGGCCCCGGATCGGAGCAAGGATGAGCCCGTCACCGTCGACCTCACCGCCGAGGACGACACCCAGGCACTGCCCCGGCTCGACACGCTGGAGCAGAAACTGAAGGACCTGGAGCAGCAGTTCGGCTGATTCCCCGGCCGATCCGCCACCGGAAGGCCCTGATGGCCCGGCCCCGCCGGCCCGTCAGGGCCTTCCGCCGTCCAGTTCGAACCAGACGACCTTGCCCAGGGCCTGGGGGCTGACCCCCCAGGCGTCCGCGAGGGCCTTCACCAGGAGCAGCCCCCGGCCGTGCGTACCGTCGTCGGCGTCCGGTACGTACGACAGGGGCAGTCCGGGCACGAAGTCCCGCACTTCCACGCGCAGCCCGGTGGGGGCCACGCTCGCGGTGACGACCGCGCCGTGCGCCGTGTGGATCAGCGCGTTGGTCACCACCTCGCTGAGCAGCAGCTCGGCCACTCCGGCCGGCTCGTCGCTCCATCGGTAGCGCAGGAACTCCCGCAGGGCCCCGCGTACTTCGCTGACGGCCGCCAGATCGGCGTGGGCCAGTCTGCGGCGTAAGGTGACCGGACCGCGGCCCTTCGTCACCGGGTCCCCCGGCGCCCCGCCCGTCATGGAACCCGACTCTCCCTGACATCCCATCGGCTCCCCCGCCCGCACAGTGAATCGCCTCCTGTTTCCTTGTCGGCGGTCGTTGGTCGTCGACCGCCGCTCCTCGTCCTTGCCCGGAACATGTCCACGGGATGCATGCCCCGCTGACAGGCCGTCACGCTTGTCGATTCATCAACAAGTGAACAGAGGGTCGCAGTCGACCGGAGAGACCTCGGACATTCGATCGACACAATTCCTCCTCCCGGGTTAACTCCCAAAAAATTCACATCGGTCGCCGTTGACGCCGCCCTGTCTACGCGCGTCATCATGGTGGCCATGCGAATCCCCCCACGGATCACCACGCTCGGCGGCGCCGCCGCCCTTCTGTCCGTCCTCCTCGTCGGCGCCCCGGCCGCCACGGCCGGCGCCACGACCGCCGCACCGGTCGCCGCCTCCTCGCTCTCCTCCGTCGCCTCGGTCGGCAGCGTCTGCTACTCGACACTGCCCTCGCAGGCCCACGACACCATGAACCTGATCGCCAAGGGCGGTCCGTTCCCCTACTCGCAGGACGGTGTCGTCTTCCAGAACCGGGAAGGCGTCCTGCCCAGCCAGAGCACCGGCTACTACCACGAGTACACCGTCATCACCCCCGGCTCCTCGACGCGCGGCGCGCGGCGGATCGTGACCGGTCAGAAGACGCGGGAGGACTACTACACCAGTGACCACTACGCCACCTTCCGTCTGATCGACCAGGGCTGCTAGGGGGTGTCTGATAAATGAGTGCGGGTGAAGGAGCGGGGTCCGGTGCGTGCGGTCGCAAGGCGCCGGGGCGTCCGCGTGGCGGAGCCACGTGGGCGGTTCGGCAACGCCGCGAGCGTGCGTGCCGGACCCCGCGACGCCGCGGGCATGTGTCAGACACTCCCTAGGGGAGGGTCCGACACATGAGCGCGGGCGACGCCGCGGGCATGTGTCGGACACCCCCTGAGCCCCGGACCTCGGGACCGATCCGCGCCGCAGCCCCCACCTGCGGCGCGGATCACGTGTGCGGTGCGGCGGGGCGGGCCGTGCGTCCGGCGGCTTGTACGCTCCCCCCATGACCGTGACGTATGTGATCGACGGCGCCCGGATCACCGGTCTGGACCGGTTCTGGGACGTGATCGGCGAGGCCGTGAACGGCACGGGCGGGTACTTCGGCCGCAATCTCGACGCCCTCGCGGACTGTCTGCACGGCGGCATGGGTACCCCCGACGACGGCGACTACGTCTTCGAGTGGCGGGACCACACCGCCTCCGCGCGGGCCCTGGGCCACGAGGAGACGGCCCGGCAGCTGCGGCAGAGCCTCCAGCGGGCCGACCCCACCCACCGCGCGGCACTGCGCCACCGGCTCGACGAGGCCCTCGCGGGCCGCGGGCCGACGCTCTTCGACCGGATCGTGGAGATCCTCCGCGACGAGGGGCCGGGGGACGTACGGCTGCGGTGAACCCCGGCCGCGCCCCCGGGAAGCGCGACGGCGCCGGTCGGCCGAGCGGGAACATCACTCGGCCGACCGGCACCGCGGGGGTCGTGGGGATCAGAACTCGGTGGTCACCTTGGCCCCGTCGAAGGCCTCGTTGCCGTAGAGGCTGATGTAGTGGTACCCGGGCGCCGGGTTGTTGACGGTCAGGGTGTGCTCGTTGCCCGCACCGGCGGCCTTGTCGGTGTAGGCCCCGGTGGTCGCCCACCCCGTCGAGCTGTAGTAGAGGTCGGCGTCGCCCGTGCCGCCGGAGGCGGTGATCTTCAGCTGGGTGGTGCCGGCCGGGATGAGGACGGCCAGGTAGGCGTAGTCGCCCTTGACGGCCTTCAGCCCGCTGCGCATGCAGTTCTGGCCCAGCATCCGGGCGTCGGCGTCCTTGCACTCGGTGATGTCACCGGGCGGGTTGGTGGAGCCGCCACCGCAGGCACCGGCCGCGCAGGCGGTCAGCCAGGTGTCCCAGTCGGAGTCGTACCGGCTGCCGATGGTCGAGGTGAGCAGGGTGCGGGCGCCGTTCCAGTCGCCCTTGCGGTAGAGGCCGAGCAGGGTGTCGAGGTCCCCGCGGTGCGACTCCAGCATGTAACGGACGGCCAGGTAGCCCCAGTTGTAGACCCGGGTCTGGTCGGCGTTGTCGTAGGTGGTGTCGAAGAGGGTGCTCAGGCGGTAGGTGCGGTTGGCGGCCTGGGCGATGGCGTCGTCGTAGGCGACCTTGCGGTACGAGTAGGAGACGTACTCCGCGAAGCCCTCCACCCACCAGACGGTCGGCGTGGTCATTCCGGCCTCGAAGTCGCCGTACATGTCGAACCGGCCGTCGAGGTAGTGCGTGTACTCGTGGTTGAGGTTCCAGATCTGGAAGTCGGGGCGGGCCCACTCGGCCTCGTAGGCGATGAACCGGGGGGTGTTTCCGGCGGCCTTGGGGTCGCCCTCCAGGTACATGCCGCCGTTGTTGGTGTCGATGCCGAAGATGACGCCGGCGTAGGTCTGGTAGTCGCTGCTGGAGTTGAAGACCACGACCTCGATGGTCTTGTTGTTGTCGTCGGCGACCGGGCCGTTGTCCCGGGCCACCTCGTGGAAGTACGCGTCCTGGTTGCGCAGACTGGTACAGCTCGCGTCGAGCTCCGCCTGGTTCATGTCCTGCGCCCGGATGGTGATGCTGTCGCTACAGGTGAACCGCACCGGCAGGACGGCCTTCTCCAGGCGCTCCGCGAGGTTGCAGGCGCCGTACGTGGCGCAGTTGGCCTTGTCGAAGGCGTCGACCATCATCGCCAGGTTGACCCAGAGCGGGGCGGTGGCGTTGTCGAGGGAGCTCTTGCCCATCAGGTCGACCACGAGCGGGCTCGCCTTGGCGCGCAGCGAGTCCTCCTTGAGGAAGCGGCCGAGTTCAAGTCCCGCGTTGGCGGCCAGGAACGAGTTCTTGGTGCCCAGCAGGTCGAGGTGGTTCGCGGCGAAGTCGCGCAGGGAGTTCAGCACGCTGGAGTCGGCCTCGATGGCGCTGACGAACTCCGGCACCTGGTGGCCGCGGAACATCACCGTGTACACGCTGTTCACGGCGTTGACCATGTACCACGAGCCGTCGTACGACGCGTTGTAGTCGGCCAGCATCTTCTTGACGACGTTCAGATAGCGGGCGTTCTGCTCGGCGCTGTCGATCAGGATGATCGCCTCGGACAGGCTCTCGCCGTTGGCGTCGGTGACGTCGTAGGCGTGCGAGGAACCGAAGAAGCCGTCGAGCGCGCCCTGGATGGCCGTCTTCAGACGCGGGCCGTACTGGCCGACGGTGTCGGGGTCGTAGTACTGGACGTAGTAACCGGCCCGGAGGAAGAGGATCAGCTGCGGCATCCCGGTGCTGCCGTCACCGGGGTACGAGGCCGAGGCGTCGCGCATCGCGTCGGCGACGGTGACCATCTGGTCCTCGCGGAAGGCGTTGTAGCCGTCCTGGCCCTGGAGCTTGAAGAGCGTGTTGACGCAGTCGGTGGTCGCCGCCTTGACCTTCGTGACCAGGGCGCTTCCGGTGTTGTTGGTGAAGTCGGTGACGTCGCACGCGGCGGCAGCGGCCTTGCCGGACGCCTTGAGGCCGGCCCGCTTCGCGGCCTTCATCGACGGTGCCAGGTGGCTCGGGAGCGCGGCGGCCGGGTCGTCGTAGTCCCGCCTGAGCGCGTCCTTGGACGCGGACTGCGGAGGCCGGTCGGCGGCCTTGAGCGCCGAGCGGTCGGTGTGGGCGGGATCGCCGACGGGTGCGGTCAGCGACTCGGCGGTGGGACCGCCGGGGGCCCCGGTGCGGGGTTCCGCCTGCCGCCCGGCGGCCTTCGAGGCGTGGGGGGCCGTGGCCGAGGCCACGGGGGGCTGTCCTGCGGCCTGACTCGGCGCGGAGAGCATGCCCACGCCCAGGCATGCCGCCAGGACCGCGGTGGACAGTCCAGCTATTTTCTGACGAACCCTCAGGTTCTTCACGTGCCGCCTCCCAGCGGAGTGGTGACCGCGCGACAAGGCGCGGCTGTGGGGGAATGCGAGGGTGCCGGTGGGGCCCGGCCCGGACCGCCCACGTCGTGACATGGACACAGCTTCCGTTCCCTTGCGCGCTGTACAATGGCACATGTCACATGTCCTTCGGAAGCCCTCTCACGCACATTCATCTGCGCGACAACTTCCGCCCCCAGCACGGACCCAGGGATGCGGCACCGCACGAGCCGGTCGCCACCACCGTTCTTCCGGCCGGGTCCCGCCTCCCGACAGCACCCGGCGCCCCGTACCCGGGCCCCGGCCGAGCCCCGAGGAGCCATGCCCGTGTCCCGTTCCTTCTCCGCGCCCAGCACCGGAAGCCACGATCTGCCGGTCTCCGCCGCCCTGGACGCCTTCATGAGCACGGCCTGGGCGGACACCCCCGCGCGGCCGGACTCCCGCGTCCCCTCCCACGGGCTGACCCCCGCCCGCCGCGCCCGGCTGGCCGCGCGCTTCCCCGGCGAGCGGCTGGTCGTCCCGGCCGGGGCGCTCCGGGTCCGCTCCAACGACACCGACCACCGCTTCCGGCCGCACACCGGGTACGCCTGGCTCACCGGCCTCACCGGCGAGGACCAGGCCGGACACGTCCTGGTCCTGGAACCGGACGGCGACGAGCGGCACGAGGCGGTGCTCTACCTGCGGCCCCGCTCGCCCCGTACCGGCCGGGAGTTCTACCAGGACCGCAGGTACGGGGAGTTCTGGGTGGGCCGCCGGCCGGATCTGGCGGAGGCCGCCGAACTGACCGGGCTGCGCTGCGAGCCGCTGGAGGACTGGGAGAAGCTCTTCGCCGGGCCGCAGCCGCCGGTGCGGGCGCTGGGCGGGGTGGACCCGTCCGTCGACGAACTCCTGCGCTCCCGGCGCCCGTTCCCGCTCGGGCGCTCGGCACCGGCCGGGCTCGAAGCCGTGCTCAGCGAGCTCCGGCTCGTCAAGGACCCCTGGGAGACAGCGCAGTTGCAGCTGGCCGTGGACGCGACGACGGCGGGCTTCGAGGACGTCGTACGCAGCCTGCCGCGGGCGTTGCGCCATCCGCGCGGGGAGCGCTGGATCGAGGGCGTCTTCGATCTGCGGGCCCGGCTGGAGGGGAACGGGCCCGGGTACTCCACGATCGCCGCGGCCGGGGCGCACGCCTGCGTCCTGCACTGGATCCGCAACGACGGCCCGCTGGAGGACGGCCACCTGCTGTTGCTGGACGCCGGGGTGGAGACCGATTCGCTCTACACCGCCGACATCACCCGCACCCTGCCGCTCTCCGGCCGCTTCTCCCCCGTCCAGCGCGGTGTGTACGAGCTGGTGCTCGCCGCCCAGGAGGCGGGCATCGCGGCGCTACGGCCGGGGGCCCGCTTCCGGGACTTCCACCGGGCGGCCATGCGGGTCATCGCCGAAGGGCTGCACGAGTGGGGTGTGCTGCGGATGTCCGCGGACGAGGCGCTCGCCCCGGAGAACGGCTTCCACCGCCGGTACACGCTGTGCAGCAGCGGCCACATGCTCGGGATGGACCTGCACGACTGCGCCCAGGCACGGGCCGGCGCCTATCTCGACGGCCGACTGGAGCCGGGCCAGGTGCTGACCGTGGAGCCGGGACTCTACCTCCAGCCCGACGACGGGACGCTGCCGCCGGAACTGCGCGGCATCGGGGTGCGGATCGAGGACGATCTCGTGATCACCGAGGACGGGGCCCGGCTGATGTCGTCCGCGCTGCCGCGGACCGCCGACGGGGTCGAGGAGTGGATGGGCGCGCTGCTGGAGAGCCGGGCCTGAGACATCCGCCGCGCTTCCCGGCCCCGTCCCCGCGGGGTGGAGCCGGGAGGGCGGCGCCGGGCGGGGAGGTCAGGCCTTGGCGACCCGGGGGCTGTCGCCCTCCGCCCCGTCGGGGCTCTCCTCGGCCCAGAGGTTCCTGACGTGTGACATGTGGCCCAGCATGCACCGCTCGGCGCCCGCCGCGTCACCGGCGATCAGCAGGTCCAGCAACTGGGCGTGCTCCTCGGCCGACTGGACCAGCAGCCCGGACTCGTCGAGCCGGTTCAGCCCGAAGAGGCGGGAGCGCTTGCGCAGATTGCCGACCTCCTCCACCAGGCGGCGGTTGCCGACCAGGCCGAGCAGTTCGAGGTGGAAGCGGCGGTCGGCCTCCAGGTAGCCGAGTATGTCGTGCTCGGCGGCGGCCTCGACGATCGCCCGCGCGAGCGGCCGCAGCGCCTCCAGCTCCGCGGTCTTCCCCATCCGGGCGATCCGGCCGACGGTGGGGACCTCGATCATGACCCGGAGCTCGGTGAAGTCGTCCAGGTCCTGCTCGGTCAGCTCCGTCACGCGGAAGCCCTTGTTGCGCACGGCCTCCACCAGGCCCTCGCGGGCCAGGTCGAGCATGGCCTCGCGGACCGGGGTGGCGGAGACCCCGAAGTCGGCGGCGAGGGCGGGGGCGGAGTAGATCACGCCGGGACGGAGCTCCCCCGAGATGAGGGCCGCCCTGAGGGCGTTCGCCACCTGGTCGCGCAAGTGCTCCTGCGCGGAGATCGCGTTGAGCGTCGTCAGGCGGGCCATGTCTGCATCCTCCAGCACCGTGCGGAGCCTCAGGATACAATGTCACGTTTCCATGGACGCCCGGTGTCCCCGGTCGGTGCCCACCCGTCCACTGCGGCCGCCCTTCCCGCCGATGCCCCTGCTACGAGGCGGAGTTGCGGTGCACCGCCTCCGCGACGGCCAGGTCCTCCCACCCCATTCCGACGCTCTTGAAGAACCGGGGCCCCGCGGAAGCGGCCGGAACGCCGCCCGGAACCCGGCCGGTGACCAGGTCGGACAGCCCGGCGACGATGTCCTCGGCGGCGAACACCCCCTCCGCCATGGGGATCAGCAGATCGCCCGCGCCCGCCAGCACCGCCGTGCGGGCCTCGACGAAGACGGCGGACCGGGCCACCAGCGCGCTGTCGACCTCGCGGGCGTCCGGGGTGTGCGAGCCGACCGCGACGACCGTCGCCCCGTCCGGCACCAGGGCGCCGTCGAACAGCGGAGTGGCGGAGGCGGTGCAGCAGAGCACCAGATCGGCGGTGGCGACGTCGGAGCCGTCCGCCCGGCCCGTACCGGCGTCCGTGCCGGGCCGGCGGGCGTACGCGGCGAGCTCCTCGGCCCGCCCCGGGGTCCGGCCGGTCACGGTGACCCGCTCCACGCGGCGCTCCGCCAGTACCGCGTCGAGGTGCCCGTACGCCTGCGGTCCCGTGCCGAAGAGCACCAGGTGGCGGACGACGGGCCCGGTGAGGTGGCGGATCGCCAGCGCGGAGACGGCCGGTGTCCGCAGGGTGGTGAGCGCGGCCCCGTCCAGCAGGGCGAGCGGCAGCAGGGTGGCACCGTCGAGCAGGAGGTAGCTCCCGGTGATCCGGGGCAGGCCGCGCGCCGGGTTGTCCGGGGCGACCCCGGCGATCTTCACCCCGGTGACCCGCCGGGTGGTGGCGGGCATGATCAGCAGCTCTCCGCCGGGCACCGGGAGGTGGTGCCGGGGCGGAACCGTCTCCGGGTCCAGCCCCCCGCCCAGCGCCGCCTCCAGCGCGTCGGCCGCCGCTCTCGGTCCCAGGGCCGCGATGTCGTCGGCGCCGAGCAGGGGAAGGTTCACAGCAGAAATCCTTCGGGGAAGGGGTCGGACGGGTTCAGGAAGAATTGTGCGGTACCGGTGATCCAGGCGCGCCCGGTGACGGTGGGCACGACGGCCGGGAGCCCGCCCACGGTGGTCTCCTCGACGAGCCGCCCGGTGAACGAGGTGCCGATGAACGACTCGTTGACGAAGTCCGCGCCCAGGGGGAGTTCGCCGCGCGCGTGCAGTTGCGCCATCCGGGCCGAGGTGCCCGTGCCGCAGGGCGAGCGGTCGAACCAGCCGGGGTGGATGGCCATCGCGTGCCGGGAGTGGCGGGCGTCGGAGCCGGGTGCCAGGAACTGGACGTGCTTGAGGCCGTGGATGTCCGGGGCCTCCGGGTGGACGGGCCGGTCGGTGGCGTTGACCACGTCCATCAGGGCGAGTCCGGCGGCCAGGATGTCGTCCTTGCGCGCCCGGTCGAAGGGCAGCCCGAGGTCGGACAGCTCGACCATCGCGTAGAAGTTCCCGCCGTAGGCGAGGTCGTAGCGCACCGTCCCGTACCCGGGCACCTCGGCCGTCCGGTCCAGCGCGACGCTGAAGGCCGGGACGTTGGTGAGCGTCACCGCGGTGGCCTCGCCGTCCTTCACCCGTACGTCGACGGAGACGAGCCCGGCCGGGGTGTCCAGCCGTACGGTGGTGACGGGTTCGGTGACCTCCACCATGCCGGTCTCCACCAGCACGGTCGCCACCCCGATGGTGCCGTGACCGCACATCGGCAGGAAGCCGGAGACCTCGATGTAGAGGACGCCGAAGTCCGCGTCCGGCCGGGTGGGCGGCTGGAGGATGGCGCCGCTCATCGCGGCGTGGCCGCGCGGTTCGTACATGAGCAGGGTGCGCACGGCGTCGCGGTGCTGCTGGAAGTGGGTGCGCCGCTCGGCCATGGTGGCGCCGGGGATGGTGCCGATGCCACCGGTGATGACCCGGGTCGGCATGCCCTCGGTGTGTGAGTCGACGGCGTGGAAGATGTGACGGGTCTGCAAGGCTCCCCCTGGTTCGTCACGGCGGACACGAAGAAGAACACGAGATCACGGGAACACGGGATCGTGGGAGGACGGCGGTCCGGGCAGGCCGGTGCTGGGCCGGCCCGGACCGCACGCGGCTCAGCGCGCGCCGCCGGCCAGGACCTTCTCCGTCGCGGCGCGCACGGCGGCCAGGTCCTCCGCGGGCAGCGGGAAGCGCGGGGGCCGGGTGCGGCCGCCGTGCCGGCCGACGACGTCCATGGACGCCTTGATGGCCTGGACGAACTCCGGCTTGGAGTCCCAGCGCAGCAGCGGGTGCAGCTCCCGGTAGAGCGGCAGGGCGGTGGCGAGGTCACCGGCGACCGCGGCCCGGTACAGGTCGACGCAGGAGGACGGCAGCATGTTCGGGCAGCCCGCGATCCAGCCGACGGCACCGCCCAGCGCCAGCTCCAGCAGCACGTCGTCGGCGCCGATCAGCAGATCGAGGCCGGGCGCCGCCTCGGCGATCTCGTACGCCCTGCGGACGTCGCCGCTGAACTCCTTGACCGCCACGACGCTGCCGTCCTGGTGGAGCCGGGCGAGCAGCTGGGGGCTCAGGTCGACCTTGGTGTCGAAGGGGTTGTTGTACGCGACGACGGGGATGCCGACCTCGGCCACCTCGGCGTAGTGGGCGCGCACCGCCTCGTCGTCGCAGCGGTACCCGTTGGGCGGCAGCAGCAGGACGGAACCGGCGCCCGCCTCGGCGGCCCGTTCCGCCCAGCGCCGCGATTCGGCGCTGCCGTACGCGGAGACGCCCGGCATGACGCGGTTCCCGTCACCGGCGGCCTCGACCGCGACCCGGACCACCTGTTCGCGTTCGTCGTCGGTCAGGGTCTGGTACTCCCCGAGCGAGCCGTTGGGGACCACGCCGTCGCAGCCCTCCTCGATGAGCCAGCGCACATGGGCGGCGAAGGCGTCGTAGTCGATGGTGCGGTCCTCGCGCAGGGTGATCGGGGTGGCGACCATGACCCCGTGCCAGGGACGGGTGCGCTGATCGGTGTTCGTCTGCATCGTGACTCCTTGAGAGGTGTGACATGGCACAGTGCGGTGACATCAGGGACAGCGGTGGGAACGGACGTGGTGGGGCTATCCGGGGTCGGCCAGGCCGGCGAGCGTACCGAGCTTGACCGGGCAGGCCAGCGGGCGGCGGTCGGGGCCGCCGGGCGCGGTCCCGGAGCCGTGCGCGGCGGCCAGGGCGCGGACGGCGAATCCGCAGGTACGCCCCTGGCACCAGCCCATTCCGGCCCGGGTGAGCAGCTTGGCGGTACGGGTGTCACCGGCGCCCAGCTCCGTGCAGGCGGTGCGGATCCGGCCCGCGGTGACCTCCTCGCAGCGGCAGACCTCCGTGTCGTCGGCCAGCCACTCGCTCCAGCCGTCCCCCGGCCGGTGCGCGGCCCCCATCAGGGCGGCGAACTCCCGCATCCGGCGCCGGGCGCGCCCCAGGGCGACCGCCCGGCGGGCGTCCTTCGCGCGCACTCCGCCCCGCGTCTCGCGGACGACCGCGAGGGCCGCCAGCTCTCCTTCGCAGAGGGCCAGTTCGACGCCGCCGATGCCGCCCGACTCGCCGGCGGCCCAGATCCCGGTGACGGTGGTCGCGAGGAAGCGGTCGACGGTGACCGCGTGGCTGCCGTCGGGGCCGGTACGGGTGCCGCACCCGGCCGCCAGGGCCAGGTCCAGCTGCGGCACGAGTCCGTGGCCGACGGCGAGCGCGTCGCAGGCGATCCGGCGCCCGGTCCCGGCCACGGGGCGCCACCGGTGGTCCACCCGGCTGACGGTCACCGCCTCGACGCGCTCGTCCCCGTGCACCTCGGTGACGGCCCGGCGGGTCAGCATCCGCACCCCGGAGCGGGCCAGTTCGGCCCCGTACCGGGCCCCCTCCACCGCCTTGCCGGGGTTGCCGGCCAGCACCCGGGGCGCGCGGGCGTACGCCCCGTACCCGGCGGCCTCGACCAGGGCCGGGACGCTCGCCCCGGCCCGCGTCAGCGAGGCGGCGACGGCCTGGAGGAGCGGGCCGCTCCCGGCGACCACGATCCGGCGCCCCGGGAGCACCAGCCCGGACTTGAGCATCGCCTGGGCCCCGGCCGCGCTCACCACTCCGGGGAGGGTCCAGCCGGGGAACGGGAGCTGGCGCTCGTACGCGCCGGTCGCCAGGACGACGCGGCGGGCCCGGACGGCGGTGCGGGTCTCCCGGTCGTCGCCGGTGACCGCGTGCAGGATCCAGCCCTCGTCCCCGGCCCGTTCGACCGTCCACACCTGGTGGCGGGCGAGGTGGCGGACCGCGCCGGTGGAGCGGTGTGCGGCAAGCCGGGCGGAGAGGTCGGCGAAGGCGTTCCAGTGGTGGTGGAGCGCTTCGGGGCGGGCGGCGCCGAGTCCGGGGGCCGGGCTGCGGTAGTACTGCCCGCCGGGGGCGTCGGCCGCGTCCAGCAGGACCACGTCGACCCCCCGGTCGGCGGCGGTGACGGCCGCGGCCAGACCGGCCGGCCCCGCGCCCACCACGGCGAGCCCGGCGAACCCGGTGCGGTCGGCGCGGTCGGTGCCCCGGGGGCGGGGCTCATCCGTCGAGTGCGGCATGTCCGTCGCCCTCCTGGGTGGTGATGGTGTCGCCCGGACGTGCGGGCAGCAGGCAGGCCCGCTGGTTGGGGCGGCCGTTGACGGTGGCCAGGCATTCGTAGCAGGCGCCGATGCCGCAGAAGGCGCCTCTCGGGCGGCCCTCGACCCGGGTGGTGCGCCAGCTCAGGATGCCCGCCGACCAGAGTGCGGCGGCGACGGTCTGGCCCGGCAGCCCCACGACCGGGCGGCCGTCGAAGGTCATCCGGAACTCCGGTTCCGGTGCGGCGCCGACGAGTTCGGCGGGGGTTCGTGCTCGGCTGCGTCTCACTGGTGCCTCTCCTCGGTCCTCACTGGGGCTGTTCCCGGGGCTGTTCCCCGGCGGGGCGCCGGGTGGCGTACGCCCGTACCGTCATACGGCGCGGCGCTCGGGGTCGAACCGTTCGGGGGCGAACGGGGCGAGGCCGAGGGTGGGCCGCGCCCCCCGGACCGCCTCGGCGATCAGCAGCCCGGTCGCCGGGGCCAGCCCGATCCCCGCCCCCTCGTGCCCGCAGGCGTGGAAGAGCCCCGGCACCCGGGGGTCCGGCCCGATCGCCGGGAGGTGGTCGGGCAGGTACGGGCGGAAGCCGTGGTACGCGCGGATCACCCGCACGTCGGCGAGGGCGGGGAAGAGCGCGGTGGCGGCCGCCGCCAGCCGGGCGGCCACCGGCACGGAGAACGTCCGGTCGAAGCCGACCCGTTCGCGGCTCGCCCCGATGAGCACCGGTCCGGAGGGGGTCCCCTCCACCACGGGCGAGGTCTGGAGCGCGGCGGACCCGCTCGACACGTCGGCGACGTACTCCGCCGCGTACACCTTGTGCCGGATCAGCCGGGGCAGCGGTTCGGTGACGAGCACGAAGCCCCGGCGCGGCAGGACCGGGAGCTCCACCCCGGCCAGCGCGGCGAGTTCGCCGCCCCAGGTGCCCGCCGCGTTGACCACGGCGGGGGCCCGCAGCACCCCCCGTACGGTGCGGACCCCGCACACCGCGCCGGCCCGGTCGCGGAGGATCCCGACGACCTCCTCCCCGGGGCGCACGAGCGCACCGGAGCGGGCCGCCGACCGCAGCAGCTCCGCGGCCGCCAGGGCCGGCTGGACCTGGGCGTCCTGCGGGTAGTGGCAGCCGCCGGCCAGTCCGGGCGCGAGGTGGGGCTCGACGTCCCGGAGCCGGCCGGCGGAGACGGGGTGCGCCTCGACGCCCGCCGCGCGCTGGCCCTCGGCGGTGGCGGACAGGGCGGCCAGGGAGTCCTCGGACGCCGCGACGACCACGCCCCCCTTGGCCTCGTACTCGATGCCCGGGGGCAGCTCCTCGGCCAGCTCCTGCCACAACCTGGCGGAGAGCAGGGCGAGTTCGAGCTCCGGTCCGGGCACTTTGTCGGAGACCAGGAGGTTTCCCTCACCGGCTCCGGTGGTTCCGCCCGCCACCGGACCCCGGTCGACGACGGCTACGGAGAGTCCGGACCGGGAGGCGTAGTGGGCACAGGCCGCACCGACCACTCCGGCCCCGATGATGACGGCATCCAGGGGGCGTCTCGTGAGCACGTCAGTAATATGTCACATTGCTCAAGGGTCGCCAAGGGTGTCCGCGGGGGCAGTTGATCAGTCACCGCCCCCCGGGCGGACCGTCCGAACGGGCGGACCCCGCCCGCGCGTTCAGGGGCGGGGCATGTTGCGCAGGTTGGAGCGGGCCATCTGGACCATCCGGCCCACTCCCCCGTCCAGCACGATCTTGCTGGCGGAGAGCGCGAAGCCGGTCAGCATGTCGGCGCTGATCTTCGGCGGGATGGAGAGGGCGTTGGGGTCGGTGACGACGTCGACGAGGGCCGGGCCCCGGTGCTTGAACGCGTCCTTGAGGGCGCCTTCGAGCTGCTTCGGCTTCTCCACCCGCACCCCGTACGCCCCGCAGGCGCGGGCGACCGCGGCGAAGTCCGGGTTGTCGTTGGTCGTGCCGAACGACGGCAGGCCCGCGACCAGCATCTCCAGCTCGACCATGCCGAGGGAGGAGTTGTTGAAGACGACGACCTTCACCGGCAGATCGTGCTGGACCAGCGTCAGGAAGTCCCCCATCAGCATGGTGAATCCGCCGTCGCCCGACATCGAGACCACCTGCCGGTTCCGGTCGGTGAACTGGGCGCCGATCGCCTGCGGGAGCGCGTTGGCCATCGAGCCGTGGCTGAACGACCCGATGACCCGGCGCCTGCCGTTGGGCGAGAGGTAGCGGGCGGCCCACACATTGCACATGCCGGTGTCGACGGTGAACACGGCATCCTCGTCGGCCAGTTCGTCCAGAACCGCGGCGACGTACTCCGGGTGGATCGGAACGTGCTTGTCGACCTTGCGGGTGTACGCCTTGACCACGCCCTCCAGGGCGTCGGCGTGCTTCTTCAGCATCCGGTCGAGGAACCTGCGGTCGGTCCTGGTCCTCACCCGCGGGGTCAGACAGCGCAGCGTCTCCCGGACGTCGCCCCAGACCGCCAGGTCCAGCTGGGACCGGCGGCCCAGGTGCTCGGGGCGCACATCGACCTGGACGATCTTCACATCGGTCGGGAGGAAGGCGTTGTACGGGAAGTCGGTGCCGAGCAGGATCAGCAGATCGCACTCGTGGGTCGCCTCGTAGGCGGCGCCGTAGCCCAGCAGTCCGCTCATCCCGACGTCGTACGGGTTGTCGTACTGGATCCACTCCTTGCCGCGCAGCGCGTGCCCGACCGGTGCCTTCACCCGTTCGGCGAAGGCCATCACCTCCGCGTGGGCCCCGGCCGTGCCGCTGCCGCAGAACAGGGTCACCCGCTTCGCCGCGTCGACCATCCGGGCGAGCGCGTCGATCTCCGCGTCACCGGGCCGGACCGTCGGCCGCGAGGTGACCAGCGCGTGCTCGACCGACCGCTCCGGGGCGGGCTGGGCCGCGATGTCGCCCGGCATCGTGACGACGCTGACGCCGCCCTGGCCGACCGCGTGCTGGATGGCGGTCTGGAGCAGCCGCGGCATCTGCTGCGGATTGGAGATCATCTCGTTGTAGTGGCTGCACTCCTGGAAGAGCAGCTCCGGATGGGTCTCCTGGAAGTAGCCGAGTCCGATCTCGCTCGACGGGATGTGCGAGGCCAGGGCGAGCACCGGGGCCATGGATCGGTGGGCGTCGTAGAGGCCGTTGATGAGGTGGAGGTTGCCGGGGCCGCACGATCCGGCGCAGGCCGCCAGCGACCCGGTGATCTGCGCCTCGGCACCGGCGGCGAACGCGGCGGTCTCCTCGTGCCGGACCTGGATCCAGTCGATGGACCGGTTGCGCCGGATGGCGTCGACGACCGGGTTGAGGCTGTCGCCGACGACCCCGTACATCCGCTTCACGCCCGCCCGGGCGAGGATGTCGACGAACTGCTCCGACACGTTCTGCTTGGCCATGGGTGCGTGCCCTTTCCCCACTGCGGCTTCGGGACTTCCGCTCCCATCAACCCATGGCGCGCGCGGTTACGCCTCCCAGACGCCCGCCCCCGTACGGTCGTCGGAGTACCCCTGCACCCGGAGCCCGGTGTCGGTGAGGAAGGCCGCGAGGCCGGGCGGGGCCGGGGCGTCCCAGCGGGCGGCGAGCTCCTTCGCCAGGGCGGGTTCGCCGCGCAGCGGTGCGGCCAGCCCGGGGCTGCAGAGCAGCAGGACGTCGCCCGACCGGGCCACCGAGCCCCGGAACCGGAACGGCTCGGCGAACGGCTCCGCGCCGGGCGGCGCGTCCCCGGACGGCGGGGTCCGCGGGTCGAGGTCCTGCCAGACACCGTCGCGCAGCCGGAGGAGTCCGCCCGCACCGACACCGAAGAAGACCCGGGTGCGGCAGTCGGGGTCGGCCGGCAGCAGCAGGCAGCGCAGGCTCGCGGTGTACCGCTCCGGTTCCTCCCCCAGCTCGGCGGCGCGGGCGCGCAGCCGTCCGTAGGTGCGGTCGGTGAGGCGGTTCAGCCCGGACTTGAGGTCCTGGCGGCGGCCGGCCCGTATGTCGTCGGAGAGCCGGGCGTGGCTGCGGGCGACGGCCGTGCCGATCCAGCGGCAGGCGTCGGCCGCCGCCCGGTGCGCCGCCTTGGTGGACCGGGCCCCGGTGGCGACGGCGACCAGGACGAGCGCCTCCTCGTCGTCGCCGAAGCGGGCGGTGAGCAGCGCGTCCCGGCGGGGCTCGCCCCGGGACCGGGCGGCGTCCCCGCGCACGGAGGCGGCCCGCAGGGTGTACGTGCCGTAGCGGGCGCCGTCGAGAGCGGTGTCGGGGACGAGCCCGTCCAGCTCCTCCGGGCCGGTGGCGGGCAGCGCGGTGGGCTCGGGGTCGTAGCGGGACGGCCGGTCGCCCAACTGGCCGATCCCCCGGTGGGGCGGGGGTTCGGCGCGGGACGGTGCCACGGGTTCCGGCGGCCGGGGCGGCTCCGGTGGTGTCGCGGCGTCCCGGTCGGGCGGGACGGGCCCGTCCGGGCCCACCGCGCCGGACGCCGAGTCGAAGCGGTCGTCGAGGGTGTCGGCCGTGTCGCCCGGGCCGGTGTCCCGGGCCTTCTCGTCGTACAGCCTGCGCCACCACGCGTCCTCGGCGGCGGGGCTCTCCCCCTGCTGGCTCATGCCCTTATTGTCGGCCGCCGGGGCACCGGGAAAACGGCGCATCCGCAAAGACGGCCGGGAACAGGGGTCCGCCGGACGTCCCCACCCCCCACGGGAAGGACGCCCGGCGGACCCGGTCGGGGCGACGTCAGCGCACGGCGTACGCGTCGGTCACGGTCTGGACGACGGAGTTGCCGTTGGCGTCCGTCAGTTCGGTCCGCAGGGTGACCGGCTTGCCCGCCGCGCCCGCGTGGTCCACGGTCGCGGTCCACCGGCCGTCACGCTGCGCGGTGGTGGCCGCGGTCCAGGTCTCCCCGCCGTCGTAGGAGTACGAGACCTTGGCGGCGGTCAGCTTTCCGGGGGTGTAGCCCGCGTGGCCGGTGACGCTCAGACCGATCGTCCGACCGTCCTCGGCCGGCAGGGTCTTGAGCCCGTCGGTGTCCAGGTCGTAGCCCGGGAAGAGCAGCGGGATGCCCTGCGAGTAGGCGTTCTCGTCGCGCTTCGAGCGGAACTTCCAGGTGGTCTCGGTGCTGGTGGACCGCTTCCACACGGCCGCCGGCTGGCCGGTCCTCATGGTCCGCAGGGTCAGCTCGTACGGAGCGTCCCCGGCCGGGACGGTGAAGACCCCGGACGGCCAGCCGGTCTCGTCGATCAGCTTGCCGTCGCTGGTCAGGCGCATGGAGCCCAGGTCACCGAAGGAGCCCTGGAGACCGGCGTGCTCGCTGTCGCTCCAGAATCCCGGGGCTACGCCGATCAGGTTGTCCTGGCGCTCGGCGGCGAGCGCGAGCCCGCCGGCGGCGTCGCGCGGGGCGGCCGGGACGGGGATGCCCCGGTACCAGTTCTCCGCGCGGGTGGAGCCCGCCTTGTAGGTGCGCGGCTGGTCGGTCATCATCTCGCCCCAGGGGAAGCTGGAGGAGAGGTACCGGACCCAGGCGGTGTCGCCCGCCGAGTAGTACTCGGTGCGCTTGCTCGGGGCGGCGACGACGTCGTTCGCCGGGGAGAACGACGCGCCGTACGGCCGGTTGACGATCATCATGTCGATGTAGTCGGCGGCGACGCCCATCGCCTCGTAGTCCGCGGTGACCTTGCCGAGCTTGGCGTCGCGGACCGTGTAGGTGCGGTCCGAGGTGATCGGCCCGGTCTCGGGGAACGCGAGGTTGTAGACGTACGGGCTGACCGCGGTGGCCTTCCAGCGCAGCGTGACCGGGCCCTTGGCCAGGGCGGCCTTCAGCGCGGCGGCCTCGTCCGACTGGATGCCGAGCGCGGGCACGCCCGGCTGGCCGTAGCCGACGGACGGCTTCCAGGGGCCCGGCGCGGAGCGGTGGGCGATGACGGCCTTGGCGCCGGCCGCCTTCGCGTCGCGGCTCTGGGTGTAGACGTAGTCGTCGTCGCCCACGTCGATCAGGGCGATCTTCCCGGCGACGCCCGCGGCCTTCAGCTCGTCGGGGGTGCCGCTCCCGGCGTCGACGAGACCGGCCTCGCCCGTGCCGTCGAGGTTGACGGAGCCGGTGCTCGCCGTCGTCGGGTGCAGTTCGGCGCCGCCGGCGACCGAGAGCTTCTCGATCTGCGGGGCGTAGGCGCGCCAGAAGCTGGAGAACTCGAAGTCGCCGTCGGTCGCCCGGCCCTCCACGTCCGCCAGGTAGTTCTTGACGTCGGAGCCCGCGGAGAGGGAGCCCGCGTGCAGCCAGGCGCCGTCCCAGGTGCGGCCGAAGGCGAGCGTGGTGGAGTGGTTCTCGGTGGCGCGGTCGGCGGTCCTCACCTGGACGCGGTGGGCCTTGCGGGCGTCCAGGACGAGGGTGGTGTCCTTGGTCAGCTTGAGCTGCGGCCGGGCCAGGTAGGCGACCGATTCGTCGAGACGGCCGGTGGGGTCCGCCGGGTCCGGGGAGATGACGAAGCTGGACACGAAGTACGCGCCGGGGCGCAGCTGGTAGACCTGGTCGGCGGCGCCGTCGTTGAAGCGGCGCTCGCCGGTGGAGGTGTCGGTGCCGATGACGTCCAGCGAGGAGGAGCCGTCGGCGGGCTTGCCGGTGCGGTCGACGAGCTTGACCCGCAGGGTGACGGTCTCGGCGCCCACGTACAGCGAGAACGGGGTGGAGACCTTGGCGCCGCCGGGGCCGGTGGCGAGGACCCGTCCCGTGACGTCGCCGTACTGGGCGGCCGTCAGCTTCGCGGTCGGGTCGATGGCCAGCGGGACCTTGACGGTGGCTCCGGCCGGGACGGTGACGCTGTTGGCGCCGAGCCTGGCGACGGCGGAGCGGACGGTGGAGCCGTCGTTGCCGGTGACGCCCTGGACCTTCAGCGACAGCTTGACCGGCTTGCTGCCGGAGTTGGTGTACGGGACGTCGACGGTGGTGCGGTCGCTGCGGTCCTGCGGCCACGCGTAGGTGCCGCCCTGGAGGGCGGGGGCACCTACGACCGTGGTGTCGATGGCGGCCTTGACGTCGAGGCGTCCGGCACCGGTCTCGCGGACGTCGCCGGGGATGTCGCTCTTCGCCGACGAGACGAGCGCCGCCTTGATCTGCTGGGCGGTCCAGTCGGGGTGACGCTGCTTCACGATGGCGGCGGCGCCCGCGACATGCGGGGTGGCCATCGACGTGCCGGACATCGTCCGGTACGCGTAGACGCCCCGGCCTCCGGCGGAGGCGGCCGAGATGGCGACGCCGGGGGCGGCGATCTCGGGCTTGAGGGTGTGCGAGCCGATGACGGGGCCGCGGCTGGAGAACTGGGCGGTGGTGTCGTCGCGGTCGACGGCGCCGACGGTGAGCACGCCGGGGGCGCAGCCCGGCGAGGAGACGGTGTTCAGCGTCGGGCCGGAGTTGCCGGCCGCGATCACGAACAGGGTGTCCTCGCTCTTCGCCAGCTTCTCGGCGGCGAGGCTCATCGGGTCGGTGCAGTCGGTCGGTTCCGGGGAGCCGAGGCTCATCGAGACGACGTCGGCCTTCTGGTCGACGGCCCACTGCATGCCGGCGATGATCCAGGACTCGGCTCCGGAGCCGCTGTCGTTGAGGACCTTCCCGGCGAGCAGGTCGGCGCCGGGGGCGACGCCCTTCTTCTTGCCACCGCTGGCCGCGCCGGAGCCGCCGACGGTGGAGATGGTGTGGGTGCCGTGGCCCTGCCGGTCGTCGGTGCTGTCGGAGTCGGTGAAGTTCTCCGAGACGGTGACCCGGCCCTTGAGGTCGGGGTGTTCGGCGTCGACGCCGGTGTCGAGGACGGCGACCTTGGTGCCCTTGCCGTCGAATCCGGCGGCCCAGGCGAGGTCGGCGCCGACCTGCTTGGTCGACTTGTCGAGACTGGCCCGGACCTTGCGGTCGAGCCAGAGCTTCTTCAGCCCCGAGGAGGCGAGGCCGCGGGCGGCGGTGCCCGTTCCGGCCCCGGTGACGTCCGACCAGAAGTCGGCGGCCTTCGCCTTGTCGGCCTTGAGGGCGACCCCGTCGATGACGTCCAGGACCGGACCGCGCTCGGCACCGCGCGGGGTGGCGGCCAATGCGGTACGGGCCTTGCCCTTGCCGTACACCGCGATCAGCGGCAGCGCCTTGGTGTGCGCGTCGTCGTAGCCCTGCCGGACGAGGCCGGTGACGTTGAAGAGTTCCTCGTCGACCGTGCCGGCGGCCAGCGCGGCGGTGGCCGACTCGGGGTAGACGTACAGGTCCTTGCCCGACTGCCGGGTCTGGAGCAGGGGTACGGTCCCGTCCTCGCGCGGCAGCGCGGTGACCGAGGAGGCCCCCGAACCGTCCGTGCGCACCAGGACCTTGTCGCCGGTGACCAGGGTCACGGTGACCGGTTCGGCCTTCTCCGCCCGTGCGGCGGAGCTGCCGGTCAGTGGTCTCTTGCCTGTCGCACCGTCCCGCGGCGCTGCCGCTGACGGTGCGATCGCGGTGACGGCCAGGACCGCGGCGGTGGCCGCTCCCAGTGCCGTGCGCGATATCGGACGCATCGCTCTCCCCAAGTGATTAAGGAACCAACCGGCTCAAACCGCCGCCTAACGACGGTTGTTGGTACTGCGGTGGCGCCACATTGGCAGAGCGACGGACGTTAAAGGGATGATGTACACGGCGGGTTTACGCCGTGGCCGCTTTCCGCCACGACCGGGCGCCCGGCCACGGTGACAAGGTGCGGAACAAGCGCGTCCGGAAGGGTCTGGGGATGCTGGGAGCCATAGGTCTCGACGAGATACAGGAGTCGGCGTACCGCGCGCTCGTCGCGGTGGGCGCCGCCGAGGTCTCCGATCTCGCGCACCGGCTGGTGCTTCCCGAGCCGGACACCGAGCGCGCCCTGCGCAGGCTGGAGCAGCACGGACTGGCCGCCCAGTCCTCCGCGCGCCCCGGCCGCTGGGTCGCCGCGCCACCCGGAGTGGCGCTCGGGGCCCTGCTGACCCAGCAGCGCCACGAGCTGGAGCAGGCCGAGCTTGCGGCGGCACTCCTCGCCGAGGAGTACCGGGCGGAGGCCTCGGAGCCCGCCGTCCACGACCTCGTCGAGGTGGTCACGGGCGGGAGCGCCGTCTCGCACCGCTTCCACCAGTTGCAGCTGGGCGCGACGAGCGAGGTGTGCGCCCTGGTCACCGGGAAGCCGATCGCGGTCAGCGGCATGGAGAACGAGGCCGAGGAGCAGGCCGCCACCCGCGGGGTCTCCTACCGGGTGGTGGTCGAGCGGGAGCTGCTCTCGCTGCCGTACGGGATCCTGGAGCTGTCTGCGGCACTGAGCCGGAACGAGCAGTGCCGGGTGATCGACCGGGTGCCGACCAAGCTGGTCGTCGCCGACCGCGCCCTGGCCATGGTGCCGCTGACCGGGCGCGGCGCCGAGCCCGCCGCCCTGGTGGTCCACTCCTCCGGGCTGCTGGAGTCGCTGATGGGGCTCTTCGAGGCGGTGTGGCGCGAGGCGATGCCGCTCAGGATGAGCGAGAGCGGCGCCCTGGCGGAGGAGGACACCGGCCCGGACGCCACCGATCTGGAGATCCTCTCGCTGCTGCTGGCCGGGCTGACCGACGCGAGCGTGGCCAAGCAGCTGGAGCTGGGACTGCGGACGGTGCAGCGCCGGGTGAAGGGCCTGATGGAGCTGACGGGCGTCTCGACCCGGCTCCAGCTCGGCTGGCACGCGTACGAACGGGGCTGGGTGGCCCGTACCCCCAGGGAACGCTGACGGGCGGGACCGGCCGGACTCCGGCAGTCTGGGCAGATGGGTGTGTGGCAACTCGTCGCCGTCGGCCTGGTCATGCTCCTGGGCCTGCTCGGCGTGCTGGTTCCGGGGGTGCCGGGACAGGCGATCGTCTGGGCCGCCGTGCTGTGGTGGGCGCTGACCGACACGTCGCCGCTCGCCTGGGGCGTGCTCATCGGCGCGACGGCGGTGCTGCTGCTGGACCAGGCGCTGAAGCCGCTGCTGCCGCCGCGCCGCCCGCGTGAGACGGGGGCGCCGCGCAGGACGCCGATGCTGGGCGGCATCGCGGCGATCCTGGGCTTCTTCGTGGTGCCGGTGGTGGGCGCGGTCATCGGCTACGTGGGGGCCATCTACGGTGCGGAGCGGCTGCGGCTGGGCAGCCGGGGCGCGGGCTGGGCGTCGGTGCGCTCGGTGATGCGGGCCACCGGCTACTCGGTGCTGGTCGAGCTCTTCGCGTGCCTGCTGGTGGCGGGCGGCTGGCTGGGCGCGGTGATCTGGGGCTGAGCGTCGCGGCCGGCGGCCCGGTGCAGCAGCTCCAGGTGGCGTGCCCCGTACGAGCGCCAGGGCCGCCACCGCTCCGCCCCGGGCCGCCGCTCCGGGTCGACGTCCGGGTCGCCGAGCGCCCGCATCCGGACGAGCGCCGCCTTCGCCGGGCCGAACCCGGGCAGCCGCAGCAGCGCCCGTTCGGCCTCCTCCCGGTCGGCCCCTGCGTCGAGCCGCGCCTCCCCGTCGGCGAGGGCGGCGGCCAGCGCCCGCAGCTCCGGCGCCTCGGGGGCACCGGCCAGCACGCCCGGCTCGGGGAACACATGCGTCAGCCCGCCGCAGGGCACGTCCAGGACCTTCCCGTACGCCTCCACCAGCCGCCCGGCGGCCGCCTCGCCCACCAGCGTCCGTACCGCGAACTCCTCCGGGTCCGCGGTGCCCGGCGAGCGCAGTCCGGGGCGGGCGGCCACCCCCGGGGCGAGCAGCGGATCGGCCGCCAGCCGCTCGTCGACGGCGTACGGGTCGGCGTCCAGGTCGAAGAGGCGCCGCAGCCGCTGGACGGCGGTCGTCAGGTCCCGCAGGTCCGTGAGGTGGATCCGGGCGTCCAGCCAGGGCCCGGCGGACCGCTCGTCGACGGCCACGATGCCCGAGCCGTACGGCAGCCGCAGGGTGCGCCGGTAGGTGCGGGCGCCCGGCTCCCCGGCCATCTCCTCGACCCGGGCCACCACCGCGCCGGCCAGCAGGTCGAAGACCTCCCGGGCCGCGTACGGCCCCCGGTGGGCGAGCCGCAGCGGGACCCCGGTGGTCCGCGCCTCCCGGACCGCCGCGCCCAGCCCCGTGGCGGCCTCGGCCCGCAGCGCGCTCGGGGTGCGGGCGTAGATCTGCCGGACCGTGTCGTTGAACTGGCGCACGCTGGCGAAGCCGGACGCGAAGGCGATCTCGGTCACCGGCAGCCCGGTCGTCTGGAGCAGGACCCGGGCGGTGTGGGCCCGCTGGGCGCGGGCGAGCGCCACCGGGCCCGCCCCCAGCTCCGCGTTGAGCTGCCGCTGCACCTGCCGCGCGCTGTAGCCGAGCCGCCGGGCCAGACCGGGCACACCCTCCCGGTCGACCACACCGTCGCCGATCATCCGCACCGCCCGGCCCACCACGTCGGCCCGGACGTTCCAGTCGGCCGAGCCGGGCACGGCGTCCGGGCGGCAGCGGCGGCAGGCCCGGAAGCCGTGCCCCTGCGCGGCGGCCGCGGTCGGGAAGAAGCGGACGTTCTTCCGCTTGGGCGTCACGGCGGGGCAGCTCGGCCGGCAGTAGATGCCGGTCGTCTCGACGGCGAAGAAGAACGCGCCGTCGAACCGCGCGTCGCGGCTGCTCACCGCCTCGTACCTGGTCCGTTCGTCCATCACCCGATCCAGTGTGCGGCACCTCGCGGCACCGCACCGGCGGGATTCGGACACGGACCCCGGCCGCCCCCGGGACCGCCCGGCGGGCGGGCTACCGCATCCGGCCGCGCTTCGCGTCCATGGCGGCCCGGCCCTCGGCCCCCTGGCGCTTCCAGTTGCGCAGCATCTCCGAGCGCAGCCGTGCGTCGGTCTTGGCCGCGATGCGCCGGTTCTCCCGCATCAGCTTGCGGAAGCTGTCGAGGCGCCGCTCGTGCAGCGAACCGTCCTCGATCGCGGCGAGCACCGCGCAGCCGGGCTCGGTCTCATGGGCGCAGTCGTGGAACCGGCACTCCCCGGCCAGTTCCTCGATCTCGGAGAAGACCTGGCCGACCCCCGCCTCCGCGTCCCAGAGCCCGACCCCGCGCAGCCCGGGGGTGTCGATGAGCACCCCGCCGGAGGGCAGGAGGAGCAGGTTGCGGGTGGTGGTGGTGTGCCGCCCCTTGCCGTCGACGTCGCGCGCGGCCCGCACGTCCATCACGTCCTGGCCGAGCAACGTGTTGGCCAGCGTCGACTTGCCCGCCCCGGAGGCGCCGAGCAGCACGCTCGTACCGCCCGAGACGATGGCGGAGAAGACGTCGATGCCCTCCCCGGTGGCGGAGCTGACGGCCAGCACCTGCACACCGGGGGCGACGCCCTCGATGTCCTGGACGAGGTACGACAGCGTCGCCGCGTCCGGCACCAGGTCGGACTTGGTCAGCACCACGATCGGCTCGGCGGCGCCGTCCCCGGCCGAGCCGTCGTCCCGCAGCAGCGCGTCACCGCTGGAGCTGGACATAGCGAGCGCCAGGAACCGCTCCACCCGCCCGAGGTCGAAGTCGACGGCGAGCGAGAGGCAGATGACGATGTGGTCCACATTGGTGGCGAGCACCTGGCCCTCGGAGCGCTGCGAGGACGTCGAGCGGACGAAGGCGGTGCGCCGCGGCAGCAGCGTCCGTACGAACTGCGGGTCACCGTCGGGGTCGACGGCGACCCAGTCGCCCGTGCAGACGATCCGCATCGGGTCGCGCGGGACGACGAAGGCCGTGTCGGCGCGGAGCGTGCCGTGCGGGGTGACGACATCGCACTGGCCGCGGTCCACCCGCACCACCCGGCCGGGCAGCAGCCCCTGTTCGGCGTGCGGGGCGAAGGCGTCCGCCCATGCGTCGTCCCAGCCGTAGGGAGCCAGCGGGTGGGCGGCGGACGGGTCCTGCGAGGAGAGAAGAGAAGAAGAAGAGAACGGGAAAGACAAGGGAGACCCTTCGAAGGGTGGCCCCGGCAACGCGCACACGGGCGCGCAGAGTTACGGAGTAGGTCAGCCGGCGACCACAGGGGTGGGCATGATGCTCTTCGGATTGCGGGCAGCACCCGTCACAGCGACAGTCATCACGATCCTCACCTCCTGGTTCACGCACGGGACCGACGGCGGCGGTCGATCCCCGCCGTCCGGAACGTGGGAAACCATAGCCCGCGCCCCTCCACGGGCTCAACCCATTTATCGCGCGGCCCGAAACGGAGCCGATCGACGCCGTGTTCGCCGGGGATATCCGCCTATCTCCCTCGATCAGGTGATAGACGTACGCATCAGCCTGTTCATGGCGGTTAGGGTGCCGGACATGACCACACCCCAGACCTCCACCGGCACCTTCACCCCGGCCCAGTTGGGCACGATCACCCTGATCGGGTGGAGCGGCGAACACCCCGCCGACGGCGCCGATGTCGCCTTCCTGCTCGTCTACTCGCTGGGCGACGGATCGGAGGGCCCGGCCGGTACGGAGGCCGCCGTCCGTGTGTCGCTGGAGCGCGCCGGACTGCCGGTGGGCGCCTCCCCGGTGCACGCCGCGGAGCAGCCGGGCCTTCCGGTGAAGCTGCTCGTCCAGGCCGGACAGGCGGTCCTGACGCTCCCTCACTTCACCGCGCAGTACCCCGCACCGCCGGAGTGGCTGGCCGCGGCCGACGCCCGGGGCGAGGTGAACGTCATGTTCGCCACCCGCCCGTGGCCGCAGGGCGCGCCGGGCCGGCCGGTGAGCGAGGAGCAGTTGCGGTCCTTCGCGGCCGACCCCGAGGTCATCACGACCGCCGCGCACTGCGTGCTCCCGATCCGCACCCTGGGCTGACCCGCCCGGGTACGAGGATGCCCACCGCACCACGGGGTGCGGTGGGCATCCTCGTACCCGGAATCCCTGGGTCGACGGCCCCGGATCCGGCTGTTCCCGCCGTGTGCGACGGTGCGGGCGGCCGCGGGGAGAACCCCGGACCGCCCGCACCTGCGGCACGTCAGTTGTTGGCGACGCCGTTGCCCGAGAGCACCGGGATGTCGTCCACGAGGTGCGACAGCGGCTCGTCGCCCTTGGCCTGGGTGGAGTTCTCGGCGCACTGCTGGTTCTGCGGCGAGGACAGGACGTTGATGTCCTGGACCGCGACCGGCACCAGCAGGCCGACGAGCGAGCCGGCGTTCGCCTTCACCGGCAGGCCGACGCAGAGCTTGTTCAGGCTGCCCTGGACGAGCTGGGCCTGCGGGCTGCCGTCGCCGTGGGTCGCGGCGTTGCCGAACGCGTCGACGGCACCGTTGCCGCTGACCGACGTGGTGCCACCGTCGTTGCCGATCGCCATGGCCGCGGGGGCCGCGACGGCGGACAGGCCGACCAGGGACACGGCCACCGCTGCGCCGGTCATCATCTTCTTCATCACGCTTCACCTTTCGGAGCGTCCCGTTGTGGAACGTACTGATCAACCCGCTACGGAGGAGTCGGTTCCGCAGCACCACCCAAAAGTGTTCGATCCGGCATGAGTTCGATCACCGGTTCTCAGTCGTCGACCGCCTCGCCGGAGGCCCGGGCCGCGGGAATCCGGGCGCGGGGTCTGCCCGGGTCCGCCGGGGTCACCGGATCCGGACCGCCGTGGGCCGCCCGCCATTCGGCGAGCAGCCGGTCGTAGATGGGTGTGCCGTCCTGCGCGTGCCCCTGTCGGCCGCGGGGGTGCTGACTGTCGTTCTGGTCCATGACCGGGCCCTACCCGGTGCGGCGGCCGGTGTCCGCCCGTACTACGGCAACCGGCCCAGTCCGCCCGCCCGTTCGTGGGCCTTCGCACCCCGGACACACCGATGGGGCCGGCGCGCCCGCACGGCCGGGAGCGGCCGTACGGGGATGCGCCGACCCCAGGGTGGGTCGGGTACTGCGGTACTGCGAACGGACAGGCGGGAAGCTGCCCGGACACACTCCCGGCCGGATCAGGACGTGACCGGCGAGGAGCGCGGGGCGGTACGGCCTTAGTTGTTGGCGACGCCGTTGCCGGAGAGGACCGGGATGTCGTCCAGGATGTGCGACAGCGGCTCGTCGCCCTTGGCCTGGGTGGAGTTCTCGGTGCACTGCTGGTTCTGCGGCGAGGACAGGACGTTGAGGTCCTGGACCGAGACCGGGATCAGGCCGAGCACCGAGCCGATGTTGGCCTTGGCCGGCAGCGCGATGCAGGGCTTGTTGAGCGAGCCCTGGATGAGCGCGATCTGCGGGCTCATGTTGCCGTAGGTGGCGGAGTTGCCGTACGACTGCACGGCCTCGTTGCCGCTGAGCGAGGTGGTACCACCGTCGTTGCCGACGGCCATGGCCTGCGGGGCGATCGCGGCGGAGACGCCGACGAGCGAGGCAGCGACGGCTGCCGAGGCCATAATCTTCTTGATCATGAAATAGCCCTTCTGGAATTTCTCTGTTGCCCGCCTGTCCGGAGCGACCTGATCAACTCCCGGCAACGGGGATGGTTGTGCCGATTCACTCGAACGGTGCCGCCCCCTCCGGCCGTACGCCGGATTCGGGGCACCCGAGGAAAACGAGGGGCCGGAGACCGGCGGGAATGCGGGGTTGCGGCCTTCGGGCGCTCAGCCGCCGATCGGCAGGCCGCCGAGGAGCGGGGCCGCGCTCTTGGCCGCACCGGTGGCCTGCTCGGCCAGCTTGGTGACGGTGCCGTTCTTCTTCACCGCGTCCGCGGTCCGGCCGACCGTGTCGACGACCGGGTTCACGGCCTGCGGGGCGCTCTCCACCACCTGGTTGATGCCCCCGTTGAGGCTGAGGTTGGGGGCCGTGGTGTTGGTGACGGCGAGGGCGGGAGCAGCCGTGCCGAGAGCAACCACGGAACCGGCAACGAACGCAGCAGTCTTCGCGTACTTCATTTCTCGGGTTCCTTTCTGCAGCGGCTTCTGTTTCGGTCGCGCACCGCGCCGCACGGGCCTTCCGTGGCCGTGCCTTCCGCCGCTTTCGCCCTGGGTAACGAGGCGGTCGCGGCCCGGCAACTGGACGCGGCCGGGATTTCCGCGGGTCCATCCGTTCGAAGGGCCACGGCGGGGAGAGGGAAAGGGAAAGGCCCCGTACCGCGCCGGAACGCGGTACGGGGCCTTACTCGGCCGAGGACGTTCGACCGGTGCGACCAGAGGTCAGACGTTGGCGCAGGTGTTGCCGAAGGCGGGGTTCAGCACACCGATCACGTCGATGGAGTTCCCGCACAGGTTGATCGGAAGGTGGATCGGCACCTGGATGACGTTGCCCGAGACGACGCCCGGGGAGGCGGCGGCGCCGCCCTCGGCACCGGCGTCGGCGAACGCCGGCGCGGCGGCACCCATCGCCATCAGGGTTCCGGCGGCGATGGCGGCAACCTTGGTGTACTTCACTGTGTTCCCTTTCTTCGACGGAGTCCGGAACGGCCACGTCTTTCGTGCCGCACGAGCGCGGTACTCATCACTCGTAACTCCGCCGCTGTCATTCGTAACGATTTAGGACCGTAGGCGAAACTCGTAGAGCTGAAGATCCTCAAAAGATCGCCCGGATGACGCAATAGCGCTCGCCCGATGGGGCCGAAAAGGATTTCCGGCCGGAGCGCCATATCCGCCAGCAACAGCAACAGGCCCGGACCGCGCGGCGGAGGAACCGGCGGTTCGGGCCTGTCGTTACGGCTGGATCAGGTGCGGATCAGCTGTTGCCGGCACCGTTGCCGGAGAGCACCGGGATTCCGTCCAGGATGTGCGACAGGGGCTCGTCGCCCTTGGCCTGGGTGGAGTTCTCGGTGCACTGCTGGTTCTGCGGCGAGGACAGAACGTTGACGTCCTGGACCGCGATCGGGATCAGACCGATGAGCGAACCGGCGTTGACCTTGGCGGGCAGGCCGATGCAGGGCTTGTTCAGGCTGCCCTGGACGAGGCTGAACTGCGGGCTGCCGTCGCCCTGGGTCTCCTGGTTGCCGAAGACCTGCGAGGCTCCGTTGCCGGTGACCGAAGTCGTACCGCCGTCGTCGCCGATGGCCATGGCCTGCGTCGCGCCCAGACCGAGGATGGAGGCGGCAACGGCACCCGTCGCCAGAACCTTCTTGATCACGTTTAACCCTTCTCGTACTGGATGCCCCGTACCGGGGCTCCCTGCACAACTCGGGACCAGGAGTTTGGTTCTTTCGATTCACCCGAATGTCAGCGTCGCGCGCACAACAGTACGAAAAGCACTCCAGCCGCTCATCGCTACTCCATTCGAGTGGTCACAGAATTTCCACGGCTTTGCGAGTTTCCTGAACAAATTCTCCTCGTTATCTATGTACACAGCGTGTAGCTCGGGCGCGCGGTCGGCAGAGAACAGGACTCGTCACATGAAGAACATGTCCTCACGGTCTCCGCGTTTCCCGAAACCGCTGCTTTCCGAGTAGCACACGGCACCGCCGAGCGTCCCCTCGGCGGCATCCAGACCGGTCTGATGAACGAACTGCGAGCTCCGGCTCGCAACGGAATGTCCTAGGAAAGGGCAATCGATGCGCAAAGCCTTGAGTAAGAGCGTGCTCGTCGCGGCAGCAGCGTCAGGGCTGCTGGCCATGACCGGCGGGTACGCGTTCGCGGACGCCTCCGCCGACGGTGCGGCCGTCGGTTCGCCCGGCGTCGGCTCGGGCAACACCGTGCAGGTGCCGGTGCACGTGCCGGTGAACGTGTGCGGCAACACGGTCGACGTGGTCGGCCTGCTGAACCCCGCGTTCGGCAACGAGTGCGCGAACGTGGGCGGTCAGGGCGGCGGCGGGGGCCAGGGCGCGAGCGCGGAGGGTGCCGCGGTCGGCTCCCCCGGCGTGCTCTCCGGCAACGTGGTGCAGGTCCCGGTGGACGTGCCGGTCAACGCCTGCGGCAACAGCGTGGACGTGATCGGCGCGCTGAACCCGGCGGGTGGGAACCACTGCGCCAACGTGTCCGGTGGGGGCGAGCTCCCGCCGCCGGTGCCGGTGGTCCACCCGCCGCACCACCCGCCGGTCCACCCGCCGGTCCACCCCCCGCACCACCCGCCGGTCGAGCCTCCGCACCACCCCACCCCGCCGAAGCCGCACAAGCCCGACTGCCCGCCGGAGCACCACAAGCCGCCGGTCCACCACGAGCCGCCGGCCCCGGCGCACCACAAGCCGCCGAAGCCGCACAAGCCCGACTGCCCGCCGGAGCACCATGAGCCCCCGGCCCCCGCGCACCACGAGCCGCCGGCCCCGCCCGCTCCGACCCCGCCCACGCCGCCGGTGCTGGCGCACACCGGTGCCAACGGCAACCTGGGCATCGCCGGTGGCGCCGCCGCCGCCATGGTCCTCGGCGGAGGGCTGATGGTCCGCCGCGCCCGTACCGCGAAGGACTGACCGAACGGGTCGGCCGATGGCCGACCGGCATGACGGACGGCGGTCCGTCGCCGCAGCCGGGGCTGCGGCGACGGACCGCCGTTCCGCTGTGCGGACCCGTTCCGCTGTGCGGACCCGTTCCGCTCAGCTGCGGGAGAGCCCCGCACGGTCCAGGCAGGCCGCGATCTCGGCGGTCTCGGCCGCGTCCAGATCGCGCATCGGCGCGCTCATCCGGTTCGTGGCGATGATCCCGCGCAGCATCAGCGCGGTCTTGAAGGCGCCGAGCCCGGCGGCGGTGGCGGACGCCGTGCCGGGGCGGGCGGCGCGGATGATGTCGAAGAGCGCGACCAGCCGGTCCTGTTCGGCCCGGGCCGCCGCCCAGTCGCCGCGTACCGCCGCCTCGTGGAGGCGTACGTAACCGTGCGGGTCGACGTTGCCGAGTCCGGGGACGGAGCCGTCCGCGCCCCCCAGCATCATCGCGTCGACGACCAGTTCGTGCCCGGTGAGCACGGAGAACTCCGGGAGCCCGCGCGCGGCGATGGCCAGGCGGCGGAACGAGCCGTCGTCACCGCTGGAGTCCTTCACCCCGGCGATCACGCCCTCCTCGGCGAGCGGCAGCAGCAGTTCGGGGGTGAGCTTGCTGTGGACGCAGACCGGGACGTCGTAGGCCAGGACCGGCAGGTCGAGGGCGGCGGCGACGGTGCGGAAGTGGCGGTCGATCTCGGTGTCGTCGGTCCGGGTGTAGAAGGGGGCGGTGACGACGACGGCGTCGGCGCCGAGACCGCGGGCGGCGCGGGCCCGTTCGATGGCGCGGTCGGTGGTGGTCTCGATGGCGCCGACGAGCACCGGCACCTGGCCGGCGGCGGCGGACGTGATGATCCTGATGACCTCGTCCTGCCTGGCGGGCGTGAGGTAGGCGGTCTCGCCCGAGCTGCCGAGGGCGAAGAGGCCGCTGACGCCGCCGTCGAGGAGGTGGGCCACGACCCGCTCCAGGGAGGGGCGGTCGATCTCCCCGTCCGCGGTGAGCGGGGTGACGACGGGCGGGATCACGCCGGTGTAGCGGGGGGTGCGGGCGGTCATGCGGTGCTCCTTGCGGATGGTGCGGAGGGGGCGGGCTGGGGGTGGACGCAGTGCCAGCGGTGGTCGGCCGGGCCGGTGGCCGGGGCCGGGAACTCCGTGGCGCAGGCGTCGTCGGCCTTCCAGCAGCGGGTGCGGAACGGGCAGCCGGTGGGCGGGTTGGTGGCCGAGGGCACCGGGCCGGTGAGCACGATGCGTTCGGTGGTCTCCAGCAGGCTCGGGGTGGCCGAGAGCAGCGCCTCGGTGTACGGGTGCCGGGGCGCGCCGGCCACCTCGGCGGCCGGGCCCTCCTCGACGATCCGGCCGAGGTAGAGGACGGCGAGGCGGTCGGCGAGGTAGCGCACCGTCTGGATGTCGTGCGAGATGAACACCATGCCGAGGCCGAGGCGTTCGCGCAGGTCGACCAGGAGGTTGAGGACCTGGGCGCGGACGGAGACGTCGAGGGCGGAGGTGGGTTCGTCGGCGACGATCAGCTCCGGTTCCAGGGCCAGGGCGCGGGCGATGGCGACGCGCTGGCGCTGGCCGCCGGAGAGCTGCCCCGGCAGGGCGGCGAGGGTGTGGCCGGGCAGCCCGACCAGGTCGAGGAGTTCCTCGACGCGGGTCTCGCGTTCCCGGACGGTGCCGCGCCGGTGCACGTCGAGCGGGTCACGGAGGATCTGACGCACCGTGAGCCTCGGGTTGAGCGCGGTGGACGGGTCCTGGAAGACGACGCCGACGGCGGAGCCGAAGTCCTGGCGGCGCCTGGCCGCGGGCATCTCCCAGAGGTCGTCGCCGTGGAAGGAGACCCGGCCCTCGGTGGGCTTCTGGAGCCCGGTCAGCACCCGGGCCAGGGTGGATTTCCCGCAGCCGGACTCGCCGACCAGGCCGACGATCTCGCCGCGCTCGACCTCCAGGGTGGCGTCGGTGAGGGCGTGCACGGCGTCCCGGCGGAAGAGTCCGCCGCTGCGTGCCTTGTGGCGTACGTGGACGCCGTCGAGCCGGATCACCGGTGGCTCCCTTCGAGTCGTGCGGCCCGCGCGGGGTGGTGGCAGGCGAAGCCGTGGTCCTGCGCGCCGGTGTGCGCGGTGAGCTCGGGCGGGGTGGTGCGGCAGCGTTCGGTGGCGGCCGCGCAGCGCGAGGCGAAGCGGCAGCCGGTGCCGAAGCCCTGGGGCGCGGGGACGATGCCCCGGATCTGGTGGAGCCGGTCGGCGCCGGCCTCCAGGGAGACGACCGAGCCGAGCAGTCCGCGGGTGTAGTGGTGGGTGGGGCCGGTGAGGACGGAGCGGGTAGCGCCGATCTCGGCGAGCCGGCCCGCGTACATCACCGCGACCCGGTGCGAGAGGTCGCCGACGAGGGCGAGGTCGTGCGAGACCAGGACCATCGCGAAGCCGAGTTCGTCGCGGAGCTTCACCAGGAGTTCGACGACCTGGGCCTGGACGGTGACGTCGAGGGCGGTGGTGGGTTCGTCGGCGATGAGCAGGCGCGGGTCGCGGGAGAGCGCCATGGCGATGAGGACGCGCTGGCGCTGGCCTCCGGAGAGCTCGTGCGGGTAGCTGCGCAGGGTGCGTTCGGGGGCGAGGCCGACGAGTTCGAGGAGTTCGGCGGGGGTCTTCGTACCGCCGCGCGAGGTGAGCTGTTTGAGCTGGGTGCCGACGAGCACGGAGGGGTTGAGGGAGGAGAGCGCGTCCTGGTAGACCATCGCGATCTCCGGGCCCATCAGGGCGCGGCGCTCCTTGGGCCGCAGGTCCAGCAGGTTGCGGCCGCGGTAGAGGATCTCGCCGCCGACCTCGGCGTTGCGGGCGAGCAGGCCCATGACGGCGAGGCTGGTGATGGACTTGCCGCAGCCGGACTCGCCGACCAGGCCGAGGGTCTCGCCCTCGTGGACGGTGAAGTTCAGCGAGTCGACGACGGGGACGGGGCCGTAGCGGTCGGGGAAGCGGATCGACAGGTCGCGTACGACGAGCAGTTCGGCGGCGTCGTCCGGTACGGGGGCGACGGCCGGTGGGGTGGCCTCGATCCGGTCGGCGAGCCGGGCGAGGGCGGCGTCGACGTCCACGGTGGCGGCGGCCTCGACCGGGTCGGGGGCGGGGTCGCCCGCGGGGGCGGGCGCCTTGGTCCTCCCGGGCGCGGCGGAGGCGTCGGTGAGGCCCTCGGAGAGGACGTTGAGGGCGAGGACGGTGACCAGCAGGGCGAGGCCGGGGAAGAAGGTGGCCCACCAGCCGCCGGCGAGGAGGATCTGCCGGCCGTAGGCGAGGACGCTGCCCCAGCTGGGGTCGGGGTCCTGCACGCCCGCGCCGATGAAGGAGAGGCTGGCCTCGAAGATGATCGCTTCGGCGACCATGACGGTGGCGAACACCATGACCGGGGCCATGCAGTTGACGGCGACGTGGCGGAGCACGATGTGGCCGCGCCGGGCGCCGATGACCTTCTCGGCGGCGACGTAGTCCTCGCCGTACTGGGAGAGCACGTTGGCGCGGACCACGCGGGCCAGTGACGGGGTGTAGACGAAGGCGATGGTGGCGATGATCACCGGGACGCTGGTGCCGAAGACGGCGACGAGCACGGCGGCCAGGGCGATCGGCGGGAACGACATCACGATGTCGAGGGTGCGCATCACGGTCTCGTCGCCGAGCCTGCGCGAGGTGGCGGCGAGCGAGCCGAGCAGCGAGCCGGCGACCAGGGCGAGCGCGGTGGCGCCGAGGCCGATGACCAGCGAGTAGCGCGAGCCGTGCACGACCCGGGCGAAGACGTCGCGGCCGGCCCGGTCGGTGCCGAACCAGTGCTCGGCGCCCGGGGCCTGGACGGGGGTGCCGGTGGTGAGCGGGTCCTGGGTGACCAGCGGGGCGAACACGGCGCCGAGGACGACGACGATCAGGACGCCGAGGGCGATGCGGGAGGTGACCGGGAGGGCGCGGAACGCGATGCCGGGTCGGGAGAGCTTGGTGGCCAGACGGCCGGTGGCGAACATGTCACACCGTCCTGATGCGCGGGTTGACCAGCAGGTAGAGCAGGTCGACGATGACGTTGACCACCAGGAAGGCGATGGCGATGGTCAGTACGGTGCCCTGGACCAGGGCGACGTCGCCGCCGGTGACACCTTCGAGGATGAGTTTGCCCATGCCGGGCAGGTCGAAGATCGCTTCGATGACGACCGCGCCGCTGAGCATGTAGCCGACCTTGATGCCGAGCACGGTCAGCGGGGTGACGAGCGCGTTGCGCAGTACCGAGCGGATCACCAGCAGCGGCGGGAGTCCGTTGCCGCGGGCCGTGCGTACGTAGTCGCGGTCGAGTTCGGCGACCATCGAGGTGCGGACGAGCCGGGCGAGCGAGGCGGAGACCGGGAGCGCGAGCGAGATCGCGGGGAGGGTCATGGTGGTGAGCCAGCCGCTGAAGGAGTCGGCGGGGTTGGTGTAGCCGCCGGTCGGGAAGATCCGGCTGTTGAGCGCGAACTGCTGGATGAGCAGGACGCCGAGCCAGAAGGACGGGACGGCGACGCCGGCCATGGAGAGGACCCGGAACAGCTGGTCGGGCCAGCGGTCCCGGTACATGGCGCCGATCACGCCGAGGACCACGGCGAGCACGACCGCGAGGAGCAGGCCGAGCAGGGTGAGCTGGAGGGTGAGCGGGAAGGCGGCGGTGATCCGGTCGATCACGGGCTGGCTGGGCGGGACGGTCGTCCCGAGGTCGAGGTGGACGAGCTGGCCGAGGAAGTGGAAGTACCGGACCGGCAGCGGGTCGTTGAGGCCGTTGGCCTCGGCGAAGGCCGCTCGGGCCTCGGGGGTGGCGCTCTCCCCGAGCGCGTTGAAGGCCGGGTCGGCCGGCGAGAACTGGAGCACCACGAAGACGAGCAGCGCGATGCCGAGGATCATCACCGGCATCATCGCGACGCGGCGCAGCGCGAGCCGGAGAAAAGCAACCATCGTCGGGTTCCTTGCGGGTTGGGCGGGGGCTGGCGGCCCGGGGCACCTGGGGGTGTCCGATGCGTGAGCGCGGGAGAAGGAGCGGGGTCCGGTGCGTGCGACCGCAGGACGGAGGATCGTCCCCGTACCGGGCGTACGGGGACGGCTCCGACGACGCCGCGGGCAGCGGGGTGTCCCCTGCCCGGGCGAAGCCGAGAGCGTGGGATGTGCCGGACCCCGCGACGCCGCGGGCATGTGCCGGACGCCCCCGAGGGGGGCGGTGTCCCGGGGCGGGTCAGGCGCGGGCGACGTCCAGGAAGGAGAGGCCGGTGGTGGGCAGCGGCTTGAAGCCGGGCAGCGCCTTCTCGTTCCAGGCGGTGGGCAGCTTGCGGTGGAGGACCGGGTAGAGCGCGGCCTCGTCGGCGACCAGGTCGGTCACCTCGCCCCACAGCCGCTTGCGCTCGGTCTCGTCGGCGGCGCGGGCGGCCTTGTCGAGGGTCTGCCTGACCTTCTTGTACGCGGCGGAGCCGCCCCAGCCGTAGCGCTTCTCGGGCCAGAAGCCGTAGTAGAACCAGCGCAGCAGGAGGTCCGCGTCGTTGCCGAAGACGGACGGGTCGCCGGGGGCGGCGAGGACCTCGAAGTCCCCCTTGTCGATCTTGGCGTACTGGGCCGGGGACTGGGCGATGTCGAGGGTGACCTTGACGCCCGCCGCCTCCCAGCTCTCCTTCAGCAGCGGGGCGATGTCCTTGACCCAGCCGGTGTCGGTGGTGAGGACGGTGAAGGAGAGGTTCTTGACGCCCGCGTCGGCGAGCAGCTGCTTCGCCTTCGCCACGTCGTGGGTGTAGACGGTGGCGGCCTTGTGGTAGTCGGGGTGGGTGGCGGGGACGTAGCCGGTGGCGGCGGCCGCGTTGCCCACCATCGCGGTGGAGATGATCTTCTCGGTGTCCAGGGCGTAGTGCAGCGCCTGGCGCACCCGCTTGTCCGCGAAGCGCTTGTCCGCGGTGTTGAACATCAGGAAGAGCATGCCGAAGGACTGCACGGACTCGGTCTTCGCGGTGCCGCCGAGGCGCTTGACGTCGATGTACGGGACGTCCTCGATGGCCTGGACGCGGCCCGATTCCATGGCGCTGACGCGGGCCGACTGGTCCGACATGAGCCGCCAGACCATCTTCTTGGCCTTGGCGGGGTGCGGCCCGTTGTACTTGTCGTACGCCTCGAAGACGATCTTGTCCTCGCGGGTCGCCTCGACGAACCGGTACGGCCCGGAGCCGACCGGCTTGGCGTCGAACGCCTTGGGGTCGGGCTCGACGATCTTCTTCGGGACGATCCGGACGACGGCGATCCGGGACGGGAAGAGCGCGAAGGGGTACTTCAGCTTGAACTCGACGGTGCCCGCGTCGACGGCCTTCACCGTGTCGACGAAGGGCACGAACTGGGCCATCAGGGAGGCGTTCTTCGGGTCCAGGACGCGTTCGAAGCTGAAGACCACGTCCTCGGCGGTGACCGGCGATCCGTCGTGGAAGGTCGCCCCCTCGCGGAGGGTGGCCCGGTAGGTGGTGGCGTTGATCTTCTTCGGCGCCTCGGTGGCGAGCGCGGGGCGGGCCACGAGTGTTGCCGGATCGAGATCTACCAAGCCCTCGAATATGTGCATATTGGCGGCGTAGGGAGTCGCGCCCGAGGTGATCATCGGGTCGAATCCGGTCGACAGGGGGTACGAGAGACCGGCCTCGATCAGCTCGCCGGCACCACCCCCGCCCGTCGCGCCGTCAGCGGTCGAGGACGGTCCGCCACAGGCGGAGAGAGTGGCCGCGATGGCGGCTGCCGCGCCGACGGCGCCGGTGAATCGCAGGAAGGTGCGGCGCTCGACACCGGCTGTTATCAGCTCGGGCACGGGTCCTCCAGGGACATCGAAGGCGGAACGGAAGGAAAGGCGGAAAACGACTGATCAACGCATCGTGGCACCCGGGATCACGGGGACCGACGAGCCCTGAGCATCAGACGTCAGATGTCTGATGCCTTGATAACGTGGGAACGTAGCTGGGCAATCGAGAGGGGTCAAGAGGGTGGGGAGTTCACATATGTCCGGTGCGAAGCCCGGCCGACAGCTGCTCAGGCAGGAGGTCGTCGAGGGCATCAAGCGCTACATCCTTGAGGAACGGCTCCGCCCCGGGGACCCGCTGCCCGCCGAGCCGGCCCTCTGCGAGGCACTGGGCGCGAGCCGCTCCAGCGTCCGCGAGGCGGTGAAGATCCTCGCCGCGCTGGACATCGTGGAGGTGCGCCACGGGCACGGCACGTACGTCGGACGGCTGAGCCTCTCGGCCCTGGTGGAGAGCCTGACCTTCCGCGGGCTGCTCTCCCCCGACGACGACTTCCAGGTGATGGCCGACCTGGTCGACGTGCGCGAGCTCTTCGAACGCGGGATGGCCGACCGGATCGTCTCGCTGCTCAGCACGGAGCAGCTGGACCGGCTGGACGGCCTGGTCTCCACGATGCGCGAGACCGGCGTCCAGGACGGGCACGGCTTCGTCGAGGCCGACCGGGCCTTCCACGCACTCCTGGTCGCGCCGCTCGGCAACGAACTGATCGGCCAGCTCTCGATGGCCTTCTGGGACGTGTACTCGATCGTCGCGCCGCATCTCGACGGGTTCACGCACGCCGACGAGATGGAGACCATCGCGGCCCACCAGAACATCGTGGACGCCGCGCGGGCCGGGGACATCACCGGCTTCCTGAAGGCGCTGGGCGAGCACTACGCCCCGGTCAGGCGCCGGATCTCCGAGGCGCGCGCCCGGAACTGACCGGGGCGCCGAAGAGGAACCGGCCCCGCCCGACGGGGAACCGTACGGGCGGGGAACGGTACGGGCGGGGCTCTTGACGGTCACCGCGAACGCTGCCTAGGGTCCGTGTGCCACCAGGACATCTGACGTCTTCTGTCTCGTCTCCCGACGTTCACGCGTCCTGTGTCCCGGCGTTCACCCCCCGGTCCATCCCAGAAGGACACCCCCATGCCGTTGACGGACCTCTCGCTCGCGGAATGCCTCGACCACCGGCCCGAACTGCCCGTTCCGGACGACTTCGACGCCTTCTGGTCGGGCACCCTGGGCGAGGCGTCCGCCGCCGCCGGGGCGGCTCCCCCGCCCGTGTTCACGCCCGTCGACACGGGGCTCAGCCAGATCCGTACGTACGACGTGACCCTGCCCGGATTCGCCGGGCGGCCGGTGCGCGGCTGGCTGCACCTTCCGGCCGGGGCGACCGGGCGGCTCGGCTGCGTCGTCGAGTTCCTCGGGTACGGTCGGGGACGGGGGCTGGCGCACGAGAGCCTGGTCTGGGCCTCCGCCGGGTACGCGCACCTGATCATGGACACCCGCGGCCAGGGCTGGTCGGCCGCGGGCGGCTCCACCGCCGACACGGACGCGGGCGCCGCCGGCACCGTGCCCGGCTTCCTCACCC
This sequence comes from Streptomyces sp. NPDC092952, assembly GCF_044754785.1. NCBI lineage: Bacteria > Bacillati > Actinomycetota > Actinomycetes > Kitasatosporales > Streptomycetaceae > Streptomyces > Streptomyces sp. NPDC092952. Next base: position 194,503 of record NZ_JBIVPT010000006.1, on the reverse strand, counting down.
GGGGCGTGGAGAGCCCGGAGACGTACTACTACCGGCGGGTGTTCACGGACGCGGTGCGCTGCGTCGAGACGGTGCGGGCGCATCCCTCGGTCGACCCGGACCGGATCGTGGTGACCGGGGTCAGCCAGGGCGGCGGGATCGCCCTGGCCGTGGCGGGGCTGGTGCCGGGGCTGGCCGGGGTGATGCCGGACGTGCCGTTCCTCTGCGACATCCGGCGCGGCGCGGAGATCACCGGCCGCCCGCCGTACACCGAGATCGCCGAGTACCTGCGGCTCCACCGCGACCGCGCCGAAACGGTCTTCACCACCCTGTCGTACTTCGACGCCGCGCTGCACGCCACCCGCGCCACCGCTCCCGCACTGTTCTCCATCGCGATGATGGACGACATCTGCCCGCCCTCCACCTGCTTCGCCGCGTACCACAACTACGCGGGCGCCAAGGACGTACGCGTCTACGCGTTCAACGGGCACGAGGGCGGGGCCGCGTACCAGCAGCGGGAGCAACTGGCCTGGGTGCGTGCCCTGTTCGCCGCCCCGAAGCCGGGGCGGGCCGACCACTCCTGACCGGAAGGACCTTCCGTGCGCAGACGATCCATGCTTCTCGCCGCCGGATCCGCCGCCCTGGGCACCCGCCTCGGCGGCCGGGCCGTCGCCGCCGGGGCGGGTGGGGACCCGCTCCTGGACCACACCGTCCCCGTGGACCTGGACGGCACCCGGTACGTCGACCTGTCGGACCGGGTCGGGGCCATCGCCCCGCTCACCACCGGCACCGTCGTCGTCACCTTCCGCACCACCAGCCACAACACGGCGATGACCCTGCTCAGCGCCTCCGATCCGGCCGAGCCGTCCTCCAACATCACACTGAACCTGAGCGGCGGCGCCCTGCAGTTCTCGGTGCGCGAGAAGGGTGCGGTGCTCGTCAATGTCATGACCAGGACACGCTACGACGACGGTCTGCGGCACACCGTCGCCGTGACCTCCGGCCCCTTCGGCACCCGGCTCCACGCCGGCGGGCGCACGGTCCTCGAAACGGCGCGGAACCCCTTCTTCGGTTCCGTCCCCGCTCTGCGCGCGCTCACCCTCGGCGGCAATCTCGACAGCGACCACCCCGGCGGCGAGTGGTTCTGCACCGGCACCGTCGAGCGGGCCGCGATCTGGGGCAGGGTGCTCGGCGAGGCCGAACTGCTTGCCCAGTGCCCCCGCCCGGACCTCGCCGACCTGGGCCGGATCAGCACCATCCTGAACAGCGACACGCCCGCCACCTGGGTCGTCACCGGCGACAGCATCACCCACGGCGCCCTGCACACCAACGGCTGGCGCAGCTACCCGGAGCACTGGACGGAGCGGGTCCGCTGGGAGCTCGGCAAACCGAAGAACCGAGACTTCGTCATCGACTCCGGGGTGAGCGGGGCGACCAGCGCGGACCTGGTCGGCGCCTTCACCGAGCTGGTCGCCGCCTTCGCCCCGAAGGTGGTGTCGGTCATGATCGGTACGAACGACATCGCGACCTCCGGCCTCGGCCCCGAGGTCTACCGGTCCCATCTGGTCTCGCTGGTCCGCTCGGTCCGCGCGCTGCCCGGAGCGCCGGTACCGGTGCTCCAGTCGCCGAACCCGGTCGATCCGGCCAAGTGGCCCGGCCGGGTGGGGCTTTCGCGGTACGCGCAGGTGATGGGAGAGGTCGCGGCCGACCTGGGCGTCGTGTTCGTCGACCACTACAACGACTGGCTGAACGGCGGCTCCGGTCCGGTGCCGCTCACCCTGCTCAACGACGGGCTCCATCCCAACGAGCGGGGCCACCACCGCATCGCCGTAAAAATGATCAAGGAGCTGCGGGTCTTCGAGGCCGACAGCCGGGTCTGCTCACTGCGCGTCCCGTGACGCCCCCTCGGCCCCGGCCCGCAGCCGTGCCACCACGCCTTCCCCCTTCCCAGAAGCACCATCCCCCTTCCGAGAAGAGAGACCGTCCATGCAGCGAAAAGTCTCCGTCGCCCTGCTCAGCGCCGCCGCGCTCCTGGCCGTCACGGCCACCGGCACCTCGTACGCCGCCTCCCCCGCCCCCGGTGAACTGACCTCCCAGGACCTGACGGTCGACGGCGTGGGCTCGCCGCACTACCGCATCCCGGCCCTCACCACCTCGGTGAAGGGCACCGTGATCGCGGCCTACGACGCCCGCCCCACCCTCGGCGACCTGCCGGGCAACATCTCGATCGTGATCCGCCGCAGCATCGACAACGGGGTGACCTGGCAGCCCCAGCAGGTGGTCCGCCGGGATGCCGCGCCCAAGGGCTACGGCGACCCCAGCCTGCTGGTGGACCGCACCACCGGCCGGATCTTCCTGTTCTACGCGGCCTCGGTGAACCAGGGCTTCTTCGGTTCGGCCACCGGTAACGACGAGTCCGACCCGAACGTCCTCCAGGCCGACTACAGCTACTCCGACGACGACGGCGCGACCTGGAGCCACCGCCGGATCACCCGGCAGATCAAGGACCCCGCCTGGGCGGGCATGTTCGCGGCCTCCGGCGAGGGCATCCAGCTGCGGCACGGCGCGTACAAGGGGCGGCTGATCCAGCAGTACGCCGTACGCATCGACGGCGCCAACTACGCGGCGAGCGCCTACAGCGACGACCACGGCGAGACGTGGCGGATGGGCACCCCGGTCGGCCCCGGCGGCGACGAGAACAAGACGGTCGAGCTGTCCGACGGCCGGGTCATGCTCAACAACCGGTCCAAGCCGTACCGGACCGTGGCGTACTCCTCCGACGGCGGGGTCACCTACACCCCGTTCGTCCAGGACACCCACCTCACCGACCCGGCCAACAACGCCTCGGTGATGCGGTACAACCCCGACGCCGCACCGTCCGACCCGCAGTCCTCGTGGCTGCTGTTCAGCAACACCGAGGACGCCTCCGCACGGCGCAACCTCACGGTGAAGATGTCCTGCGACAACGGCCGGACCTGGCCGATCCGCAAGGTTGTCGACCCGGGCTCCGCCGCCTACTCGACGCTGACCCGGCTGTCCGGCGGACGGCTCGGGCTGCTCTACGAGCGGGCCGACTACACGCACATCACCTACTCCTCCTTCGATCTGAAGTGGCTCGGCGGCACCTGCGCCGACATCACGATCACCCCGCCCGCCGCCCTGAAGGCCGGCACCACCGCCGAGGTGACGGTCCGCGTGGTCAACCGGATGGACGTACGCCGCGCGGCCGGCACCGTCGACCTGACCGTTCCGGCGGGCTGGACGGCCCAGCAGCGCGCCATTCCGGCGCTCGCCCCCGGCCAGGGGGCCAACATCAAGGTCCCGGTCACCGTGGCGGCCGGGGCCTCGGGAAGCACCGCGCTCACCGCGACGTACCGGACGATGGGGCTCCAGGCCTCCGGCGGCGGCACGGTGACCGTCACCCCGTGACCCCGCTCCGGTCCCCCGTCCGCCCCGGCGGTGCGACGATGAGCCGGACGGAGCCTCGAAGACCTCGGGACGGACGGTGGACCGGTGACGGTGACGGGTTTACGCATCGGAGTGGTCGGCGGCAGCATCGCCGGCTGCGCCATGGCGATCGCGGCGGTGCGGGCCGGGGCGGAGGTCACCGTCCACGAACGCAGCGACGGCGCCCTCCAGGAGCGGGGATTCGGCATCGTCATGCCGCCCCCGCTCCACCGTGAGCTGGTGGCCGACGGCTATCTGGGCGCGGACATGGAGACGGTGCCGGTCGAATCCCGGGTCTGGCTCACCCGGGCCCCGGGCGGGCGGTCGGCGCGCGAGCTGGCACGCCAGACGGCGCCGGTGGCCGCGTGCAACTGGGGCCTGCTGTGGCGGGCGTTGCACGCGCGGGTCCGGGCGGGGGTGTACCGGCGGGGGCTGCCGGTGGAGTCGGTGGCGCGGGCGGCCTCGGGGCGCGGGCTGATCCGCACCCGGGACGGGGAGCGGGAGTACGACATCGTGGTGGGGGCGGACGGGTTCCGCTCCGTCACCCGTGAGCGGATGGCGCCGGACGTCCGGCCGGTGCCCGCCGGCTATCTGGCCTGGCGGGGCACGGTCCCGATGGATGTGCTCGGCGACCTCACGGGTCCGCTGGAGCTGCTGCGGAACGCGTGGGTGACGCTGGGGTTCCCCGGCGGGCACGCCGTCTTCTACGCGATCCCGGGCCCGGTCCCGGGGTCGCGGCTGCTGGCGCACGTCGTCTACGGAACCGCCCCGCGGGGGGCCGATCCGGGGGCGTACGTGGGTGAGCTGGCCGGGGAGCACTTCCCGGCGGAGTGGGCCGAGGTCGTGATGCGGGCCGCGCCCGGCGCCCGGACCCACCACCCGGTCGCCGACCTCATGGCCCCCCGGGTCGCCGAGCCGCCGTTCCTGCTGGCGGGCGACGCGGCGGGGGTGACCCGGCCGCACACCGCCAGCGGTGCGGTCAAGGCCCTGCAGGACGCGCTCTGCCTGGAACGGGCCCTGCGGGACGCCTCCTCGGTGGCCGGTGCGCTGGGCCGGTACGCCGACGAGCGCACCGCCGAGGGGGCCCGGCTGGTGGAGCTGGGGCGGCGGCTGGGGCGCGATCTGGTGGAGCACACCCCCGACTGGGCGGCGATGGGGCCGGCCGAGGTGGAGGCGTGGAGCCGGGCCGCGCTCGGCGGCGACCGGAGCTATCTCTACGGCGACGTGCACCGGCCCTGACGGACCGGCCGGTGCGACGCGGCCCTCGGGCGTGTCCGGCGGATCATGGCCGGAGCGCGGCACCTGCCCGCCCCTGAGCCACCGGACACGCCCAGGGCGCTCAGACCCTCGCGGCGGTCAGCGCGGCCATGTCCACGACCCGGTCGGCGGCCTCCGCCACGGCCGGGTCGTGGGTGGCCACGACCGTGACGCAGTCGTCCTGGTGGGTCCGTTCGGCCAGCAGTCCGGCCAGATCGCCGGCCTGGGAGCGGTCCACGGCCGCCGTCGGTTCGTCGATCAGCAGCAGCTTCGGCGAGAGGAAGAGCGCGCGGGCCAGGGCGACGCGCTGGCGCTCGCCGCCGGAGAGCTGTTCGGGGCGGTGGCGCAGCCGGTGGCCCAGCCCGACCCGGGTGAGGGCCTCCTCGGCGCGGGAGCGCTGGGCGCGCGGGCGGCCACCGCCGATGTACACGGCGGCGAGGAGCTGGTCGGTGGCGGTCAGCCCGGAGAGCAGGTTGCCGCTCTGGAACATGTAGCCGATCCGTTCCCGGCGCGCCGCGGCCCGGTGGGCGTCGGAGAGCGCGGCGAGGTCGTCGCCGTCCAGCAGGACCTGCCCGGCGGTGGGCCGCAGCAGGGCGCCCGCGACGGCGAGCAGGGTGGACTTGCCGGAGCCGGAGGGCCCGACGAGCGCCGTCATCCGGCCCGCCTCGAAGGTGACGTCGAGGCCGTCGAGGACGGTGGTGCGGGCGTCGGCGCGGCCGAAGGCGACGGTGACGCCGGACAGTTCGAGGCTCATCGGTTGGCTCCCAGCATGGTCAGCGGGTCGGCGTGGGTGACCCGGCGCAGGGTCAGTGCGGTGCCCGCGAGGCCGACGGCCGCGACGGTGCACATGGTGGCGACGAGGGTGCCGGCGGGCAGGCTGAAGGGCACCTGCTCGCCGACCAGCAGCCCGACGGCTCCGGCGAGCACCGCGCCCGCCACGGTGCCGAGGACGACGACCAGCGCGGCCTGGATCACCGTGTGGGCCAGCAGCCGTCGCCGGGAGGCGCCCATGGCGCGCAGCAGGGCGAGCTCGGGCTGGCGCTGGACCGTCCACACCGCGAAGAAGGCGCCGACGACGAGCGGGGCGATCAGGTAGAGGAAGACCTGGATCGAGGTCATGGTGACGCGCTCGCCGGTGTAGCCGGGAGCCGCCTCGTACGCCTTCTCCTTGGTGAGGGTGGTGGTGGAGTGGCGCTTGTCGAGGGTGGTGACCGTGGTGTCGGTGGGTGCGGTGCGCAGGGCGAGGGCGCTGAACTGGTCAGGGATCGCGGCGGCCGCGGCGGCGGGGGCGCCGGGGGTGCTGAAGCGGATGCGCTGCCAGGTCTTCAGCGGTACGTAGGCGACGGGCACATGGCCGTAGCTGGAGCGTTCGGTGAGTCCGACGACGCGCAGTTCGATGCCGAGCCGGTCGATGACCAGGGTGTCGCCGACGCGTACGCCCTCGTCGGCGAGTTTGGCGGACATCACGATGCTGTCCTGCGGCGCGTCCGCGAGGCCGTGCCCCTCGGTGACGGAGGGGGCGAGGAAGGAGCCGGGCTCGACGCCGAACGCGGCGAGGTCGACCTCGGCGCCCCGGTCCGTGGTGCCCCGGGTGATGGAGACGCCCAGCGGGGCCGTCCCGGTGCCCGCGTCCGCGCGCCAGGCGGCGGCGGTCTTCTCGTCGAGGAGGCTGCGGGCGAACTGGTCGGAGCGGGCGTCCGAGGAGAAGACCAGCTGCGCGGCCGGGAGGCGGCGCAGGGCGGAGATGGTGTCGTCGCCGAGGCCGGTGGTGAAGCCGGAGACGATCCCGACGAGTGCGGCGACGAGCACCACGACGGATCCCATGAGCAGAAAGCGCCCCCGGGCGGCGCGCAGCTCCAGCAGTGCGAGGAACACGGCGGTTCCCTTCGGTGGATCGATGTTAGGGACAGTGCGTCGCCAAGATAGATGATGGGGACGCGGCGTCCCCAAGTGGGGGTCGGAAGTGGGTCGGGGCTTCTAGACTGTGCCGATGCCCAGGATCCAGGCCGCCACGGTCGCCGAGCACCACGCCCAGCAGCGGCTGGCCCTGGTGCGGGCCGCGCGCGAGCTGCTGGAGGGCGGGGACGCGGCGGCCGTGACCTTCACCGCGGTCGCCCGGGCCACCGGCCTCGCCCGCAACAGCGTGTACAAGTACTTCCCCGGCCGGCCCGAGCTGCTCGCCGCCGTCGTCGAGGACGCGATGCCGCGCTGGACGGACGCCATCCGGGAGGGCATGTCGGCGGCCACCACCCCCGAGCAGAAGATCGCCGCGTACGTGTCGTGCCAGCTGGACCTGGTGCGCCGGGGCGAGCACCGGATCGCGGCGGCGCTGGCCGGGGTCCGGGACGCGACGGTGGTACGGGAGAGCGCGGCCCACGCCCACCGGGAGCTGCTGACCCCGCTGACCGAGGCCCTGACCGTGCTGGGCGAGCCGGACCCGAGGCGCACCGCACTGCTTCTCCAGGGCATCGTCAACGCCGCCACCACGGCGATCGAGGGCGGCGACGACCCCGAGGCGGTGACGGACCGCGCGGTCCGGATGGCCGTCACCTCGATCACCGGCTCCGCGCCGACCCCGTAGCGCGCACCGCCCCCGGGCCCGAGCGGACACGGCACGGAGAACGCCGGTGCCTCCGGTCCCGCCCGGGCGCGCCCGCCTCTCGGACACTCCGGACCGACGGCAACGGCACCGGCACGCCGTTCGCGCAGGCCGGGCGTACGACCGCGGGGACACCGGGGAGCTCGGCGGTCGGGGCGGGGGGAGCGACCGCGCCGGGCGGGAGGTCGCGGACGGTCTTCCCTGCGGAGAGGACAGGGCACCCCGATACCCGTGGATCGAGATGAAGTCGGCCCCGCACCAATGGAGTTGAGCGACCTCGCCGCGCGAAACCCCTTGCGCAATGGTCAAGAGTCGTTGACCATTACTCGCATGCCTACGGACGAACTTCCCGAGACGTTTCACGTCACCACGGACGAGCAGTTGCGCGCCGTCTCCAACCTCACGCGCCACCGGATCATGGCCGTGCTCCGCTTCGAGCCGGCGACGATCACCCAGATCGCCGAGCGGGTGGGCCTCGCGAAAGGGAGCTCCAGCTATCACGTCCGCCTGCTGGAGCGGGCCGGCCTGGTGAAGGTGGTGCGGACGCGCAAGGTGCGGGGCGTCACCGAGCGGTACTACGCGATGGCCGCGCGGTCGATCGTGCTGCCGGATCCCGGCGAGGGAGGCCCGGACGTGCTGATGCGGCACGCGGTGGCGGACCTGGAGGCGTCACCGGCGGACGGGGAGCGGCACGTTCGGCTGGCGCATCTCCGGCTCACCGACGAGCAGTTCGCACAGCTGGGGGCACGCCTGGAGGCCCTGGCCGACGAGTACCGGGAGCTGTCCGATCCATCACTGCCGGACACGTCACTCGTCTTCGCGCTGTTCCACCCGGCACCGCGTACGCAGACCGAGGGGAGCACCGAATGAACACGGACACGAGGAAGTTACCGACCGGCTTCGGACGGCTGTGGACCGCCCAGACGGTCTCCTCGCTCGGCGACGGGGTGACCCACGCCGCGCTGCCGCTGATCGCGTTGACGCTGACGCGGGACCCGATGGCGCTCGCCGTCGTCACGGCCGCGGGCACGCTGCCGTGGCTGCTCTTCGGGGTGCTCGGCGGTGCGCTGGTGGACCGCTGGGACCGACGGCGCACGATGTGGGTCGCGGACGCGGCGCGGGCGGCACTGCTCGCGATACCGGCATCGGCGGCGGCGCTCGACGTGCTGAGCATCCCACTGCTCGCGGCCGTCGCCTTCCTGCTCGGCCTCGGCGGACTCTTCTTCGACACGGCCGCCACGGCCTTCCTGCCGGATCTGCTCCGCCGCGACCCCGTACTCCTGGAGCGCGCCAACTCCCGCCTGCGCGGAGCCCAGACCGCCATGTCCGGCTTCGTGGGACCGCCCGCGGGCAGCACACTGCTCACGCTCGGGCGGGCGGTTCCACTGGTCGCCGACGCGGTGTCGTTCCTGGTCTCCGCGTTGCTCGTCCGTACGCTGCCCGCCATGCCCCGCCCTTCACCGGAGGCCCGTGAACCGCTGCTTCGGCAGGCACGGGCCGGGGCCTCGTACGTCTTCCAGGACCGGCTGCTGCTCGGGCTCGCACTCCGCCCGGCGGTCGGCAACATCGCCTTCCTCGCGGTGGAGACCGTACTCGCGCTCTTCGCGCACGACCGCCTCGGCATCGACACCTACGGCTTCGGCCTGCTCCTCACGGCGGAGGCCACCGGCGGTCTGCTCGGTGCGGCCATCGCCTCCGGGCTCGGCCGACGTCTCGGCACCGGCACCGCGCTGACCTGCACGGCCGCGGTCGAAGGGCTTGCCGTCCTGGGCCTGGCCTCCGCCCCGAACCCGTACGTGGCCGGGCTCGCGCTCGCGGTCTGCGGGGCCGGCATGGGCGCCACGATGGTGCTCGGGCCGTCCCTCCGGCAGGCGATCGTCCCGGCCCGCCTCATGGGCCGGGTCGCCTCCACCTCCCGCATGCTGGCCATGTGCGCCGCCCCCGTCGGGGCCTTCGCCGGCGGCTGGCTCGCCACCGCCTACGACGTCCGCACCCCGCTCTACGCCGCCGCCGGCCTCCTCCTGGCGATGACGGCCGTCACGGCGACCATGACCAGCAACCGCCGGGTCGAAGCGGCGCTGCGGGCCGCCACCCCGGACCACCCCGCCCGGGAGACCGCGCCCGACGCGCCGTGACATCCACCGCGGAGGCGCACCGACGAGTCGGAGCCGGGTCCGCGAGGCCCGGCGAGCGGCCGGGGCACCGGCCCCCTTGACCGGACTCGGGCACACCCGTCTAAGGTGTGCGAGACATAAGACATCTTACGTCTCATGTCTCGATCCGCTCAGTCGGCCCGGGCCACGGATCGGCGCACCGACCGGGCTGGAGCCTCACGATGTCCCTGACCGCACCGCCGCCCGGTGTCGTCCCGCCGGTCGGCACCCCGCCCGGCCGACGCGGTGCCGGGTCCGCCGTCTGCCCGCCGCCGGTCCGATGAGCGGACACTCCGCGCGGGGCACGGCCCCGGTGACCGGGCTCGACCTCGGCGGTACGAAGATCGCCGCCGCGCTCGTCGGGCCGGACGGCACGGTCCTGGCCCGGCACACCCGCCCCACCCCGGCCCGGGACGGCGCGCCCGCCGTGCTGGACGCGCTCGCCGGGGCGGCGGCGGCCGTCGACCCGGAGCGCCGGGCCACGGCGATCGGCGTCGCGGCTGCCGGGGTGGTCGACCCCCGTACCGGCCTGGTCACCAGCGCCACCGACTCCATCGGCGGCTGGGCCGGGACCGCTCTGGGCGCGGGCCTCGCCGACCGCACCGGGACCCCGGTGGCCTGCGACAACGACGTACGGGCCACAGCGGGTCCGGAGTTGGCGGCGCTGACCGCCGAGCCCGGGTACGCGCACGGCTCGCTGCTCTTCCTCGCGGTCGGCACCGGCGTCGGCGGCGCGGTCGCCGTCGACGGGCGGATGCTGCACGGGGCGGCCGGGCTGGCCGGTCATCTCGGCCATCTCCCCAGCCCCGAGGCGGCCGGGCTGCCCTGCACCTGCGGGGCCACCGGCCATCTGGAGGTCATCGCCTCCGGTCCCGGCATCGCCGCCCACTACGAGCGGCTGACCGGCGCGCCGGTGGACCGGCTGGAGACCGTCGCCGCCCGCGCCGGGCGGGGCGAGGCGGCCGCCGTCCGCGCCATCACCACAGGCGCCACCGCCACCGGCCGGCTGCTCGGCGGCCTCGCCAACGCGCTGGGGCCGGACCGGGTCGTCGTCGGCGGCGGCGTCCCCCGGATCGGCCCGCTCTACGGGGACGCGCTGGCCGCCGCGTTCACCGCGGAGCTGATGGGGCCGCTGCGCGGTCTGCTGCCCCGGGCGCCCCTCCTCGGCGCCGACGCGGCGGTGCTCGGCGCCGCCGCCCTCACCACCACCCTGCCCCTCCACCACCCGGGAGCCCCGCGATGACCGCCCAGGAACCGACCACGACCGTTCAGGAACCGACCATGACCACCCGGGAACCGACCCTGTCCGCCGGGGAGTTGGCCGACGCCCTCCGGGGCAGGCTGATCGTCTCCTGCCAGGCCCCGCCCGGCGACCCGATGCGGGACACCGCCACCCTGGTCCGGCTCGCCCGGTCGGCCGTCGCCGGGGGCGGCGCCGCGATCCGCGCCAACGAGCCGGAGGTGGTCGCCGCGATCACCGAGGCCGTCGACCTTCCGGTGATCGGGCTGTGGAAGGACGGCGACGTCGGCGTCTACATCACCCCGAGCGTCCGGCACGCCCTGGCCGTCGCCGGGGCCGGGGCGCGGATCGTCGCCGCCGACGCCACCGACCGGCCCCGCCCGGACGGCTCCACCTTCGCCGAGCTGGTCGCGGCGGTGCACGGGGCGGGCGCGCTGGTGATGGCCGACGTCGCCACGCTCGACGAGGGAATCGCGGCCGCCGAGCAGGGCGCCGACTACGTCTCCACCACGCTCTCCGGTTACGTGTCCGGCAGCCCCCGGCAGTCCGGCCCCGACCTCGACCTGGTCTCCGCGCTGGCCGCCGCAATCACCGTCCCGGTGGTGGCCGAGGGCCGGATCAACACCCCCGGGGAGGCCGCCGAGGCCCTGGCGCGCGGTGCCCACAGCGTGGTCGTCGGGACCGCCATCACCGCCCCCACCGCCCTGACCGCCCGCTTCGTCGCCGGGATCGCCCGGACCTGAGCCCACCGGTGCCGGCCGGGGCCCGGCCGCGGCTCTCAGCCGGCGATCCGCTCGAAGACCGCGGCGAGGCCCTGGCCGCCGCCGATGCACATGGTCTCCAGGCCGTACCGGGCCTCGCGGCGGTGCAGTTCGCGGGTGAGCGTGGCGAGGATCCGGGCACCGGTCGCGCCCACCGGGTGGCCGAGGGAGATCCCGGAGCCGTTGACGTTGATCCGCTGCTCGTGGTCCTTCTCGCCGAGGCCCAGCTCCCGGGTGCAGGCCAGGACCTGGGCGGCGAACGCCTCGTTCAGCTCGATCAGGTCGAGGTCGGCCAGGGTGAGCCCGGCCCGCTCCAGGGCGGTGCGGGTCGCCGGAACGGGGCCGAGCCCCATCGTCGCCGCGGGCACCCCGGCGCGGGCGAAGGAGACCAGCCGGACCAGCGGGGTCAGGCCGAGCCGCTCGGCGGTGGCCGCGCTGGTCACCAGGCAGGCGGCGGCCGCGTCGTTCTGCCCGCTGGCGTTGCCCGCGGTGACGGTCGCCTCCGGGTCGGTCCTCGCCATCACCGGGCGGAGCCCGGCCAGCTGCTCCGCGGTGGTGTCGGGGCGCGGATGCTCGTCGGTGGTGACGACCGTCCCGCCCTTGCGGCTCCGTACGGTGACCGGGACGATCTCCGCGTCGTACCGCCCCTCGGCGGCGGCGCGGGCGGCCCGCTGCTGGGAGCGCAGGGCGAGGGCGTCCTGCTCGGCCCGGCCGACGGCGTACGCCCGCCGCAGGTTCTCGGCGGTCTCGATCATGCCGCCGGGGACGGGGTGGTGGAGGCCGCCCGCGGTGACCCGGCCCCGGGCCAGCGCGTCGTGGAGCTGGAGGCCGGGGCCCTTGATGCCCCAGCGGCCGTCGTGGGTGTAGTACGGGGCGGCGCTCATCACGTCGACGCCGCCCGCGACGACGACCTCGCTGAAACCGGCCCGGATCTGCATCGCCGCGTCCAGGACCGCCTGGAGGCCGGAGCCGCAGCGGCGGTCGACCTGCGATCCGGTGACCGTCTCGGGCAGCCCGGCGTCCAGCGCGGCGACCCGGCCGATGGCGGGCGCCTCGGCGGACGGGTAGGAGTGCCCGAGGATCACCTCGTCGACGGCGTCGGGCGCGATCCCGGTGCGGGCCACCACCTCGGCGACGACCCGCGCGGCGAGGCCGGCCGGGGTCTGCCCGGCGAAGACCCCGCCGAACCGGCCGATGGGCGTACGCAGGGGTTCGCAGATGACGACGTCGGGCTGGCGGTCGGGCACGGTGTGGCCTTTCGGGACGGACGGGCGGATGCCGCCGGGCCCCGGGGCGCGGTCCGGAGGCCCCGTCCGCCCGGCGGACGGACGGCACCGCTTCCGGAGCACGCCCCTGCGCCCGGCGGCCGGACGGGCCCATGGATCCGGGCGGTGACCGAACTCCGGCCGCCGCCCGCAGACATGGGCCCGCTTCCCGTCTATCTTCGCTGAGACCGATCACATGTGACACCCCGAGAGGACCGCAACCGCCATGCGTATCAGGATCGTCGGCGCCGGGGCCATGGGCCGCGGCATCGCCCAGTGGGCGGCGACCGCCGGACACACCGTCGAGCTGGGCGACGTGCGCGCCGAGGCCGTGACGGCCGCCGTGGACTTCGTACGGTCCATGCTGGAGCGGGCCGTGGCGAAGGGCCGGATGTCGGGCGCGGACCGGGACGCCGCCCTGGGGCGGCTGGTTCCGCTCGGCGATCCGTGGGCCGCCGGGCCGGAGGTCGAGCTGGTCGTGGAGGCCGTGCGGGAGGACCTCGCCACCAAGGCCGAGGTCTTCGGCCGGCTGGAGCGGGCGCTCCCGGAGGCGGCCGTCTTCGCGACCAACACCTCCTCCCTGTCGGTCACCACGATCGCCTCGGCGCTGAAGGACCCGACGCGCCTGGCCGGGCTGCACTTCTTCAACCCGGTGCCGCTGATGAGGATCGTCGAGATCGTGCCCGGCGCGGCCACCCGCCCGGAGATCCCGCCCGTCCTGACCGCGTTCGTCGAGGGGTGCGGCCACCGCGCGGTCACCGTCGCCGACACACCCGGCTTCCTGGTCAACCACGCCGGGCGCGGGCTGGTGACCGAGGCCCTGGCGCTGCTGGAGGAGACCGTCGGCGAACCGGCGGACATCGACCGGATCGCCCGTGACGTGCTGGGGCTGCGGATGGGCCCCTTCGAGCTGATGGACCTCACCGGGCTGGACGTGACGGCCGCGGTGATCGACTCGATCTGGCAGGGCTTCCGCCACGCGGACCGGCTCCGCCCCTCCTACCTCACCCCGAACCGGGTGACGGCCGGTCTGCACGGCCGCAAGACCGGGCGCGGCTGGTACGCGTACGGCTCCGGGGCCCCCGCCCCCGCGCCGGAACCGCCCGTCACCGGCGACCCGGACCGCCCGGTGTTCGTGCACGCCCCCGAGGGCCAGGACCGGGACGCGGCGGCACTGCGGGCGGCGCTGGCCGCTTCGGGCGCCGCGGTGGAGTCCGGTGACGGACCGTCGGAGGCGGCCGTGGTGCTGGTCCCGGTGTGGGGGACGTCGGTGGCCTCGGCGGTGGCCGCCGACGGACTGCCCGCCGGACGCGCCTTCGGGGTCGACCCGCTGCCCGCGGCCGGGCGGCGCCGGGTGCTGGCGGTGACCCCGGCGGCGGATCCGGCCGCCGCGCGCGACGCCCGCGCGGTCCTGGCCCGGGCGGCGGCGGACGAGGAGCCCTGGGCGGTGTCGGTGGTGCGGGACACGGCGGGGTCGGTGGCACAGCGGCTGCTCGCCTCGGTGGTGTCGGTCGCGGCCGGGATCGCGGAGCGCTCCATCGCCGCCCCGGGCGACATCGATCTGGCGGTCACGGCGGGGCTCGGCTACCCGTACGGCCCGCTGGCCTGGGGCGAGCGGATCGGCGCGGACCGGATGCTGGCGCTGCACCGGGCGCTGCACCGGACGACGGGCGACCCGCGCCACCGCCCGAGCCGCTGGGTCACCGAGCGCGCCCAGCTCGGTCTCGCCCTGACGGACCCGGGCACCTCCCCCGCCGACTGCTGACCGGGCCGGACGTCCGTTTCGTACAAGACCCGGTGCCGGGGCCGGGCCTACGGTCGGGGGCATGACTCCACGCATGGACGCGATCGGCATCGTCACGGCGGATCTCGCCGCATCGCTCGCCTTCTACCGCCGGCTCGGCCTCGACATCCCCGCCGGAGCGGAATCCGCACCCCACGTCGAAGTGGCCCTCCCGGGCGGGCAGCGGCTGCTCTGGGACACCGAGGACGTGATCCGCTCGTTCGACCCCGGCTGGGCCCCGCCGGCCGGTTGCGACCGCCTCTCGCTGGCCTTCCGGTGCGACGGCCCGGCGGAGGTGGACGCGGTGTACGAGGAGCTGACCGGCGCCGGGTACCGGGGGCATCTGGCGCCGTGGGACGCGGTGTGGGGGCAGCGGTACGCGACGGTCCTCGACCCGGACGGCTGCGCGGTCTCGCTCTTCGCCGCCAACGGCTGAGAGCCTGTCGGGTCGCCTTCGGCCGGAAGGTGGCCACCCGGCATGTCAGCCCGGGTCCGGGGCGCTCAGCGGCCGAGGTGGGCGGTGAGGGTGGTCCCGGTCAGGGCCCGCATCTCCCGGGCGAGATGCGCCTGGTCGGTGCAGCCGGACCGGACCGCCGCCTCGGCGTACGGCACCCCCGACCGGGCCAGGGCCAGCGCCCGCCGCAGCCGCAGCACCCGGGCCAGCGTCTTGGGCCCGTAGCCGAAGGCGGCGAGCGAGCGGCGGTGCAGTTGGCGGGCGCCGATCCCGGCCCGCCGCGCGGTCTCGGCGACGGTCAGCCCCGCGCCGAGCCGCTCCGCGACGTACCGCATCAGCGGATCCGGGGCCGATGCGCGGGCGGCGGCCCCCAGCGCCAGGGCCTCCAGCGCGGCGGCCGCGTCCGGGGCCCCGGCGACCCGGTCGGCGAGCAGGCGTACCCGGTCCGGGGCCCACAGGTCGGCCAGCTCGACCCGGCGGTCGCGCAGTTCGTGCGCCGGTACGCCGAGGAGCGCGGGGGCGGTGCCGGGGGCGAATCGGAGCCCGGCGCACCGCCCGGTGGCCGGGACGGACGGGGTCATGGCCCGGGTGTCGGGGCCCGCGACGAGCAGCCGTCCGCCGATCCAGAGCAGATCCATGCAGCCGTCGGGCAGCACCGGACCGACCGGTCCCCCGGACAGGTCCAGCGTCCACGCGGTCGCGCCCTCGAACCGTGACGCCCGCTCCCGATACCGCTCCTCGCCCATGGTTCTGCCGGGGCGTCAGCCGCCGAGGGCGCCGCCGCGCCCGTCCCGCTCCGGGCCGCCGTCCTTCTCCGGGGCCGTGTCGCCGTCCTCGCCCGGCTCCTTGTCCGGCCCCTTCTCGCGGTGCGGGTGGATCCGGGACTTCACGTCGTCCGGCGGGAGGAACTTCGACCAGCGCTCGGGGAACTCGGACGGCATGTACGGGCTGTCGGCCAGCCCGTCGTCCTCGTCGTCGCCCTCGTCGTCCCAGTCGTATTCCGGCCTGCTCCCCTTCGGGCTCTCCGCCTGCGACCGGGCGACGAACTCGGCCGCCTGGGCGGCCCGCAGCCGGTCGTTCGCCTCACGGGCGGCGGCCGTCGCCATCGAGGGCCACACCCGGTCGATGGCCGCGTTGACCGCCGCGCCGACCAGCACGGCGAAGGCGGAGATGCCGATCCAGAGAAGCACGGCGATCGGGGCCGCCAGCGAGCCGTAGATCGTCGGCCCCTCGACCGTGCTGGTGAGGTAGATGCGCAGCAGGAAGCTGCCGAGCGCCCACATCGCGAGCGCGACCAGCGCCCCGGGCACGTCCTCGATCCACGGCGACCTCACCGGTACCGACACGTGGTAGAGCGTCGTCAGGAACACGATCGACAGCAGGATCACCAGCGGCCAGTACAGGACGCTCATGAGCTCGGTGCCCCACGGGACGAACTCGACGACCCGGTCCGGGCCGACGACGAGCAGCGGCAGCACCACGGACCCGAGCAGCAGCGCGACGACGTACAGGAGGAAGGAGAGCAGCCGGGTCTTGACGATGCCTCGCTGGCCGTCGAGTCCGTACATCACGGTGATCGTGTCGATGAAGACGTTGACCGCGCGGGAGCCCGACCAGAGCGCGATCGCGAAGCCGATCGAGATGACGTCGGGGCGGGCGCCGGTGGAGACGTCCGCGAGGAGCGGTTTGGCGAAGTCGTTGACGCCGCGCTCGCTGAGCACGGTCCCCGCGGCGTCGAGGATGTTGCGCTCGATGGAGGCGACGGTGGTGGTGTTGGTCCACTCGTCGACGTATCCGAGCAGACCGATCAGGGCGAGGAGCAGGGGCGGCAGGGACAGCAGGGTGAAGAACGCGGCCTCGGCGGCGAGCCCGAGAATCCGGTACTCCATGCACGAATTGACGGTGTCCTTGAGCAACTGCCAGGCCATCTGCCGCTTGGACACATTGCGGTAGAGGACTCTGGCCCGGTGGAGCCGGCCCCGTCGCCTCTCGGGTGTTTCATCTGCTGCCTGCACGTCTCTTACCGTATCGGCATGGCAGCCACCACCCACACCGTGTCCAACCAGCCCCCGCCGCTGACCGGCTACGACGTCTACAGCTCCGACCGGGCCCTCACCGAGGCCGTGGAGCGCCACCTCGCGCCCGGTCTGCTGGCCGGGGTCCGGGGCGAGCTCGGTGAGCTGGGCCGGGCGGCGGGCTCCGCCCAGGTGCAGGAGTGGGGGGCGCGCGCGAACGCGCTTCCGCCGGTGCTGCACACCCATGACCGGTACGGGCACCGCATCGACGAGGTCGGGTTCGACCCGGCCTGGCACCGGCTGCTCGGGCACGCGGTCGGCGCGGGCCTGACCGGCGCCTGGGGCAGGCCCGGCGGCCATGTGCGGCGCGCGGCCGGGTTCCTGGTGTGGACGCAGGCCGAGGCGGGGCACGGCTGCCCGCTGTCGATGACGCACGCGGCGGTGCCCGCGCTGCGCGCCGATCCCGCGCTGGCCGCCGTCTGGGAGCCGCTGCTCGCCTCGACGGTGTACGAACGGGAGCTGCGGCCCGTCGCCACGAAGGCCGGGGCGCTCCTCGGGATGGGGCTGACGGAGAAGCAGGGCGGCACGGACGTACGGGCGAACACGACGCGCGCCGAGCCGCTGGCGGCCGGGGGCGAGTACCTGCTCACCGGCCACAAGTGGTTCTGCTCGGCGCCGATGTCCGACGGCTTCCTGGTGCTGGCGCAGGCGCCCGGCGGGCCGACCTGCTTCCTGCTGCCCCGGGTGCTGCCGGACGGGACCCGCAACACCTTCCTGATCCAGCGGCTCAAGGACAAGCTGGGCAACCGGTCGAACGCCTCGGCCGAGGTCGAGTTCGACGGCACCTGGGCGCGCCGGGTCGGCGAGGAGGGGCGCGGGGTGCACACCCTCATGGGGATGGTGGCGGCGACCCGGCTGGACTGCGTGGTGGGTTCGGCGGCGCTGATGCGGCAGGCGGTGGCGCAGGCGGTCCACCACTGCGCGTACCGGGAGGTGTTCGGCGGGCCGCTGATCGACAAGCCGCTGATGCGCAATGTGCTGGCCGATCTGGCGGTGGAGTCGGAGGCCGCGACGGTGCTGGCGATGCGGCTGGCGGCGGCGTACGACGCGGACACCGAGGGCGAGCGGGCCCTGCTGCGGATCGCGGTGCCCGCGGCGAAGTACTGGGTGACCAAGCGGTGCGCCCCGCTGGTGGCCGAGGCGCTGGAGTGCCTCGGCGGCAACGGTTACGTCGAGGAGTCCGGGATGCCCCGGCTGCTGCGCGAGGCGCCGCTCAACTCGATCTGGGAGGGCTCGGGGAACGTGCAGGCGCTGGACGTGCTGCGGGCGCTGCGGCGCGAGCCGATGGCGCTGGACGCGTATCTGCGGGAGGTCGGGGCGGCGCGCGGGGCCGATCACCGGCTGGACCGGGCGATCGGGGGCGTACTGACGGAGCTGGCGGACCTGGACGGGGCCGAGGCGCGGGCCCGTCGGCTGGCCGGGCGGATGGCGCTGGTGCTCCAGGGCGCGCTGCTGGTGCGGTGGGCCCCGCCGGAGGTGGCCGACGCGTTCTGCGCCTCGCGGCTGGGCGGGGACGGGGGCGCCGGCTTCGGGACGCTGCCGCACAGCCTGGACCTGGCCTCGATCGTCGAGCGGGCCCGGCCGTAGGGGCCCGGCGCACAGCGACGGAGGGTGGTGCTGCGCCGACACGGCACCACCCTCCGTCCACACACCGGCGCCGGGACACGGGCCCCGTCAAACGGTGTTCCGCCACTCTCGTACGGCCCCGCCCGCTCTCGCCAGGGTTGCAAAGGGTTGCAACCAATGTGCGGAGTGTGCGGTGTGCGGCCCCCCGCGGCGACAAAATGGGGCCGTGGTGTGTCGAGCAGGCCCTGGCACGTGAGGGGAATTCGAAGTGGGGACTGACGCCTTCGGAGGGATGCGGACGCCCGCCTGGCAGTCCGGCCGGGCAGCCAGGGCGGTCCACCGGGCCAGGGAGGCGGTCGGCTCCGGCGACCGGCCGGCGACCGCGCCGAGGGCCGAGATCGAGGCGTCCTGGAACCGGGTGGTGCACCGCGGCCTCGATCCAGAGCAGTCGACCGAGAGCGTGCTGCTCGGGGTGGACGAGGTCGAGAAGCGGCGGCGCGGCTCCACGCTGAGCGAGGTGATGCCGCTGCTGAACGACCGGCTGGTGTCGCTGGCGGACGCCGCCCAGCAGATCGTGGTGGTCACGGACGTGGAGTGCCGGGTGCTGTGGCGCCGGGGCAACGCCGCGGTGCTGCGGCGGGCGGACGGCATCTGCCTGGCTGAGGGGGCGACCTGGGCGGAGGAGAGCACGGGGACGAACGCGATCGGCACGGCGCTGGCGGCCCGGGTCCCGGTCCAGGTCCACTCCTCGGAGCACTTCGTCCGCGCCCTGCACAACTGGACGTGCGCGGCGGCGCCGGTCCGCGATCCGCGCGACGGCCGGCTGATGGGCATCGTCGACATGAGCGGTCCGCTCTCGACGTTCCATCCGACGACGCTCGCCCTGGTCAGCTCGGTGGCCGGGCTGGCGGAGAGCGAGATCAGGGACCGGCATCTGCGGGCGCTCGACCGGCTGCGTTCGGTGGCGGCGCCGCTGGTGTGCCGGCTGGGCGGCCGGGCACTGGCGGTGGACGTCAACGGCTGGCTCGCCGCGGTGACGGGGATGGAGCCGGTGGACCGGCTGCCGCTGCCCAAGGCGTTACGGCCGGGCCGGGTGTGGCTGCCGTCGCTCGGCATGTGCCGGGTGGAGCCGCTGCCGGGCGGCTGGCTGATCCAGGTCGCGGACGCGCCGTCGGACGGGGCACCGCAGCGGGTGGTGCTGGATCTGAGCCGGCCGCACGGGCTGAGGATCAACGTGGTGGGCGAGGTGGGCACCTGGACGCAGCGGCTCTCGCCGCGCCACGCGGAGCTGCTGTACGCGCTGGCCCTGCGCCGCGAGGGGCGTACCGCCTCCGAGCTGGCCGAGGACCTGTTCGGCGACCCGAGCCGGACGGTGACGGTCCGGGCGGAGATCTCCCGGGTGCGCCGCCATCTCGCCCAGGTGCTCGCGCACCGCCCGTACCGCTTCGGCGACGGCGTGGAGGTGGAGGTGATCCATCCGGACGATCCGGCCGACCTGCTGCCCCGGTCGACGGCCCCGGTGGTGGTCGGAGCACGTCACCGCAGTTAGGACGGGGTGTCCGCGCTTCGGGACCGGCTTTGGCGGACGCGACGGGGCGTGGTTCCCTGGCAGTCATGAACAGCCCCGCACCGCGCACCGCCGCTCCCGCCCCCGCCCGCACCACCGAGGTGACCATCTGGTCCCTGGAGCAGACCTCCCCCGACGATCTGCGGCCGGCCCCGGCCCCGGAGGGGGATGTGCGGATCGTCCGTTCGCAGACGCCGCTGCCGGAGTTCAGCCGCTTCCTGTACACGGCGGTCGGCGGGGACATCCAGTGGACGGACCGGCTGGGGATGACGTACGCGCAGTGGCAGGAGGCCCTGGACCGGCCGGGCGCCGAGACCTGGGTCGCGTACGAGAACGGCACCCCGGCCGGGTACGTCGAGCTGGACCCGCAGGACGAGGGCGTCGTCGAGATCATGTACTTCGGACTGATCCCGGCCTTCCGGGGGCGCCGGATCGGCGGCCACCTGCTCTCGTACGGGGTGGCCCGCGCCTGGGACCTGGCGGAGCGGTGGCCGGAGCGGACGCCGACGAAGCGGGTCTGGCTGCACACCTGCTCCAAGGACGGCCCGCACGCCATGGACAACTACCTGCGGCGCGGCTTCCGGCTCTTCGACACCAAGGTGGAGCTGGAGCCCGAGGTGGCGACCCCGGGCCCCTGGCCGGGTGCCGCCCGCGGCTGAACCGCCCGGCCGGACCGCCCGGCGGAGCCGTTCAACAGGGCCTTCCGGCTGGGCCGTTCGGCGGAACGGCGGCGGTGCGACGGTGCTGCGGGCGCCCGGAGGATTAGCGTCATTACGGACAGACCGCTCCGGTGACCCCGAGTGACGGGCGCCACACCATCTCACCCATCGGGATATTCTCGTCCACATAACGGATAGTGGTGGACTGGCCCAAGATGCGCGTGCCACGCTTCCGACATGCCTGGAACTGGAATTGCCTTGGTGAGTCGACGCCACGTCGACCTCGGCCGCGTGTCCAGCGCCATCTGTCCGGCGAGCTGAGAGTCCCAGCACCGCCGCCTCTTCCTCTTTCTCCGCAATGCCCTGCGCACCGCCGCGATCCGACGCGAGTGTGCAGTTCAGAGCAGCCCTCCCGCAGTCCCGAAGGACGTACTGTCATGGCCGCCACCCCGGAACAGCCTGCGCCCGCAACGCCCCGCCGCAAGGCCGGCCGCCACCGCGGCGAGGGCCAGTGGGCCCTGGGGCACTACACCCCGTTGAACGGCAATGAGCAGTTCAAGAAGGACGACGACAGTCTCAATGTCCGGACACGCATTGAGACGATCTACGCCAAGCGGGGATTCGACTCCATCGACCCCAACGACCTCCGCGGCCGGATGCGCTGGTGGGGCCTGTACACCCAGCGCCGGGAGGGCATCGACGGCGGGAAGACCGCGATCCTGGAGCCCGAGGAGCTGGAGGACCGGTACTTCATGATGCGGGTCCGCATCGACGGCGGGCGGCTGACCACCGGGCAGCTCCGCGTCATCGGCGAGGTCTCGCAGCAGTACGCGCGCGGCACCGCGGACATCACCGACCGGCAGAACGTCCAGCTGCACTGGGTCCGGATCGAGGACGTCCCGGCCATCTGGGAGAAGCTGGAGGCCGTCGGGCTCTCCACCACCGAGGCGTGCGGCGACTGCCCGCGCGTGATCATCGGCTCCCCCGTGGCGGGTATCGCCGCCGACGAGATCATCGACGGGACGCCCGCCGTCGACGAGATCCACGAGCGGTACATCGGCAGCAAGGAGTTCTCCAACCTGCCGCGCAAGTTCAAGACCGCGATCTCCGGTTCGCCGGTGCAGGACGTGGTCCACGAGATCAACGACGTCGCCTTCGTCGGCGTCGAGCACCCCGAGCACGGTCCGGGCTTCGACCTCTGGGTCGGCGGCGGCCTCTCCACCAACCCCCGGCTGGCCGAACGGCTCGGCACCTGGGTGCCGTTGGACGAGGTCGCGGACGTCTGGGCCGGTGTCGTCGGGATCTTCCGCGACTACGGCTACCGGCGGCTGCGCAACCGCGCCCGGCTCAAGTTCCTGATGGCCGACTGGGGCCCGGCCAAATTCCGCCAGGTGCTGGAGGACGAGTACCTGAAGCGCCCGCTGCTGGACGGTCCGGCGCCTGCGGAGCCCAGCAGCCGCTGGCGCGACCACGTCGGCGTCCACCCGCAGCGCGACGGCCGGTTCTACGTCGGCTTCGCCCCCCGGGTCGGACGCGTCGACGGCGCCACCCTCGCCAAGATCGCCGATCTCGCCGAGGCGCACGGCTCCGGCCGGGTCCGGACCACCGTCGAGCAGAAGATGATCATCCTCGACGTGGCGGAGGACCAGGTCGAGGCGCTCACCGCCGGGCTGGAGGCGCTCGACTTCCAGGTGCGGCCCTCGCCGTTCCGGCGCGGCACGCTCGCCTGCACCGGCATCGAGTACTGCAAGCTGGCGATCGTCGAGACGAAGGCGCGCGGCGCCTCGCTCATCGACGAACTGGAGCGCCGCCTCCCCGACTTCGACGAACCGCTCACCATCAACATCAACGGCTGCCCCAACGCCTGCGCCCGCATCCAGACCGCGGACATCGGCCTCAAGGGCCAGCTCGTGCTGGACGCCGACGGCCGGCAGGTCGAGGGCTTCCAGGTGCACCTGGGCGGCGCCCTGGGCCTGGAGGCCGGATTCGGCCGCAAGGTCCGCGGTCTGAAGGTCACCGCGGCCGAACTGCCCGACTACGTCGAGCGGGTGCTGGGCCGCTTCCAGGAGGAGCGCGAGGACGGCGAACGGTTCGCGGCCTGGGCGGCGCGGGCCGGTGCGGAGTCGCTGTCATGAGCGAACGCGCCGCCCCGTTCCACTGCCCGTACTGCGGTGACGAGGACCTGCGGCCGCACGAGGCCGGGCACGGCTCCTGGGAATGCGCCACCTGCAACCGCGCGTTCCAGCTCAGATTCCTGGGCCTGCTGACCCGGGGCCTGGTCCACGACGACGGCGAGGGGAACGGGACATGACGGTCACCCGGCAGGACGAGGAGCTCGCGGAACTGGCCGTACGGGCCGGCCGGGAGCTGGAGGACGCCTCCGCCACGGAGATCCTCATCTGGGCCGTCGACACCTTCGGCAAGAAGTTCTGCGTCACCTCCTCCATGGAGGACGCGGTCGTCGCGCATCTCGCCTCCCGGGTCCGCCCCGGCGTCGACGTGGTGTTCCTGGACACCGGCTACCACTTCCCGGAGACCATCGGCACCCGGGACGCGGTGGCGGCCGTGATGGACGTCAACGTGATCACGCTGACGCCCCGGCGGACGGTGGCCGAGCAGGACGCCGAGCACGGGCCCCGGCTGCACGACCGCGACCCCGACCTCTGCTGCCGGCTGCGCAAGGTCGAGCCGCTGCGGGAGGGGCTGACCGGCTACACCGCCTGGGCGACCGGGCTGCGCCGCGACGAGTCGCCCACCCGGGCGAACACCCCCGTCGTCGGCTGGGACGCCAAGCGCCGCAAGGTGAAGGTGTCGCCGATCGCCCGCTGGACGCAGGACGACGTGGACGCCTACGTGGCGGAGCACGGTGTCCTCACCAACCCGCTGCTGATGGACGGCTACGCCTCCGTCGGCTGCGAGCCCTGCACGCGCAGGGTGCTGGCGGGCGAGGACGCCCGCGCCGGGCGCTGGGCCGGCCGGGGCAAGACCGAGTGCGGGCTGCACGACTGATGACGACCGATCAGGAGACTTCGATGAGCGTGACGGAGACGGGAGCCACCGTCTGGCTGACCGGTCTGCCGAGCGCGGGCAAGACGACCATCGCGTACGAGCTGGCCGGACGGCTGCGCGGCGAGGGCCACCGGGTGGAGGTCCTCGACGGGGACGAGATCCGCGAGTTCCTCTCCGCCGGGCTCGGCTTCTCCCGCGAGGACCGCCACACCAACGTCCAGCGGATCGGCTTCGTCGCCGAACTGCTGGCGGCCAACGGCGTGAAGGTGCTGGTCCCGGTCATCGCCCCGTACGCGGACAGCCGGGACGCGGTGCGGGGGCGCCACCAGACCGAGGGCACCCCGTACCTGGAGATCCATGTCGCGACCCCGGTCGAGGTGTGCTCCGCACGCGATGTGAAGGGCCTGTACGCCAGGCAGGCGGCGGGCGAGATCAGCGGGCTGACCGGCGTCGACGACCCGTACGAGGAGCCCGAGGCGCCCGATCTGCGGATCGAGTCGCACCGGCAGACCGTGCGGGAGTCCGCGGAACAGCTGTACGCGCTGCTGAGCGAGAGGGGTGCGGTGTGACCACCACGGCGACCGTGTCGGAAGGCACCGACAGTCCGTACGCGCTGAGCCATCTGGACTCCCTGGAGTCCGAGGCCGTGCACATCTTCCGCGAGGTGGCGGGCGAGTTCGAACGACCGGTGATCCTCTTCTCCGGCGGCAAGGACTCGATCGTGATGCTGCACCTGGCGCTCAAGGCGTTCGCGCCCGCGCCGGTGCCGTTCACCCTGCTGCACGTGGACACCGGGCACAACTTCCCCGAGGTGCTGGAGTACCGCGACCGCACGGTCGCCCGGCACGGGCTGCGGCTCCATGTCGCCTCCGTGCAGGAGTACATCGACGCCGGGAAGCTCCGGGAGCGGCCGGACGGCACCCGCAACCCGCTCCAGACCGTGCCGCTGACCGAGGCGATCCAGCGGCACCGGTTCGACGCGGTGTTCGGCGGCGGGCGGCGCGACGAGGAGAAGGCGCGCGCCAAGGAGCGGGTCTTCTCGCTGCGCGACGAGTTCTCCCAGTGGGACCCGCGCCGCCAGCGCCCCGAGCTGTGGCAGCTGTACAACGGCCGGCACGCCCCCGGTGAGCACGTCCGGGTCTTCCCGATCTCCAACTGGACCGAGCTGGACGTCTGGCAGTACATCGCCCGCGAGGCCATCGAGCTGCCGGAGATCTACTTCGCCCACGACCGCGAGGTCTTCAACCGCAGCGGCATGTGGCTGACCGCCGGGGAGTGGGGCGGCCCCGGGGACCACGAGCCCGTCGAGACCCGGCAGGTCCGCTACCGCACCGTCGGCGACATGTCGTGCACCGGCGCCGTGGACTCCGACGCCACGACGCTGGACGCCGTGATCGCCGAGATCGCCGCCTCCCGGCTCACCGAGCGCGGCGCGACCCGCGCCGACGACAAGCTCTCCGAGGCCGCGATGGAAGACCGCAAGCGCGAGGGGTATTTCTAGATGACCACCACGACCGAGCAGTTGTCGGCGACCACCCTGCTGCGCTTCGCCACCGCGGGCTCCGTCGACGACGGCAAGTCAACCCTGGTGGGGCGGCTGCTGCACGACTCCAAGTCGGTCCTCGCCGACCAGCTGGAGGCCGTCGAGCACGCCTCGCGCAACCGGGGCCAGGAGGCGCCCGACCTGGCGCTGCTCACCGACGGGCTGCGCGCCGAGCGCGAGCAGGGCATCACCATCGACGTCGCCTACCGCTACTTCGCGACCCCGCGCCGCCGGTTCATCCTGGCCGACACCCCCGGGCACGTGCAGTACACCCGGAACATGGTGACGGGCGCCTCGACGGCCGAGCTGGCCGTCGTCCTGGTCGACGCGCGCAACGGGGTCGTCGAGCAGACCCGCCGCCACGCAGCCGTCGCCGCCCTGCTGCGGGTGCCGCACGTGGTGCTGGCGGTCAACAAGATGGACCTGGTCGATTACGCGGAGCCGGTCTTCGCCGCCATCGCCGAGGAGTTCACCGCGTACGCCGCCTCGCTCGGCGTCCCGGAGATCACCGCGATCCCGATCTCCGCACTGGCCGGCGACAACGTGGTGGAGCCGTCCGCGCACATGGACTGGTACGGCGGCCCCACCGTCCTGGAGCACCTGGAGACGGTGCCGGTCAGCCACGACCTGACCGCCTGCCACGCCCGCTTCCCGGTCCAGTACGTGATCCGCCCGCAGACCGCCGAGCACCCCGACTACCGGGGCTACGCGGGCCAGATAGCCGCCGGGGCCTTCCGGGTCGGCGAGGCCGTCACCGTCCTGCCGTCCGGGCGTACGTCGACGATCTCGGCGATCGACGCGCTCGGTGAGAGCGTGGACATCGCCTGGGCCCCCCAGTCGGTGACGCTCCGGCTCGCCGACGACATCGACATCTCGCGCGGCGACCTGATCGCCCCCTCGGGCGACGCCCCCGCCACCACCCAGGACGTCGAGGCGACCGTCTGCCACGTCGCCGACCAGCCGCTCCGGGTCGGCCACCGGGTCCTGCTCAAGCACACCACCCGCACCGTCAAGGCGATCGTCAAGGACATCCCCTCGCGGCTCACCCTGGACGACCTCTCCCAGCACCCGGCGCCCGGACAGCTCGTCGCCAACGACATCGGCCGGGTCGTCGTCCGCACTGCGGAGCCGCTCGCGCTGGACGCCTACGCGGACTCCCGGCGCACCGGATCGTTCCTGCTGATCGACCCGGCGGACGGCACCACCCTGTCGGCGGGCATGGCGGGCGCCTCGTTCGCCGCCACGGCCACGAAGGACGCCGAAGCCGCGGACGACGACGCCGAGTGGGACTTCTGATGGCCGTCGACATCTACTCCACGTTCGCGAAGGAGGGCGGCCGCGTCGGCAGCGGCGCCCTCGGCAGCGGCCAGGGCGGGGTCGCGCGATGTGTGTGATGACGTACGCGCACCGCCTGCGCGCCCACTCGCACCAACCGCACCACCTGTGCGGCCCGTTCAGCACGTCCAGACGAAGACCTGCCGACCTCCCGGCCGCGTCCCCGTAACACCGCGGGACGCGAGCACCGGGCCGACGAGAGGAAAGCCTCCCGTGTCTGCCCCCCGTTCCACCGCGCGCCGCGCCCTCGCCGCCGTCGCCGCCCTGCCGCTGCTCGCCCTGGCCGTCACCGCCTGCGGCTACGGCTCCGCCGCGAAGGACGACGCCCCTAAGGCGGACGTCTCCAGCGGCGGCAAGAAACTCTCCGCGGACACCGTGAAGATCGGCTACTTCCCGAACCTCACCCACGCGACCGCCCTGGTCGGCATCGAGGAGGGCATCATCGCCAAGGAGCTGGGCTCCACCGCGGTCAAGCCCTCGACGTTCAACGCCGGGCCCTCCGAGATCGAGGCGCTCAACGCGGGCTCGATCGACATCGGCTTCATCGGCCCCTCCCCCGCCATCAACGGCTTCACCAAGTCCAAGGGCAAGAGCCTGCGCATCATCGGCGGTTCGGCGTCCGGCGGGGTGAAGCTGGTGGTGAACCCGGCGAAGATCAAGACCCTGGACGACCTCAAGGGCAAGAAGATCGCCACCCCGCAGCTCGGCAACACCCAGGACGTCGCCTTCCTCAACTGGATATCCGAGAAGGGCTGGAAGGTCGACGCCAACAGCGGCCGGGGCGACGTCTCGGTGGTCCGTACGGACAACAAGGTGACGCCGGACGCCTACAAGTCCGGTTCCATCGACGGCGCCTGGGCTCCGGAGCCGACCGCGTCCAAGCTGGTCGCGCAGGGCGCGAAGGTGCTGCTGGACGAGTCGACGCTGTGGCCGGACAACAAGTTCGTGATCACGAACATCATCGTGTCGCAGAAGTTCCTCACCGAGCACCCGGACGTCGTCGAGGCGGTGCTGCGCGGCACGGTCGCCACCAACGCGTGGATCAACGCCAACCCGGACAGGGCGAAGGCGTCGGCGAACGCCGCGCTCAAGAAGCTGTCCGGCAAGGAGCTCCCGGCCGAGGTCATCGACCCGGCGTGGAAGTCGGTCCAGTTCATCGACGACCCGCTGGCCGCCACGCTCGACACCGAGGCCGAGCACGCGGTGCAGGCGGGCCTCCTGGAGCGGACGGACCTCGGCGGCATCTACGACCTGAAGCCGCTGAACAAGATCCTGAAGGCCGCGGGCAGGCCCGAGGTCGCCGACGCCGGTCTCGGCGTCAAGTAGCGCGTCCGGTACCCGAAGAGGATTCCCAGGAGGTGACGACCATGGCGACCACCACACTCACCAAGGCCGAGGACCGCACGCGGTCCGGGCACGCCGCCCGCATCGACCACGTCTCGAAGTCCTTCGACGGACCGGAGGGGCGGCAGCTCGTCCTGGACGACATCACGCTCGATGTCGCCCCCGGCGAGTTCGTCACCCTCCTGGGCGCCTCGGGATGCGGCAAGTCGACCCTGCTCAATCTGGTGGCCGGGCTCGACCGCCCGACGTCGGGGGCGATCGAGACCCCCGGCGGGCGGCCGGCCCTGATGTTCCAGGAGCACGCCCTCTTCCCGTGGCTCACCGCGGGCAAGAACATCGAACTGGCGCTGCGGCTGCGCGGTGTGCCGCGCGCCGAGCGCCGCGCCGAGGCCGAGCGGCTGCTCGAACTCGTCCGGCTCGACGGCGCGCACGGCAAGCGGGTGCACGAACTCTCCGGCGGGATGCGGCAGCGGGTGGCGATGGCCCGCGCGCTCGCCCAGGACAGTCAACTGCTGCTGATGGACGAGCCGTTCGCCGCGCTCGACGCGATCACCCGGGACGTGCTGCACGACGAGCTGACCCGGATCTGGCGCGAGACGAACCTGTCGGTCCTCTTCGTCACGCACAACGTGCGCGAGGCGGTCCGGCTCGCCGAACGGGTCGTCCTGCTCTCCTCGCGGCCGGGCCGGGTGGCCCGGGAGTGGACGGTCGGCATCGACCACCCGCGCCGCATCGAGGACACCGCGGTGGCCGAGCTCTCCGTGGAGATCACCGAAGAACTGCGTGGGGAGATCCGCCGACATGGCCAGCACTGAGACCTCCGCCCAGGACGCCTCCCGGGACCTGGCGGGCCTGGAGGCGGGGCTCGACGCCCTCGACACCGTACGGGTGAGCCGTACCCCCGTCCGCCAGGTGCTGGTGCGCAAGGTGCTGCCCCCGGTGGTGGCGGTGGCCCTGGTGCTCGTGGTGTGGCAGCTGCTGATCTGGGCCCAGGTCACCGACGACTACAAGCTGCCGTCGCCGTCCCAGGTGTGGGGCGAGGTGTCCGACGCCTGGGCGCAGGGCACTCTGCTCGGCTACATCTGGACCAGCGTCTCGCGCGGTCTGCTCGGCTTCCTGCTGGCGCTGGCCATCGGCACCCCGCTGGGGCTGCTGGTGTCCCGGGTCCGGCTGGTCCGGGCGGCGATCGGGCCGGTGCTGTCCGGGCTCCAGTCGCTGCCCTCGGTCGCCTGGGTGCCGCCCGCGGTGATCTGGCTGGGGCTCGACGACCGGATGATGTACGCGGTGATCCTGCTGGGTGCCGTCCCGTCGATCGCCAACGGCCTGGTGGCGGGCGTCGACCAGATCCCGCCGCTGCATCTGCGGGCCGGGCAGACGCTCGGCGCGACCGGGCTGCGGGGCACCTGGCACATCGTGCTGCCCGCCGCGCTGCCCGGCTACCTGGCGGGGCTGAAGCAGGGCTGGGCGTTCTCCTGGCGCTCGCTGATGGCCGCCGAGATCATCGCCTCCTCGCCCGATCTGGGCGTGGGCCTGGGCCAGTTGCTGGAGCAGGGCCGGGAGACCAGCAGCATGTCGATGGTGTTCCTCGCCATCATCCTGATCCTCACCGTCGGCATCGCGATCGACCTGCTGATCTTCAGCCCGCTGGAGCGGTGGGTACTGCGCGGCCGCGGCCTCCTGGTGAAGAGCTAGGGGTGCCGCGCATGCCCGCCGCCCCGGTTCTCCTCGTCATCGCCCACGGCAGCCGCGATCCCCGGCACGCGGCGACCGTCCACGCGCTCACCGCGCGGGTACGGTCGCTGCGGCCGGGGCTGCGGGTGGCGACCGGCTTCCTGGACTTCAACGCGCCGTCGGTGCCGCGGGTCCTGGAGCGGCTGGCCGCCGAGGGCGCGGAGTCGGCCGTCGCCCTTCCGCTGCTGCTGACCCGGGCCTTCCACGCCAAGTCCGACATCCCCGCGGTGCTGGACGAGGCCCGGCGCGGACTGCCCCGGCTGCGGATCCGGCAGGCCGAGGTGCTCGGCCCGTCCCCGCTGCTCAACGCGGCGCTGCTTCGGCGCCTGCGTGAAGCGGGCGTCCACCCCGCCGACCGGGCGTCGACCGGTCTCGTCCTGGCCTCGGCGGGCTCCACAGACCCGGAGGCGATCGCAGTGATCGCTGAAATCGCGCGGGAGCTGCGGCACACCGGTTGGTGTTCCGTGCGGCCTGCGTTCGCCTCCGCCACCTCTCCCGGCGGCTTCCCCGGCACCGGGGAAGCGGTACGGGCCCTGCGGGCCGAAGGCGTGAGCCGGGTGGCGGTGGCACCGTACGTCATCGCGCCCGGCCGGCTGCCGGACCGGATCGCGGCAGGGGCGGCCGGTGCCGACGTCCTGGCCGATGTCCTCGGCCCGGCAACGGAGTTGGCCCGCCTGCTGCTGACCCGGTACGACGAGGCCCGGTACGGCGGGGCCCGGTACGACGGGACGGGCACCCCGGAGCTCCGGACCGCCGTGCTCGGCGCGTGATCCCGGCGGTCCGCCTCAGCCCACGTCCAGGCCGCCGGTCCGGGTCCGCTTGAGCTCGAAGAAGTCCGCGTGCCCGGCGAGGGCCCGGAAGCTGTCGAAGAACCGTCCGGCCTCCTCACCGCGCGGCGCGGCCCGCAGCACGGGCCCGAACCAGACCGTGCCGTCGACGTGGATGGTCGGCGTTCCGACGTAGCCGCCCGCCTCCGGGTCCTTCCCGGCGTCGTGGCTGTGGCGCAGCGCGTCGTCGTACTCCCCCGAGTGCGCGGCGTCGGCGAGCCCGGCGGGCAGCCCCAGCTCGGCGAGGGACTGGGCGACCACCTCGTCGAAGTCCTCGTTCTTCTCCCGGTGGATACGGGTTCCCATCGCGGTGTACAGGTCGCGCAGCACGCCGTCGCCGTGCGCGGCCGCCGCCGCGACGGCGACCCGGACGGGCCCGAGCGAACGGTCGACCAGATCCCGGTACCAGTCGGGCAGTTCGTTGCCGATGTTGTGGAGGTAGAGGCTCATGACACGGAAGCGGAGGTCGATGTCGCGGTGCTGTTCCACTTCCAGCATCCAGCGGGAGGTGATCCAGGCGAACGGGCAGGCCGGGTCGAAGTAGAAGTCGACAGTGGTGCGCGGTGTGGTGTCCATGGGGTGAGCGTAGGCAGGGATTGGCGGGTGGACCCGGGCCATTCGCCATCGATTCCACTGGTCCATTCGCAGAACCGCCTGCACGGCGGAAGCCCGGTGGCAGGGGCTACCATCCGCTGAATGGTCAGCATAGAGACTCTGGTGCCGGAGGCCGGGCGGTTCGACGCGGAGGGGCTGCGCGCGTTCGACGCGGACGCGCTGGCGGCGTACGTGGCCGACCCGGCGCACCCGTGGTGGCGCCGCAGACCCTGTGTGCACGCGCTGGCCGGGCGGGTGCCGGAGCACCGTGCCGCCGCGCTGATCGCCCGCGTCCACGACGTCCAGGACGTGGCCGAGGTGCGGATCGCGCTGCTGGACCTGCTCGCCGGCCGGGCGGAGCTGCTGGACTGGCTCAGGCATCCGGACCGGCGGCAGGACACGTCGTACGGCATGCCGGAGGCGATCCTGAAGGCGCGCGGTCTGCTCGGCGACCGTACGGCGGCCGGTGAGCTGGCGACGCTGGCGGCGGAGCCCTGGCGGCACATGCGGGCGACCGGCGAGGCCGGTCTGGACGCGCTGGTCGCCCGGTACGGAACGGAGGCGGTGCTCTCCGACGTGGGTGACGCGCGCCCGGAGGACCGGGTCTTCCGGGTCCGGATGCGCCACCGGGCCGGGCAGGACGTGACCGACGCCCTCGCGGACCCGGACCGGTCGGTCGCCCACCGCGCGCAGTTGCTCCTCACCGATCCGGAGCGGCTCCGCGGCTACCTCCCCGGGGCGCCGACGATCGAGGCGAAGCTGTGGGCGGCGTACGCCCTGCACCGGCTGACCGGCGACGCCGCCGAGACCCGCGCGATCCGCGCCTCACTGGGCAGCCCCCGGGTCGAGGTGGCGGGGCTGGACGAGGAGCTGCGCGCGGCGGTCGTCGAGGAGTACGGCCAGTACTGCGAGGAGCGGAGCGACCCGCGCTGGCGGGTGGAGGCGATCTGCGCCGAGCCGCCCGTCCCCCTGGACGAGGACGGGCAACTCGGCCGGGCGACGTCCGCGCTCACCGCCGCAGGCCTGGCACCGCACCCGCCGGTCTCCTGCGGCGAGTACCACCGGCAGGGCGGCGGCACGTACCACGTGATCGGCCTGGGCTCCGGGGACGGCGCCGTCTCCATCAGCACCCTGGGCCCCTTCGCGACCTCCCACACCCCCGAACCCGCCGCCCGCGCCGCGCTGGAGGCCGCCGGCTTCCGCTGGATCACCCCGCGGACCGGCGCGATCCGCGTGACCGGCCTCTGCGTCTACTACTTCGGCGGCCGCCGCCCGCTGGACGTCAGCACTCTGCTCTTCTACTGGCAGGACTGAGAGTTGCCCCGCGATGCCGACCGAGCCGGGGCAGGTATCCCGTCCCGGACGGGGTCCGGGAGCAGGAGCCTGGGGGCCGGTACCGGATGGAGAAGTGTATTACCCATTTGACACACTTCAATCCGTCGGGCAGTGTGTCATGCAGTTGATACACATCGTCAGGGAACGGGGTCTGCCATGTCCACTGCCGCGGAAACGGAAAGGTCATGGCGGACGAGGCTCGACACTCCTGTGCGATGGGTCGGTGCGGCGTCAGGTCTGGCCGTCAACGCCCTGGTCTCCTTCAGCCCCGAGCCTGATGTGGATCTGCTGTACGGGTTCCCCGTATTCGGCCTGTGCGTCATGGGCGGCGTGCTCGCGGCAGATGTCGTCGCGCGCCCGAGCCCTGGCCGGCTGCGAGCAGCCGAAGTGGCACCGCGCCGGATCCGGGACCACTTGCCCCGATTCCTGACTGCCGGACTGGCCACGCAGGCTGTCGTCCTGACGGCGCTCCTGATCGTCGCAGCCGCAACGGCATCGGAGGACGCCGACGGCCGTCCAGGACGTGCTGTGTCCGTCGCATGCCCGGAGGGCACCCAACTGCTCTCGCCCTGGCCCGGCCCCTACTACGCCTGGCCGACCCTCGGCGGCCTCACCCTCGGCACCGTCGCCTGCGCGCTGCTTCTGCGCCACGTCACCGCGCGGCGCGGGAGCGACGATCAACGCCGCACGAGTATCCGGGCGGCGGTCGGCGCTTGGGGAGTGCTGGTGGCCGCCCCTCTTTTCGCCGTCTCCTTGACGATGGGCGTTGTGGTGCTGAGCATGTCCTGCGCAGGCGGGATGAAGAACGTGGCCCTATGGGGACTGGCCGTCACGGCTCTCACCTCCGCACTGACCGCGTGTCACTGTCTGGGTGTCCTGCTGCTGCCGCGGGCGTATATCAAGGCTCGACCATGACAACAAACGGCATCAGCGTCATCATCAACCAGGCTTCGCCTGTCCCGCCCTACGAGCAACTCCGCGCACAACTGGCAGATCTGATCTCCGTCGGACGTCTGAATCACGGGGACAAGCTCCCGTCCGTGCGCCAGCTCGCCTCCGACCTCGGGCTGGCCAACAACACCGTTGTACGGGCATACCGTGAACTGGAGACCGCCGGCCTGGTCAAGAGCCGCCGCGGCTCCGGTACTCAGGTCGTCGCCCTCGCGGCCACTACCGACATCAAGGTGAGACTCGCGGAACACGCGAGCACCTACGCGGCCGCGGCCAGGCAGCTCAACGCTACTGACGAGGAAACCCTCGCGGCAATCCGGCAGGCCCTCGCCGCCCGCGATACGCCATGACCTCAGAGAGGTCCTGGCGTCCCGAGTCGGGAGTTCTGTACAGATTTGAGGCGAGCGTTCGATGTTCTCGTCCGCGGTCTCGGTCCAGCCGTAGGGCTTGGGGCGGCGTTCCAGGCGACAATCCAGGTACGGATGCCGTTCTCCAGGGATTGGACGGCCGGTTCGCACGGGGCGAGTCACTGGGCCAGTGCCTCGTGCACCGCGAGCGTCGGGTGGCACCCCGGATCCGACTCTCCTGTGCGGTCTGCGCAGAGGGCACTGCGCAGGGCTTCGAGGCAGGCGTCGAGCGCCGGTGAGGTCGGGGACTGTCGGCAAGCCGACGGCCCCCTTCCCGAGCAGCGCCGCCTCCTGCGATGCCGGGTGTCAGCCGCCCCGCGTACGGTCTGCGCATGGCTACTCAGAAACCCCCCGGGCAATCGATACGTGACTTCGCGACCTGGCAGCCCGTGCTGAGGCTCCTGCGGGCCGCAAAGGCGGACAAGGCCGGTACCGGGCCCATGCGCGTGGCGGGTCGCATCGGGCGAGGCGGTTGGAGTCTGGCCCTCCCGCACCCGGCGCCACCGCCCGGTAGAGCCTTTCAGACCGAGGACATACAGGACGAGCTCGACGCGGTGGAACGGGTGCGGACCGCGATGACGGAGGTCGGTGTCGACGACATCTCGTTCACGGCGGAGATCGAACCGACCGGGACGACCGTGCTTCGTCTGCTCGGCCCCAGCCCGGCGGTGGAACCCGGGATCGGAACCCCTCATCCCGGTGCACTCGTCCTGGTCGAAGGCTCTCTTCCCGAGCCGTGGCGCCGCCTCCCCGGTCCCACGCGCGAAGCGAGGCCGGCCTCCTCGGCGGACCCGGAGTTGCTGGAGCGGACACTGCGGGAACGACTGCCCGACGCCATCGGCGCGACGGAGGCGGAGATCGCCGCCGCCGAAGCACGCCTGGGCGTCCGCCTGCCCGAGGAACTCAAGGTGCTCTACCGGGTGACCCGGGCGCGATGGGAGGACTGGGGCGACGACTGCGAGGCGGCGAACGGTGTCTTCGAAGCGGCGCGCTGCGAACTCTCCTCCGTGGACGACCTGTACATGGCCGAAGCCTCGACCCGCCACTACCGCTGGGAGCACGCTGCCATGGAGGCGGTCGTCACGCCCCCCGACGCCGCGGTACAGGGAGTCGTCGGGTCACCCGGGTGGATCGTATTCGGCGAGAACGGCGGAGGGGACCAACTGGCGGTCGACCTGACGCCCGGCCCCCGTGGACACACCGGGCAGATCATCCTGCTCAGCCACGAGGAGAGCATTGGCGCCGATTTGCTGGCCGACTCGCTCACCGACTGGGTCCTGGACCGGGAGACACCCGAGCGCCGGCACCGCAGGGAGGAGCCACTGCTCGTGGCCCACGTCAACCACGCGAGCATCAAGAGCGTCCGGGAAGCCGCCCACCCCGACCTGGAAGTCCTCTCGATCGGGGTGTGGGACGGCGCGCCGTTCAGCCTCTCCCCGGTCGTCGGGCTGCCCCGCCTGCGCACCCTCGCCGCGTATGCCGGTACGCTCGCCGACCCGCTGGAAGTCGCCGAGCTCAGCGGCCTGGAATTCCTGGAACTCGGCCCTCAGGATTGGCGTGCCCTTCTGGATGCCGACGCCGTCCCCCGGAGCTTGCTGGCTGCGTCCATCACGGCGTACGCCGACCACGACCCCCTGCCCATCGTGGCCATCGCCAACGAAATTCTGGCTCTCTGGGACCGGCCCCAGATCATCCAGACTGTCCTGGAAGGAAACCTCGGACCCCTTGCATAGGCCCGCAGAGCCAGGCTTTTCACTCCTCCGGTCGAGGCGGTCGAGGTCGTCCATCACGCTGAGACGGCGGATCACGCGCCTGCGCCGGTACTACGTCTGCCCGACGCCCTCACCCCGGTCAGCGACGGCCGTGTCCGGGGTGGCGATCTGATTCAGGAGAAGACCACGGAGCGCGTCTGGAGACGGTCTCCGGCTCCCGCGCCGGGAGGCAGGGTGTAGTAGACGTCGCCCTCGCAGTCGGCGTCGAGGAAAACGGTGGCGGTGGCGTTGGTGTGGTTCTTCGGTGCCCGGCTGACGGAACCAGGTTCGGAGGCGGGGCCGTGCAGGTTGATGCATTCGCCGCTGGCGGGATTGGCCAGAAAGCCGACGGCGTCGTATCCCTCGGCGGTGGTGTAGGTGTAGCGGAACTGGCCGGTGGCCGCCGAGGCCGAACCCGGTACGGCCAGCAGCAGGACGAAGGCGCCGCAGGCGGCACCGACGGCCGCGGTGAGGGTGCGAACAGACACGGAGAACTCTCTTTCTTCCAGTGACGGACGACGACCGGTCGCGCGGTATCGGCCCTGGCGCCGACACGGGGTCCGGATCGGGGCAGGACGGCGTCTCCGCGGAACGCGGCACCTTCCGAGAACGGTGACGGGCGGCCCCGGAAAGGAGCCCTGGTCGCGATCGATAACGACCGCGGCGGGGCATCGGACACGGGCCCCGCGACCGGCACCGAGGGCACGTCCACGACCAGCACGGCGGATCACGCACATCAGCAGCCATCGTTACCGCAGTTGACAGACAGAACCCGGCAGCTTGGCCCGCGCAACCTCACATCCGGATCTCAGCTTCGAGGCCGATCTGTGGACCTTGGAACGCGTCGGCGTCGTCGTGGAGCGGGTGACCGGGGTGGCGGTTGCCGACCGGCCGGCCGGGGTGGAGTCTGCAGCGGCCCGAGCGGCGGGCGGCCGAGCGGGACGAGTCGGAGACCGCGCGTTGGACCGCACACGAGTGGCCTCGGATCAAGAAGGGGGGGTGAACACACGTGCCTGGATCGTGTTCCCCGACGAATCAGGTGTCACACTCCCCCTCGGATCCGCCGCACCTACGCGCCCCGAGGACGAACCCCGCTCCTGCGGCACCGGTTGAACTGGAAGCGGGCCTCGATGGCCGGGGCCCCGGGCTGCCGCTCCACCGACCCCGACCGCGGGGCTCGTCTCCGCTTCCACCTCAAGCCCGGCAGCTACGACACCGACGGGTTGATCGAGGTCCTGGAGCAGATGAAGGTGCGCTACCGCGGCGAGAGGGCGGTCCTTGTCCGGGACGACCTGTCCGCCCACTGGAGCCGGGCGATGCGGGCTTGGGTCGCCCAACAGGACTGGCTGCCCCCGGAACGCCTCCCGGCATACGCCCCCGAGCCGAATCCGGTGGAACTGCTGTGGTCCTCACTCAAGAAACCCGAACTCGCCAACCTCGCCGGCGACCACCTCGCCCATGTCGCCGACGCCACCGAACAAGGCATCCACCGCATCAACCACAACCCACAACTGCCCTGGTCCTTCCTCGCCCACACAGGCCTGACCATCCACCCACCACACCCACGGAACTTACGAAAAGATCAGCAGTAGGGTCTTTCGTAGGTGGATGGCCCGGGACAGGGCCTCGGATCTCTTGGGGGCTGGGCAGTGCAGTTCGTGTGCCGAAATTTCGGCCTGTCGGATCTGCCGCGGCGTGGCCTGACCCAGCAGGAAGTTCCGCTGGAGGCGCTTCTCCTTGACATTGAGGCAGAGCTGTCCATCTGGGAAAACGGCCGGCCGGTGTGGTCCGATGAGGCGTTCCCCGTGGCCGAGCTGGCGCACCACTTGGCGCTCTGGCTCCACAGTCCGAACGCCGGCCGACAGGACTTCCAGCTCGACTCGATGCAGGCAGATCCGGGGCTGATCCGCATCGTGCGTTCCGATGAAGGCTGGCGAGTCGGTTCGATCTTCACGCCGGATTTCTGGACCTCGCCTGTCGCCTGGGACGTTCTCGCGGCGGAGATCGAGCGGTTCGACCGTTCCGTGCGCGAAGGCACCGCGGCGATGGGTATCGATCCCGCCTTCATTCCGAAGCCTTGACGGGGCAGTTCTGACCCACTGGCTGTCGTTGGATGATCACGCAATGACTGCTGTGATCAGGGGACGGAACCATCCTGGACAGCGCCGTTCGCCGGGCTGAGCGCACTCCAGTCTCGCAACCTGGTGACCAGGTCACGGCGTCCGGGAGCAGACGCGGTGCGGCTGAACCGGCCGTGGGGTTTGCCGTGGGAGGACCGGGTGCTGCTGGTTGCGGCCTATGGGCGGACAACTTGACGCTGCGACAGCGTGGTTGCGTCAATCGTCGGCGGCGACGATGAGCGTGATCCGCCCGGCCGCGCGGTCGACGAGCACGAACTCGTGAAAGCAGTCGTGTACGCGTCCCCAGTCATGAACCGCCTCGTCACCGAGCTCGTTCAGGTAGTAGATGCCGTCGGCTTCGGCCACGCGGGCGAACACCTCCCGCCGCAGATCTGCCTCCAGCCCGGTGGGCAGGTCCCGGAGCGGAGCTGCCCACTCCCGCAGGATCTGGACGGCCTTCTCCTGGCCGATGGGCGCGTACAGATCGGGGGTGATCGATCCCACCCAGTACGGACCGTGCCGGGGCCCGTCCGGCAGCACCCCACCACCTGCGTAATCGTCCCGGAACTGCTCATGCCCGATCAGTGCGGCAAGCAGCCCTCCGTCGTCCACCGGCTCCGCGGAGAAGCGCAGCTGCTTGATGTCGACCCACCGGAACCCGTGCTCCTTCGGATCCCGCATGTAGCGCCGAAAGTTGATGAAGGCGCTTTCCTCGTGAGCGAGCCCGCTGTCCATGGCGCCGGCCGAGAGCGATGAGCGTGGGCGATCGCGTCGCCTCGGAAACGGAGCTCTCGTCCCCGGGGCGAGGAACTCGCGGGCGCCGCGGAGTCTGGTCCGGAGCCGTTCCTGGGTGGCACGGCTGTCGAGCCGGACGTCGAGTGCTCCGGGAAGTGGGCTGTCGGCCCGCAGGCCGGTAGGGAGCCGGGAGGCGTCGAGCCCGTCACGCCGGGCGATGAGCATGCCGAGTTCGTGGCGGCTCACGGGGTCGGTTCCTGCCAGGTGGTGGACGCCGGACCGGTCGCTGGACGCGAGTTCCAGGAGGGCGGCGGCCAGGTCGGCCACGTGTACGGGGCAGCGGATGTCGTCGGTGAACAGGACGCCGGTACGGGCGCCGGCCGCGAGCTCGTGCACCGCACGTACGTGGTCCGACCGCTGGTCGCCGATGATCAGGGAGGTCCGTGCGACGACGGCGCCCGGGTTCGCGAGGCGGACCCCGGTCTCCGCCGCGGCCTTCGCGGCGCCGTAGGGGGTGAGCGGGTCGGGGAGGCAGGACTCGTCGTAGTGGACGCGGACGCCGGAGAACACGGCGTCGCTGGATACGTGGACCAGGCGGCTGCCGTGCTTCGCCGCTGCCATCGCCAGACGGACCGGCCCCTCGGCCGTGACCGTCCAATCGGGTCCGCCACTCGTCGCGTCGACGACCACGCGAGGTTCCACGTCGGCCATGACCGCCTCGATGCGGTCGACGTCCCGCAGGTCGAGTGCGTGCCACGAGGCCTCGGGAGTGCTGCCGGGCCGGGTGGCGAAGGTCGCGGCCGTCGCATGGCCCGCTGCCGCTGCCTGGCGGACCAGCTCGGCGCCCAGGAACCCGCTGCCGCCGATGATCAGGATGGTCATGGTGCGACACGGTAGAGGAGGTTCCACTCACGCGCCGGTGAGACCGACCGGAATCAGCGGGCGGCCTTCTTGTATGCCGATACCGCCGATACTGCCGACGGCGACGTCCGCGGCCCGGCCGAGAGTAGCCGCGGCCGGTGTTCTGGGCCCGGGATTCGTCGGCAGCGGGCAATCCCGCGCACGGGCGCTACGCCGACTCGTGCTTCACCAGGGCCGCCAGGCCTTCGATGAGCGGGGTGGGGTCGAGGTCCGGGTCGAGCATGCGCTGGAGCAGGAAGCCGTCCAGCGCCGCGGTGATGGTCACCGCGGCGGGAAGCGGACGCGCCACCCCGCGCTCCGCGAACCAGTCGTGCAGCCACTGCCGGAGCCGGGACAGCGAAGCGGCGATCTCGGCGCGCAACTGATCGTCGCGGTTCGCCGCGACGAGCGACTCGTACAGCAGCAGCAGTTCCGGATCCCGCGAGTCGCTGGAGCACAGCCCTCGGAGCATCAGCTCGACCGCCGCTGACGGATCCTCCTGCGTCAGGGCGTCGCCGATCCGGTCGAGGAAGAACGTCTGGATCCTGCCCACCGCGGCGATGCGCCTGAGTTCGCCGATGCTTCCCACGTGGTAGTGGATCACGCCGGTATTCACACCCGCGCGTTCCGCCACCCGTCGGCTGGTCACGCCGCCCCAGCCCACTTCGGGGATGAGCGAGGCCGCGGCCTCGATGATCTTCTCCCGCGTGCCCGTCCGAGGAGAGGGGGCGTTGTTCACAGTCTCATTCCCTGGATCGCGATCACGGCACCCACGCCGGCCGAGGCCAGTGCGATGGCCTCGAGAACGAGCAACTGTACCGGCAGCGGATCGGGCACGACGGGGAAGACCGCACCGAGGTCGGCCGCGAAGACCAGGACGTACACCAGGCTCAGGATCAACGCCGCCACGAACACCCAGTGCTGATCAGCCATGGCGAACCCGGCCACCACGAAGCTGGCGAGTCCGAGCGAGGTGAGGCAGGCGTTGAACCCGTTGTACTGCCAGCGCGGGAGCGACGAGAAGTCCCTGGTGTCGACCAGCTTCCCCGGGACCATGGGGATCAGCAGAAGCGCCTCCCAGACCAGGAAGGCCCCGGTCAGGGTCGTCAGCAGGGAATGGTTCATCACACGCTCCAGGGCCGGGGCTTCATCCGTGTCATTGATTTGGACGATAGTCCTGGACGGTCGTCCAAATCAAGTCTCGTCCCCGTGGCCGGGAATCGTTCATGTCTCCGGGGCGGCGGCGGCTTCACAGCTCGTTCCTATGTGGGTGCGCGAGGGTGGGCCGTCCGCCGCCGGTCCCATGACCGGCCCAGCCCCAGGCCCGAGGAGTCGGTCACCCATGCCCCTTGATGAAGCCCAGGACAGCTCGCGGGACGGTTCGTCGTCCAGGGCGCGCACCTCGCGCCGGAAGGTGCTCGTCGCCGGCGGGGCGGCAGTGGCCGCGGTCGGTGCGGGCGGCGCCTTCGCCACCCGTGCCGTCGCCGGGCCGGCACCGGCGAAGGCGCGGGCCAAGGCATCCGGCACCGGCGCCACGGAAGCCTGCTACCGGCTGAGCACGGAGGCCATCGAAGGCCCGTACTACATCGACGCGGACAAG
Organism: Streptomyces sp. NPDC092952; assembly: GCF_044754785.1. Lineage (NCBI taxonomy): Bacteria > Bacillati > Actinomycetota > Actinomycetes > Kitasatosporales > Streptomycetaceae > Streptomyces > Streptomyces sp. NPDC092952. Next base: position 153,516 of record NZ_JBIVPT010000006.1, on the reverse strand, counting down.
ATCCGCAGGGATGTCACGGAGGACAGGGAGGGCATCCCGATGACCCTCGCCATCAAGGTCGTCGACTCCGAGACGTGCCGTCCGCTGCGGAACGCCGCGGTCGACATCTGGCACTGCGACGCGCTCGGCGTGTACTCGGGGTACGAGAGCATGAGCTCGGGCGGCTCCCCCTCCGGCCCGCCCACGGGAGAACCCCCCGCCGGCGGAGGCATGCACCAGGAACCCACCGACGACGAGCGCTACCTGCGCGGCACCTGGCGCACCGACCACAGCGGCACGGTCCGGTTCACCACCGTCTTCCCCGGCTGGTACCAGGGCCGGGCGGTGCACATCCACACCAAGGTCCACGTGGGCGGCGCCTGGACCAAGGAGGGCTACGAGGGCGGACACACCTGCCACACCGGCCAGTTCTACTTCGAGGAGGAGGCCGTCCTGGCCGCCGCCGAGGTCGAGCCGTACGCGGCCAGCACCGTCCGGCGTACGACCCTGACCGAGGACATGATCTACGACCGGAGCGGCACCACCGGCGGCCTGCTCACCCTCCGGTACAGGAAGCACCGGATCGCTGCGGGTGTCGCCGCCTCGATCACGGTGGGCGTGGATCCGCAGGCCACGCACGACGGCGACGACGCCCCCGGGCCCGGCGGCCCGGCCTCCCCGTCGGCGTCCCCCACGGGGTGACGGATCGTTGGAACCGGTGACCGTGCGGCCCGTCACCGACGGGCCGCACGGCGGTGGGACCGGGCAACGGGGCCGAGGGCCCGGAGGAGATCGCAGGCGACCATGACCGACCACCGCGACGAACTGCTGGCCGGGGCCGCCGTGCGCGCCCTGACCGGACAACTGGCCCTGGCCCCGAAACCCGGCCTGCCCGACCCGCGCGATCTTGCCGCCCGGGTCTCGCGCCGCGACCACGCCACCCTCCGGTGGTCGGCCGTCGCCCTGGCTCCCGGGCTCGCGGCGATGGCCGCGGCGGCCCGCCGCAACGACGGGCCCACACCCCGGCTGCGCGCGGAACTCGGTGCCATAGGGCGCGGCACCGAGCACACGGCCCGCCTGGCCGGTGGCGGCCACCGGGGAGCGCTGTTCGTCCTCGGCCTGCTCGTCGCCGGTGCCGTCCAGAGCCCCTCCGCCTCCGCCCGCGAGGTCACCGCGGCGGCCGGACGGATCGCCGCGCACCCCGACCGGAACGCACCGCGCCGCCCCTCGCCCGGCTCAGCGATGGCAGTGACCTACGGAGCCGCCGGCGCACGCGGCGAGGCCCGGGCCGGCTTTCCCCATGTACGCCGCGCCCTGACGGCCCTGACCGCCTCCCGCGACGCCGGGGCGACCGAGACGCAGGCGCGGCTGGACGCCCTGCTGACCGTGGTGTCGAGCCTCCGCGACACCGGGATCCTCCACGCGGCGGGCCCGGCCGGACTGCGCCACGTCCACGCGGGGGCGTGCGCCGTCCTGGAGGCGGGCTCCACCGCGACCGCCGCCGGTGCCGAGGCCCTGGCCGCGTTCGACGACGACCTCCGCACCCGCGGCTGGAGCCCCCGGGGAAGCGCGGGGCTGCTCGCCGGGGCCCTGTTCGTGGACGGCCTCGCCTCGTCCGCCCGCCCGGCCGCCGGTCCCGGCGCCGGGACGTTCACCGCCTGTTGAGCCTCCGCCTCGGGCGGATCACACCCACTGCGGGTCGCGTCCGCTGCGGGCCAGGGCCCGTTCGAAGTCCGGGGCGCCCTCGGGGACCTCCACCTCGTCGGCGAAGCCGTCGTACTGCCGGTACAGCGCGGCGGTCGTGTCGACGACCTCCCGCACATAGGCGGCCGCCGCGTCGGAGAGCCGGAACTCCTCGCCGACGGTCCGGGCCACGTCCCAGCCGTGCAGGGCGGTCTCCTCGATGAGCATCGCGGCGACGTCGCGGCCCGGGGACGTGGAGTTGCCCAGATCGATCTCGCCGTCCCAGACCGCCGGGTCCGCCCAGGCCGCGACCGCGCGCTCCAACTGCTCCGCGTACCGCTCCGCCCAGTCGGCGTCGGCGGTGAAGTCCCGCCCGACGAGCTCCTCCGGAAGCTGCTTGTCCAGGGCCCGGTGCTCCAGGCCGTGGGACGTGTACAGCACCCAGTGGTTGACGAGGCCCCGCAGGTCCCAGTCACCGCAGGGCGTTCGGGGCGCGCCGAGCTGATCGGCGCGGACGGTACGGGCGATACGAGCCGCCTCGGCGGCGACCTCGGTCATATGAGCGTGCTCGGTCTTCATGCCGGAACCCTACGAGCGGGACCCGGCCCGGCGATTGAAGAAACGCGACACGTCCCGCCGGGCCGTCCGGTCAGCAGGCGAGCCCGGCCTCGCGGGCGGCGCAGGCGGCGGCGTCCGAGCAGGCCCGGGGGAACCAGCTGTAAGCGGCACCCGCGGCCGGGCGGGTCCGCTGTTCCCCGAGATCGGTATCGGTGCCGATGGTCAGGGCGGCCCGGCACCAGACGCAGGACCATCCGCGCTGCTGCTGCTCCGTCAGTTCGCTGGCCGACGGAAGGTTCCTCACGTTCATGACGCCCCCGGCTCCTCGCTGGTCTGGTGGGGAAAGGATCCCCGGCCGCAGGGGCCGGAACGCTCACACTTCTGTGAGCGGACCCGCAGGTTTCCGGCGGACCGGACCGGCTTCAAAGACCGATCCAGGACGTCATGTTGACCAGATGGTCCGAGGTGCGGCGGCTGGTGTGGAGGAGCCCGGCCACGGTCTCCCGGGTGCGCGGGTGGTAGCGGGTCTGCTCCGGGGCGGCCCGGCGGGCCGCGACGAGATGGCGCAGGGAGGCGTCCAGGTGCCCGGTCTCCATCTCGACGACGGCCCGGTCCACCAGGAAGCGGGCCCGGCGCGAAGTCAGCGTCGAGGGAGGGAGTTTCACGGCGCGGGCCTGGCGCAGCGCGGCGTCGAAATCGCGCATGGTGATGGCCGCGCCGATCTCGTGCAGGTTCACGTTCATCCGGCCGAAGCTCAGCCAGTGGACCTCGCCCGCCTCGCCGCCGACCCGGTCGGCCAGCTCCCGGGCGGCCGCGATGTGCTGCGCCACGGCCCCTCCGTCCCCGGCGCGGGCCGCCATCTCCGAGGCACCGAGGTGCAGTTGGCCCGCCACGACGAGCCCTTCGCGCGAACTCTGGCCGACGACGAGCGCCTGCCCGGCCTCGACCAGGCGCCGCCCGAGATCCGGCTCGGCGTCGACGTGGCTCAGGGCCCGCCGGTACTGGCGGATCGCGGCGAGGCAGGGGTCGGAGGCGTGCGCGGCGGCCCAGCCCATGCGGTCGAGCGCGGTGATGGCGAGGTCCGCGAAGCCGAGTTTGGCGGCGATGTCGTGGGCGGTGCGGTACGCCGAGGCCAGGGCGCGCCAGACCTCGGTGCTCGGTACCGTGTGCGCGATGAGGGTGAGGTCGTCGATGACGCCGGGGAGCGCGAGGGCGGCCTTCCTGAGGTATGTCGCCCGGACCTCCTGGCAGAGCCGGTCGGTGTCGCGGACCAGCTCCCGCGCGGTGCGGGTGGGGTGGTGGCCGTCGGGTCCGAGGTCGTACAGGGCAAGGGACTCCCGGATCGGGCGGACCAGCGCGGAGAGCCTGCTCTGTTGTGTCTCGGTCGCCCTCGGGGGTCCGGTGAGGAGCGCGATGTCGATGCCGAGTCCGCGGGCGACGGCGGCGGTGAACTCGGCCGTCGCCACCCGGGCCCCGCACTCGACCTGGTTGAGCAGGCTGTAGGAGTAGGGAATGCGGGCGGCGAGCTGGCGCTGGCTGAGCCGGGCGAGCTTCCGCTGTTCCTTGATCCGTTCGCCCGTGCTGGAGTCGTCCGGTACGGGCATGCCGGCCCCCTCGCGTTCCTCGTTCATCGCCGGGAACCGTACCCGCGCGGTCCGTCGCGGGATTCGCAAAGCGGCCCGATGCCAACCGGATTGAGGAAAATTGGCCGGTCCCGCCCCGGCGCGATGGGATGGCGGTATGACGACTCTCTACCTGCTCGGTTCCGCCGCTCCGCCCGTGCTCGACATCGCTTCGGTCATCGAGAGGGCCCAGGCCCGCGGCTACGACGTGTGTCTGGGGCTCACCCCGTCCGCGGCCCGCTGGCTGGAGCCGGGGGCGGCCGGGCTGGAGCGGCTGACCGGGCACCCGGTGCGGTCCGGGTACAAGGCGCCGGGCGCCCGGGACGTCTGGCCCCCGGCGGACGTGGTGCTGTTCGCGCCCGCCACGTTCAACTCGGTCAACTCCTGGGCGCTGGGCCTCACTTCGAGCTTCGTGGTGGGCTTCGCGGCCGAGGCCATCGGCAAGGGGATCCCGCTCGTCGCGATGCCCTGCGTCAACTCCGCGTACGCCCGGCACCGGGCGTTCGGCCGGAGCGTCGCCGAGCTGAGGGAGATGGGGGTCACGGTGCTCTACGGCCCCGGTGGGTTCGAGCCGAACCTTCCGGGCGAGCGCCGCCCCGGCGGATTCCCCTGGGAGCTCGCGCTCGACGCGGTCGACGCGCTGGCTCCGTAGGCTCCGGGCGCAGGGCGTCGCGGGCTCTGCCCGGGGCGTGGATCCGGGAACATAGGATCGTGGGATGACTTCGTCCTCCTCTTCCCCCGGCGAGACCTTCCTGCTCGGCGGCGAGCTGCCCATGCGGCGGCTCGGTTACGGCACGGCCCAGCTGACCGGGCCCGGTTACTGGGGGCCGCGCGGCGACCGCGGCGCCGCCGTGGCGGTGCTGCGGGCCGCCGTGGAGCAGGGGGTCACCCTGATCGACACGGCGGACAACTACGGCCCCGGGCTGGCCGAGGAGCTGGTCGCCGAGGCCCTGCACCCGTACCGCGACGACCTGGTGATCGCGACCAAGGGCGGCGTGGTCCGCACCAGCGACAGCGCCTGGCACATCGAGGGCCGGCCGGAGCGGCTGCGGGCGATGTGCGAGGCCAGCCTCGGGCGGCTGCGGACGGACCGGATCGACCTCTACCAGCTGCACCGGCTGGACCCGCGGGTGCCGATGGCGGAGCAGTTGGGCGCCCTGGACGAGCTGCGGCACGAGGGTAAGATCCGGTACATCGGCCTGGACACCCTGACCGCCGAGCAGCTGGAGCAGGCGCTCTCCCTGACCGGGATCGCCTCGGTGCAGAACCGCTTCAACCTCCTGGACCGCTCGTCGGAGGCGGTACTGAAGGCGTGCGAAGCCCATGGTCTCGCCTTTCTGCCCTGGTTCCCGCTGGGCAACGGCGCGCTGACCGGTGACGCCGCCGCAGCGCTCTCCGGCATCGCCGACCGGCACGGCGCCACCCGCGGGCAGATCGCCCTCGCCTGGCTGCTGCACCGCTCCCCCGTGCTCTGCCCGACCCCGGGCACCGGCTCGACCGCCCATCTGGCGGAGAACCTGGGGGCACGGGAGATCCGGCTGTCGGACGAGGACCTGGGCGCCCTGGAGGCGCTCGTACCCGTATGAGAAGAAGGAGCACCCGGCTGTGACCACGCCCGGTACCACCACCCCACCGGCCACCGCTTCCGTACCCGCCCCCGTTCCGGCCGCCGAGGACGCCGGGGCGGTGCCGGTGATCAGGGCCGACGGCGTCCAGCTGGTCCGGGACGGCAAGGTGCTGCTCGACTCGGTCTCGCTGACGGTGCGCGGCGGCGAGCACTGGGCGCTGCTCGGCGCCAACGGGGCCGGGAAGAGCACCCTGCTGGGGCTGCTCGGCGCGGTGAAGCACCCCACCCGGGGTTCGGTGGAGGTGCTGGGGCGCCGGCTCGGCCGGGTCGACATGCGGGAGCTGCGTTCGCTGCTCGGCCATGTCGATCCGCGTCACCCGCTGCGCTCCCCGCTGTCGGTGCACGAGGTGGTGCTGACCGGGCTGACGAACTCGGTCGAGCCGGTGCCGCGCCGTTCGGTGGACCAGGAGCAGCGGGACCGGGCGGAGCGGCTGCTGGAGATGCTCGGGATGGGCGGCAAGTCCGGGTCGCGCTGGCCGGCGCTGTCGCAGGGCGAGCGGGGCCGTACGCTCATCGCCCGCGCGCTGATGCCCCGGCCGCGGCTGCTGCTGCTCGACGAGCCGGCCACCGGTCTCGACCTCGCCGCACGCGAGCAGTTGCTCGACAGCCTGGACATGCTGCGTCAGGAGCATCCGGAGCTGGCGACGGTGCTGGTCACCCACCATCTGGAGGAGCTGCCCGCCTCCACCACGCACGCGATGCTGCTGCGGGGCGGCCGGTGCGTGGCCTCGGGCCCGGTGGACGGGGTGCTGACCACGGAGCGGGTCAGCGACTGCTTCGGGCATCCGGTGCGGATCTCCCGTACGGACGGCCGGTGGGCGGCGCGGGCGCAGCGGGTGACGCGCCGCTGAGCCGGTCAGCCGTCGTCGGCGCCGCCGTCCGGTCCGGGGTCGGCGGCGGTGAACGGGGTGGCCTGGTTGTAGTAGAGCACCCAGCCCGTGCCGGTCAGCCGCCACACCGAGCTGCGGTGGTAGACCCGGCCCTTCGTCTCGGTGTCGTAGGTGAGGTGGACGATGTCCTCGGCGAGCTGGACGCCGTGCATCCGGGTGGCGGTGAGCGGGCCGGGGCGCGGGGCGTCGGCCGCGGTGAGCGAGGCGATCATGGAGTCGCGGTCCCAGATCCGGCCGGTGTGGTCGATCTCCCGGTAGTCGGGGTGCAGCAGCGTGGCGAGCACCTCGGCGGAGGCGCGTACGACCGGGTCCAGGAGGCGCAGCTCGCCCTCGACCGCCGCGGCCACGCCGGGGGACGGTTCGGTCATGCGGGGGCTCCGTCGTGCGCGGGCGTGCCGGGTGCGGTCATCCCGACCAGTGTGACCACGGTGTTCCAGTTGCGCGAGGTGGCGACGATGCCCTTGGTGACGGAGGTGCGGGAGAGCGCCTCGGCGAGTTTCGAGCGGCCCAGCCCGTCCGGGGCGTAGAGGTAGAGCGCCCGGTCGCCGAGGGCGAACGCCTCGGGCAGGTGGGCCGCCGGGTCGATCCCGGCGAAGCGGGCGGCGTCGACCGGCCGGTCGTAGTACGTGATGTGCAGCTGCTTCCCCTCCAGCTCGGCGGCCGGGAACGGGCAGGCCGCCGCGACCGCCGCCAGGTAGGCGCCGTCGCGGACCAGGCAGGGGACGTCGAAGCCGAAGCGCCGGGCGATGGCCCGCTCCAGCTCGGCGGCGAGGGCCTCCTCGTCGTCCGACGCGCTGCTGAAGACGGCGTTGCCGCTCTGCAGGTGGGTGCGGACGTCCGCGTGTCCCAGCTCGGTGAGCAGGGCCCGGAGGTCGGTCATCGGGATCCGTTTGTGGCCGCTGACATTGATCCCGCGCAACAGCGCCGCGTACGTCGTCATGGCCACACCCTAGGGTGTGGCGCCGTACGGGGCGGCGGGCCGTGTCACTCCGTGCCGCCGTACGGACGGGAGGGCCAGCACCACCGCGACCGCGGCCAGCTGCCAGAGGGCGCCGGCCGCGAGGAGCCGGTCGGCCCCCACCACTCCCGAGACCGGCCCGGCCAGTGCCAGCCCGAGCGGCCCCAGGGCGAAGGCGCCCAGGCTGTCGAACGCGCTGATGCGTCCGCGGACCTCGGCGGGGACGTCGCGCTGGATGACGGTGGTCGAGAGGGCGCTGCAGACCGCCGCCCCGGCCCCCGCCAGGAGCGCGGCCCCGGCCACCCAGCCCAGCGGCAGCCGTGCGGCCAGCGCCGCCGCCGGGAACGCCCAGCAGACGGATGCGGCCATCGACCAGGCGAGTGGCCTGCGGGGGCTCCGGCCGAGGAGCGCCAGACCGCTGATGATCGAGCCGGTGCCGTACAGGGCCAGCACCAGCCCCCAGGCCCTCGCGCCGCCCAGCCGCTGCTGGGCGAGGGCCGGTCCCAGCACCAGGAACGGGGCCCAGAGGACGAAGTTGAAGAGGCTGATGTGCAGGGTCGTCACCCACAGCCAGGTGCGGGAGGTGAACTCCTTCCAGCCGCGCCCCAGGTCGGCGAAGAGCCCGCGCCGGGGTTCGTCCGAGCGGGACAGGGGCAGCCCGGCCAGGGCCAGGGCGCTCACCCCGTAGCTGAGGGCGTCGACGGCGACCACCATGCCCGCGTCGAGGACCGCGATGAGCAGTCCGGCCAGCCCCGGCCCCATGACCGAGGCCACCGCCTGGGACATCTGGAGCACCGCGTTGGCGTCCGACAGCTCGTCCTCGGGGACGAGGCCCGGCACCAGGGCCGTGAGGCTCGGGCTGAACGCGCCCTCGCCGATCCCGAGGAGCACCGCCAGGGCGACCACTTCCCACATCCGCGCGCTCTGGGTCAGCAGGAGTACGGCCAGCACGCCCTGGGAGGCGAACCGGAGCAGGTCCGCCGTCAGCATGACCGTACGGGCCCCGATCCGGTCGGTCAGTACGCCGCCGAGCAGCAGCACGGCCAGCACGGCCAGGATCCGGACCGCCATCACCACGCCGACGGCGTCGACCCCGCCGCCGGGCAGCCGCAGTACGGCGAAGGTCATGGCGATGGTGTTCATCCCGGAGCCGAGCAGCGACGCGCCCTGGCCGATCAGGAACCGGCGGAATGGGGCGTGCCGCAGGGTGCGCAGGCGGCGGGGGGCCGCCCCCGTCCCGGTCGCGGCGGGAAGGCGGGTACGAAGCGTCATGGCTCCGCACTCTCCCCCCGCCGACGCACCCTCCGCAAGTATTTCCACGAAAGAAAATTGAGTCTTTCACCAGCAATTTTACTTTCCCTGGAATTCCCGCAGTAAATCGACTTCATTTACTGCAACACCGCTGGTGGTAGGGTCGGTTGAGGAGAACCGAGGGAGTATCGATGGAGTCCATTTACTGCGGATGGCGGGAATGAGAAACGCCCCGGAAGAGGACACTGGACCATCGCGTGCGACGCCGGTGGAATACGGTGCCGCCGTGGACCGCTACCTCGCGGCGGCCGGTCTCGGCGACGCCTCCCGCCGCGTCTACCGGGTCTCGCTGCGGGGGTGGGCCTGGCCGTTGGTCGACCGGCGGGCCCCGACCGGCCGGGAGCGCAGGGGCGCCCATCCGCCCGTCGTGCCGCTCGCCCTGCTGGACGATCCGCGGACCCCGGAACGGCTGCGCCGGGGGCTGGCCGACCGCGCCGCCTCGACCCTGCCCCGTACGGTGGTCCGCGAGCTGGCCTGTCTGCGCGCGGCGACGGCGTGGTGGCTGGCGCGGGGCTGGATCGTCACGGATCCGACGGCCGGGCTGGAGCCGCCCGGACCGTACCCCGGACCGGCCGCCGCCCCGGCCGCTCCCCCAGCGTCCACCGCCGGCGCCCCGGACCGGGCCCGCGCCGCTCTCGCCTCGCGGGCGCCGCTGAGGGAGCTGGCCCTGTGGCATCTCCTGCACGAGTCACGGGCCCCCGTCGAGCAGGTGCTCGCCCTCGACATCGACCACCTCGACCTGCCCGGCCGGCGGGCCCGGTCCCACGGGGCGGCCGCCCTCGCCTGGGGGCCGGGCACGGCCCGCCTGCTGCCGATGCTGCTCGCCGGGCGCACGGCGGGGCCGGTCTTCGTCACCGGCCGCCGGGCGCCCGCCGGAACACCGGCCGCGGACCGCTGCCCGGTCACCGGCCGGGGGCGGCTCTCCTACCGCCGGGCCGCGGAGCTCTTCACCGCCGCGACCCGGCCGCTGGACCCGGCGGGCCGGGGCTGGACCCTGCTCGTCCTGCGCGACCGGCCCGTCCGCACCGGCCCGGCCTCCGCGTGAGGCCGGGCGCCGCTCAGGACAGCATGTTGACCTTGTACTGCATGATCCGGTAGTTCCACTCGTCGTACCACTGGCTGACGACGATGTGGAAGTTGCCGAACGTCGAGCCGGGGACGACGAACCCGCCGTACGGGCTGGCCACGAGGTTGGCGACCTCCTGTCCCGGCGCGCAGGGCAGGATCATCGTCTGCTCCAGCGTCCTGGTCAGGTCCGAGGTCGGGAGCGGGAAGACCATCGCCCGGATCGACAGCGGTTCCATGTTCAGCCAGGTGAGGACGTACTTGCCGTCCATGGCGCGGAAACAGATCTCGCCCCACTCGCGGACGCCGAACACGGTCGTCGGCTCGGGGGCGTTCCACCGCCAGCCGCCGTCGACGTAGCCCCACGGCTCGTAGGCGCCCGGGTCGCCGAGGCTCTCCTTGCGCACCCGGTGGAGCAGCATCCCGGAGGCCACCTCGCGGTTGAAGACCGAGGAGAGCACATAGCAGTAGCCGTCGTCGGCGACGGCGTACGTCTTCTGCTGGAACTGGCCGCCGTACAGGTCGCCCGGCCACTGGCACAGGTACTCCCAGGACTCCCCGTTGTCGGTGGAGCGCCAGAAGTCCGTGTGGTGGGTGTCGTAGATGACACCGCGCATCAGATGCATGTACATGACGCCGTCGACGACGAACACGTCGGACGGGATCGCCGTCGTGGCCTTGTCCCCGACGGGGTTGTGCGGCTCGTCGACGAGGCTGTTGGCATGGCCGCCGCCGACGCTTCCGTCGATGCGCAGGTTGTTGACGTCCCCGTTGCTGGAGCGCAGGCCGACCGGGGCGCGCCAGTCGCTGGGTTCGCCGGGGCGTGGCACGTGGTCGCCGTCGAAGGTGTCACCGCCGACGAAGAGCATGGTGCCGTCCGGACAGCGCACGGGGATGCCGAGGTCGGTCCACTGCGCGGCGAACGGGCCGGTCTCGGCGGGGCCGCTGAGGTTCTTCACCTTGACCGCGAGGGTGGGGCTGGACGGGTCGCCCGGCCCACCGGCCACGGCCGTTCCGGCGGCCGGGCCGACCGTGCCGGCCCCCGCGACGACGCCGATACCGATCTTGAGGAGCCCGCGGCGGGAGTACCCGCCCGTCGCGTCTTTCCCGTTCGATGCTGCTGTCATCTGTCGGTGCCTTTCGGAGTCGGTTCTGAACGGACCGGAGGATGCCCCGGTGCCGCACCGACCCGGCCGGCGCGGCGGCATCACCGGCCCAACGCCCGCGCCCGGAGGCAGGATGCGGCCGGACCGGGAGTCGGGCCGAGGTCGGCCGAAAGGTGCGGCACATGGGGTGCCGGTGGCGGAATCAATCCGGTCGCCACCCACAACTGCCGTGCAGCACAGTGGAGTTCGCGCACGAAGCGGCCGCCGTGCCCCGTGGGGGAGGGCGCGGCGGCCGCGGTTCTGCGTTGCGCCGGGCGGTTCACCCGCCCGGTCGCCGGCCCGGGGGCCGGGCGGCTATTCGACGATCTTCAGCAGCTTGTTCGGGGTGCCCGCGGTGGCGTTGGAGATCGCGTCGGGGGTGGCCCCGTCGGTGAGGGCGGTGGCGACCTCCTCCGGGGTGGCGTCCGGGTGCCCGGCGAGGTAGACGGCGGCGGCGCCGACGACGTGCGGGGTCGCCATGGACGTACCGGAGATGGTGTTGGACGCGTCGTCGCTGTCGTTCCACGCCGAGGTGATGTCCGAGCCCGGGGCGTAGATGTCCACGATCGAGCCGTAGTTGGAGAAGTACGACTGCTCGTCGTCCACGGTGGACGAGGCGACCGTGATGGCCTCGGGGACGCGGGCCGGGGAGGTCTGGCTCGCGTCGGAGGAGTCGTTCCCGGCGGCGACCGCGAAGGTGACACCGGAGGCGATGGCCTTCTGGACCGCGGTGTCGAGCGCCTCGTCCGCGCCGCCGCCGAGGCTCATGTTGGCGACGGAGGGGCCCTCGTGGTTCTCGGTCACCCAGTCGATGCCGGCGACGACCTGCTCGGTGGTGCCCGAGCCCGAGTCGTCGAGGACCCGGACGGCGACGATCTTGGCCTTCTTGGCGACCCCGTAGGTCGCGCCGGCGATGGTGCCCGCCACATGGGTACCGTGGCCGTTGCCGTCGTCCGCGTCGTCGTCGTTGTCGACGGCGTCGTAGCCGGAGCTGGCCCGGCCCTCGAACTCCTCGTGCGTGGTGCGCACACCGGTGTCGATGACGTACGCGGTCACGCCCTCGCCCGCGCTGTCGGGGTAGGTGTACTCGTTGTCACCGGCGGTCTCGGTCTGGTCGATCCGGTCCAGACCCCAGGACGGCGGGTTGGTCTGGGTCCCGTCGATGTGGAACTTCTTGTTCTGGACCACCTTGGAGACGGCCGGGTCGGCCGCGAGCCGCTTGGCCTCGGTGAGCGTGAGGCCCGAGGCGGAGAAGCCGTTGATGGCGGAGGTGTAGTTCCGCTTGAGCTTGCCGCCGTACTCCTTGGCGAGCTCCGACTTGTCGGCCTTCTGGTTGAGCATGACGATGTAGCTGCCGGAGACGGCGTCCGCGGCGTTCGCGCCGTAGACGACGCCCATCGCGGGGGCGGGCTCGGCGCCCGCCAGCGAGCTGTTGAGCAGGGTGACTCCGGCCGCCGCGGCCACCGCGGTTATCGCCGCGGTGAGCTTGAACCGGCGGGCGCGCTTGTGAATAGCCATGAAGAGGGGTCTCCTCGTCATTCTTTGTGGGGGGATTCGCCCCCGGCCGGAAGATCTCCGGGGGCTGGCTCGAAACCCTCGCCGATTGACGCGCGCAGATCAAGACCTTCAAGCGGCTGTGACTTACTCAACAAACTTTCGTAATAAGAAACCGGCCAGAGACACTCAAGTCGACCGCGCCCACCAGGACTTATGCGGTCCACCCCGAGGTCACGGCGCGACCGGCGGTCTTCCCGGGTGGCACGGAGGACCCCGCCCGGCGGTGCGCGCGGGCGGGGTCGCGGCCTGTTTCCGCCCCTGCTTTCACCGACCTCTCACCTGGCGGTCACATTGCGGCGGTGCGGAACGTTCCGGTGCCCCGGGGGCTCCGCCGGAAGCCGGATCAGCGCTGGTAGCGGGCCAGGACCCGGTTCCCGTCGTCGACCAGACGCCGGGTCAGCTCGTCGGCCCCGATGGCCCCGCTGTAGTACTCCTGGAGGGCGGGGGTGGCGACCTTGTCCTTCCACTCCGGGTAGCCGCGCACCGACTGGGCGGGCGCCGGGCGGAGCGCCTTCGCGACGGCGACCCCGGTCGCCCAGCCGTTCTCGGCGGTGTGCAGGGAGGGGTCGGCGAGGGCCTCGGTGCCGGTCGGGAGCATCCAGTCGCCCTTGGCCAGCCGCACCATGTTCGGCGGCCGGAGCAGGAAGTCGATGAACCGCGCGGCCTCCTTCTTGTGCGGGCTGGCCTCCGAGACGGACAGGGTCTGCGGGCTGACCCCCTGGGCGAGCCCCTCGCCGCCCGCCGGCGGCGGGAGCACCGTCCACTCGAACCCCTCGGGGGCCTGCTCGACGACCTGCTGGCGGTAGGAGAAGCCGAGCGGCACCATCGCGTACTTGCCGCCGAAGAAGCCGGGGAGGGTGTCGGAGCCGCCCATGCCGAGGGTGGTGCGCGCGGCACTGTGGTCGGTGTTGACCTGGTCGCGGATGGTGCCGGGGACGATCCGGTCGCCCGCCTCCGCGCGGAGGGCGACCCTGCCGTCGGCGCCCCGGTGGAAGAGCCGGCCGCCGGCGGAGAGGCCGAGGTTGAGGGTGACGGAGACCGGCTCCCTGAGCGGCCAGGCGACCCCGTACCGTCCCTCGCCGGTCAGCTCCTTGGTGACGTGCCGGAACTCCTCCCAGCTCCAGGGGTTGTCGGGGGTCGGGATCCGGACCCCGGAGCGCTGGAGGATCCTGGTGTTGGCGATCAGGACGCGGGGTTCCTGGAGGAAGGGGACGCCGTAGACACCGTCGCCGAACGTGGTGGTGGACCAGCTCTGTCGCGGGATGTCGGCGGTCAGCCGGTCGGGGAGGAGTCCGCGCAGGTCGGCGAGGAAGCCGCCGTACGCGAAGTCGGCCAGGTCGTCGGAGGCGTCGTGGACGATGTCCGGGGCCTCGCCGCCCTCGAAGGAGGTGAGCAGCTGGTCGTGGACGGTGTCCCAGCTTCCGGGGACGTAGGTGACGTGGACGTCCGGATGGGTCTCGTTCCACTCCTTCACCAGCCGCTTGTTGGCGTCGACGGACTCCTTCTGCCAGGCCAGCGACTGGAACCTCAGCTCGATCCGGCCGTCGTGCCGCCCGCCGCCGCCCTCCCCCGCGCAGCCGGAGAGGACCAGGGCGAGCGCGGTGGCCGCGGCGGCCAGCGCCCTGCGCGTCGTCGTCCGCATCAGCTCTTCACCGCCCCGGCCAGCATGGAGCCGGTGATCCGCCGCTGGATGACCGCGAAGACCACCAGCGAGGGCAGGGTGGCGAGGAAGGCGGCGGCGGCGAGCGGGCCGAGGTCGGCCGCCCCCTCCGCTCCGATGAAGTGGGTGAGGACGACCGGCAAGGTCTGCTTCTCCGGGGTCTTGAGCAGGACGAGCGCGAAGAACAGCTCGTTCCAGGCGGTGATGAAGGCGAAGAGCGCGGTGGCGACGATGCCGGGGGCCAGCAGCGGGGCGGTCACCGACACGAGGGTCCGCAGCCGGCCCGCGCCGTCGACCGCGGCGGCCTCCTCCAGCTCGACGGGGACGGCCCGTACGTATCCGACCAGCATCCAGAGCGCGAAGGGCAGCGCCCAGACCGTGTACACCATGACCAGACCTGCCAGGGTGTTGATCAGATGGAGGCTCTTCAGGATCAGGAAGAGCGGGATGATCAGCAGGACCAGCGGGAACGCCTGGCTCACCACCCCCCACCCGGTGGCCGCCGTCGAGAGCCGGGAGCGGCGGCGGGCCATCACGTACGCCAGCGGGGTGGCGACGACGACCGCGAGGGCGGCGGCGCAGAGCGCGGCGGTCAGCGAGTTGGCGCCGGCCCGGAGCAGCGGCTGCTCGTCGAAGGCCTGGCGGAAGTTGTCGAGCGTCGGGTGCTCGGGGATCCAGGTGGGGTGGAGCGAGCCCAGTTCACGGGCCGGTTTGAAGGCGGTGGAGATCAGCCACAGGAACGGGAACGCCAGGAAGGCGAGGTAGCCGAGGAGCGCGGCGTACTGCCCGGTGCGGGCGAGCGGGCTGGTGCGGGTGTTCACCGGTCCTCGCCTCCCTTGAGGCGGGCGGCGAGGTGGACGGCGAGGATGACGGAGATCACCGCGACCATCACACAGCCCATCGCCGCCGCGTAGCCGAACTGCCCGTAGTGGAATGCCTCCTCGTACGCGAAGAGCATCGGCAGCCGGGTGCGGCCGCCGGGGCCGCCGTTGGTCAGGACGTAGACCAGGGCGAAGGAGTTGAAGTTCCAGATGAAGTTGAGTGCGGTGATGGCGAACGCGACCGGTCTGAGCACCGGCCAGGTGACGGTACGGAAGCGGCGCCAGGCTCCGGCGCCGTCCAGGGCCGCCGCCTCGTGGAGCTCCCGCGGGGCGTTCTGGACCCCGGCGAGAAGGGCGACGGTGGTCTGCGGCATGCCCGCCCACACCCCGACGACTATCACCGCGGGCAGCGCGGTGGCGAGGCCGGTGAGCCAGTCCCGTCCGTCGCCGAGGCCGAGGTCGCGGAGGGTCTCGTTGAGGACGCCCGCGTCCGGGTTGTAGACCAGCCGCCACATGATGCCCACGACCACCTCGGGCATCGCCCAGGGAATGATCGCCAGCGCACGGGCCAGCCAGCGCAGCCGGAGCCGCTGGTCGAGCAGGAGGGCGAGGCCCAGGGAGAGGACGAACTGCGGGACGGTGACGCCGAACGCCCAGACCAGGCCGATCCGGAAGGAGTCCCAGAAGAGGGTGTCGTGGAGCAGGTCCTGGAAGTTGAGCCCGCCGACCCACTGGGTGGCGCGGGTGCGGCCGGACTGGGCGTCGGTGAAGGCGAGCGCGATGCCGTAGAGCAGGGGGCCGACGCTGAGGACGAGGATCGGGATCAGCGCGGGCAGTACCAGGAACCAGGCCCCGGCGCTCCGGCCCGTCGGCCGGGACGGGGCGCTCCGGCCGGCGGGCGGGCCGTGTCTCTCGGAACGTACGGTCGCACTCGCTAATGCCATGGATGCTCCCCCTTGTGGCTTTTGACCTCATTCATACCGTTCTGGCCGGTCGCATGGCCCACGTCATCGTGCTGACGGGTCGTCGGTTCGTCAAGGACGCCTGCGCGGGTGCGAAAATCGCAGACATGAACGAAATGCTTGCGCGCGAGGTGCTCGCCGCAGCCGGCCTGTCCGGCGGCGCGGAACTGCTCGCGCTGGGGGAGAACGCGGTGTTCGCCGTCGGCGGCCTGGTGGTCAAGGTCGGCCGGGACGCCGCGCGCCACCCGGAACTGCGGGAACGGGCGGAGCGCGAGGTGGCCGTCGCCCACTGGCTGGCCGACGCGGGCGTCCCGGCCGTACGGGCGGCGGAGCCCGCGGCCCGGCTGGTCGAGGGGCACCCGGTGACCCTCTGGCACCGGCTGCCCGAGGCCGTACGCCCGGCCGAGCCGAAGGACCTGGCCCCACTGCTGGCCCAGGTGCACGCGCTGCCCGCCCCGGACGGCTTCACCCTGCCGCGCCGCGAACTGCTGGGCGGGGTCGAGCGGTGGCTGCGACTGGCGGGCGACGCGATCGACCCGGCCGACGCCGCCTATCTGCGCGAACGCCGGGACGGCTTCGCGGCGGCCGCCGCCGCGCTGGTCCCGCATCTGCCGCCGGGGCCGATCCACGGCGACGCGCTCACCCGCAACGTGCATGTGGGCCCGGACGGCCCGGTCCTGGTCGACCTGGAGACCTTCTCCGCGGATCTGCGCGAGCACGACCTGGTCGTCCTGGCGCTCTCCCGGGACCGGTACGGGCTGGCGCCCGAGGCGTACGACGCGTTCACCGCCGCGTACGGCTGGGACGTGCGCGCGTGGGAGGGGTGCCCGGTGCTGCGCGGGGCCAGGGAGACCGCCAGCTGCGCCTGGGTGTCCCAGCACGCGCCGGCCAACCCGAAGGCCCTCGTGGAGTTCCACCGCCGGGTGGCCTCGCTGCGCGACGACGACCCGACCGTGCGCTGGTATCCCTTCTGATCCGGGGGTCCGGACCGGGAGGGCGTCAGCCGGCCGGAACCACGGCCGGGCGGCGCAGCGGCCAGTCGCCGTCCACCACCGCGTCCGCCGTGCCCTTGCGGCGCAGGAAGCTCTGGAAGTCCGCCGCCCACCGGGCGTACCACTCCACCTGACGCTCGTGCAGCTCGGCGGCGGACATCCGGGCCACCGAGCCGTGCCGCCCGGCTATCGCGTGGGCCACCCGGACCGCGGCCAGCGCGTCCGCCCCCGCGTCGTGGGCGCCGCCGTGGACCACCCCGTACTCGACGCAGACCGCCTCCAGGGTGCGCTTGCCCTTCCGGTAGCGGTCCACGGCGCGGTCGATGGTGTACGGGTCGATGACGGGGCCGATCCCCGCCCCGCCCAGCCGGTCGCTCAGCGAGGGCAGTCCGTGGCGCCGCAGCTCGGCGGTGAGCAGCGTCAGGTCGAAGGCCGCGTTGTACGCGACGACCGGGACGCCCCGGCGCCAGTGGCCGGCCAGCGTCTCGGCGACCTCGTCGGCGACCTCGCGGACCGGGCGGCCCTCCGCCGCCGCGCGCTCACTGCTGATGCCGTGGATCGCCGAGGCCTGGGCGGGGATCAGGACCCCCGGATCGGCCAGCCAGGTGCGCTCCCGCGCGGGCTCCGCGCCGCTGCTGCCGACGCTCACGACGGCGGCCGTCACGATGCGCGCCTCCAGCGGCTCCGTGCCCGTCGTCTCCAGGTCGAAACCGACCAGCGGCTCCCGGTCCCAGCTCATCGGGTACCTCCTTCGTTGCTCCCCCATGTGGTGACCACCCTCGCACGCACCACTGACAGAGCTCCCGGGCCCCCTCGCCGACGGCGCCCGGGGCCACCCGGGGCGGCCCGGGGAACGGCCTGTCAGGAGACGGGCCGCGAGTCGGCCCAGACCGACTCGAACTCCTCGCGGTACGTCTCGAACAGCCCGTGCTCGTTCTCCTGCCCGGCGCGGAACACCGCCCGTCCGCCGCCGCGCAGCACCAGCACCGGTGCCTCCATGCCGCGTGCGCGCCGCAGATAGGTCTGGACGACCCCGACCGCGTCCGTGCCGTCGCCGTCCACCAGGTAGGCCGTGAAGCGCGGGGTCTCGTCGAAGACATGGATCTCGAAGGCGCCCGGGTCGCGGAGCTTGGAGCGGACCCGGCGCATGTGGAGGATGTTCATCTCCACCGACCGGCTCAGTTCGCCCTTCTTCAGCCCCAGCTCCCGCTCCCGGCGCTTGACCGCGCTGCTGGCCGGGTTGATGAAGAGCAGCCGGACGCGGCAGCCCGACTCGGCGAGCCGGACGAGCCGGCGGCCCGAGAAGCTCTGCACCAGCAGGTTGAGCCCTATGCCGATCGCGTCGAGCCGCCGGGCACCGCCGAAGAGGTCCTCGGCGGGCAGCTGGCGCTGGAGCCGCACCCGGTCGGAGTGGACGGAGACCACGTCCGCGTACCGGTCGCCGACCAGCTCCTCCACGGCGTCGACCGGCAGCCGGTCGGCCGACGGGACGGCGGCGCCGCTGCCGAGGATCTCCAGGAGCCGGGCGGAGGCGCGCTCGGCCTGGGCGAGGACCGGCTCGTTCAGGGCGCGGTTGCGGGAGACCACGTTGCGGGCGACCTCCAGCTCGTCGAGGGCCAGCTCGACCTCGCGCCGGTCGTCGAAGTACGCCTCGAAGCAGGGCCAGTGCTGGACCATCAGCTCGCGGAGCTGGGGCAGGGTAAGGAAGCTGAGGACGTTGTCGTCGGCGGGGTCCAGCAGATAACCCTTGCGGCGGGAGACCTCGCGCACGGCGACGGCGCGCTGCACCCATTCCTGTCCGGCGGGGCCGGCGGCGGCCACCACCCAGTCCTCGCCGTGCACCGGCTCGTAGATCGGCCGGAGCACCGCGGCGACCACGGCACGCAGCCGCTGCTCCACGAGATTCAGCCAGATGTAGGCCCGGCCGGCCCGCTGGGCGCGCATCCGGACCTCGCTCCAGGCGTCCGCGCCCCAGTCCAGCTCCGCGCCGATCTCCACGGGCTGCACAAGCGATACCGCCCCTGGGGGGACATCGGTGGATTCCCCCTCGTGACCTGGGTCACCTGGGGGCAGCTCGAAGCCTCCCGAGCTCACCCGCGCACCGCCTTCCACTCCCCCACCAACGATCAAGGAAGGGTACTCCGGGAGCGGGATCCGGTGCAGCAGGATGCGCATGCTGCTTCGTCAACTCACCAATGACGCAGGCTTGTTCCCAACGGCGGGATCGGCCGGAGTGAGGGGATTCATAGTGATTAAGCACCCCATCCCGCCCCGGGGGCCGGGCGGGGGCGCCGTCCCGGGGGCCGGATCACGGTTCCGGGCGACACGAAGAGGCCCGATGTTGACCGGACCGGGTGACGTCCTAGGTCGGCGCACTTCTTTCGGGAAGGATCTGCCCTGATCAGAGGTGGAGGAGTCGAGCCCATGCAGGTCTGGCCGGGACAGGCGTATCCCCTCGGCGCCACGTACGACGGCGCCGGGACCAATTTCGCGGTCTTCTCGGAGGCCGCCAGACGGATCGAGCTGTGTCTGCTCCACGAGGACGGTTCCGAGACGGCGGTGGAGCTCAGGGAGACCGACGCCTTCGTCCGCCACGCCTATCTGCCCGGGGTGATGCCCGGTCAGCGGTACGGGTTCCGGGTCCACGGGCCGTACGAGCCGGAGCGCGGGGTGCGGTGCAATTCGGCCAAGCTGCTGCTCGACCCGTACGCCCGCGCGGTGGCCGGTCAGGTCCGGTGGGGCGAGGCGGTGTACGGCTATCCGTTCGGCCGGCCCGACGCGCGCAACGACCTCGACTCGGCGCCGCACACCATGTCGTCGGTGGTGGTCAACCCGTACTTCGACTGGGGCGACGACCGCAGGCCCCGGACGGACTACCACCGCACGGTGATCTACGAGGCCCACGTCAAGGGGCTGACGATGCTTCACCCGGCGCTGCCGAAGGAGCTGCGCGGCACCTACGCGGGGCTGGCCCATCCGGAGGTGATCGCCCATCTGACGGAGCTGGGGGTCACGGCGATCGAACTGATGCCCGTCCACCAGTTCGTCCAGGACCACCGGCTGGTCGACGCGGGGCTCGCCAACTACTGGGGCTACAACACCATCGGCTTCTTCGCCCCGCACAACGCGTACGCGTCCTGGGGCGACCGGGGCGAGCAGGTGCTGGAGTTCAAGCAGGCCGTGCGGGCCCTCCACCAGGCGGGCATCGAGGTGATCCTCGACGTGGTCTACAACCACACCGCGGAGGGCAACCACCTGGGGCCGACGCTCTCCTTCCGGGGGCTGGACAACGCCTCGTACTACCGGCTCGCGGACGATCCCCGGTACTACATGGACACCACGGGGACCGGGAACTCGCTGCTGATGCGGTCGCCGCACGTACTCCAGCTGATCATGGACTCGCTGCGGTACTGGGTGACCGAGATGCATGTGGACGGCTTCCGCTTCGATCTGGCGGCCACCCTGGCCCGGCAGTTCCACGAGGTGGACCGGCTGTCGTCCTTCTTCGACCTGGTGCAGCAGGATCCGGTGGTCAGCCAGGTGAAGCTGATCGCGGAGCCGTGGGACGTCGGCGAGGGCGGCTACCAGGTGGGGAACTTCCCGCCGCTCTGGACCGAGTGGAACGGCAAGTACCGGGACACCGTGCGGGACCTGTGGCGGGGCGAGCCCCGGACCCTGGCGGAGTTCGCCGGCCGGCTGACCGGCTCGTCGGACCTGTACCAGGACGACGGACGCCGCCCGCTCGCCTCGATCAACTTCGCCACCTGCCACGACGGCTTCACCCTGCACGACCTGGTCGCGTACAACGACAAGCACAACGAGGCCAACGGCGAGGGCAACCGGGACGGCGAGAGCCACAACCGGTCCTGGAACTGCGGGGCCGAGGGCGAGACGGACCGGCCGGAGGTGCTGGAGCTGCGGGCCCGGCAGATGCGGAACTTCGTCGCCACGCTGATGCTCTCGCAGGGCGTGCCGATGCTGAGCCACGGCGACGAGTTCGCCCGTACCCAGCGGGGCAACAACAACGCGTACTGCCAGGACAGCGAGTTGTCCTGGGTGCACTGGCCGGATCCGGCCGACGGCGGGGGCGCCGGGGAGGACGACGGCCCGGCGGCTGGCGGCAGCCTGCTGGAGTTCACCCGGGCGATGGTCTGGCTCCGCCGCGACCATCCGGTCTTCCGCCGCCGCCGGTTCTTCCACGGGCGCCCGGTGCAGGGCACCCATGACGAGCTGTCGGACATCGCGTGGTTCACCCCGGAGGGCGGGGAGATGACGCAGCGGGACTGGGAGGCCGCCCATGCCAAGGCGCTCACGGTCTTCCTCAACGGGAACGCGATCTCCGAGCCGGGGCCGCGCGGCGAGCGGATCCACGACGACTCGTTCCTGCTGATGTTCAACGCGGGCGACGGGACGCTGGAGTTCCGGGTGCCGGTGGACCACGGGCGGCAGTGGCTGCTGGTGGTGGACACGGCGCGCCCGGTCGGGATCATGCCCGGTTCGGGGCCGAAGGTGGCGGCGGGCGAGCGGGTGACGCTGGTCGGGCGCAGCATGGCGGTGCTCCAGCGGCCCGCGTAGGGGACGGGGACACCGCCGGTCGGGCCCTTTGCGGCGTTCTCTGTCACAGATGCCGCCGGGCCGGGTACGGACGACCGCATGACGCCCACCGCCACCTACCGGCTCCAGCTCCAGCCCGACTTCCCGTTCGCGGCCGCCGCGCGCGCCGTGCCCTACCTCGCCGAGCTCGGCGTCTCGCACCTGCATCTGTCCCCCGTGCTGGAGGCCGTCCCCGGCTCCCGGCACGGCTACGACGTCGTCGACCCCGGCCGGGTGCGCGGGGAGCTCGGCGGCGAGGCGGGGCTGCGGGACCTGGCCCGCACGGCGCGGGCGCACGGGCTCGGGCTGGTCGTGGACATCGTGCCGAACCACATGGCGGCCGACCCGCGCCACAACCGCGCGCTGCGGGAGGTGCTGCGCGAGGGCCCCTCCTCGCCGTACGCCCGCTGGTTCGACATCGACTGGGCGGCGGGCGGCGGGAAGGTGCTGCTGCCGGTGCTCGGCCGCCGGATCGGCGAGGAGCTGGACCGGTTCCGGGTGGACGGGGAGGTACTGCGCCTGGACGGCCAGGAGTTCCCGCTGCGGGCGGGGACGGCCGGTCTGCCGCTGCCGGAGCTGCTGGACGCGCAGCACTACCGGCTCTGCTGGTGGCGGCTGGCCCGTACCGAGCTGAACTACCGGCGGTTCTTCACGGTCTCGGGGCTGATCGGGGTGCGGGTGGAGGACCCGGAGGTGTTCGCCGCGACCCACGCCACGATCCTGGGGCTGGTCCGGGACGGGGTCGTCGACGGGCTGCGCGTCGACCATCCGGACGGGCTGGCCGACCCGGCGGCCTATCTGGAGCGGCTGTCGGCGGCCACCGGGGGGCGGTGGACGGTGGTGGAGAAGATCCTCACCGGTGAGGAGCACCTGCCCGCCGGGTGGGCCGTCGCGGGCACCACCGGGTACGACGCGCTGCACCGCGTCGACGGCCTGTTCGTCGATCCGGCGGGCGCGGCCGAGCTGGTCGGCCGCTACCGGGAGTACGCGGGCCCGGCCGCCGACCGGGGCGGTGACTGGACGGCGACCGTCCGCCGGGCCGCGTACGAGGTGGTGACGGACGAGCTGGCCGCCGAGACCGCGCTGCTGACCCGGCTGGCGGTACGGATCTGCGCGGCCGATCCCGCGCTGCGCGACCACGCGCCGTGGGCGCTGCGCACGGCGGTCCGGGAACTGCTGGTCCGGGTGCCGGTCTACCGCCCGTACCCGGATTCCCCGTCGGCCCAGGAGGCGTTGCCGGAGGCCGCGGTGCGGGACGCGAGGGCGGTCTTCGCGGTCGCGGAGGAGGCGGCGGCGGTCGAGGTGGTCCGGGGGCTGGCGCTGGGGCGGCCGGGCGGGGGGCCGGAGCGGGCGGCGTTCCGTGCCCGGTTCGCGCAGACGGCCTCGGCGCTGCGGGCCAAGTCGGTCGAGGACACGGCGTACTACCGGTACACGCCGCTGGTGTCGGCGAACGAGGTGGGCGGCGATCCTGGGCGGCCCGCGGTGGCGCCGGAGGACTTCCACGCCTTCTGCGCCCGGCTGGCCCGCGACTGGCCGTCCACCGGCACGGTGCTGACCACCCACGACACCAAGCGGAGCGCCGACGTACGGGCCCGGATCGCGGTGCTGACCGAGTGTCCGCGGGCGTGGTCGGAGCTGCTGACCGAGCTGGAACGGGCCGTTCCGGCGGCCGCCCCCGACGCGCAGTTCGCCTGGTCGGCCTGGCAGACGGCGGTGGGCTGTACGGGGCTGCCGGACCATGAGCTGGCCGGGCGGATGGAGCCGACGCTGCTGAAGGCGGCCCGCGAGGCGGGGCTCTTCACCAGCTGGACCGGGTCGGACCGGGGCTACGAGCGGGCCGTGACGGACTTCGTCGCGGCCGGTCCGGCCGGGGCGGGCGGGCCGGTGCGGGAGGCGCTGGAGCGGTTCGGGCGCGCGCTCGCCCCGTACGTCCGGGCCAATGTGCTGGGCGCGGCACTGGTGCAGCTGACGATGCCGGGGGTGCCGGACGTGTACCAGGGCACCGAGCGGGAGTACCTGGCGCTGGTCGACCCGGACAACCGGCGGCCGTTCCGCGAGCCGGACGGGGAGGCCGGGGGCGGCGGTCTCGGGGACGAGAAGGCCCGGCTCACCTCGGTGGCGCTGCGGCTGCGGCGGGAGCGGCCGGAGGTGTTCGGCGCGTCCGGTGCGTACGCCCCGCTGGAGGTCCGGGGTCCGGCGGCCGCGCACTGTCTGGCGTTCTGCCGTTCCGGCGAGGTGGTCACGGCGGTGACCCGGCTGTCGTCGCGGCTGGCGGAGTCGGGCGGCTGGCGCGGTACGGAGCTGGTGCTGCCGGACGACGGTGTGTGGGCCGATCTGCTGGCCCCGGGCCGGAAGTTCTCCGGGGGTCCGGTCGCGGCGGCCGAGCTCTTCGCCGAGCGGCCGGTGGCGTTGCTGAGAGCGTGTCGGGTGACCTCCGACCGGGCGGAGGTCGCCCGACAGGCTCTCAGCCGCTGGTGACGAGCAGGGTCCGCGGGCCGCGGGTGAGCAGCCCGGTGCGGGCCGGGCGGAAGCCGTCGGCCCAGCGGAGCCGGGGCATCGCGTCGAGCAGGGCGCACAGTCCCAGCCGGGCCTCGGTCCGGCCGAGCCGGACGGCCGGGCAGGACTCGGGGCCGGTGAGGACGCGGTCCTGGTCGGTGCGGAGGGGGTCGAAGAGGTCGGGGGCGGCGAACCGGTCCGGGTCGCGCCCGGCCGAGCCGGTCAGGCAGGCGACGTGCGCCCCGGCGGGCAGGGTGCCGCCGCCGAGGGCGACCTCGGTGGCGGTGCGGCGGAGCACCACCTGGACCGGTGGGTCGCGGCGCAGCGACTCCGCCCAGGCCGGGTCGGCGAGGGCGGGTTCGGTGCGCAGGGCGGCGAGCAGGTCGGGGGCGTCCAGCACATCGGCGAGGAAGGAGGCGAGCGCGGTGCTGCGCAGTGCGGTGTGGCGGGTGCAGGGGCTGTGGCCGAGCCGGTCGGGGCTGCGGCGGGGGCCTGTTCCGGTGGCCGCGCCGAGGGGCAGCCAGCGGCAGAACTCCTCGACCAGGTCGGCGTGTCGGCGGGCGGCGATGCGGCGGGCCAGTACGTGGGCGGTGCGTTCGATCCGGGCGGCGGTGCGGGGGTCCGGGGTCGTGGTGAGGTCCGGGGCGGCGCCGGGCGGGCGGGGGTCGGCGCACTGCGGGCCGCCGTGGCAGAGGCCGAGGGGCGCGGGGCCGCCGCGGGGTGCGGCGTCGTGCGGGAGGCCGGTGAACCGGGGGTCGGTGAGGGCGGTGACCACGTCCGCGTACCGGCTGACCAGCCAGACGCCCAGGGGCTCGTCGTAGCTGAGCGGGTGTCTCTCGCGCAGGAGCCGGTAGAGGCGGTGCGGGTCGTGGGCGGTGCCGGGGGCGAGGAGGCTGGGGCCGGGGCGTGGTCGGGTGGCCGGTGCGGATATGCCTCCTGGCGCGTCGGCCTGCATCCGTGCTCCCTGGGCCGTCCCTGTTCGGACCGTGCCGGGGGCTCGCGGACCCCGGCACGCACCGGACCCCGCTCCCCGGTCCGGCCCGGTCCGCGAGACGGTCCGGGGCCGGGGCGCCGGGGTGCGGCGCGGTTCCCCCAGGGGACCACCGGCGGGGCCGTGGCGCAGTCGGCGTACGGCCGTCCGGGTGAGCGCGGCCCGGGGCCTGTCCGGTCGGTCAGCCGGGGGGTGTGGGGGCGGGGGCGGCGAGGCAGAAGCTCATCCGGCCGAAGCTCACCTGGTCACCGGCGCCGACCGGGACCGTTCCGGTGACCCGGCGGCCGTTGACGCAGGTGCCGTTGGTCGAGCCGAGGTCGCGCAGCAGCCAGCCGCCGCCGGGCGCCGCGATGAGCTGCGCGTGCATCCGGGAGACGGTCTCGTGGTTGAGGCGCAGCCCGTTCCCCGGATCGCGGCCGATCTGCAGGGGGTGCGGGCTCGGGACGGGGAGCAGGAGTTTGGGGAGCCGTTCGTTCCGCCAGACCCGGCGTATCCGGCCGGGGAAACCGGAGACCCCGCCGACGACCCGGAGTATCCGCTGCGAGAAGCCGCTCTCGCCCTCCAGGTCGGCGGTGAGCGCCGCCAGTTCCTCGGGGCGGCGGGCGGTGAGCGCCAGCTCCATGCGCCGCATGAAGGTGTCGTGGGACAGCTTGCCCTGCGCGGCGCCGTCTCTGAGCACGCCGAGCACGCGGTCGCGCTGGGCGTCGGACAGGCGCACGGCGTGCGTGTGGGGCTCGAAGGAGGACGTCACGCGGTCAATTGTCGGTCCGACCTCCCCGTAGTGTCCAGAAACGGTCCGGTCGTCCGGGCTCCGGCCGGCTCGCGCCCGGCCATGGGGCCCGCGCCCAATAAATCCCCGCGCACGGGCCGGGGCGTGTTGCTACTGTCTGCCCCCGCAGACCGCCCGGCGCACGCCGGGCGGCTTTCCGGCCCGCTCAAGGAGCATGCATGACACCTGCGCCGCAGGAACTGACCATCCGTCCGCTCACCGACCCGCAGGAACTCGCCCTGTTCCAGCAGTTGTCGTACGTCTTCGACCACGAGTTCGACGACGATCTCACCTCGGGGCGGCGGCGACCCGAGTGGATGTGGGTGGCGCTGCGCGGCGAGCGGCTGGTGGCCCGGCTCGCGTGGTGGACCAACAACGGCGAGACACCTCTCCTCCTGGACGTCTTCGACCTGGACGACACGGTGCCCGAGCCGGAGCGCGGGGAGGCGGGGCTGCGGCTGCTGGAGACGGCGACGGCGGCGGTCGTACCGGCCGGGGCGCCGAGGCCCGAGTACGGGCGCTTCGTCCCGGCCGACTGGCGCGAGGACCCGGCGGCCCGGGAGATCGTGGAGGCCCGGATCCGGGTCATGGAACGCTCCGGCGCACGGATGCTGGTCGAGCGGCTGCGGCTGGAGTGGCGGGCCGGGACGCCGGTCCCGGAGGACGGCGGGCGGCTCCGGTTCCGCCCGGTCGCCGACCGCGAGGACCTCCTCGCGCTGATGACCCCGGTGATGGAGGGCACCCTCGACGCGCACGGCCAGGCCGACCTGGCCTCCGGACTGACCGCCCGCGAGGCCGCCGAGAAGCACTACGACGAGGAGCTGGCGCACTACCGCACCCCGCGGGCGTGGTGGCGGATCGCCGAACTCCCCGACGGCCGGCCGGTCGGCTTCGTCATACCGGCCCGCAACAACTACAACCCGATCATCGCCTACATCGGGGTGCTCCCCGATCAGCGCGGTCACGGATACATCGACGACCTCCTCGCCGAGGGCACCCGCGTCCTCGCCGCCCAGGACGACGTGGTGCGCATCCGGGCCTCCACCGACCTCGGCAACGTCCCGATGGCCCGGTCCTTCGCCCGCCTCGGGTACGTGAACTTCGAGCGCTCCTTCGACATGGTCTGGGACTGACCCCGCGCGGAACGGACGCACGCGCGGCCGGCGTTCCGGCCGGGGCCAGGACCATCGGCGGCCGGCGGTGGCTGGGCCTGACCCCCGGTCGGCCCCGTCCGCCTCAACCGCCCGTAGGTCCCGGCCCGGCGTCCCGGGCCGCCCCCTCCAGCCGCCTCAGCTGCTGGTCGGGGATGGCCGCGTCCTCACCGCGCGGCCCCACGGCCAGCAGCCGCCCGCCGCCCCCGTCCGGCCCCACCCCGACCGGGTCCGGTCCGGACGGGGAGTCGCGGTGGTGGCAGGCGCCGCTGCCGTCGCCGGGGATGAGGCCGTACGGGGGCCTGGCGCCGGGGAGCCGCAGGGACCGGTACGGGGTGAGCGGCCGGTTCAGGACACCGCGCGGGACGACGAAGCGGTAGTACTCGGTGAGCCGCCGCACGTCGGTGTCCGTGCCGGGCCAGACGGTGTCGTTCCAGAGGAGATCGGGGCGGTAGCGGCGGATCAGCTCGCGCAGCTGGGCACCGGCGTACGCGGGGTAGTCGCCGCGCGGGACGGCCGCGCGGGCGTGCGCGGCGGTGCCTATGGGGCGGGCGTCGAAGGTCCAGTCGAGTCCGGCGGAGTAGCAGATCCCCAGCCGCATCCCCTCGGCGCGGACCGCCTCGGCGAACTCGCCGAGCACGTCGCGCCGGGTGTGCCAGCGGGCCCGGTGCGGGTTGGTGACCGTGGAGGGCCAGAGGCAGAAGCCGTCGTGGTGCTTGGCGACCAGGACGGCGTAGTCGGCGCCCGCCGCGCGGAAGGCACGGGCCCAGCCCGCCGGGTCCCAGCCGGTCAGGGCGTCCTGGAAGTCGCCCCCGAAGGAGGCGTACGGGCGGTTGCCGTAGGCCGCGCGGTGGTGGGCGGCCACGGGGCTGCCGGGGAACCGGAGCCCGTTCTCGTACCACTCGGCGTGCGGCGTCCAGGCCAGTGGCGCGCGGCGGGCCGCCGCCGGGAGCCGGTCGGCCGGGACGCGCGTCGGGGCCCAGCCCGGCACGGAGGCGGGCGTCCAGTGGACGAAGATCCCGAGTGCCGCCCGGGACCACCACGAGTCGGCCATGCTCAGCACCCCGCACCGTCCGTGGCACCGCTCTTCCGCGCGCGGCCCGTGGCGCGGCACCAGTCGTACGGGTCCTCGGGGGTGCGGGCGCGGTGGCCCGGGTGGGAGCCGGGCGGGAACGACGGCACGGTCATCTCGGCCTCCACAGCCGTACGAGGAAGTGCGGATGGATCAGAAAGTGCGTATTGATCAGAACCTGAGGGGGCAGTGATCAGAAGCAGACCCTAATCGCCGGTAACAGCGTGGATCCAGTGCCGTGGGCGGGTGATCGTCGCTGTGCGGTGGAGGGGTACGGGGGCGAGGAGAAGAGGAGCGTCGGCATGCTGTTCGAGGTATGGGCCCCCCGGGCCGGTTCGGTGGAGCTGCGGCTGCGGGGCGGGGCCCTGGCCATGGAGCGGGTCCCCGGGCGGGACGGCTGGTGGGAGGTGGCGGCCGACGCCTCGGACGGGGACCGGTACGGGTTCGTCCTCGACGGCGGAGCGGACGGTTCCGACGGCGTTCGGGTGCTGCCCGATCCGCGCTCGCGCCGCCAGCCGGACGGGCCGGACGGCGAGAGCGCCGTCGTGGACCACGGCCGCTTCGAGTGGCGCGCCGAGCGGCCGGGGCGGGGACTCCAGGACGCCGTCCTGTACGAGCTGCACATCGGCACGTTCACCCCGGAGGGCACCTTCGACGCCGCGGCGGCCCGGCTGGAGCACCTCGCCGCCCTGGGCGTCACCCATGTGTCGCTGATGCCGGTCTGCCCCTTCCCCGGCACCCACGGCTGGGGTTACGACGGGGTGTCGCCGTGGGCCGTGCACGAGCCGTACGGCGGGCCGGAGGGGCTGAAGCGCTTCGTCGACGCGGCGCACGGCCTCGGGCTGGCGGTCCTCCTGGACGTGGTCCACAACCACCTGGGCCCGTCCGGCAACTACCTCCCGGCCTTCGGCCCGTACTTCACCGACACGCACCACACGCCGTGGGGCGCGGCGGTCAACCTCGACGCCCCCGGTTCCGACGAGGTGCGGGCGTACCTGCTGGGCAGCGCGCTCGCCTGGCTGCGCGACTACCGGCTCGACGGGCTGCGGCTGGACGCGGTGCACGCCCTGGCCGACGGACGGGCGCTGACCTATCTGGAGGAGCTGTCGGCGGCCGTGGACTCGCTCGCCGCCGGGCTGGGCCACCCGCTCCCGCTGATCGCCGAGTCCGACCGCAACGACCCCAAAGACACCACCCCCCGCCCGCAGGGCGGCATCGGGCTGCACGCGCAGTGGAACGACGACTTCCACCACGCCCTGCACACCGCGCTGACCGGCGAGTCGCAGGGCTACTACGCGGACTTCGCGCGGGCCCCGCTGGCCGCCCTCACCAGGACCATGACCGGGGTGTTCTTCCACGACGGCACGTACTCCGCCTTCCGGGGCCGCACCCACGGGCGCCCCGTCGACACCGCCCGCACCCCCGCCCACCGCTTCGTCGGCTACGCCCAGACGCACGACCAGATCGGCAACCGGGCCCGGGGCGACCGGCTCGCCGCCGCCCTGTCCCCCGGGCTGCTGGCGTGCGCCGCGGCGCTCGTGCTGACCGGGCCGTTCACCCCGATGCTGTTCATGGGCGAGGAGTGGGGAGCGCGTACCCCCTGGCAGTTCTTCACCGACCACACCGACCCCCGGCTGGCCGAGGCGGTGCGCGAGGGCCGGCGGCGGGAGTTCGCGGCGCACGGCTGGACGGCGGAGCAGGTGCCCGACCCGCAGGACCCGGCCACCCGGGACCGCTCCTGCCTGGACTGGGACGAGGCGGCCCGCGAGCCGCACGCCCGGCTGCACGCCTGGTACCGCGGGCTGATCGCGCTCCGCCGCACCCTGCCCGACCTGCGCGACCCCGACCTGGCGTCGGTGCGCACCGCTCACGACGAACGGGCCCGCTGGCTGCTGTACCGCAGGGGCGAGCTGCGGATCGCGGTGAACCTCGGCGGGGAGCCGGCCGGCATCCCGCTGGGCGGCGGCCGGGGCCGGGTGGTCGCCGCCTGGGAGCCGGTGGAGGCCCCGGGCGGCGACGGGCTGCTGCGGCTGCCGCCGGAGTCGTGCGTCGTACTGGCCGACGGCTGACCGGGCGGTCCGCCCCCCTACTCGACGACCGCCAGCTCGCGGGCGGTGGTGTTGAGGCGCCGGCCGCCGTCCTCGGTGACGGTCACGATGTCCTCGATCCGTACCCCGAACCGGCCCGGCAGGTAGATGCCCGGCTCCACCGAGAAGCACATCCCGGGCACCAGCGGCAGCTCCTCGCCCTCGATCATGTAGGGCGGTTCGTGGGTGGTGACGCCGATGCCGTGGCCGGTGCGGTGGATGAAGCGTTCGCCGTAGCCGAACTCGGTGATGACGGCGCGGGCCGCGCGGTCGATCTCCTGGCAGGCGACGCCCGGCCGGACCGCTTCGCACCCCGCCCGCTGGGCCTCGCGCACGATGTCGTGGACCCGCTGCTCCTCGGCGGTGGGTTCGCCGACGTGGACGGTGCGGGAGGTGTCCGAGCCGTAGCCGTGCTTGAGGCCGCCGAAGTCGAGGACGACCATGTCGCCGCGCTCGATGGTGCGGTCGCCCGCCTCGTGGTGCGGGTTGGCACCGTTGGGGCCGGAGCCGACGACCGTGAAGTCGACCTGGGAGTGGCCGAACCTCCTCAGCAGGTCGGCCAGTTCGGCGGCGATGTCGGTCTCCTTGCGGCCGGAGAACCGCACCTTGAGGATCTCGCCGTACGTGGCGTCGGCGGCGGCCCCGGCTGCGGCGAGCCGCTCCAGCTCGTGGGCGTCCTTCACCGCGCGGAGCATCGGCAGGGCGTCGGTGAGCGAGACGTAGGAACTGTCCGGCAGGGTGCGCTGGAGGCCGAGCAGATGCATCGCCCAGGCGTTGTCGCTGACCGCGAACCGGCCCCGCCCGTCGAGCAGCGGGGCGGCGACGGCGTACGGGTCCTTGCCGTCGGTCCAGTCGCGCAGGGTGAGGGCGGGGGCGCCGACGGCCGCCCCGGCGTCCGGGGCCTCCAGCGTCGGTACGACGAGCACCGGGTCCTGCCCGGCCCGGAGGACCAGCAGGGTGAGGCGTTCGGTGTTCACGGGCTGGTAGCCGGTGAGGTGGACGAGGTCGGGGCCGGGCGCGACGAGCACCCCGGCGAGCCCGGCCCCGGCGGCGGCGTCGGCCGCGCGCTCCATTCGGGCCCGGTAGTCGTCGGCGGTGAACGGTACGGGCTGGCTCTGGCTGGACATGCGGGGACCTCCTGGCGACCTGCGGCACACGGCGTACAGCATCCTGCCCGTCCGGGCGGGCGGACGCGAGCGGACCTGCCCGCCGCCCGACGGGCTCTCAGGCGCCCCGGCCCTCCAGGTAGGCGAGCACCGCCAGGACCCGGCGGTGCACCGTGCCGTCGTCGGGCTCCAGGCCGAGCTTGGCGAAGATCGAGCCGATGTGCTTGCTCACCGCCCGTTCCGTCACGACGAGTTCGGCGGCGATGGTGCCGTTCGCCTTGCCCTGGGCCATCAGCTCCAGCACCTCGCGTTCGCGCGGGGTGAGGCTGCGCAGCGGGGTGGCGGTCGACTTGCGGGTGAGGAGCTGGGTCACCACTTCGGGGTCGAGCGCGGTGCCCCCGGCCGCCACCCGGTCCAGGGCCTGGAGGAACTGGTCGACCCGGCCGATGCGGTCCTTCAGGAGGTAGCCGATGCCCTGGGCGCCCTGGGCGAGCAGCTCGGCGGCGTAGGTCTCCTCGACGTACTGCGAGAGGACCAGGATCGGCAGCTCGGGCAGCTTCTCCCGGGCGGCGAGCGCGGCGCGCAGCCCCTCGTCGCGGAAGGTGGGCGGCAGCCGTACGTCGAGGACGGCGGCGTCCGGGCGGTGCTCCAGGAGGGCGGGCAGCACCTCGGGCCCGGTCGCGGCATCGGCCACCACCTCGTGGCCGGAACTCGTGAGGAGCAGGATCAGCCCCTCCCGCAGCAACGCGTTGTCCTCGGCGATCACGATCCGCACGGCAGCTCCACCTCGATCTCCGTCGGCCCCCCGACGGGGCTGCTGATGCGGGTGGTTCCGTCCAGGGCGGCGATCCGCCGCCGGATGCCGGCCAGCCCGCTGCCGGAACCGCCCAGGACGGCGCCCCCGGTGGCGGGCCGCTCCGGTGTCGTGCCGTACCGTTCCGCCGCGCCGCCGCGCCCATTGTCGCCGATGGTCACGCGCAGGGTGCCGGGGGTGCGCCGCAGGCTCACGGTGGCGGCGGTCGCTCCGCTGTGCTTGCCGATGTTGGTGAGCGCCTCGGCGATGACGTAGTACGCGGCGGCCTCGATGGCGGCCGGGAGTCTGCGCCCGTCCTCGACCCCGTCCAGTTCGGCGGCGACCGGTACGCCCGCGTCGGCTGCCAGGGCCCGGACCGCGCCGCCCAGCCCCCGGTCGGTGAGCACCGGGGGGTGGATGCCTCGCACCACGTGGCGCAGTTCGGCGAGGGCGGCCTCCGCCCCGTCCTGCGCCTCGTCCAGCCGGACCCGGGCGGCGGCCGGGTCGTGGTCCAGGAGCTGCCGGGCCAGGCCGATGCGGAGGGACAGGGCGACGATCCGGGCCTGGGCGCCGTCGTGGAGGTCGCGTTCGATGCGGCGCAGTTCGGCGCCGTGCGCCTCGACCGCGCCCGCCCGGCTCTCGGTCAGCTGGGCGATCCGTTCGGCGAGGGCGCGCGACGGCGAGGTGGTGAGCAGCGCCCGGGTCCAGCTCGCCGACAGGTCCGCGAGGACGCCGTGCCAGCGCAGCACCCAGCCGGTCCGCGGGGGCGGCGGGGTGCCGTACTCGTCGGCGGCCCGCCGGTCGATCAGGTGCAGCACCGTCAGCCCGGCCCCGTCCACCAGCAGCCCGACCGGCCACAGCACCATCGCGAGATAGCCGAGGGCGTTGCCCATGAGGGCCTGGACGGGCAGCCAGAGGGCGTCGCGCCAGACGGTCGGGTCGGTGAGCACCCGCCGTACCCGTTCGGAGAGTTCGCCGCTGTCCAGCGACGGATAGGGGGTGGGGACGAACGCGACGCCCAGCCGGGCCGTCGCCCGGCGCCGCTCCCACTCCGCGCACCGGCGCAGCACCTTGGCGGCCTCCGGCAGCGCGGGCAGCCCGATCAGCACGGCGGCGAAGAGCACCGCGGCCACCACCAGGGCCGTCCCCACATAGGCGAGCAGCGCGACGCCGATCCCGATGCCCAGATAGCGCGAGGCGTCCCAGGAGCGCCGGACGGCGGCGGCCAGCGGGGTGGCGGAGGGCGTGGTGCTGCTCATGACATGCCAGGTTACGGGGGCCCGCGGTACACCCGGAGGGGTACGTGCTCCCCGGCCGTGGTGGAGCGGGCTGTACCCCCGTTCCGGGTATGCGCTCCCTCGTCCCGCCCCGCCCCCGTTCCTAGCGTTGGTACAGGTCACAGGGTGTGCCGTTCGAAGGAGCTGGGGTAGTGGCGGAGACGATGACGGCGATGCGGGGGGCCGCGCTGCGCCTGGAGGCGGTGAGCCGGCGCCACGGCGGGCCGGGCCGGGGGACGGTGGCGCTGGACGCGGTCAGCTGTGTGGTCCCGGCGGGGAGCTTCACCGCGGTGGTGGGCCCCTCGGGTTCGGGGAAGAGCACGTTCCTCCGGTGCGCGGCGGGGCTGGACCGGCCGACGTCGGGGACGGTGCGGATCGGGTCGACCGATCTCGGCCCGTTGTCGGAGGCGGCGCTGACCCGGTTCCGGCGGGACCGGATCGGGTTCGTCTTCCCGTCGCACGCCCTCAATCTGGTGCCGTCGCTGAACGCCGAGGAGAACGTCGTGCTGCCGCTGGTGCTGGCGGGTGCCGGCCCGGCGGACGAGCGGGTGCTGGCCCGGGGACGGGAGCTGCTGGCCCGGGTCGGCCTGGCGGGGCGCGGCGGGCAGGACCCGGTGGCGTTCTCCGGCGGGGAGAAGCAACGGGTCGCGGTGGCGAGGGCGTTGGTGACCGGCCCCGAGGTGGTCTTCGCGGACGAGCCGACCGCCGCGCTGGACCCGGCGTCGGCGGATCTGGTGCTCGGGCTGCTGGAGGACGCGGTGCGGATCGACGGCCGTACGGTCGTGATGGTCACCCATGACCCGGTGGCGGCGGGCCGGGCGGAGACCGTGCTGACGATGGACGGCGGCCGGCTGCGATGAGATCGGGGAAGAGGGAGAAGACCGGGGCCGGGGCGCGGGCCGGGATGCGACGGGCCTCGGAGTTCCTCGCCCGGCGTTCGCTGGCGGCACGGCGCCGGTCCTGGGCGCCGGTGTTCGCGGCGACGGCGGCGGCCGCCGCGCTGGTCGGCGCGTTCGCGCTGGTCGTAGGCGTGCTGCTGGTGGCGGAGCCGCCGGTGGGGCGGTACGCGGGCACCGACGCGGTGGTGGTGGCCGAGCAGCGGGTGACGTACACCGCGAAGCCGTGGGGCAGCGAGCCGAGGACGGTGACGGCGTATCTGCCGGAACGGGTACGGCTGGAGCGTTCCGTGGTCGCGCGGGCCGCCGCCGCGCCCGGGGTGGCGCGGGCCGTCGCGGACGACACGGTCCCGGTCACGGCGGCCGGGGCGCGGGGCGCGGCCCCGGCTCTCGGCCGGTCGTGGGCGGCCGCCGCGCTCACCCCGTACCGGCTGACGGCCGGGCGCCCGCCCCGGTCGGACGCGGAGGTGGTCCTGGACGGGGCGCTGTCGGCGGCCACCGGGAGCCGCGCCGGGGACCGGGTGACCCTCCAGACGGACGGGGCGCCCCGGACGTACACCGTCAGCGGGATCGCCGACGGCGGCGGCCGGTCCGGTGGCTCCCCCGCCGCCTTCCTGACCGGACGCCGCCTCACCGCGCTGGCCGGGCACCCGGGAACGGTCGACGCGGTCGGGGTGCTGGCAAGGCCGGGAGTGTCGCCGGACGCGCTGCGGGCGTCGCTGGAACGGGCCTGGGCGGGCCGGGACTCCGGCGCCCCGGCGGTCCGGGTGCTGACCGGCGCGGAGCGCGGGCGGGCCGGGCAGCCGGACGCGCTCGCCGCCCGGGACGAGCTGCTGCCGCTGCTCGCCTCGGTCACCGGCACGGTCTTCATGGTGGCGCTCCTGGTGATCGCCACCACCATCGCCCAGGCGGTCCATCAGCGTTCCGGCGAGCTGGCACTGCTGCGGGCGGTCGGGGCGACGCCCCGTCAGCTCCGGTCGGCGGTGGGCCGCGAGGTGGGCCGGGTGGCCGTCGCGGCGGCGGTGGCGGGCGGGGCCGGGGCGGTGCCGCTGGGGCTGTGGATGCGGTCGCTGCTGGCCACGGACGCGCTGCCGTTGCCGGTGCCGTGGTGGCTGCCGCCGGTCGCGGCGGTGGTGGGCGGGGCGGTGGTCGCGCTCGCGGCCCGCCCGGTCGCGGTGCTCGCGGCCCGGTCCGGCACCTCGGCCCGGCCCGCCGCCGCGCCGGACGCGCCGGGGAAGGTCCGGACGGCCGCCGGGGCGGTGCTGGCGGTGTCGGGGCTGGGGGCGGCCGGGGCCGCCACGGCGCAGGGCGGCCAGGCGGCCGCCGTGGCCGCTTCGGGGGCGGCGACCTCGCTGGTCGTCGCGGTGGCGCTGCTCGGCCCGTGGATCGCGCGCGGGGCGGTGCGGGTGGGCGGGGCGCCGGTGCGGTGGCTGGGCGGGGTGTCCGGGTTCCTGGCCGCGCGGTCGGCCGCCGCGCACCACCGCCGGCTGGGGGCGGCGATCACCCCGATCGTGCTGGCCGTCGCGTTCGTCTGCGTACAGCTGGCGGCGGGCGCGACGCTGGAACGGGCCGCCGGCCGGCAGGCCGCCGCCGCGCTGCGGGCCGGTCTGGTGGTGACGGGCCCGGCCGCCGGGCTGCCGGACGGGGCGGTCCGGGCCGTACGTGAGACGCCGGGGGTGGCGTCGGCGACGGGGGTGCTGCGCTCCACCGTCGTCCTCGCCCACCAGGAGCTGGGCGACCCCAGGATCGACCGGTTCCCGGTGCTCGGGGTGGCGGCGGACGGACTGGCCGGCACCCTCGACCCCCGGGTCGTCTCGGGCGACCTGGCGGACCTCACCGGCCGGGACACCGTGGCCGTCGGCACCGACCGGGCCGGGGACCTCGGCGTCGGCCCCGGCGACACCGTACGGCTCCGGCTCGGCGACGGGGCCCCGGTCCGGCTCCGGGTGGTGGCGCTGTACGAACGGGCCCTGGGGATCGGCGAGTTCCTGCTGCCGCGCGAGGCGCTGGCCGGGCATGTCGACATCCCCCGCGACCGCTCGGTGCTGGTCCGCACGGCGGACGGCACCCCCTCTGCCGCCACCGCCGCCGCGCTCCGGCGGGCGCTCGCCCCGTACACCGGGGTGACGGTCGGGACCGCGACCGCCGACGACGTCCGGATCGCCCCGCCGGTACCGGCTGGGGACGACGCGGTCACCGTGGTGGGGGTCTGGGTGATCGGCGGGTTCGCGCTGTTCGCGGTGGTGAGCACGTTGTCCCTGATCACGGTGGGGCGCCGCGCCGAGCTCCGGCTGCTGCGGACCGCCGGGGCGGGACGGGGGCAACTGCTCCGGACGCTGGTGCTGGAGACGGGGCTGGTGACGGTGGCCGGGCTGGTGGTCGGCACGCTGGTCGCGGCGGTCCCGCTGACCGCGTTCGCGGTGTCGGCCGCCGGTTCGGCGCCGTACCTGCCACCGGTGGAGTACGGACTGCTCGCCCTGGCCGTGACGGTCGCGGCGGGGGCGGGGACGCTCGGGCCCCTGGTACGCCGACGGGGGTGAGGCGTTCCGTCCGGGGCGGGGCACGGCGGCAGGTGGGGGCGGGAACCCGCCGTACCGACGCGCCCCGGCCCCGGCCGCCCCTCGGACACGCACAGCGACTGGTCACGTACGCCCTGGTCAGGAACTCGTAGTCTGGGGTCATGGCGGAATCCGTGTCCGACAGCGGGCCGGACGGCAGAGATCCGGAGCGTGGCGCCTCCCGGCGGCCCCCTTCAACAGGCACGGACCCCGGGGCCGGGGACGGCGCCGTCCAGCTCCCCGTCTGGGCCAGGGCTCTCGGCTGGTGCGGAGTCGTCGGGCTGATCTACCTGCTGATCTGCGCCGTCAGCATCATCAGCCGGGGCTTCGCGGGGCTGGGCGGCGACGCGGCGCACTCCCTGTTCGCCTTCGCCGCGAATCCGTGGGTCGGGCTCAGCGTCGGCGTTCTCGGTACGGTCCTGATCCAGTCGTCGACCACGACGACGGCCATCGCCGTCACCGCCGTGGGCTCGGGCGCCCTGCCGATCCAGGGCGCGATCCCGATCATCCTGGGCGCGAACGTCGGCACCACCGTGACGACGAGCCTGGTCGCGCTGACCTTCATCGGCGACCGCGAGAAGTTCCGCCGCGCGCTGGGCGCCTCGACCGTCCACGACTTCTACAACTGGCTCTCGCTGCTGCTCTTCTTCCCGGTCGAGCTGGTCTGGCATCCGCTGGAGCGCATCAGCGGGGCGCTGACCCGGGCGCTGTACGGGGCCGACTGGCTGCCGAACCCGGCCCATTTCAACGTCGTCCGGGCGGTCACCGGGCCGGTCGAGCACGGGGTGGTCCGCGCGACCTCGCACCTCAGCAGCACCCTCGGCCCGTTCTTCACCATCCTGGTCGGCGCCGTGCTGATCCTGGTCGCCGTCCGCTACCTGGGAAAGCTGCTCAAACTGCTCATGGTCGGCAGGGCCCGCGACGTCCTGATCAGGGCTGTCGGCCGCAACCCCTACCTCGCCATGGCCTCGGGCATGGGGGTGACCGTCGTCACCCAGTCCTCGACCATCACCACCTCCGTGCTGGTCCCCTTCGCCGGAACGGGCATCCTGACACCGGCCCAGGTGTATCCCGTCGTCGTCGGCTCCAACCTCGGCACGACGTTCACGGTGGTCTTCGCGGCGTTCGCCGGCGTCGGCCCGGACGCGCGGATCGGCCTCCAGGCGGCCTTCGTGCACCTGGTCTACAACCTGTTCGCGATCGTCGTGATCTACGTGATCCCGCTGCTGCGCCCGCTGCCACTGTTCTGCGCCGAGGGCCTCGCCCGCCTCGCCGCCGAGCGGCGGTGGGTGCTCGCCGTCTACCTCGGCACCGTCTTCATCGCACTGCCCGCCCTGGTCATCGTGCTGGTCGGCGTGGTCTGAGCCCGGCGTCCGGCGACGCGGGCCGTGCCCGCGTCACGGCGACGCGGGCAGCGGCAGGGCCCCTTCCCGTACCGCGGCGGCCGCCAGGGCGTCGAGCACCGGGGCGATCAGCGGGTGCCCCTCGGCGCCCTGCCGTACCGCGGCGAAGACCCGGCGGGTCGGCGCGTTGCCCTCGACCGGGCGCACCACCACCCCGCCCAGCTCCATCCCGAGCAGCGCGGAGCGCGGCACCAGGGCAACCCCGGCGCCCGCCCCGGCGAGTGCGACCACGGCCCGGAAGTCGTCCGAGGAGTGCTCCATCCTGGGCTGGAACCCGGCGAACTCGCAGGACAGGACCACCACGTCGTGGCACGGGTTGCCGGGGTACGGGCCGATCCAGGCGTCCTTCTCCAGGTCGGCGATGGCCACCTGGGCCCGGCCCGCCAGCGCGTGGCCGACCGGCAGCACCGCGTCGAACGGCTCGGAGTAGAGCGGCACCCGGGTCAGCCGCCGGTCGTCGTCGCCGGGGGCGCCCCGGTACTCCACGGCCACCGCCACGTCGACCTGCCGGTCCAGGACCATCGGGACGCTCGCGTCGCCCTCCGCGTCCTGGACCCGGACCCGGATGCCGGGGGCGGTGCGGCCCAGCTCGGCGATGGCGGGGGCGAGGACGAGACCGATGCCGGTGGCGAACGCGGCGACGGTGACCGTACCGGCGTCCCCCGCGCTGTAGGCGGCCAGCTCGGCCTCGGCCCGCTCCAGCTGGGCGAGGACCGCGTTGGTGTGGCCGAGCAGGATCTCCCCGGCGGAGGTCAGCCGGGCTCCGCGCGCCCCCCGCTCGACCAGCCGGTGCCCGGTCTCCTGCTCCAGCGCGGCAAGCTGCTGGGAGACCGCGGAGGGGGTGAGGTAGAGCGCGGCGGCGGCCGCGGTCACCGTGCGGTGGTCGGCCACCGCACGGAGGACACGCAGCCGCCGCACATCGATCATGCACCCATTGTCCCAGGTCACGGCGGATGCCCCGACCTGGGCGCGGGCCTACTCCCCCAGCGCGGCCCGCGCGTCGACGAAGGCGTCGACGGCCCGGTTCACGTCCTCGGTGGAGTGCGCGGCGGAGAGCTGGACGCGGATACGGGCCGCGCCCTGCGGGACGACGGGGTACGAGAAGCCGATCACGTACACCCCGCGCTCCAGGAGCAGTTCCGCCATCCGGCCCGCCTTCGCCGCGTCCCCGATCATCACGGGGGCGATGGCGTGGTCGCCGGGCAGGATGTCGAAGCCCTCGGCGGTCATCCGGGTGCGGAACAGCTCGGTGTTGGCGTTCAGCCGCTCGCGCAGGTCCCCGGCGCTCTCCAGCAGGTCGATGACCTTCAGCGAGGCCGCCGCGATGACCGGGGCGAGAGAGTTGGAGAAGAGGTACGGGCGGGAGCGCTGGCGCAGCAGGGCGACGATCTCGGCGCGGGCCGCGACGTAGCCGCCGGACGCGCCGCCGAGCGCCTTGCCGAGGGTGCCGGTGATGATGTCGACCCGGTCCATCACGCCGTGCAGCTCGGGGGTGCCGCGGCCGCCGGGGCCGACGAAGCCGACGGCGTGCGAGTCGTCGACCATGACCATGGCGTCGTAGCGCTCGGCCAGGTCGCAGATCTCGCGCAGCGGTGCGACGTATCCGTCCATGGAGAAGACGCCGTCGGTGACGACGAGCCGTCGGCGGGCGCCGGACGCCTCCTTGAGCTGGGTCTCCAGGTCGGCCATGTCCCGGTTGGCGTAGCGGTACCGCTTGGCCTTGGAGAGGCGGATGCCGTCGATGATGGAGGCGTGGTTGAGGGCGTCGGAGATGACCGCGTCCTCCGGGCCGAGCAGGGTCTCGAAGACGCCGCCGTTGGCGTCGAAGCAGGAGGAGTAGAGGATCGTGTCCTCCTGGCCGAGGAACGAGGAGAGGCGCTGCTCCAGTTCCTTGTGGACCTCCTGGGTGCCGCAGATGAAGCGGACCGAGGCCATGCCGTAGCCCCAGCGGTCCAGCGCCTCGTGGGCGGCGGAGATCACCTCGGGGTGGTCGGCGAGGCCCAGGTAGTTGTTGGCGCAGAAGTTGAGCACCTCGCCGGGGCGCCCGCCCGCGGTGACGGCGACCGACGCGGACTGCGGGGTGCCGATGACGCGCTCGGGCTTGTGGAGGCCGGCGGCCCGGATCTCGTCGAGGGTGGTGCGCAGGTCGTCGCGGACGGAGTCGAACATGAGGGGTGTCTCCCGGCTCGTGGGCTGGATACGGGTGGTCAGGAGGTCCAGTCGAGGATGACCTTGCCGCCGCGGCCGCTCGCCGCGTCGTCGAAGGCCGCCTCGAAGTCGCGGTAGCCGTACCGGCCGGTGATCACGGGGGCGAGGTCGAGGCCGCCCTCCAGCATGACGGACATGGCGTACCAGGTCTCGTACATCTCGCGGCCGTAGATGCCCTTGATGGTGATCATCGAGGTGACGACGCGGGACCAGTCGACGGCGAACTCCTCGGACGGCAGTCCCAGCATGGCGATCTTCCCGCCGTGCGTCAGGTTCGCGATCATGTCGCGCATCGCCTCGGGGCGGCCGGACATCTCCAGGCCGACGTCGAAGCCCTCGCGCAGTCCGAGCCGCTTCTGGCCGTCGGCGATGGTCTCCTCGGCGACGTTCAGGGCGAGGCTCACGCCGAGCTTGCGGGCCAGTTCGAGGCGGGCCTCGCTGACGTCGGTGATGACGACGTGGCGGGCGCCGGCGTGCCGGGCGACGGCGGCGGCCATGATGCCGATCGGTCCGGCGCCGGTGATCAGGACGTCCTCGCCGACCAGCGGGAAGGACAGCGCGGTGTGCACGGCGTTGCCGAACGGGTCGAAGATCGCGGCGACGTCGAGGTCGACGGGGGTGCGGTGCACCCAGACGTTGGAGGCGGGCAGGGCGACGTACTCGGCGAACGCGCCGTCCCGGCCGACGCCGAGGCCGAGCGTGGAGCGGCACAGGTGGCGGCGGCCGGCCAGGCAGTTGCGGCACTTGCCGCAGACCAGGTGGCCCTCGCCGCTGACCAGGTCGCCGATGGCGATGTCGACGACGTCGGCGCCGGTCGCGGCGACCTCGCCGACGAATTCGTGGCCGAGGACGAGCGGGGTGCGGACGGCCTGCTGCGCCCAGCCGTCGTAGTTGCGGATGTGCAGGTCGGTTCCGCAGATGCCGGTGCGGAGCACCTTGATCAGTACGTCCGAGGGGCCGATCTCCGGCTCCGGCACGTCCATCAGCCAGAGTCCCGGCTCGGCCTTCTGCTTGACGAGTGCCTTCACGGCGGTGACTCCCTGTGCTGGTGCGGCGTTGAGCACCCCGGGCCGGGGGCATGCCTGAAGGAAGCCTGCGGCCCGGGGAAGACAATGGGGACGGGACACATGCGGCAGCGCGCGTCGATCGGCTGCCGCGCACCATCCTCGGCCGTCACGGAGAAATCTGCCGCACCCCGCGCCACAGGTCCATCGAGGTTTTCTTAAGCGCGCCCGAAGATCCGCTTCATGCCGCGCGACCTCCACCCGTCCGGCCCATCCGGGTCTCCCCGCCTTCGTCCGTCCGGCCGGGCCGCTCAGGTCACTAGGGGTGTACGGAAGTAGCGGGCGCGGCCCTTCTCGATCCGGTGGAGGAAGAGGCCCGTCGTGTAGTCCACCGACCGGGTCGGGGCGAACTCCAGGGTGCGGCTGATGCCCTTGTGGGTGGTGAGGAAGAGGCGCTGGGTGATGCCCTCGCGCGGGGCCCGGGTGGCGATGGTGGTGCGGGCGGCGTCGGCGATCAGCCCGACCGCGTCGTACGCCTCGGCGGCCCAGGGAGCGGGGTCGGTGCCGAAGCGCTCGCGGTGGGCGGCGGTGAACGCCTTGGCCGCGGGCATCGCCGAGGGGTCGCTGTACGCCTCGGCGAACACCCAGCCCTCGGCGGCCTTCCCGGCCCCGTCGAGGAAGGCGGGTGCGAGGACCGGGCCGGTGGACGCACGGGTGCCGGTGAATCCGGCGGCGGCCAGGGCCACGGCGCAGCGGGCGCCCCGGGTGGGCGAGGTCCCGGCGAGGACCACGGTGTCCGCGCCCGCGTCGAGGGCCGCGCGGGCCGCCGGGCCGAAGTCGTCGGCTCCCCTCTTGACCTGGTGCACGGTCAACGCCGTGCTCCTGGGCGCGGTCTCCGTGAGGGTGCTTCTGACGGCCCAGGCGCCCGTGGGGTCGGCACCGTCCTCCACGATCACCATCCGCTTCGCCCGGCGGGTCACGAACAGGTGGTACACGAGGCCGGTGGCCAGTTGGTCGTCCAGGGCCCGGAGCAGGCAGAGGTTCTGGGTGGAGGCCGTGTCGGCGGTGGTGGACCCGGCCGAGACGACGAGCTGGGCGAGGCCGGTGCGTTCGTAGCGCTGGACGACGGCCGCGTCGACGACGTCGTGGGTGGGGCCGACGACGGCGAGCACGTCCGGGTCGGCGGCGATCCGGTCGGCGACGCGCAGCGCCCGGGTGGCGTTCCCGGCATCGTCCTCGGTGCGCAGGGCGAGCCGGAAGGGGGCGTCGGGGCGGGCGTTGTGGTCGTCGACGGCGAGCCGCATGCCGCGCTGGTGGGCGAGGCCGAGTGCCCGGCCGGGTCCGGTGAGGTCGGCGTGCAGGGCGACGGTGTGGGTGGGGACGGTACGAGGCGCCTTCCCGGCCCCGGTGCCGCGCCGCCGGTCCACCGCCGTCCAGGCCGCGACCGCGCCGCCGGCCAGCAGGACGGCCCCGGCCCCTGCGGTCAGCACGGTGCGCCGGGACGGGCCGCGCGGGGCGGGTTCCCCGGCGGAGGTGGGCGGCTCGGGGGGCGGTTCCGGGGCGGGGATGTCGAGGGCTTCGGCCGAGCGGGTGGCCATCAGGGCGGCCAGGCCGGGCGGCGCCCAGGCGGCCGGGTCCTCGCCGGGCGGTGCGGCCAGCCGCCTGGCCGCTTCCCGGGCGGTGGGCCGGTCGGCCGGCTCCTTGGCGAGGCACGCCTCGACGAGCGGCAGCAGGGCGGGCGGCAGCCCGTCCAGGTCCGGTGGTTCGTGCACGGTGCGGAAGAGGACGGACGCGGCCCCGTCGCTCCCGAACGGGCGGCGCCCGGTCGCCGTGTACGCGAGGACGCAGCCCAGCGCGAAGACGTCGCAGGCGGGCCCGACCGGTCTCCCCGAGGCCTGTTCGGGGGCGAGGTAGCCGGGCGTGCCGATCAGCGCGTCCGGCTCGGTGAGGGCGGTGGCGCCCTCGTGCCGGGCGATGCCGAAGTCGATGAGCCGGGGCCCGTCGAGCGTGAGGAGCACATTGGCGGGTTTCACGTCGCGGTGGACGAGCCCGGCCGTGTGGACCGCGTCGAGCGCTTCGGCGAGCCGAGCCCCGAGCGCCCGTACGGTCGCGGGCGGCAGGCGGCCCTCGGCGGCGACGACCTCGGCAAGCGAGGGGCCGGGCACGAACACGGTGGTGAGCCAGGGCTCGTGGGCCTCCGTGTCGGCGTCCGTCACCGGCACCGCCCAGCGGCCGTCGACCCGGCGGGCGGCCTCGGCCTCGCGCCGGAACCGGGCCCGGAAGCCGGGATCGGCGGCGTGCTCGGCCCGGATCACCTTGACGGCGACGAGCTGCCCGCCGGGGGTGCGGGCCAGGTAGACGACGCCCATGCCGCCGGCACCGAGCCGGGCCAGGAGCCGGTTGCCGCCGATGCTCCGGGGGTCCTCCGCAAGGAGCGGTCGCACGCCGGATCAGCCCGTCTCCATGGGAGCCGCGCCCAGGTAGCGGAAGGCACCGTCGCGGACGCCGTGGAGGTGGCCGTCGAAGTTCTTCAGCCGGTAGCCGTCAGTGAAGGCGTAGGTGCGGGAGATCCCCCGGTACGTGGACGAGGAGATCTTCGCGACCAGCGCGGACCGGGCGGGTGGCCGGTTCTTCCGGGAGAGGGGGGTGAGCGCGGCGAGGACCAGTCCGGCCGCGTCGTACGCCTCGGCGGTCCAGGGGGCGGGGGCGGTGCCGTACTTCGCGCGGTGGGCGGCGGCGAACTCCTTCGCGGCGGGAGCGGTGGCGCCGATCCAGGGCGCG
Organism: Streptomyces sp. NPDC092952; assembly: GCF_044754785.1. NCBI lineage: Bacteria > Bacillati > Actinomycetota > Actinomycetes > Kitasatosporales > Streptomycetaceae > Streptomyces > Streptomyces sp. NPDC092952. The sequence continues at coordinate 109,501 of NZ_JBIVPT010000006.1, read as the reverse complement.
ACGAACTCCCAGCCCTCGGCGGCGGCCCCGGCGTCCTTCAGGAAGCGGTCGCCGATGGCCGTGTGCATGGCCATGCGCGGCCCCTGGTAGGAGGTGGCGGCGAGCGCCCGGGCGGCGCGGGCGGCCCCGGCCTGGTCCCCGGCGTGGAAGAAGGCGTCGCTCCGGTGCGTGAGCATGTCGTCCACGACCGGGGCGAGGTCGCGCGTTCCGGCGGGCACCACGCGCGGGTAGGTGGTGCCGTCCGTGGTGTCGGCGATGGTCTGGTTGAGGTAGTAGCCCGCCAGGTAGGCGGACTGGCCCCCGGCCCGGTCGACGAGCACCCCGAGCCGTTGGACGTCGGGCCGGAGCACCAGCCGGTCGCGGATCGGGTGGACGAGCGCGACGTCGGACGGGACGGCCTGGAAGAACGACCGCATCGACCGCACGGCGAAGGCGATCTGCTGGGAGGAGACGGTGACGATCGGCAGCAGCGCCTCGTCGTAGGTGCTGAGCACGGCGGTGGTGACCGGGTCGTCGGTGGGGCCGACGACGGCGAGCACGTCGCGGTCCCGGACGAACCGCTCGGCGGCCCGCTTGCCCTCGGCGGTCCGGCCCCGGTCGTCGGCGGCCTCCACCCTCAGGGTGAACGGCTTGTCCGTACGGGCGTTGAACCGGTCGACGGCGAGCCGCACCCCGCGTTCCTGGGCGCGGCCGATCGCCGCCCGGGGCCCGGACAGGTCGGCCTGTACGCCGATGGTCCAGGTGCCGGGACCGCTCGCGCCGGAGGCCCCGGTGGCGTCGCCGCGCGGCCATTCGCGGACGGCGAGGACGCCGCCGCCCGCGACGGCCACCGCTCCGGCACCCGCCAGGAGGATCAGCCCGCGCCGGGACGGGGCGGGGGTGTCCGGGGTGTCGACGCGGGTCGCGTCGATGCCGGGCAGGGCGAGGATCTCGGCGGACCGTTCGGCGATCAGCCGTACGACGTCCTCGGGCAGCCAGTCGACCGAGCCGTCCGGGGCGTCCTCGGTGATCACCCCGTCGAGTGCGGCGGCGGTGGGGCGGGCGGCCGGGTCCTTGGCAAGCAGACCGGCCAGCAGGGAACGGAGTTCGGGGTCGTCGATCCCGTCGAGGTCGGGTTCCGAGTGGACCGTGCGGTAGAGCAGGGCGTCCACGGCACCGCTCCCGAACGGCGGCCGCCCGGTCGCGGCGTACGCGAGGAGGCAGCCCAGCGAGAAGACGTCACCGGCGGGCCCGACCGCCGAGGCGCCCCGGGCGGCCTGTTCGGGGGCGAGGAAGCCGGGCGTTCCCACCACCAGGTCGGCCGCGGTCAGCGCGGTGGCGTCGGTGACCCGGGCGACGCCGAAGTCGATGAGGCGGGGCCCGTCGGCGGCGAGGAGCACATTGCCGGGTTTGACGTCGCGGTGGACGAGTCCCGCCGCGTGCACCGACGCCAGGGCGCGGGCCAGCAGCCGGCCGAGGACCCGGACGCTGCGGGCGGGCAGCGGGCCGCAGCGGGTGACCGTCTCGGAGAGCGCGGGTCCGGGGACGAACTCGGTGGCCAGCCAGGGCCGTTCCTCCTCCGTGCCGGATCCGGTCACCTGGACCGCCCAGGGACTGGTGACGCGACGGGCGGCCCCGGCCTCGCGGCGGAACCGGAGCCGGAAGTCGGCGTCCCCGGCGTGTTCGGGAAGGATCACCTTGACGGCGGCCAGCGCCCCCTGGGTGTCGCGGCCGAGGTAGACGACACCCATGCCGCCGGCGCCGAGCCGCCCGAACAGCCGGTGTCCGCCGATCCAGGACGGGTCCGAGGCCCGTAGCTCGTCCATGCGCCTCAGCCCTTCTTCATGATGGCGTCGCCCAGTCGGCCGAGCATGGCGGCCTGGGCCTTGATGCTGAGGGAGTCGATCTCGCCGACCCGCCATCCCTTGGCACCCTTGGCGGTCACGGCGAAGGTGAACCGGAGGATCCGGTCCTGTTTCCAGAAGTACGGTTGGGGTCCGCCGAGTTCGGCGCTCCGGTACTGCCCGGACTCCATCAGCGAGTCGTCCGAGCTGGTCTGATTGCCCTCGCCCCGGTCCAGGGCGTTCGCGCCGAGTCCGCCGATGAACTCGCCCTGGCGCAGCTGCTGCGTGGGGCAGCGCATCGTCTCCTCCAGCGATTCGGCCATCTCCCACCGGGCGCCGTCGTCGGCTCGGTGGACGGTCATGATCGCGGCGAGCCGCAGCGGGCCCTTGTCCTTGGTCGCGGGTAACTCGAAGGAGCGGGTGAGGGTGGCGAGGATCCCGCGCCCCAACGGGCGCTGCTGCCACACGCAGCTCGTGTCGAGCACCGGCCAGGTGTCGGGGCCGGACTCGTACGGGGTGCGGGCGACGGTGCCGGGGCCGAAGTCCTCGGGCCCGGCGATGACTTTCCCGATGAGGGCGAGGGCCGCTTTCCGGGTGGTGGGCAGGCGCGCCGGGTCGGCGTCGACGGCCGGTCCGTCCGTGGCGTCGGGCGCCGCCTCCCCGGCGGCGGTCGCGGTGGCGCCGGCGGCGGACGAGGACTTCTTCGCCCCACCACCGCCACCGCCCCCTCCGCCTCCGCCGCACGCGGTCGCCAGCAGCAGCACCGCCGCCAGCACCCCGTACCGGCGCCGTCCGCCCCGTCCGCGTTCCGGACCGCCGCGCACCACGATCGACCACCCCCGTATCCCCGAAGTCGCGTCGATCCTATGAGTACGGAAGGGGCGCGGCCGGTTCCCGGGAGAGTGTGCCACTCCGTCAACTCCCCTACGGGCGGGGGTCCTTGGCGAGTCGGGCGTGCAGGTGCTCGTCGTGGTACTCGCCGTCGCCGAAGCGGTAGGACTCGCGCAGCACCCCTTCGGGAAGGTAGCCGCAGCGGTCGGCCACCCGGCAGGACGCCGCGTTCTCGACGGCGTGGGCGATCTCGACCCGGCGGACGTCGGCGGTGTCGAATCCCCAGTCCGTGATCGCGGCGACCGCCCGGGTGACGGCGCCCCGGCCCCGGGCGGCGGGCAGCAGCAGATAGCCGATCATCGCGAGCCCGTCCGCACGGTCGGTCCAGCGCAGGGTGGCGCTGCCGAGCACCGCGCCGTCCGCGGCGTCCCGGATGGCGAAGGAGGCGGCCGTGCCCTTCTCCCACCCGTCGTCGCGCGCCTCCACCCAGGTGCGGGCGGCGTCCCGGTCGGTCGCCCGGATGGGGTTCCAGAGGGCGACCACCGGGTCGGCGGCGGCGGTCACCAGCGCGTCCAGCACGGCCTCGGAGTCGGCGTCCGCCCGGGTCCAGGGGCGCAGCACCACGTCCCCGAGATCGAATGCGGTACGGACGAAGGTCTTGGGGTCGGCGGGGCTCCCGGCGGGAGCGGCGGCGTCGGGAAGCTCGGCGGGAGCGGCGGAGGAGGCAGTCATGCCCCTCTTCCTACCGAACCTTCACCCCTCTGACCAGCGATTTTCCGAGGCGTCCGCAGGCACGGCCACCAGTGGCGCCACGCCGCGCCGCACACCGAGGTCGGCACCGGTGTGCGGCGCGGCGGCGGTCCCGCCGTAAGGGGGGCGGGGCTCAGGAGAGCGCCAGCTCCGTCACGTTGTCCGCCTCCAGGACCCAGGTGGCGCTGAGCCCGCCCTCCTTCACCCGGGCGTCGCCGTCGCCCTTGAGGACGCCGATCCGCTTGCCGGAGAGCGCGATCTGGATGGCGTGGTCGTACACGTGCGTCCAGGTGGCGCTGAGCCCGCCCTCCTTCACGTGCGCCGTGCCGTCGTCCTTGAGGACGCCGATGCGGTTGCCGGACAGTTCGAGCTGGATGACGTCGTCGGCCTCCCGCACCCAGGAGGCGCTGAGCCCGCCCTCCTTGACCCAGGCGACGCCGTTGCCGACGAGGACGCCGATGCGGTTGCCGGCCAGGTCGATGCCGATGGCGTTCTCCGACTCGCGCACCCAGGAGGCACTGAGGCCGCCTTCCTTGACCCAGGCGACGCCGTCCCCGGTGATGACGCCGATCCGGTTGCCGGAGAGTTCGAGTTCCTTGACCTTGACGGACTCCTTGACCCAGGTGGCGGAGAGCCCGCCCTCCTTCACGTAAGCCTCGCCGTTGTCCTTGAGGACGCCGATCCGCTTGCCGGAGAGGGCGATCCGCTTGACGTCGGTGGCCTCCTTGACCCAGGTGGCGCTGAGGCCGCCCTCCTTGACCCAGGCGACCCCGTCGCCGGTGACGACGCCGATCCGGTCGCCGGAGAGGGTGAGCTGCTTGATGCTCCCCGACTCCTTGACCCAGGCGGCGCTCAGCCCGCCCTCCTTCACCTGGGCGTCACCGTCGACCTTCAGGACGCCGATGCGGTTGCCGCCGTCCCCGGAGACCGTTCCGGGCACCGCACCGGCGACCGTCGACGAACCGACGAGGCCGGTCGTCGCCAGGACGGCGGTGGCGGCCACGGCGGCGAGAGCATTGCGCTTCAATGGAGCAACTCCTCTGCTCGGATGGCCCCTTGGGACCGGCGAGCGGCGCCCTCGGGGAATGTGAACAATCCGAGACGATCAACGACCGCCGGACCCCGCCGGTACGTGCGCCATTGAGGTGAGCCGGGCGCACGGGCCCTGCGACGGCGCGCCGCCGGTCCCGCCGCACCGTCGCAGGGCCCGTGCCGAACGGTCAGCCGATGAGCCGTACGACCAGGAACAGCAGGGCGAGTGCGCCGCAGGCCACGGCGGCGATCTGCCAGGACCTCCGCCGCGAGGGCAGCAGGAGCACGTACGGGGCACGCGCGGTGGGGACGACGTAGTAGACGCGGTGCGGCTGCGCCGTGACGACGACGCGCGCGAGGGGCAGATAGCTGAGGTCGACGCGGCGCGCGATCTCCTGGTCGCGCTCCACGAGCTTCGTCCGCAGCTCCTGGCCGAGGAGCTTGGCCTGCCGGTCGGGCAGGGGTTTGTCGTCCGTCAGGTCCGTCCGGACCCAGGCGCCCTTCTCCCGCGCGCTCTGCCGGGCGAGGTAGGGGACTCCGAACTGGGGCAGCCTGACCCTGTCGGTGTCGGGACTCCGGGTGATGACACCCTCCGTCCAGGTCACCGTCCGACCCGTTCCCTTGCAGTGCTGGTGGGGTACCGTCCCGGCCCGGTCGCAGTCGGGGCAGGGGCGCAGCCCCGCGCCCCGGCAGGTCGGGCACTCCACCGCCCCGCGCCCGCGGCACACTCCGCACGCGGCGTCCAGGGCTCCGCAGAGCCTGCACGTGACGCGCTCCTCCTGTTCCCGGGCGGTCCGGTCCGCCGGCGCGCCGGAGCGTTTGCCGGTGCCGTCACAGCGCAGACAACTGTCGTTCCCCTTGCACCCGGTGCAGTGCGTACGCGGGTCGCAGCGCACGTCGCCCGCCCCCGAGCAGCGCTGACACGTGACGGACCCGTTGCCGCAGTCGCAGGACCGGTCGTCGACCGATCCACGGCGGACCAGCCTGAAGGTCTTCTCCTGGGACGGGTCCTGCGGCGGCGGTACGCGGTGCGCGTGGATGGTGGTCTCGAACACCGGCCTGCCCGAGAGATCCAGGGGCCCGGCGTGGAACCGCTCCTTCTCCGTGCGGCTCTCCACGCAGCGCACGATCTCGCCCTCCAGCAGGCAGTACCGGGTGATCTCGGCCGCGCCGGGCAGCGCGGCGGGGACGTCCTCGCCCCGCCCCTTGGCCAACTCCCGTACCGATCGCAGGACTTCTTCGTCACTCAGCACGTGCCTCTCCGATCCCTTCCACCAGGGCCGCACACCGCGGGCAGCACGGCTCCGCAAGACCGTACCCACGACCCCACCGGCCGGACACACCGAACGGGAAGGCCGCAAGGCCTTCCGTTCGGATCAGGCCAACACCCCCTCGTCGAAGGTTACTTAACCAACCTCTTGACTATCCGGGAATCCGCTCCATAGTTAAGAACATGCCTAACCAACAGGTCGATCTGGACCGGGTCTTCCAGGCGCTGGCGGACGCCACCCGCCGGGACATGGTCCGACGCCTGGTCGGGGCCCCGGCCTCGGTCAGTGCGCTGGCCCGGCCCTACGCCATGTCGCTGCCCGCGGTGATGCAGCATCTCCAGGTGCTGGAGGAGTGCGGCCTGGTGCGCTCGGAGAAGGTCGGCCGGGTCCGCACCTGCCGCGTCGAGCCGGCCGCGCTGCGCGCCGCGGAGGAGTGGCTCGCCGCCCGGCGCACCGACTGGGAGCAGCGCCTGGACCGGCTCGGCGACCAACTGGCCACCGAACCCGCCGACGACGACCGCACCGGTTCCACCGACTCCGGACAAGGGACAAGGACATGACCGACCCTCGGACCACCCACTCCACCTTCAGCCTCGAACGCCACTACCCGGCCCCGCCCGCCCGTGTGTTCTCCGCCTGGTCCGACCCCCGGTCCAAGGCAGGGTGGTTCTCCGGCGCCGACGCCGCGCACGAGCTGGACTTCCGGGTCGGCGGACGCGAGGTCAACCGGGCCCGCCGCGCCGACGGCCCGGAGCTGGTCTTCGAGTCGTACTACCGCGACATCGTCCCGGACCGGCGGCTCGTCTACACCTCCACCCTCAGCGTCGGCGACGAGCTCGCGACGGTGTCCCTGACCACGGTGGAGTTCCACCCCGAGGACACCGGCACCCTCCTGGTCCTGACCGAGCAGGGCGCCTTCCTGAGCGGCGACGAGGAGCCGGACTGGCGCGAACGGGGAACCGGCACATGGCTCGACGCGCTGGGCACCTTCCTCCGGACCCACGGGGCCGCCGGAACCGGGTCCGGGGCCGCGAGCCCCCACGGAACACCGGACACCCTCAACGGACCTGCGGAGGAAGCACCGTGACGATCCACCGACTGCTCGCCCAGATGACCGTCACCGACCTGGACGCGGCGACCGCCTGGTACACCGCACTGCTGGGGCGGGGGCCCGACACCCGGCCGATGCGCGGCCTGATCGAGTGGCACCTGTCCGACACCCACGGCATCCAGGTCTGGGCCGAGCCCGACCGCGCCGGACACTCGACCGTGGTCCTGTACGAGTCCGATCTGGACGGACGCCTCACCCGGCTCGCGCACGCGGGCATCCATCACGACGGCCCCCGGATCACCGACACCTCGCGCGTCCTGACCCTCACCGACCCGGACGGCAACCGAGCCGTCTTCGTCGCCCCCCTCGCCCCCGGCAACCACTGAACCCCGGTCGGCCGCACGCGGGTCCCGTACCTCACCCGCGCGCGGCCGCCCCGTCACCACTACTGCCGCGTACCGCACCCGGGGCAGAACGCGGAGCCCTGGGGCACGGGGGCGTGGCACGAGGCGCACTGCGGGGTCTGGGCGAGCCGGTGGCCGCACCCGGGGCAGAAGGCGCCGCCGTGGGTCTCCGCGCGGCACTGCGGGCAGACCAGTTGCCGGGCCGCGCTGGTGTCGTAGCCCTGCCCGGCGTTCTGGCCGACGGCGTAGGCGCTTTCCGAGACGGAGTCGTTGAGCCCCCGGCGGCGGGCGGCCTCCGCCTCGGCGGCGGTGTCGGGCGCGCACTGGAGGCAGAGCCCCAGCTCGGCGTTCCAGCACCGCCCGCAGTCGTACGAGGTGCAGCGGGGGCAGCGGTTGAAGTGCCCGTGCGCGTTGTCGATCGCCCGCTGGAACGCCGCGTCCCGCGAACTGCCCCAGGTCGCACCGGCCAGGCCGTCGGCGGCGTTGTTGATCGTGTTGGCCCCGCTGCCCAGCAGGCTGAAGGCGGCGCTGACGCCCTTGCCTATCCAGCCGGCCGCCTGGCCCGATCTGAACGGTTCGAACGGCGAGCGCCAGGTGTCCGAACACCGCTGGCACCGGAACTCGAACTGGAAGCCCGCGCCGGTGCCGTGCTGCTGCGACAGGTCGCTGTAGTTGTTGCTGAAGTAGATTTCGTCGGCCACGTCTGAACCTCTGAGCCCTCGCGTCGTTGGGTCGTTCTTTGAGGTCATGATGGCAACCGCCGATCGCGGTGGGACACCTGTCGGGTCATGGTTCGGTAAATGCAACCGGCCCGCGACCGCCGTCGGTTCCGCCTCGGCCAGGACCCTGGAGCCGACCGGGGACGGCGGCCACACCGGCCCCGTCCCCTACTGAACCTTCCGGACCCGCGTGGTCCCGGTGCCGAGAGGGGTGCCGTCGGCGCCGGTCGCCGTGACCTCCGGGACCGGGGTGCCGTGCTCGTCGACCAGGGTGGAACGGGGCTCGCCGGGGGCGAAGGCATGGCGTTCGCCCCACTGCCGCAGCGCGAGGACGACGAGGAAGAGGTCGCGCCCCGCATCGGTGAGCACGTACTCCTGACGGCGGCCCGACGCCGCCGTGCGCTGGGCGAGGACTCCGTGAGCGGTGAGCTTGCGGAGGCGGTCGGTGAGGATGTTGCGGGCCACGCCGGTGCGCCGGTGGAACTCGGTGAACGACCGGGCCCCGTCCATCGCGTCCCGGACGACGAGCAGGCTCCACCGGTCGCCGACGAGATCGAGCGCGCGGGCGACCGGACATTCGGGGTCGGTCCAGTCGGGATCGGCCCCCCGGTCCGGCCCGGCCCGCCCCTCCCCGGCGCGGTCCGGGTTCGCGGCAGGCGTACTGCTGGCGCGCGACATGACACCTCCCGTTTGGTTGCGAATCAAAACCATCATGCCGTACGGTCCAATCGGTTGCATTTCACTACTGATCGGGGTTGAGGTGTGATGGGCACAGGACGGCGCGTACTGCTGGCGCTGGTGTGCGGGGTCGCCGTGGCGAGCATCTACGCGGCGCAGCCGGTGCTGGAGCCGATGGGGCACGACCTGGGCGTCCCTGCGGAGCTGACCGGGTGGATCGTGGCGATCGGCCAGTTCGGCTATCTGGCCGGTCTGGTGCTGCTGGTGCCGCTCGGCGACATGGTCGACCGGCGGCGGCTGATCGCCGCGCATCTGGCGGTCACGGCGGCGGGGCTGCTCCTGACGGCCTCGGCGTGGGGGGCCTGGCCGGCCTTCGCCGGGCTGGCGGTGTCGGGGCTGTTCGCGGTGGTGGTGCAGACCACGGTCGCGTACGCCGCGTCGGTCTCGTCACCCGCCGAACGCGGGCGCACCATCGGGACGGTGACCTCGGGCGTCGTCATCGGCATCCTGGGCGCCCGGGTGGTCACCGGGGCGCTCGCCCAGATCTGGAGCTGGCGGTACGTGTACGTCGTGCTCGCGGCCCTGTCCCTCGGGCTCGCCGCGCTCGTCCTCGCCGTACTGCCCCCGGAGCGGCGCGGGCACCGGTCCACGGGGTACCGGCGGGCGGTCGGTTCGCTCGGCGGGCTGGTCCGGGAGCGCGTCTTCCTGACCCGGGGGCTCATCGCGTTCTTCCTGTTCGCCTCGTTCGGCACCCTGTGGAGCGGGCTCGCGCTGCCGTTGGCGGGCGCGCCCTGGCAGTTGGGCGAGAGCCGGATCGGGCTGTTCGGCCTGGTGGGGCTCGTCGGCGCGCTCGGCGCGGCCCGTGCGGGGCGGTGGGCGGACAGCGGGCGGGCGGGGCGGGTCACGGGGATCGCGCTCGCCCTGCTGATCCTCTCGTGGGCGGCGATCGGGCAGTTGTCGTGGACGCTGTGGCTGCCGGTCGTCGGGATCGTGCTCCTCGACTTCGCGGTCCAGGCCGTGCACGTGAGCAACCAGCATCTGCTCACCACCGCGCATCCGGACCGGATCAGCGGTGTCATCGGCAGCTACATGGTCTTCTACTCGCTCGGCTCCGCCCTCGGCGCCGCCACGACCACCGCCGTCTTCACCGCCCACGGCTGGGCGGCGTCCAGCCTCCTCGGCGCCGGGTTCGCGGCCTGCGCCCTGGCCGTCTGGGCGGCCGACCGGCGGCGCCCCCTCGGGGAGCCGTCACCCGCCTCGGCGTGACCGGAGCACACGAGTGGTACGCCGGGAGGTCACCGCCCGACGCCCACCACCCCGCCGGGCAGGTACGGGTCGATGTTGCGCCGGGCGCGCTCGACGTACTCCTCCTTCTCGCCGACCGGGGCGACGTAGTGCAGCGCGTCCCCTGCGGCCTCGTCGCCCTTGAGCCGGGCGATGATCCAGGCGGCGAGGTAGTGCGAGGCCAGGCAGCCGCCGGCGGTCGCGATGTTGCCCTCGGCGTAGAAGGGCTGGTCGAGCACTTCGACCCCGGCGGCGACGACCCAGGGCCGGGTGGTCAGGTCGGTGCAGGCCGGGATGGAGCCGAGCAGGCCGAGCCGGGCCAGCACGAGCGCGCCGGAGCACTGCGCCGCGACGAGTTGGCGCGAGGGGTCCAGGCCGCGCAGGACGCCCATGATCGCCGGGTCCTCGACGACCTCGCGGGTGGCAATGCCGCTGCCGACCACGACGGCGTCGGCGGTGCACGCCTCCTCAAGGGTGGACATCTGCTCGACGACCACGCCGTTCATCGACGTCACCTTCGGGCCCGGGGTGGCGAGGGTGACGCGCCAGTCGTCGCCCTTCACACGGTTGAGCACCCCGAGCGCGATCAGGGAGTCGAGTTCGTTGTAGCCCTCGAAGGTGAGGATGGCGATGTGCACGGCGGCTGCCCTTCCCGGTGGGTGGATCCCGGATCAGTCGGATGCCGGATCCCGGATCGGGTGGATCCCGAGCCCCGACCGTAGGACCCCGCGTGCAGGACAGTCGAAGAATTGTCCTGCATACAATCCGGCACATGACAGCTTCGCGGCACAAGCGGTACAAATCGCTGGTCGACGCGTTCGCCCGCGACATCCGGACCGGGCGGCTCGCCGCGGGCGCACGGCTGCCGACGCACCGCGCCCTCGCCGCCCGCGAGGGCATCGCCGTGGTGACCGCGACCCGGGTCTACGCGGAGCTGGAAGCGATGGGCCTGGTGAGCCGGGAGCAGGGCCGGGGCACGTTCGTCCGCGACATCGCGGTCCCCGCCGGTCACGGCATCGACCAGCAGGTGGTCGCCACGGACGCGGTCGACCTCAACTTCAACTACCCGTCTCTGCCCGGCCAGGCCGATCTCCTCCGGCAGGCACTGCGCGAGGTGGCCACCTCCGGCGATCTCGAATCACTGCTCCGCTACCAGCCGCACGCCGGGCGCCCCCAGGACAGGGCCTCGATCGCCCGGCATCTGGGGCGCCGGGGCATCACCACGGACGCGGACCGCGTCCTCCTCACCAACGGAGCGCAGCACGGCCTGGCCGTCACCGTCATGGCCGCGCTCGACGCGGGCGACGTCGTCGCGGTCGACGCACTCACCTACCCGGGGTTCAAGGTGCTAGCCCACGCCCTCCGCCTCGACCTGGCGCCCGTCCCCGTCACCGCCGACGGGCCCGATCTCGACGCCCTCGAAGAGCTGTGCGCGTCGCGCCCGGTCCGCGCGGTCTACACCATGCCCACCCTGCACAACCCGCTCGGCTGGGTCATGCCGTCGCCGGACCGGGCCCGCCTGGCCGGGATCGCCCGGCGGTACGGTCCGCTCCTGATCGAGGACGCCTCGTACGCCTACCTGGTGGCGGACCCGCCGCCGCCCCTGGCCGCGCTCGCCCCGGACGTCACCGTCCACGTCTCGGGGCTGTCCAAGAGCGTCGCCACCGGCCTCCGGGTCGGCTTCGTCGTGTCCCCGCCCTCCCTGGTGCCCGCGCTCGAACGCGCGATCCGGGCGACCACCTGGAACACCCCCGCCCTCACCACCGCGATCGTCGGCCGCTGGCTCGACGACGGCACGGTGGACCGCCTGGAGGCGCTGAAACGGGACGACGCCCGGACCCGCCAGGCCATCGCCCGGCAGGAGTTGGCCGGTCTCCCCCTCGTCGGCCACCCCTCGTCCTACTTCACCTGGCTCCCGCTGCCCGACGACGCGCGCGCCGACCGCCTCACCGCCGCCCTCGCCCGAAGGCACATCTCGGTCTCCACGGCCGAACCGTTCACCACTACGACGCACACACCCCAGGCGATCCGCCTCGCCCTGGGCTCGACCGATCCGGACAGCCTCCGGTCCACGCTGCGCACAGTGCGACGCATGGCCGTCGAGGACGCCTTCAGCTGACCCCCGGCCGACCCCGAAGGCTCCCCCTCAGTGCGAGACGTCCAGCTCCGCGCGGACCGTCTTGCCCGGGTTCCGGTCCAGGACGGTCCAGCGGTCGGCGAGGGCGTCGACGAGGACGAGCCCCCGCCCACTGTCCGCGTCGAGCGCCGGCGGGACCAACCGCACCGGGCCCGGCGGACGTTCCTCGCCCCGGGTGTCGCTGACCTCGATGCGCAGGACGCCCCGCGCGCCGCCGACCGCCGGGGAGTGGCGCAGCCTCAGTTCGAAGCCCCGCCCGGCCACCCGGCCATGCGTCGCCGCGTTGGCCGCGAGCTCGGCGACGATCAGTTCGGCCGTATCCGAAGCGTGACTGCGGTACGGGATGCCCCAGTCGTGCAGCACGTTCAGGGCGAGTCGGCGGGCGAGCCTTGCCCCGCGCGGAGTGGAGCTGAAATGCTGCACGAACACACGTACGGTGACAGGGTGTTCGGAATTGGCGATTGCTTCCATGCCTCCACCCTGGCGCCCGCGACCCCACCGGACCAGCGACGAAACTCGTACGCTCCGTCAGCGTACGAGTACATACGGTGGACAGTAGGGGTAACGGTCCGTGACCATGGGCGAGTTGTCTGCCGGTAGCGGCACGGGGTACGACGAGCACGGAGGTGGCCGGGGCATGACGGACGGCATCGAGATCACGGACGGATCGACGGGGATGGGCCCGGAACCCGAGCCCTCCACGAGGACGGGATCCGAGCCCGAGCCCTCGGAGAGCCTGAGGATCTTCGGCACGGTGGTCAAGGGCTTCCGCAAGAGGGCCGGGCTGACCCAGGAGCAGTACGCGCCGATGGTGCGCTACTCGGCGCCGACCGTCTCCTCCATCGAACAGGGCCGCAGGTTCCCGCCGTTGCCCTACGTCGAGCGCTCCGAGACCCTGCTGGACGCACGCGGCATCATCAGGTCGGCGGCGGCCCAATTGACCCGTCGGCCGGGCATCGCCAACTGGTTCCGTCAGTGGGCCCAGCTGGAGACGGAGGCGATCAACCTCTACACGTACGAATGCCGCCTGGTCCCGGGCCTGTTGCAGTCCGAGGCGTACGCGCGGACGCTGTTCCTCAACCAGCTCCCGATGCTCGGCGAGGAGCAGATCGAGCGGCAGTTGACGGCTCGGATGGAGCGACAGCAACTGCTGCGCGAGCGGATCGGAACCAACTACTGCTTCATCCTCGAAGAACACCTCTTTCTGCGCCGTCTGGGCGGCGCACAGGTGCTCCGGGAGGCGATCGACCATGTGCTCGACCTCGCCGAGCTGCGCAATGTGGAGATCCAGATCATCCCGCAGGTCCGCGAGAGCCACGCGGGAATGCACGGCCCGATCCGACTGCTCGAAGCACCGGACCACAAGTGGTTCGGCTACAGCGAGGGACAGGAGTCCGGGCAGCTCCACGTCGACCCGTCGGTGGTCAGCGTGCTCCAGATGCGGTATGCCAAGATGCGGTCACAGTCCCACACCCCCGAAGAATCCGTGGGTCTGCTGCGGCAGATGCGAGGAGCGCTATGAGCACCACCACCTCAGATCTTTCCTGGTTCAAGAGCAGCTACAGCAGCGGCGACGGCGACTCCTGCGTCGAAGTCGCTCTCGCCTGGCACAAGTCCAGCTACAGCAGCGGGTCCGGCGACGACTGCGTGGAGGTCGCCACCTGCCCCACCACCGTCCACGTCCGGGACTCCAAGGTCGAACAGGGCCCCGAGCTCACCCTCTCCCCCACCGCCTGGACCGGCTTCGTGACGTACGCGACCGAGTCCGCGGCCGCCTGACACACCATCGGCGCACCGCGCCGCGCACCGGACCGGATCCGGTGCGCGGCACAGCTGTTCCTCGGGCGCGCGGAGGGGGCGTACGCCTTGATAGCGTCGCCCCCACGACTGCGGTTCGTGCTTCCCGCCGGGGTCGGTCGCCGTGCGCCGTACGGTCCGCCCCTGGGGGCGCGGGGAAGTCTGCGGCAAGGACGAAAAAGGGCCCGACGCATGAGTCTCGCGCAGCTCCACTACACCTCTTCCCCCGCTGTTCCCTCCGCTGACGACGGGGGCGGCAGCGGCGCGCACTTCACCGCCGTCAGCGCCGGACTGCCCACGCCGGTACTGGCCGAGGCCGAGCAGCTCCTCGGCTACGAGCCGCCCGCCGACATCCCGCCCCGACCGAGCTCCGACCAACTCCGTTCCCTGCCCGAGGCGTTGAGTTTCAGCGCACTGGCGGACGGCGGGCACCTGCTGGCCCGTACGGTCGCGTACGCCGGTTCCGGGGCCGTAGGGTTCCACGCGCACGCGGTGCACCTCCCGGCCGGTACGCGGCTGCCGGGCGGCGCGCTGCCGATCACCGCATGGCGTTCGCCGGGCTGGGCATCCGTGCCGCCCCGGGGCGGGGTTCCCGAGCGAATATCCGCGCTGCCCGCCTCCGCCGCCTCCGGTCCTGAGGCGCTGAACGACTTCGCCGTCTCCCGGAGTCCCTGGCTCGCGGCGGCCTTCGCCGACCTGCGCCGGGTCTGCTCCGGCGGACCGGACGCCGGGCGGCTGGTGCTGGTGGAGCGGCACAGCGCGGACGTGGCCCGGTGGATCGCCCTCGCCTCGGCCGTACTGCCGCCGGACGACGCGCACCGGCTGACGTTCACGACGTACACCCGCCACCCGGCCCAGGCACCGCACCAGGTCGTCGGCGTCCTGCCCGAGGACGCGCCGGGGACCGGCGGTCCGTCCTCGTTGCGGGTGCACGACTGCGCCGGTGCCCGGCCCGCCGCGCCGGTGGACGACGCCTGGGCCGAGACCTGCGCCCGGATCTGGCGCAACCGCTCCCCCGAGCTGTTCCGGACGGCGGCCGAACTGCCCGGCGGGCCCTTCGCCGCCGGCCCGCTCGCCGTGACGGCGCTCTGCGCGGGCGTCCCCCTCGGATCGGCCGAGCGGGCGGCGGCGGCGACGTGGGCGGCGGAGCGGCCGTACGCGCTCGACGAGGAGCGCACCCACCGCCTGGCCGACGCTCTGACCGATCCCGACATCGACCGCACTCCCGCCGAACTGACCGCCGTGGCAAGCCTGTTGACCGCACTCGACGGACGCGCCCCGGCCGGGGTGACGGCCTCCCTGGGCGCCCTGCTGGTGACGGAGGCGGTCTACGGGAACGGGGTCACCGTCACACCTCCGGGGCGCTCGGTCTTCACCGGGCCGGGCGGGGAGCCCGTCGCGGCGGCCCTCGTCGAGGCCGTCGGCGACGACCTCCGCGCCGAACTGGCCACCGGTGCGGCGCTCACCGCCCCGGACGCCGCCCCCGGGCACGGCGTCGGCCGGACCGTACAACTCCTGCGCATCGCCCGACTGCTCGACGTGGACTGCGCCGACCTGCTCCCCGGCGCCGTACGCCGACTGGCGCGGGCGCTGCGGGACGGGGGCGCGGGCGACTGCGGGCAGGTGCTGCTGGACCTGCTGGACGAGCAGTTCGACATCCGCACCGCGCTCCTGGGCGAACTGGACCGGATAGCCCCGGAGCACCCGACCGCCACCGAACGGCTGCTCACCGAGGTCGCGCTGCCGTTCACCGGCGCGCAGGCCCTGCCGCACCTGCGGATGTGCGCGGCGGCCGCCGAGGCGCGGACGCGCGGCGGCGACGACCGGGTCAAGGCGCTGAACTCCGTACTCCGCGCCGGCGGCATGTCCCCGTTCACCGAACCGCTGGTACTGCGCACGGCGGTCGGGCTGATCTGGGACGGGGCCGCGCCCACGGCGGCCGAGGCCCGGCAGCTCCTGGTCGCGAGCACCTCCGACGCCCACCGCACGGCCGACACCTGGTCCGTACTCGTCGCGGCGGCCCTCGGCGCCCCCGCCGACGACCCGGAGGCCCCCGAGCTGGCCCCGGACCTGCTGCGCGGCTTCCCGCAGGAGATCGACGCCCGCACCCGCCACGCGCTGCAACTGCTGGAGTTCGCCCGGAACCTCAGATCGGACGCGGCGGAACCGGGCTGGACGGAGGAGGCGCTGCGCCTCTGCGCCGGAGCGGACCCGGTGGAACCCGGCGTACGCGACCAGGCGTACAGCGCCCTGGCCGAGCGCCTCCTCGCCCCGGACCGCCCCGAGGCCGAGCTGTACGCCTTCGTCCACAGCGCGGCCCCGGACCTCATCGCGGCCTACGGCCGGGCCGCCCGCCGGGACACGGTCTCCGCCCGCCTGCGCGCCGAACCGGCCTACACCGCCGACTGCTTCACCGTCTGGACCTCCCACCCCCACGCGGGCGAGGCCTGGACGACCACCAGAACGGCCCTCCTGGAGGAGGTCCTGCGCCCGGTGGTCCGTACCCTGCCCCCGGAAGAACTGGCGGCAGTGGAAGAGGCCGCGACCCACACAGGCAGCAGCCGCACGGCAGAAGCCTTCCGCTCCTGGAACAAGTCGACCGCCAGCCTCCGCAGGCGCCTCGGCAACCGCATCGCGGCCCGGGTGCGGCGGGCGTCGTCCTGACGGACACCGATCTGGGCCCCTTCGAGGCTCCGGGTACGGAAGCCGCCGGCCGCCGCGTCGTCCACGCCCGGAAGCACTGTGGTCCGGAGTTCGGGCGGCAGTGCTTCGTGGGACTGGGGCCGGGCACCGGCTGCGGCCGTCCCGGATTTCGACGCGCCGTTGCCACCAGGACGGGTGTGGGGAAGCGAAGGGGGCGTCGACCGTTCTCCGGAGGATGCGCCGTCCCGGTCCCCCGCCCAACGCACGTGAGAGACTCGGTGGCCGAATCGCCGAGGCAGGAGGGCATCCCCCGTGTCTGACGCCATACCCGTGCCGGTCCACCTCGACCAGGTGCTGGACGGCCTCGCGAAGAACCCTGCCCTGCCTTCGGCCCTCGTACGCCGTCTCCTCGGTCACCGCAAGGGCTTGGGCACGGTGGCCAAGCGGCCGGACCTGAGCGACACGGTGATCGCGGAGATCATCGCCACGGACGATCACTGGCTCACCCACTCCCTCGCCCTGA
This sequence comes from Streptomyces sp. NPDC092952, assembly GCF_044754785.1. Lineage (NCBI taxonomy): Bacteria > Bacillati > Actinomycetota > Actinomycetes > Kitasatosporales > Streptomycetaceae > Streptomyces > Streptomyces sp. NPDC092952. Next base: position 92,558 of record NZ_JBIVPT010000006.1, on the reverse strand, counting down.
ACCGCAGCATCCCGCAAGCCGTCCGGTCGAAGCTCGCCGGGCACCCGGATCCCTCGATACGCAGGGCCGTGGCCGCTACTGCGGACGGCGCACCGCGACAGCTGTTCGAGCGGCTGGTCGACGACAGCGACCCGCAGGTCCGTGAACACGTGGCGACGAGCGATCATTCACCGGGGGACCTGCGCGCCCGGCTGGTGACGGACCCGGACCCGAAAGTCCGGGCGGCGCTCGCCCAGTGGTGGACGACGGCCCCGGAACCGGTGCGCCGACTGCTGCTGACGGACACCGACGACTCGGTACGGGCAGCAGCCTGCGCGACCTACTACCGCCGGATTCCCCATCCCGTCCCGCCGACGGATCTCGTTGGGCAACTGCTGGCCGACCCCGTCACGCGCGCCGGTGCGGTCCGCCACTGCGCACTGGACACCGCCATGGCCCGGCAACTGGCCGACGACCCGGACGACGAGGTACGTGAGGAAGTCGCGAAACACCCCGGCCTTCCGTCTGCCCTGCGCGACGAGCTCGCCCAGGACGCCAACCCGAACGTCGCGCTTCGCGTCTTCGCCCGTCAGGACACCCCGGAGCCGGTTCGGGCCGCGATCCACGCACGGATCCTGCCCGACGTGCCCGCGCCGGGCTGGCTCGCGAACCACCAGGACCTGGACGACGCCGCGCTCGAGCGGGAAATCACCCGCGACATCGCCCGCGCAAGGCTCCGAGCGCTGCGCCTCGCGTGGGTGACGTCCGACCCTCTGCCGTACGTGGACTCGCCGTACGTCTGCTTCCGCGCCTCGGCAGCGATGTCCGACCACCTTCCGGCGCCGGTCGTTGCCCAACTGCTCGACGACGAGGAGAGCAGCGTTCGCACCACGATGGCTCTCCGCGCCCGGGACCGGGTCGATCCCCGCACCGCCGAGCGCATCGACCGAACCCACCGCCCGGACAAGAGGGTCCGATGGCGCCCGGCCGATGATCTCCCCCTCCCGGTGGACGTCCTTCGACGCCTGGCCACAGACCCCGACCTGCCCGTGGAATCCGCGCGCCACCTGGCAGCCGACCCCGACCCCACCGTGCGTCGCACCATCGCGACCCACACCCGGCTCCCGGCAGAGGAACTGACACGGCTGCTGGCCGATACGTCGGAGTCCGTCGCGACCACCGCAGCCGCGAACCCCGGCCTGCCCGTCCCGCAGATGCACCGGCTACTCGCCCTCGCCGGCTTGTGACGGGGCCGGGGCGTTTCGTCGGGCCGCCAGGTGGTCGCGTACGAACATGCCCTGGCCCGTAGCCACTCGCGGCGATCGGCAGCGAGGCAATGCCCCGGCGCGGCGGACGTACACGACACCCGCAGGAGACGTCCGGCACGGACGGGTACGGAACCGGCGGCCCCCAGCAGACAGACCGGAACGAACAGCACCACCTCCGGTGCCGCCGACTCCTCCCTCCATCCCCGTACCGCCCTCCAGCACAACCCAATTGACGGCGAGGAAGACGGGACACACACCGCTACCGGCCCACGGGCAAACCCGATCACGGCCGCCCTGTCAACCACACCTGAGCCCGAACGCCCCACCAGGTCGAAACCCGCCTGAACCTGACGTGGGACCACCCCGCGTGCGCGGGGAACACCGCGTAGACGGCGGTCACGTACCGGCCGCGCATGGGACCACCCCGTATGCGCGGGGAACACGACTCGGCGTCGGCGCGGTCCTTGTGCGGGTCGGGACCACCCCCGCATGCGCGGGGAACACAGGCGACCCGGCGCCTTGTCATTCACCGGAGGGGGACCACCCCCGCATGCGCGGGGACCACACGGGGCCCCGGTACGAGGTCGGCCACACCCGGGGACCACCCCCGCATGCGCGGGGACCACCCCCACGGGACGCTCGCCTTCACCTTCGCCACAGGACCACCCCCGCATGCGCGAGGACCACAGCCCACGACGCCAGTAGCAGGGCGCCGCGCTGGGACCACCCCCGCATGCGCGAGGACCACCACTCCGACCACGACAAGTCGCCGAAGTCCTCGGGACCACCCCCGCATGCGCGGGGACCACTGATGCGTCCGTGCAGGTCCGACCTGTCCGTCGGGACCACCCCCGCATGCGCGGGGACCACCTGCCGGCGGGACCAGTGCGCGAGGCGATCCTGGGACCACCCCCGCATGCGCGGGGACCACAGCCTCTTGAACCTTTGAAGTTTTGTAGTTAGGGGACCACCCCCGCATGCGCGGGGACCACCTCCCGAGGGTGGCGGCGTACACGTCGGCCTTGGGACCACCCCCGCATGCGCGGGGACCACCCTGCCTTCCGGCGCAGTGTGACGAGCGGGTCGGGACCACCCCCGCATGCGCGGGGACCACGCGTCGGCGACCTGCCGGTACTTCGGCTGCTTGGGACCACCCCCGCATGCGCGGGGACCACTATGTCACTGGCCCCGGGCACGACGGGGCCACCGGGACCACCCCCGCATGCGCGGGGACCACACATCTGGCCCCACATCGCCCATTCCCTTCGCGGGACCACCCCCGCATGCGCGGGGACCACAGCTCGGGGTCTTCGGCGTAGCGGATCTTGGCGGGACCACCCCCGCATGCGCGGGGACCACGCCCTGGTGGACGACCCCGGCCCCTCCCCGCAGGGACCACCCCCGCATGCGCGGGGACCACCAGAACTTGTCGCACGTCGAGGGCACGGACGAGGGACCACCCCCGCATGCGCGGGGACCACCCCGGGCCGGCTGCTCCGACGTTAGCCGTACCGGGACCACCCCCGCATGCGCGGGGACCACCGCACCCTCACCCCCCTCGACATGAACGCGAGGGGACCACCCCCGCATGCGCGGGGACCACGTCATGACGACGTCGATCTTGCCGGTGGCCCAGGGACCACCCCCGCATGCGCGGGGACCACGCCCGGCCCTTGAGGGGGCCGGAGTCCAGGGGGGGGACCACCCCCGCATGCGCGGGGACCACCCAAGCGGATCGGCGCTCCGTCGTCGCCGCACGGGACCACCCCCGCATGCGCGGGGACCACCTCGGGGCTCTGCGCCAGCCGCTGGCAGACCTGGGACCACCCCCGCATGCGCGGGGACCACTCTTCGTGACCTGCGGCTTTACCCGGGCCAGGTGCTGTTTTCATCCAACTTCATTGAGTCCGACATGCGCGACATACACCACACAACAGCATCAAACCCTTCGGTATCACCGCCTCCAAGCGCCCGCCCCGCCCCCACCGGAGCGGCCGGACGGGCACCCGAGGCGCGCGTCAGGCGTCCAGCATCACGCGTCCGGGGTCAGCCGCAGCGAGATGGAGTTGATGCAGTACCGCTGGTCGGTCGGGGTCGGGTAGCCCTCGCCCTCGAAGACGTGGCCGAGGTGCGATCCGCAGCTGGAGCAGCGGACCTCGGTGCGGATCATGCCGTGGCTGCGGTCCTGGATCAGTTCGACGGCGTCGGTGTCCTTCGGGTCGTAGAAGGACGGCCAGCCGCAGTGCGACTCGAACTTGGTGTCCGAGCGGAACAGCTCCGCGCCGCAGGCGCGGCAGGAGTAGACGCCCTCGGTCTTGGTGTCGGTGTACTCACCGACGAAGGCGGGTTCGGTACCGGCCTGGCGCAGCACGGCGTACTCGGCCGGGGACAGCTCGGCCCGCCACTGCTCGTCCGGCTTCTCGATCTCGTACGACACGTCGCTCCCTCAGCTCGTCAGGTGGTCCAGGATGCGCGGACCGAGGTCGGTGACGTCGCCCGCGCCCATGGTGAGAACGAGGTCGCCGGGCTTCGCCATTCCCGCGATCGTGGCGGGGACCGCGTCCTTGTCGTGGACGGCGGTGACGTCGGCGCCGGCGGTGCGGGCGGCGTCGATGATCAGCTCGCTGGTGATGCCGGGGATCGGGTCCTCGCGGGCCGGGTAGATGTCCAGGACCACGGAGGCGTCGGCGAGGGCGAGGGCCTGCCCCATCTCCGTACCGAGCTCCTGGGTGCGGGAGAAGAGGTGCGGCTGGAAGACCACCAGGATGCGGGCGTCGGCCGCGGCGCCGCGCATCGCCTCCAGGTCGGCGGTCATCTCGGTGGGGTGGTGCGCGTACGAGTCGATCACCTGGACGCCCGATGCCTCGCCCTTGAGCTGGAGGCGTCGCTTGACGCCGGTGTACGTGCCGAGCGCCGAGGCCAGGTTGTGGGCGGGGATGCCGAGGGCGACACCGGCGGCGAGGGCGGCGACGGCGTTGAGCGCGTAGTGGCGGCCGGGCACGGAGACCGTGAACGTGAGGAACTTCCCGTTCAGCAGGATCGTGACCTCGCTGGTCAGCCCGCGCGGGGTGATCCGGTGGACTCGTACGTCGGCGGATTCGGCCTCGCCGTAGGTGACGACGTTCAGTCCCTCGCGGCCGCGGACCCGCTCGGTCAGCTCGACGGCGCCGGGCTGGTCGGCGGAGATCACCAGCGTGCCGCCGGGGACGATCTTGGCGGTGAACGCCTCGAAGGACTCGTAGATCTCGTCCATCGAGGCGTAGTTCGCGTGGTGGTCCAGCTCGACGTTGAGGACGATCGCGACCTCGGGGTCGTACTTCTGGAAGCTGCGGTCGCTCTCGTCGGCCTCGGCGACGAAGATCGCGCCCTCGCCGTGGGTGGCGTTGGTGCCGGGTCCGGCGAGGTCGCCGCCGATGGCGTACGAGGGGTCGAGGTCCAGCCCGGTCAGGGCGACGGCCAGCATCGACGTGGTGGTCGTCTTGCCGTGCGTGCCGGCCACCGCGATGGCGCGCAGGCCGTCCATCAGCGAGGCGAGCGCGTCGGAGCGGTGGACGACCGGGATCGACAGCTCGGCGGCGCGCACCAGCTCCGGGTTGTCGGCGCGGATGGCGCTGGAGACGACCACGCACGAGGCGTCGTCCGCCAGATGTGCGGCGGAGTGCCCGATGTGGACGGTCGCCCCCAGCGCCCGCAGCGCCTCGGCGGTACCCGATTCCTTGGCGTCGCTGCCCGCGACCTTGGCGCCGCGCTGGGCGAGGATCTTCGCGATGCCCGACATTCCGGCGCCGCCGATGCCGATGAAGTGCGGGCGTTCCATGGCGGCGGGGATACCGGGTGTCATGTGCGTCCTCCGGGAGCTGAGCGGGTTCTTTCGGTCGCGGAGAGGTACCGGCCTCGACCGCCCGCCCAGCCTATTCGCTGTGCGCGAAGAGCTTGAGCACCGGGACGCCGACCTTGTGCCGGGCGCGGGAGGCCCAGTCCCGGTGGAAGAACTCCTCGACGTAGTGCGGCGCGGTCAGCACGATCACCTCGTCCGCCTCCGCGTCCTCGACCACGGACTTCAGCAGGTCGAGCGGGTGGTCCTCGACGACCTGGCCGACCGCCTCGGAGCCGGCCTGGCGCAGCGCCTCCAGCGATACTTCGAGTGCCAGTTCGGCGGACTGTCTGGCGTTCTCGCCCTCCGGCTCCTCGCTCTCCTGCGCGGCCGCCTTCAGTTCGCCCATCGCCAGGTCGTCGATGGCCCGCAGGAGCACGTCCGCCTGGTCACCGCGCGGCTGGAGAAGCACGACGAACGAGATCTGCTCCTCCCCGTGCAAAGTGGTGACGAAGTCGACGTCCTCCGAGGTGAGGGGCTTCTCGATCATCAAAACGCTGGTGAACACCACGGGCGCCCTTCTGCTTCAGTGACCGTCCCAGGTCACTGCTGAAACCATCCTTCCCCGTGCTCGCACGGGGGTTGCGGAGGTAATTGTGCCCACCGGAAGCCAACCGGAACGGCTAATTCCGCTCTTTTCAGCCCTGACGGTACCGGGTGAAGAGAAAACCGTCCTCTTCCAGCATCGATGCCAGGGTGAATCGTTTCGGCACGGCGACGCCCGGACCGCCCGCGATCCGCTGCGCGTCCCCGGCGGTCAGCAGCGGCGCGAGCGTCAGGCAGAGCTCGTCCAGGACCCCTGCGGCCACGAACTGGCCCAGCAGCCTCGGGCCGCCCTCGGTCAGCAACCGGGCGTGCCCCCGGTCCGCCAGCTCCGCCACGGCCCTGGCGGGGTCCACCCGGGTGCCCTCCCCGGCGAACACCACCTCGGCGCCCGCCGCGCGCGCCTGTTCGACGCGCTGGGCGGGGGCCCCGGTGCCGGTCAGCAGCAGGGTCGGCACCAGCGGCTCGGTGAAGAGCGGCATCGAGAAGTCCAGGTCCAGGCTGCCGCTGACCACGGCGATCGCGGGCGCGGGCCCCTGGCCGGCGGCGGCCCGGCGGGCGGCGAACGCCTCGCGCGCCCGGGCCGGGCGGTAGCCCTCCAGGCGGACCGTCTCCGCGCCCACCACGATCGCGTCGGCCAGGCCGCGCAGGGTTCCGAAGATCCGCATGTCGGCCGCGCAGGAGATCGGCTGCGAGCGGCCGTCGTGCTGGGCGGCCCCGTCGAGGGTGGACACCATGTTGGCGCGGAGCCAGGGGCCGTCCTGCCCGGGGTAGGCGTAGGCGTCCGCCAGGGCGTCCAGGCTCCACTCCCCCGAGGCGTCTTCCACGGCCTCCACCGGGGCCTCATGGGATGTCGCGGCGGAGGCGGCGGCGGGTGTCGGGTCGGTCACAGGGAACAGGCGTCGCATGCTCCGCAGTCTTCCACGCTGCCCGAACACTGGAGACCGACCGGCACATGGGGAACGGCGTCGCGGGCCCGGGCACACGCGTCTGCGGCGTTGTCGTCCATCACCATGGCTCCGCCATGCCTCAATCCTCCGCCTCGCAGCTGCACGCGCCCGGACCCGCTCCTCCTCCCACCCCCATGTGCCGGTCGGTCTAAAGTGGAGAGTTGTGTCGTCCTCCACAGCCCTTCCCGGGCAGAGCCCCATATCCGAAACAGCTCCGCTGTCCCTGTGCGCCCGCGAGCCCCGTGTGCCGGCCGACCGGCTGGTCGCCGAGATGGTGCCGCCGCCGCGCTTCGACTCCGTACGCTTCGATACCTACGTGCCCGACCCGAACCAGCCGAGCCAGACGGAGGCGGTCCGGGTCCTGAGCGGCTTCGCGGCCGGGCTGGGCGGCGCGCACGCCACCGGTGCGGGCCGGCGGAAGTGGTTCAGCCGGAAGCCCGCGGCCGCGGCCGCGCCGCTCGGGGTGTACCTCGACGGCGGCTACGGCGTCGGCAAGACCCACCTGCTCGCCTCGCTCTGGCACGCCACGCCCGCCGAGCCCGCGCTGAAGGCGTTCGGCACCTTCGTGGAGCTGACGAACCTGGTCGGCGCGCTGGGCTTCCAGCAGACCGTGCAGACGCTGAGCGGGCACCGGCTCCTGTGCATCGACGAGTTCGAACTGGACGACCCGGGCGACACGGTGCTGGTGTCCTCGCTGCTCAGCAGGCTGGTCGAGGCGGGGGTCGCGCTGGCCGCCACCTCCAACACGCTGCCCGGCAAGCTCGGCGAGGGCCGGTTCGCCGCCGCCGACTTCCTCCGGGAGATCCAGGGGCTGTCCGCCCACTTCCGCCCGCTGCGGATCGACGGCGAGGACTACCGCCACCGCGGCCTGCCCGAGGCCCCGCCCCCGTACTCCGAGGACCAGGTCACCCGGGCCGCGTACGCCACCGAGGGGGCCAGCCTGGACGACTTCCCCGGGCTGCTCGACCACCTCGCCCGGGTCCACCCGAGCCGCTACGGCGCGCTGACGGACGGGGTGCGGGCGGTCTGCCTCACCGAGGTCCAGCCGGTCCCCGACCAGTCGACCGCGCTGCGGCTCGTCGTCCTCGCCGACCGCCTGTACGACCGGGAGGTCCCGGTGCTCGCCTCCGGGGTGCCGTTCGACCGGCTGTTCAGCGAAGAGATGCTGAACGGCGGGTACCGGAAGAAGTACTTCCGGGCGATCTCCCGGCTGACGGCGCTGGCACGGGACGCGAAGGACCTGGTGGGGCAGTAGGTTCATGGGCGTACCACCGGGACGTCCACGGATGCCCCGGTGCTCCCGTACCGACCGCGCACATCGTTCGAAGGGACTCCGCATGGCTACTGTCCGACACGCCCACACGGTCTGGGAAGGCAACCTGGTCGAGGGCAAGGGGGTCGTCACCCTCGACTCCTCCGGCATCGGCTCGTACGACGTCTCCTGGCCGTCCCGCGCCGAGCAGGCCAACGGGAAGACCTCGCCCGAGGAGCTCATCGCGGCGGCCCACTCCAGCTGCTTCTCGATGGCGCTCTCCCACGGCCTGACCGGGGCCGGTACGCCGCCGACCCGGCTGGAGACCAAGGCCGACGTGACCTTCCAGCCCGGCACCGGCATCACCGGCATCCACCTCACCGTGGTGGGCGAGGTGCCCGGCCTCGACGAGTCGGCCTTCGTCGCGGCCGCCGAGGACGCCAAGGCGAACTGCCCGGTCAGCCAGGCGCTGTCCGGCACGACGATCACGCTCTCCGCCTCGCTGGGCTGACGGCCTCGCGGACGCCTCGGCCGTCGGCGTCTGCGTCTGCGTCTGCGTCTGCGTCTGCGTCTGCGTCTGCGATGTCAGGGGCGCGTCGGCGTTTTGGCGCCACAACCGTCACTGGCATCACAGAAGTCACAGGGGCCACTCCCGGACCGGGACACGGTGACCCGCATGGTTTCCGCGCGGCGATGCGCGTGCTACACACATGCGGGTCACTTTTCCTGTCCGCCAACAGGGAGTCACCTCATGTCATCAGAAACGTCACGCCCGGCCGACACCGCGACACCGCGCCCGGCGACCAGCCGCCGCCAGGTCCTGGCCGGTACGGGTGCGGCCCTCGCCTCCGTGGCCTTCACGGGGGCGTTCTCCGAGCTCTTCGCGGGGACCGCCGCCGCCCGGGGCCATGCCGGGTACGGGCCGCTCGTGCCCGACCCCGACGGGCTGCTCGACCTTCCGAAGGGCTTCCGCTACCGGGTGCTGTCCCGGGAGGGCGGCCCGCTCCGCTCCGGCCAGGGCCTCGTCCCCAGCAACCACGACGGGATGGCCGCCTTCGCGGGCCGCCACGGCCACGTCCACCTGGTCCGCAACCACGAGAACCGGGTCACCGCGCGCATCCCGGTCCCGGTCGTCGAGGGCCTCACCTACGACCCGATGGGCAAGGGCGGCTGTACGGCCCTGGAGCTGGACGGTCGCAACAACGTCCTGGGCGAGCGCGTCGCCATCGCCGGGACGGCGGTGAACTGCGCGGGCGGCCGGACCCCCTGGAACACCTGGCTGACCTGCGAGGAGACCGAGGACCGCGCGGGCACCAACGGCTACACCAAGGACCACGGCTTCATCTTCGAGGTGGACGGCGCCGACCCGCGCCGCACCGGGGCCGTCCCGCTCACCGCGATGGGCCGGTTCCAGCACGAGGCCATCGCGATCGACCCGGGGAACGGGATCGTCTACGAGACGGAGGACGCCTTCGACAAGCCCTTCGGGCTCTTCTACCGCTTCCTTCCGAACAAGCCGCTCGGCGGCACCGGCTCGCTGCGGGCCGGCGGGCGGCTGGAGGCCATGCGGGTGCCGGGCGTCCCGGACCTCTCCCTCGTCCAGGAAACGGGGACGGCCTTCGAGGGCATCGAATGGGTGCCCGTGCCCGACCCGCTGGCGGACGGCACCCCGATCCGCTTCCAGGACTTCGGGCCCCGGGGCATCACGCACGCCCAGAAGCTGGAGGGCTGCTACTGGGGCGGCTCCTCGGTGTACTTCGTGTCCAGCTTCGCCCGCAGCGGCGAGGGCTCGGCCGCCGACCACCACGGCCAGGTGTGGCGGTACGAGCCGAAGCGCCGCCGCCTCACGCTCGTGATCGTCTTCGGCGCCGGGAAGGACGTGGACCTGCCCGGCGAGTCCCCGGACAACATCTGCCTCGCCCCGGACGGCGGGCTGATGGTGTGCGAGGACGGCGACGGCGCGCAGCACGTGTTCGGCCTGACCCGGGGCGGCGAGGTCTACGCGATGGCGCGGGGGCGGCAGAACATCGGCACGCCGGAGAAGCCCGAGTGGGGCGAGTTCGCCGGGGTCACCTTCGCCCCGGACGGCTCGACGATGTACGTGAACTGCTACACCCCGGGGACGACGTTCGCGGTGACGGGGCCCTGGCGGTGAACGACCGGCCCGGCGGGCGGTGATCCGAGTCGACGGGCCGGTTCGACGGGCCGGGTGAATCCGGGGACGGTTCCGGGCGCCGGGCGGCGCCGTACGCACCGATAAGTCGGATAAGTGGATAGTTTCCGCTGGTGACTGGTTACCGACGGAAAATGACGGCTCTTGCCCTTCTCGGGATGCTGCTCGGCGGCCTCACCGGCTGCGGGGGCGGCGACGGCGCGTCCGTCATCGCCCCCGCGGCCACGGAGCGCTCCCCCGCGCCGGTCCGTTCACCGTCGCACGCGGCCCCGGCGGCACCACCGACCCTGGCCCCCGGGCCGGGCGGGCTGACGCCGGTCTTCAGCCACGGCCCCCGGACCGGCGGGAAGGTCGTGGCGCTCTCCTTCGACGCCGACATGACGGCCGCCGAGGGACCGCGCGCGGCGGCGGGCGAGCACTTCGACAACCCCGCGCTGATCGCGTTGCTGCGGGAGCGGAAGGTGCCCGCGACGGTCTTCATGACGGGGCGCTGGGCCGAGGAGTACCCGGACCAGGCCCGGTCCATCGGCGCCGATCCGCTCTTCGAGGTCGCCAACCACTCGTACAGCCACTACGCCTTCATGACCCCCTGCTACGGGCTGCCCACGGTGGCGCGGCAGGACATGCGCGCCGATGTCGGGCGCGCCACCGCCGCGTTCCGGAAGGCCGGGGTGCGCGGCACCGTGCCGTACTTCCGCTTCCCGGGCGGCTGCTACGACGACACCGTGCTGCGGGCGCTCGCGCCCGAGCGGATGACGGCGGTCCAGTGGGACGTGGTCAGCGGCGACGCCTTCGCGACGGACGCGGACGCGGTGGCCGCCCAGGTGCTGGCCGGGGTGCGACCGGGCTCCCTGGTCGTCATGCACTGCACCCGCAGCGCCGCGCCGGTCACGGCGGAGGCGGTGCGCCAGGTCGTCCCGGAACTGCGCAGACGCGGCTACCGCCTCGTGAAGGTCTCCGACCTGATCCGGGCGACGACGACGGCCTGAGCGGTCCCGGACCGCTCAGCCGCATTGGGCCGCCGCGCGCACGTCGAACAGTCGGTGCGGCTCGCCGGCCCTCGCCCTACGAGGAGACGGCCTCCATCGCCCGGCGGAGGAGTTCGAGGAGGTCGCTCCCGCCGTCGGACTCGGTCCAGCCCTCGAAGGCCACTTCCAGGCAGGCGAAGGCGGCGGCGGTCAGCGCGTTGGCCCTGGTGCCGTCGGCCTCGTCGCCCGCGAGGGCGAGACGGCGGGCGACCTCGGGGGCGAACAGGGGCCGCCAGGCACGCTGCTTCTCCAGGTTGCGGGCGTGGATCTGCGGGTTGCCGCAGACGACGGCGACGACCGGCAGGCCGTTCCGGGGGGTACCGGCGGCGGTCAGGGCGTCCTCGAAGGCGCGGGTGAACGCCTCCCAGACGCGTTCGGTGTCGGGACGGGCGCACAGGGAGTCGAGGACCTGCGGGCCGAACCGCTCGTTCTGGAACAGCACGACGTCTTCCTTGGTCGGGAAGTACCGGAAGAACGTCGTCCGCGACAGGCCGGACTCGGCGGCGATCCGCTCGACCGGCACCTGGTCGAACCCCTGCTCCAGGAACAGGCGCATCGCCACCGCGCTGATCTCCTCCCGGACCATCTGCCGCTTGCGGTCGGCGATGGTCGGGTGGGCGGCCGGGGGCCGGGACGGCACGGCCGCTGACGTAGTGCGCATATCCCGCAGCGTACTCCATCCCCACTTTGGTACTCAGTACCATCTAAGTGTTAGCGTCCCGCCCACGGGACTGCGACACGCGTCCTGCGGGTGCCTGCCCGGCGAGACAACGAGACGAGAGCACGACATGAGCAAGATCTGGTTCATCACCGGTTCCTCGCGGGGCCTCGGCCGCGCGTTCACGACCGCCGCGCTGGAGCGCGGTGACAAGGTGGCGGCGACCGCGCGGGACACCGAAGCCCTTCGCGACCTGCGGGACACGTACGGCGACGCGGTGCTGCCCCTGGCCCTGGACGTCACCGACAGAGCGACGGTGGACGCCGCCGTGAACCGCGCCCACGAGCACTTCGGGCGCCTGGACGTGGTCGTGAACAACGCCGGCGCCGCGCTGTTCGGCGTCGCGGTCGAGGAGCTGGCCGAGGAGGACCTGCGCGCCGTGATGGAGACCAACCTGTACGGGCCGCTCCGGGTGACCCAGGCGGTCCTGCCCCGCCTGCGCGCCCAGGGAAGCGGCCACATCGTTCAGATCTCCAGCGTGTCCGGGCTGGTCGCGCACCCCACACTGGGCGGCTACAACGCGACCAAGTGGGCGCTGGAAGGAATGAGCGAGGCCCTGGCGGCGGAGGTCGCGCCGTACGGGGTGAAGGTCACGATCGTCGAGCCGGCGCAGTACCGCACGGACATCGGCACCACGCCGCCCGCGCACTCCGTCCCGAACCCCGCCTACGACGGCCTGCGCGCGGCGTTCGCGGGCGCGGCGGCCCAGGCGACGGTCCCGGACCCGCTGCCCGGGGCCGCGGCCCCCGCGCTGCTCAAGCTGGTCGACGCCGAACACCCGCCGCTGCGCGTGGTGTTCCGGTCCCAGGCGCTGCCGATGATCCGCCAGGCGTACGCGGAGCGGCTCGCCACCTGGGCCGAGGGGGAGCACCTGTCGCAGGAGTCCGAGGGCGTTCCCGCCTGAGCCGGGCGGGGACGCCTCAGGCCGCCGCCCTCCGGCAGGCGAGCACCGCGACCGCGACGGCGAGGACGGCGGCGACGGCGAAGGCCCCCACCTGCGGATGCACCACGCCCGTGCGGGATCCGGTGACCAGCCCCCGCACGGCGGCGTTCGCGGGCGAACCGCCGGCCACCAGGGCCGCCAGCGCAAGGAGCGCCGTGCCCGTCAGCGACCAGCCACGCCGGTGCAGCAGCGGCCGCGTGCACAGCGCACCGATCGCCGCGCCCGTCAGCACGCAGCAGGCGGTGGCGAGCAGCCCGGCCGCCCCGGCGGGCGGCAGGGCCACCCGCACCGTGCCGTCCGCACCGGTCGGCCGGCTGATCAGCAGCACGACCGGGGTGACCAGCACGCCCAGCAGCCCCGCGCAGCCGGCCCCGGCCAGCAGCGCCGCCAGATGGGCCTTCGGCGAGCCGACCGCGGCGGCGGTGACGGTCCGGGCGGCGGGCGGTTCCTGGGTGACGCAGAGCTGGACGAGCCAGGCGGTGACGGGGAGCAGCCCTGCGGCGGCGTAGCCGAGCGAGTCGAGGACGGGCTGCCCCCACGCGACTCCGGTGACGACGAAGGCCGCGTAGAGCAGGACCGGGGCGAGCCAGCGCTGGGAGCGGGCCAGCAGGGCGGCCTGGTAGCGGACGAGAGCGGTCATGGCGCCTCGGGGGTCGGAGCCGGGCGCGGGGGCCCGTCGGCCGGCACGGATCCATCGGTGGTCGGTGGCTGCCCGGCAGGGCCGGGGGCGGTGGTCAGGGCGCGGATGTGCCAGGGCGGGTGCGCGGTGAGCAGGGCGTGCAGCAGGGCGTCGGAGCGGTCCGCCGCGACGGTGAGCACGATGTGTCCGCCGGGCGCGGGGGCGGGCTCCGGGGCGCCCGGGAGTCCGGTGGGGAGCGGGGCGCCGGGCGGGCCGGACACCTCGACCCGTACCCGGGGCGCGGCCTGGGCGGCCGGGGGCGCGGGGGCGGTGCTCAGGGTGCCGTTCCCGATCCGGAGCACGGTGTCGGCCGATCCGGCGAGCCGGCCCGGGTCGTGGTCGACGTAGACGACGGTGCCACCGGCCGCGACGCGTTCGGCGACGGCCAGGTCCAGCTCGGCGCGGGCCGCCGCGTCCAGCCCGGTCCACGCCTCGTCCAGGATCAGCAGCTCCGGTTCGGCGAGGAGCGCCTGGGCCACGGCCACCTTCTGGCTGGTGCCCTTGGAGAGCTCCGCGAGCGGCGTACGGGCGTGGGCGGCGGCCCCGAACCGGTCGAGCCAGTACCGCGCGCGGTCCGCCGCCCCGGCGGTCGGCAGCCCGTGGATCCGGCCGAGGTGGACGAGGTAGCCGGTCGCGGTGAACGGCAGCGCGGCCGGGAAGCGTTCGGGGACGTACGCCGTGCGCGGGCGGCGCCCGGTGATCCGGCCCTCCGTCGGGGAGTCGATCCCGGCGAGCAGCCTCAGCAGGGTCGACTTGCCGGTGCCGTTGGTGCCCTCGACCCGGATCAGGGTGTGCGCGGGCAGATCGAGATCGACGCCGCGCAGCACCCACGGTCCCCGGAGGCCGTAGCGCCGGCCCACACCGGACAGCCTCAGTTGGCCGTCGCCTTCTCGGGCTTGGCCTCGCTGGGCCGTACGATCACGAAGCCCTCGCCGTCCAGGCGCAGCTGCACGGCCTCGCCGGAGCCGCCCCGGATCATCGAGCCGAAGCTCTGCGAACGGTGCAGCGAGGTGGTCAGGTTGGCGCTCCAGCCGACCACCGCGTCGGTGTCGACGAAGACCGGCTGCTGGGGGCTGACGGGGATCACGATGGGGTGGCCCTCACACATCAGGCCGAGCTTTCCGTAGCCGGTGAAGACGCTGTTGAAGAGCCCGCCGCCGACCATTCCGGCGCCCTTCACCGTCTTGATCTCGTAGGCGAGCGTGGGGTCGAAGCAGAGCACGTTGCGGCCGTTGATGGTGAGGGCGTCGCCGTGCTCCATGTCCACGATGAAGCAGTTGGCGGCCTCGTGCGCGAACCACGCCTCGCCCTGACCCCGGACCACCATCAGCGGCAGCCCCTCGCCGGTGACGGCGCGCTTGAGCAGGCCGCCTATGCCCTGGCTCTTGTGCTCGAACTGGAGATTGCCCCGGAAAGCGATCATCGCGCCCTGGCGGGCGTGCATCTCGCCGTTGACGGCGTACTTGATGGACTTGGCGTTCTGCAGGGTCATCCCCGGGGCCGTCGCCGGCTGTGCCATGTGCTCGGTGGAAAAGAGATCGCTCTTCATGCGGTGCATCCTCACCCGGAGCCTCCGATTCCGCCAAGAGTCTTCTTCTCGGGGGCTGGCAGACTGGTACGGATGAGCAGCGAAGAATCCCCCGTATCCCCGTTCGTGTCCGAAACCACCCCTCGTGACGAGGCGCCGCAGTTCGTGCTGCCGCTGGTCGTGCACATCGAGAAGACGGCTCCCCCGACCCGGACCGACGCGCTGCGGACGGCCGCCCGCGCGGTGCTCGTGATGCTCTCCGACGAGCGCTCGGAGGGCGAGGGCGAGTGGGCGCGGGCGATGCGTGACTGGCAGGACGCCCGGATCCGCAAGGTGGTGCGGCGGGCGCGCGGCGCGGAGTGGCGCAAGGCGTCCGCGCTGCCCGGCATCACGGTCACCGGCGAGAGCGCCGAGGTGCGGGTCTTCCCGCCGGTGCCGCTGGACGGCTGGCCGAAGGAGCTGGCCAAGCTCCAGGTGTCGGGAACGGACCTGGACGACCCCGAGCCGCCCGCCGCCCCCGGCCCCGGGAGCCCGGTGCTCTGGCTCAACCCGGAGCTGGACATGTCGGCGGGCAAGGCCATGGCGCAGGCCGGGCACGGGGCGCAGCTCGCCTGGTGGGAGCTTTCGGACACGGAGCGCAAGGCATGGCGCGAGGCGGGCTTCCCGCTCTCGGTCGCGACCGCCGCGCCGGAGCGGTGGCGGGAACTGACGACCAGTGGGCTGCCGGTGGTCCAGGATGCCGGGTTCACCGAGATCGCCCCGGGTTCGTGCACGGTGGTCTCCGACCATCCGGCGTTGCGCCGGGGCTGAGCGGCCGGAGCCGGTGTGCGTCCCCGGGCGGCGGGCACCTGCCCGCCGCCCGACCGATCAAACGTGACATCAATCTGATTCCGGGCACCGCATAGCCTTACCGTGGAACGAATACCCTCTCAGGATCATGGAGGCAGCGGCCCGTCCGCGCGGCCACGCCGTGCCGGGTGAGCCCTGATGAGAGGGGTCGTGATGCCCGGGAGACCCAGGGCGCTCCGTTCGGACCGGGCCGTATCGTCAGGGAGCGGGTCCGATGCGGCGGATCGCACGGCGAACGACGACGACGCGGCGGGGCGCGATGCCGGGGCACATGGGCCCGGCACGATCCGGACGAAAGGTCCTGGCCGTCCATTGCCGTACCAGGTCCTCGGAGCGGTACGGGCCATCGGCACCGGCACGGGAGGCGGCCCCGCACCGGGAATGTCGCGTCCGACCGCGCCGGTGCACGCGGCGCGCATACAGCAGCGTGCCCGGCGCGAAGTGCTGTACTTCGACGCGCCGCCCTACTGGTCCGTGGACAACACGGTCCAGTTGGACCGGTTGTCGGACGGGGTCTCGTACCGCACGGTCTACGGCGAGCAGGCGATCGAGTACCCGGGGGCGATGACCCGCATCGACCAGTGCCTGGCGGCCGGGGAGCAGGCGCGGGTGACGGCCCGGCTCCCGATGAAGATGATGATCATCGACCGGGAGACCGCCTTCACCTGCGCCTTCGGGGAGAACGATCCCGCCGGGAGCCCCGGCGGTCTGGTGATCGTGGACTCCGGGCCGTTGCTCGACGGCCTGGTCGAGCTGTTCGAGCGGGTCTGGGCCGACAGCGCCCCCTTCGACCACGGCACCCCGGCGCCCCGCGCCGAGCACGACGAACTGGGCGCCGCGGAGAAGCGGTTGCTGACCCTGCTCCTCGGCGGGCTGACCGACGACGCCATCGCCCGGCACCTGGGCGTCGGCCGCCGCACCGTGCTGCGCCGCGCCCGCGGCCTGATGGACCGGGCCGGGGTCGCGACCCGGATGCAGCTCGGCTGGTACGCGGCCCGCCGGGGCTGGGTGGACGTGTCGTGCGGCACGCCGGACCCCGGGGCGGCGCGGGGATAGCGGCGGGCGCACCGGGTCCAGGAGCAGCGCCGGAGGGACGCCGGCGCGACGGTGCGTCCCCCGTTCCCCGGAGGCCCCGGCCTTCACAACTGGCGCACATGCGCCACGCATTTGCCTTCAGCGCATGCTCCGACGGGCTATAGCCTCCGGGTGCGCCGCTCGTCCGGGCCCGCTTCCCTCCCGTTCCCCTCCCCTTGCTCCGCCCTGCCCTGCCCGGATTCCGGCGTGCACTCCTTGCCCCGTTCCGTTCCTTTCACCCAAGGAGAAGTACGTGCCGACACCCTCCAGCGGCATACGCGGAAGACGGCTGATCGCCGTCACGGCGGTGCTCGCCACCGGCATGCTGATACCCGGGTTCAGTCCCGGAACAGCCGTCGGAGCACCCGCCGGCGGCAACCCCGCGGGCGGTCTCTCACCCAAGGCCGCCCAGCAGGCGAAGCCCTCCCTGGTCACCCTCATCACCGGGGACACCGTCTCCGTCACGAAGTCCGGCGGCCGCACCTCCGTGACCGTCACCCCCGCGCCCGGCAACGCGGCGACGTTCCAGACCGTCACCGACCCCGACGGCGACCTGTACGTGTACCCGACCGAGGCACTGGCCCCGCTCGCCGCCCGCACCCTGGACCGGCGGCTGTTCAACGTCACCCGGCTGATCAAGGACGGGCACGGGGACGCCAAGGACAACACGCTGCCCGTGATCGTCTCGTACGACGACAAGCCCTCCGGCACCGAGCTGGGCAAACGCGCCCGGAAGCTCCCCTCCGGCAGGCCGGGCGCACTGCTGCGCCGCATGGGCATGGCCGCCGTCCACGTCGAGAAGACCGGGGCGGCCTCCTTCTGGAAGGCGGCCCGCCCCGACGGGGCCACCGGGAAGCAGCGGACCGCCGCCGGTTCCCAGGTCGCCAAGATCTGGTACGACGCCCCGGCCAAGGTGGCGCTGGACCAGAGCGTTCCCCAGATCCACGCCCCCGAGGCCTGGGCCAAGGGGTACGACGGGACCGGCGTGAAGGTCGCGGTCCTGGACACCGGGGTCGACCTCGGCCACCCCGACGTCAAGGACCGGGTCGTCACGTCGAAGAGCTTCGTCGCCGGCGCCGCCACCGTGCAGGACGGCCACGGCCACGGCACCCATGTCGCGTCCACCGTCGCGGGCAGCGGCGCCGCCTCGGGCGGCCGGTACAAGGGGGTGGCCCCCGGGGCGGACCTGCTGATCGGCAAGGTCCTCGGCGACGACGGCTCGGGCCCGGAATCCGGCGTGATGGCGGGCATGGAATGGGCGGTCGACCAGGGCGCCGACATCATCAGCATGAGCCTGGGGTCCGCCGGTGACGCCCAGGACGACCCGTCCACGGAGGCGGTCGACCGGCTGAGCGCGTCCAGCGACTCCCTGTTCGTGATCGCCGCCGGGAACGACGGCCCGGGAGAGTCGACCCTCGGCAGCCCCGGCGCCGCGGACGCGGCCCTGACCGTCGGCGCCGTCGACAAGTCCGACCGGATGGCGGAGTTCTCCAGCCGGGGCCCGCGCACCTGGGACCACGGCATCAAGCCCGACGTCACGGCACCCGGCGTCGGCATCGTCGCCGCCCGCGCGGCCGGTACCGCCATGGGCAGTGTCGTCGACGGCGACTACACGGCGGCGAACGGTACGTCGATGGCCACCCCGCACGTCTCGGGAGCCGCCGCCATCCTGGCGCAGCGGCACCCGGACTGGCCGGGCGAGCGGCTGAAGGCCGCGCTGACCTCGCACACCGACCGGTCCGCCGACGCCACCGTCTTCGAGCAGGGCAGCGGCCGGGTGAACGTCGCCGCCTCCCTCGACGCCCGGCTCGACCTCTCCGGCCCGGTGGACTTCGGAATGACCTGGTACGAGGGCAAGGACGCCACGTACGAGAAGCGCACCCGCACCCTCACCGTCAGCAACCCCTCCGGCGCGGCCCAGACGGTGAAGCTCGCCGCCCACCTCTCGCAGGGCTCCCCCGCCGACGGCTCGCTGGCCTTCGGCCGGGACGAGGTGACCGTTCCCGCGGGCGGCAGCGTCGACGTCCCCGTCGTCCTCGACCCGAACCTCCTCGACGACGGCTCGTACACGGGCGAGATCACCGCGACCGCCGCGGACGGGGCCACCGCCCACGCCGCCCTCGGCTTCGCCAAGGAGCCCCCGAGCTACGGCATGAACATCGGCCTCAAGGGCCGTGACGGCAAGACCCCGGACCGGGGCCTGGTCATCGTCATGGGACTCGACAGCGCCTACTACGAGACGTTCCCCGTGAACAAGCTCGCCACCCTCCGGCTGCGCGTCCCCACCGGGCGGTACGCGGTCTTCGGCGGGATCACCACCGGGGACC
Source organism: Streptomyces sp. NPDC092952 (assembly GCF_044754785.1). NCBI lineage: Bacteria > Bacillati > Actinomycetota > Actinomycetes > Kitasatosporales > Streptomycetaceae > Streptomyces > Streptomyces sp. NPDC092952. Next base: position 73,373 of record NZ_JBIVPT010000006.1, on the reverse strand, counting down.
TCGGCTACCGGGGCGGATACGCCGACGCCCTCGACCTGTTCAGCCTCCCGGAGGTGACGGTCGCCGACGCACCGGTCACCACGACCGTCGACGCCACCCGGGCCGAGGACTTCCGGCTGGACGTCACCGGGGAGCGGCGGCCCCTCGAAGCCTCCACCTTCACCTACCAGTTGCGGCGCACCGCCCCGGACGGACGCTCCTCCGGCGTCAGCGTGACCGGCGACGCCTCCCCCACCACCGGGCACTTCGGCGCGATCCCCGCGGCGAAGCCCCGTACGGGCACCCTGTCCTCGACCTTCTACCAGCGTGAACGGCAGCCGCTGTTCACCGCCGAGGCGACCGGCCCCAAGGGCTTCGCGCTGACCCTGCGGTCCCCCAGCAACCTCGCCCGCTTCGACGGCACCAGGAAGCTCCCGCTCGTCGACGTCGGCGGCGGCAGCGCCGAGGAGCTGGCCGGGAAGGACATCCGCGGCAAGGCCGTGCTCGTGCACAACGACTTCCCCGTTCTCGCCGGTCCGCTGGCGGGTGAGCTGGAGGAGGCCGGTGCCGCCGCGGTGCTCGTCGCCCGGGTCACCGACCGCAGCGTCTTCACCGCGATCGGCGACGGGCTGAACATCCCGTTCGCCGGAATCACCCAGCGGGACGGGAAGGAGCTGGCCGCCCGGGTCGCGGCGGGCGGGAAGAAGGCCGTCACCGTCACCCTGCACGGACGGAAGGAGTCGGCCTACGCCTACTCCGGGCAGTGGACCTACGACGGAATCCCCGCCGACCTCCGCGCCACGGCCCGGCGCGGCGACTTCGCCTCCGTCACCAACGTCTTCCACGGGTACGGGAAGGAGCAGCCCACCGAGTACCTGCAGGACGTATGGGGCCCGAAGGCGACGAACACCGTCTCGGTGCGGACACCGGAGACCGTCTACCGGGGCCAGCGGCGCGAGGACCTCGTCTACGCGAAGGGCGGGCTGACGTACCAGCAGCACGTCGCCGTGGAGCGGTTCAGCGCCCCGATGCACGGCAGGGTCGAGACCCCGAGGCCCGGAACCTCCGTCGTGGAGGACTGGTTCGGTCCCGCCCTCCACGCGGCGCCGCTGGGCAGCTGGCTGTCGTGCAACTTCTGCAGCACCGACGCCGGTGTCCTGCCGGCGCCGGGCGCCGCGGGCGACTCCGATCCCGCGCACTACATGGAGTGGAGCACCCTTCCCGACCTGGCGTTCTACCGGAACGGTCAGCGCGTCGAGGATTCGACCCAGTGGACCGTCAAGGGCAGGGCCGACTACCGGCTGGACATCGGCTTCGCCTACGGCGACGACGAGGAGGGACGGTTCGGCACCTCGGGGACCGCGCGCGCCCAGTACTCGTTCACGGCGGACACCCCGAGCGGATTCTCCGAGGAGGCGTGCGGGGACTTCGTCGGCCAGGTCGCGGCCTGCGAGCCCCTGCCGGTCATCACCACCCACTACGGCATGACGGCCGACCTGCTCAACCGGGTCCGGGCGAACTCCGCCTACTCCTTCACCCTGGACGGCTACCGGGCCACGGGCTGGAAGGGCTCGACGAAGGTGGCCGGGGCGAAGGTCTCCGTCAGCTACGACGGCGGCAGGACCTGGAAGGCGGCCACGGTCACGCGCAAGGACGCGGACTCCTTCCGGGTCTCCTACCGGCACCCGAAGCTCGCCGCGACGGACGGGTACGTGGCCGTCCGGGCCGAGCTGTGGGACGGAGCGGGCAGCCGCACGGTCGAGACCATCGAACGGGCGTACAGCCTCAAGTAGCACATGCAGGACAGAAGCGGGCGTCGCACCGGAATCCCCCTCCGGTGCGGCGCCCGCCGCCGTCCGGGCCGGAAACCGGAACCTCAGATGAAGCTCTGAACGTCCCTCTGTTCGGATTCGCCACCTCCCTGCGGGGCCATGAGCCCGGTACGAAATGCTGGGCACGGTGGCGGAGCCGGACAGGGGGCGGGCATGAAGCTGGGGATCGGGATCGGCTGGCGGCCGGAGATCGCGGACGCCGTGGAGGCGCTGCCCGGGATCGACTGGGTGGAGGTCGTGGCGGAGAACCTCTGCCCCGGCCATCTGCCGGATTCGCTGGTACGGCTCGGGGAGCGCGGGGTCACGGTCGTGCCGCACGGGGTCTCGCTCGGGCTCGGCGGGGCCGAGCGGCCCGACCCGGGGCGCCTCGCCGACCTCGCCGCCCGCGCCGAGCTGCTGGGCGCGCCGCTGGTGACCGAGCACATCGCCTTCGTACGGGCCGGGGGGCCGCGCGTCGGGGCGCCGGGGCTGGAGGCGGGCCATCTGCTGCCCGTGCCCCGGACCCGGGACGCGCTGGACGTGCTGTGCGAGAACGTGCGCATCGCGCAGGACGCGCTGCCGGTGCCGCTGGCCCTGGAGAACATCGCGGCGCTGGTCTCCTGGCCCGGCGAGGAGCTCACCGAGGGCCGGTTCCTCGCGGAGCTGGTCGAGCGCACCGGGGTCCGGCTCCTGATCGACGTCGCCAATCTGCACACCAACCGCGTCAACCGGGGCGAGGACCCGGCCACCGCGCTCGACGAACTGCCGGTGGAGGCCATCGCGTACGTCCATGTGGCGGGCGGTGTCGAGAAGGACGGTGTCTGGCACGACACCCACGCGCACCCGGTGACCGCGCCGGTCCTGGACGTACTCGCCGAGCTGCGCTCCCGGGTCGACCCGCCGGGCGTCCTGCTGGAGCGCGACGACGACTTCCCCCCGGCCGGGGAGCTGGCGGGCGAACTGGACCTGATCCGGGCCACCCTGGACCGGGCGGCCGGCACCCCGCGCCGCGTCCCGGCGGCCCGTACGCCCGCACGGGCCGTCCCGGACGAGCCCGCAGGGAGGACCGCCGGGGAGAACGCGGCCCGTGACCGGCTCGCCGCCGGCCAGCACGGGCTGCTCTCCGCGCTGGTCGCCGGCGGCCCCGTCCCGGCGGGCTTCGACCGGGAGCGGCTGGAGGTCCAGGGCCGCGCCCTGGCCGCCAAGCGGGCCGGGGTCGTGGCCAAGGTGGCGCCCGAACTGCCGGAGATCCTGGGCACCGGCTACCGGAGCGCCTTCCTGGCGTACGCCGCGGCCCGCCCGATGTCCGCCGGATACCGCCGCGACGCACTGGACTTCGCCGAGTCCCTGCTGCTCGCGGACCTCCCCGCCGATGCCGCGGCCCGGCGGCGGCTGACCCACTGGTGGCAGGACCGGGCGGGTGCCCGTCCGCCCCGTCGTACCACTCTGCTGCTCCGCGCGGCCCGCGCGGCCCTGACCGGAAGGTGACCGGCGTGAACGCCCTGGCCCTGGCGATACAGATCGCCGTCCTGCTCTCCTCCGTCCTGCTCGTCACCGGGCTGGTCCGCGCCCGCCGCGGCGCCGCGCACCCCGGCGGCCCCGTGCACGACCGCTACGAGGCGGCGTTCCTCGGCGGCGGTCCGGGCAGGGTGGTGGACACCGCGCTCACCGCGATGGCGACGGACGGACGGCTCGCCGTCGGCGGCCCCGGGATCGTCGCCGTCCAGCGGAACGAGGCCCACGACCTGGTGGAGCGCGCGGTCCTCCAGGAGCTGGCGCAGGCGCCCAACGGGTCGCTGCACGGCCTGCGTACGGCGGTGATGCGGCATCCGGCGGTGCAGGAGATCGGCGACGGGCTCGCGGCCCGGGGGCTGCTGGTCGTGCCCGGCACGGGGCGGGGATGGCGCCGCTGGGGCCTCGCGCAGGGGCTGGTCTGCCTGCTGGCCGTGCCGTTCACCGTCGTACTGACCGCCCAGGACGCCCTGAGCGACGAGCTGGCCCCGGACGGGGTCGTGCCGTTCCCCGTCCGGGTGATCCCGTCCCTGCTCGTGGGCGTCGTCGTCGGCTTCGTCTGCGCCTCCCGCGCCCGGGGGCGCGTCACCCGGGCCGGGCGGCGGGCCGCCCGGGAGTACCGCACCGCGCACGCCCTCGTCCCCGACGCGGCCCTCCTGGTCGCCGCGCAGGGGCCGCGGGCCCTGCCCGACCCGGAGCTCCGGGCCCAGCTGACCACGGCGGCCCGGACGGACCCGCAGGGCCGGGCGCACGCGGCGGCCGTCGCGACCGGCGCCTCCGCGCTGCTGCTCGCCCCCGTCGTGTGGTGCGCCGGTGACTCCGGTTCCGGCGGCGGCTGCGGCAGCTCCGGCGACGGGGGCGGGGACGGCGGCGGCTCCGGCTGCGGCGGAGGCGGCGGGGACAGCGGCGGGGACAGCGGTTCCGGCTGCGGCGGCGGATCGAGCTGCGGGGGCGGCTGCGGCGGAGGCGGCGGGGACTGACCGGTCGGGCGGTGCCGCTCGTCCGCATCATGGAAAAGGGCTTGGCATCCGCGCCCCCACCACGTAGAAAGCGCCCATGGTCTGGGTTGTCTTCCTGCTGGTCTCGTGGGGCGCGGCGGTCGTCTCGTGCGTCCGGCTCTGTCTGGTATCGGCCCGCGCGGGACTGCTGTGGAGCACGTCCGAGGGGGCCGACGACACCGTCCCGGACCCCGGCACCGGCCGTGAACTGTCCTTGTACGAGACCGCGTTCCTGGCCGGGGGCCCGCACCGGGTGGTCGAGCTGACCCTGGTCGCGATGCATCTGCGGCGCCGTCTGCTGCTGGCCCACACCGGCTGGGCGACGGTCGTCGACCCGGAGGGCCGGGACGAGATGGAGCGCTCGGTGATACGGGCGATCGGGCCGCAGGGCCAGTCGCCGATACCGCCCCTGCGGAGCGCGGCGGCCGCCGCCGAGGCGGTGCGCGCCCTGGCCGACCGGCTGGTCGCCTCGGGGCTGGCACTGCCCGGAGGGGCCGGAGGGAAGGTCGCCGCGGCGGTGCGGGGGGTGCGCGGGGCGGCGCTGCTGGTGGCCGCGATGGGCGCGGTGACGGTGCTGGTGCCCGGTCAGGAGCACGGGCCGGGCGGGCCGGTGGTATCGCTGCTCGTGTGGTTCGGGCTGCCGCTGGTGCTGACGGTGGGGTGCCTGGCCATAGCGCGGATGGAGATCCATCCGTACGACTCGTGGGCCTCACCGGCCGGTTGGCGGCTGCTGACCGCGAACGGAACGGCACGGGGCGGGGTCCTGGCGGCGCTCGCGGTGGACGGCGTGCGGGCCGTGGACGATCCGGCGCTGCGGGCCGCGCTCGGCGGCGGGGTGTCCCGGTAGCCGGGACGGGGTGGAAGGACGCCGGTGCGGCGCGCTGTCCGCGCGCCGCACCCGGAGCCGAACCCGGTGTCGCTGGAACGACGGGCGGCGCCGGAGCGCCGGTGCCCGCCTTCTGACCTTCCGGGTTGGGGTGGTCGTGCCCGCTCGCTACGCGAGCCCGGCCACCAGGTCTGCGACCGCCTTGCGGCGGCCGGTGAAGAACGGGACCTCCTCGCGGACGTGCATCCGCGCCTCGGAGCCCCGCAGATGGCGCATCAGGTCGACGATCCGGTGCAGCTCGTCCGCCTCGAAGGCGAGGACCCACTCGTAGTCGCCGAGCGAGAAGGAGGCGACGGTGTTGGCCCGGACGTCCGGGTAGCCGCGGGCCATCTTGCCGTGGTCGGCGAGCATCCGGCGGCGGTCCTCGTCGGGCAGCAGGTACCAGTCGTAGGAGCGGACGAAGGGGTAGACGCTGATGTAGTCGCGCGGCGTCTCGTCGGCGAGGAACGCCGGGATGTGCGACTTGTTGAACTCGGCGGGGCGGTGCAGCGCCATGTTCGACCAGACCGGCTCCAGCGCCCGGCCCAGCTTGGTGCGCCGGAAGAGGTTGTACGCGTCCTGGAGCTCGTCGGCGGTCTCGGCGTGCCACCAGATCATGACGTCGGCGTCGGCGCGCAGGCCGGAGAGGTCGTAGGTGCCGCGGACGGTGACGTCCTTGGCCGCGAGCTGGTCGAACAGCTCCTGGACCTCGTCGGCGTAGCCGGCACGGTCCTCGGGCAGGGCGTCGCGCAGCTTGAAGACGGACCACAGCGTGTAGCGGATGACCTCGTTGAGGTCCTTGGCCTTCTTGCCGGCGTTGGCAATCTTCTCGGTCGCACTCATAGGGCTATTGTCCCGCCTCGCTCCCTGTGCCCTGAACCGGGGTCGGCGTGGCGATGATCTCTTCCGCGGTCCCTTCCGCCAGCTCGGTGACGATCTCGTCGGCGGCCCGGTGGGCGCTGGCGACGCAGGCCGGGATGCCGACCCCGTCGTAGACGGCTCCGCAGACCCGCAGGGCGGGCAGCTCGGCGACCTGCTCGCGGATCCGGGCGACCCGGGCGAGGTGGCCCACGGGGTACTGGGGCAGTCCTCCGATCCAGCGGGTGACCTCGGTGTCCACGGGCCTGGCGGCCAGTCCGGTGGCCTCGGCGAGGTCGCGCAGCGACACGTCGACGAGTTCGTGGTCCTCGCGGTGGAGGTGGTCCTCCTCGCCGTACCGGCCGACGGAGGTGCGCAGGACGAAGAGGTCGGGGGCGGCGTCGGCGACCCAGTTCCACTTGTGGGTGGAGAAGGTGGAGGCCTTGATCGTGCGGCCGTCGACCGGGGGGACGAGGAAGCCGGAGCGGCCCGCCAGGGCCTCGGTGGCGGCGACGTCGGAGCGGCGGAAGGCCATGGTGACCAGTGCCATCGAGGCGTACTCGACCCCGGCCAGCTCGGCGGAGGCCGCCGGGGACTCGGCGGCGAGCAGGGTGGAGGCGGACCAGGCGGGGGCGGCGAGGACGACGCCGTCGGCGGTGATCGTGCGGTCCTCGGTGCGGACGGCCCAGCCGTCGGTGCCGCGGGTCAGGCCGAGGACCCGGGTGCGGGTGAGGATCTCCCCGCCGGCCGCGCGGACGGCGTCGGCGACCGCGCCGGGCAGGGTGCCGATGCCGCCCTCGATGCCCTGGAAGACCGGGCCGGTCTGCTGCCGGGCGGCGGCGCGTTCCTGGGCGCGGCGGACGCCGTCGAGCAGCGAGCCGCCCTCCCGGGCCACCTCGAAGAGCTGCGGTACGGCGGCGCGCATCGAGATCCGGTACGCGTCGCCCGCGTACACCCCGCCGAGCAGCGGTTCCACGAGCCGGTCGACGACCTCGCGACCGAGCCGGTCGGCGACGTACGCGCCGACCGCGACGTCCTCGCCGACCGGGGTCGGGGCGAGGTCGCGCTCCCCGCCGATCCGGGCGAGTCCCTCGGGCGTGAGGAGTCCGGCGAGCGCCGACGGGTCTCCGGGGACGCCCATCAGGTGGCCCTTGGGCATGGGGCGCAGGGCCTCGCGCGTCCAGACCGAGGCGGTGGCCGTGGCGGGCGGCTGGAGGCGGTCGCCGAGCCCGACCTCGCGGGCCAGGCCGACCGCCTCGGGGCGGCGGGCGAGCATCGACTCGGCGCCCAGGTCGACCCGGGCCCCGGCGACCTCACCGGTCATCAGCTTCCCGCCGAGCCGCTCGGCGGCCTCCAGCAGGGTGACCCGCAGTCCGGCCCCCAGGAGGCGGTGGGCGGCGGCGAGACCGGCGATGCCTCCGCCGATGACGACGACGTGTCCGGTGCCCGGGTCCGCGCGGTGTGGTGAACGCTGCATGCCCCCACTCTCTCAAACGCGGCCCGGCGCCCGGCCGGGTCCCCCACGTCGTAGCGTGGGCCCGCGGGCACGGCCCGCGTCACGGCGGAGGGAGAACCGGGTATGGCGGCGGAGCGACTGGTGGTCATCGGCGGCGACGCGGCGGGCATGTCCGCCGCCTCGCAGGCCCGCAGGCTGAAGGGGCCCGGGGAGCTGGAGATCGTCGCTTTCGAGCGGGGCGGCTTCACCTCGTACTCCGCCTGCGGCATCCCGTACTGGGTGGGCGGCGACGTCGCGGGGCCGGACGCGCTGATCGCGCGCACCCCCGAGGAGCACCGGGCCCGCTCCATCGATCTGCGGATGCGCACCGAGGTCACCGAGGTCGATGTCGCCGGGCGGCGGGTGCGGGCGGTGGACCGGGGCAGCGGCGAGGCGTACTGGACGGGGTACGACCGGCTGGTGATCGCGACCGGGGCCCGTCCGGTGCGCCCGGCGCTGCCCGGGATGGACGCGCCGGGGGTGCACGGGGTGCAGACCCTGGACGACGGGCAGGCGCTGCTGGAGACGCTGGACCGGGCGCCGGGCAGCCGGCGGGCGGTCGTCGTCGGGGCGGGCTACATCGGTGTGGAGATGGCGGAGGCGCTGCTGAACCACGGTTTCGCGGTGACCGTGCTCAACCGGGGCGAGCAGCCGATGGCGACGCTCGACCCGGACATGGGGCGGCTGGTGCACGAGGCGATGGACGGCCTCGGCATCACCACGGTGAACGGGGCCGGGGTCACCGCGATCCGCACCGGCCCGGACGGGCGGGTCCGCGCGGTCGTGGCGGGCGGGACGGAGTACCCGGCGGACGTGGTGGTGCTCGGCATCGGGGTGGAGCCGGAGACGGCGCTGGCGCGGGCGGCGGGCCTCCCGCTGGGCCCGCACGGCGGGCTGCTGACGGACCTGTCGATGCGGGTCGTCGGCCAGGAGGACATCTGGGCGGGCGGCGACTGCGTCGAGGTGCTCGACCTGGTGGCGGGCCGCACCCGGCACATCGCGCTGGGCACCCACGCCAACAAGCACGGCCAGGTCATCGGGTCCAACGTCGCGGGCGGCTACGGGACGTTCCCTGGGGTGGTCGGGACGGCGGTGAGCAAGGTGTGCGATCTGGAGATCGCCCGCACCGGTCTGCGGGAGAAGGACGCCCGCGCGGTGGGGCTGCGGTTCGTGACGGCGACGATCGAGTCGACGGGCCGGGCGGGCTACTACCCGGGGGCGCGGCCGATGACGGTGAAGATGCTCGCGGAGTACCGCACGGGGCGGCTGCTCGGGGTGCAGATCGTGGGCCGGGACGGGGCTGCCAAGCGGGTGGACGTCGCGGCCGTGGCGCTCACGGCGGGGATGACGGTGGAGCAGATGACCGCCCTGGACCTGGGGTACGCGCCGCCGTTCTCCCCGGTGTGGGACCCGGTGCTGGTGGCGGCCCGCAAGGCGGTGACGGCGGTGCGCCGGGCGGGCACCGCCTGAACGGCGGCGCCCGCGTCCGGCGGCGGGTCAGCGCTCGGTGCTGGTGTGGACGAAGTCGACGAGCCGGGTCAGCGCGTCCGGGTCCATCGACGGCATCACGCCGTGGCCCAGGTTGAAGATGTGGCCCTCCAGACCGGCGGCGGCGTCCAGCACCTCGCGGGTCTTGGCCTCCACGGCCTCGGTCGGCGCGAACAGCACGGCGGGGTCGAGGTTGCCCTGGAGCGCCTTGCCGGGGCCGACCCGGCGCGCGGCCTCGTCCAGCGAAACGCGCCAGTCGACGCCGACGACGTCCGCACCGGCCTCGCCGAGCAGGCCGAGGAGCTCGCCGGTGCCGACGCCGAAGTGGATGCGGGGGACGCCGTACCCGGCGACCGCGTCGAAGACCTTCGCGGAGGCGGGGAGCACCGAGCGCCGGTAGTCGGCGGGGGACAGCGCGCCCACCCAGGAGTCGAAGAGCTGGACGGCCGAGGCGCCCGCCTCGATCTGCACCTTGAGGAAGGCACCGGTGATCTCGGCGAGCCGGTCCAGCAGGTCGGCCCAGAGCTCCGGGTCGCCGTACATCAGGGCCTTGGTGTGCTCGTGGTTGCGGGACGGGCCGCCCTCAACGAGGTAGCTGGCCAGGGTGAAGGGCGCCCCGGCGAAGCCGATGAGGGGCGTGGCGCCCAGCTCGGCGGTGAGCAGGCCGACGGCCTCGGTGACGTACGAGACGTCCTCGGGCGTCAGGTCGCGCAGCCGGGCCAGGTCGGCCCGGGTGCGGATCGGGTCGGCGATGACCGGGCCGACGCCGGGCTTGATGTCGAGGTCGATGCCGATGGCCTTCAGCGGTACGACGATGTCGCTGTAGTAGATCGCGGCGTCGACCTTGTGGCGGCGGACGGGCTGCATCGTGATCTCGGCGACCAGCTCCGGCATCGTGCAGGAGTCGAGCATCGGGATGCCCTCGCGGACCTTCAGGTACTCCGGGAGCGACCGGCCCGCCTGACGCATGAACCAGACCGGCGTGTGCGGAACCGGCTCGCGGCGGCACGCCTTCAGGAACGCCGACTCATGGGTGGCGGGGGTCTTCGGCTGCTGGCCCATGGGGCGATCGTTGGCACTCACACCGGGAATCTTCGCACGGCGGCACCGGCGACCGGGCACGCGTATGTGTCCCTCCCTGCGCGAAGCGCCTCTTCCGCCTACTCTTCCCCGCATGGCTCCGGCGCAGGGACACTTCTCCGATCGAACCGACGACGCTGACGGCAAGGACAGCGAGGAGGGCGGTTTCGTCCCGCCCGCGTTCCGGTCGGCGGTGGACGCCTTGCACGCGGCGCGGCTCCGCCCCGAGCTGGAGGTGGAACCGACCCGGCCGCCCCGGCGGCTGGCCCCGTTCGCGTACGCGCTGGAGGCCGCGGTCGTCGACGGCGAGGACGATCTGGCCGACGGCCGTCTGGTGCTGCTCCACGACCCGGCCGGGCAGGACGCCTGGCAGGGCGCCTTCCGGCTGGTCACGCTGGTGCGGGCCGAGCTGGAGCCGGAGATGGCCGCCGATCCGCTGCTGCCCGAGGTGTGCTGGTCCTGGCTGACCGGTGCGCTGGAGGCGCGCGGCCTGTCGTACGGGGAGGCCGGGGGGACGGTGACCCGGGCGGGTTCGCACTACTTCGGCGCGCTGGGGGCGCGGCGCCCGGCGACCCAGATCGAGATCCGGGCGTCCTGGACGCCGCGGGAGGGCCGGGGCGGGGTCCCGGACGCCGCCGCGCACCTGATGGCCTGGGGCGATCTGCTCTGCCAGATCGCCGGCCTGCCGCCCTCGGGGCCGGTGGACGCGGCGGTGGTGACGCTCCCCCAGCGGCGCGGCCCCCAGGTCTCCTGAGCGGCCCGCACCCCTCCGAACCGCACAATCTTCCGAATGGCCGAAAACGGGCCGTGCCGGTCACTGCGCGTCACCCATGTCGCCCAGTCACCGGCACTTTTTTCGTACAATCGATCGTGCGCCCGATTTGCCCGAATTGTTACGCATCAAATCGCGATCATCCCCTAAAGGAGCAGGGTCCTGCTGCCGAAGAGGTCAATGACCCTTCAAGCACGGTTCGCCCCGGCCCACCACCGAGCCGGCCCGTCCCGCCACTCCCCAGGAGGCCTGGTGTCCGTTCTCCTAGAGCAGCCCGCAAGCCTGGTCGCCTACCGCCCGAACAAGCCGACGGCCATGGTCGTCGTGGCCGACCCGCGCGTCCGTTCCACCGTCACCCGCCATCTGTGGGCACTCGGAGTACGTGACGTCATCGAGGCGTCGTCCATCGCGGAGGCCCGCCCCCGCGTCGGCAACCCGCGCGACATCTGCGTAGCCGACGTCCACCTGCCCGACGGTTCCGGGCTGACCCTGCTGTCCGAGACCCGGGCGGCCGGCTGGCCGAACGGCCTCGCCCTGTCCGCCGCCGACGACATCGGCGCCGTCCGCAACGCCCTCGCGGGCGGTGTGAAGGGCTACGTCGTCACAGGAACACGAACCAATATCGGCCACCCCGCCCGCCCCGGCGTCGCGCCCATCGGCGCCAACGCCGCCCGTATGCACCGACGCCCGCCGGGCGCCCCCGGCCACCCCGGCGGCTACCGCGAACTGTCCGGCCGCGAGGTCGAGGTCCTCCGGCTGGTCGCCGAGGGCCAGTCCAACAAGGCCATCGGCGTCTCGATGGGCCTGTCCGCACTGACCGTCAAGAGCCACCTCGCCCGGATCGCCCGCAAGCTCGGCACCGGGGACCGCGCGGGCATGGTCGCCGTCGCGCTGCGTACCGGGATCATCCACTGACACCCGTACCCGGCCGCCCGCACGGGCACGGCCCGGCTGGTTTGTGCTCATCGGTGCCCGTCGGCGGAACGTTCCGTCGACGGGCGCCGTACATACACAGATACCCTTGACACGTGACCGACGCCCAAGAGACCGCAGCAGACAGTTCACTGCGAACCACCGGGGGCGCTCCCCCGGACGACGTCGCCCCGGCGCCGATCCCCTTGCTCGAACCTCGCGAGGGCATTCCCCCGGTGGTGGCGTCCGAGGACGCGCTGGCCCGGGTGGTCGCCGCCTTCGCCGCCGGGTCCGGGCCGGTGGCCGTCGACGCCGAACGGGCCTCGGGTTACCGCTACGGCCAGCGCGCCTACCTGGTGCAGCTGCGCCGCGAGGGCGCGGGCAGCGCGCTGATCGACCCGGTCGGCTGCCCCGACCTGTCCGGGCTCGGCGAGGCCCTGACCGGCAGCGAGTGGATCCTGCACGCCGCCACCCAGGACCTGCCCTGTCTGCGCGAGATAGGGATGACCCCCACCGGGCTCTTCGACACCGAGCTGGCCGGCCGACTGGCCGGCTTCCCGCGCGTCGGCCTCGGCGCCATGGTGGAGAACGTGCTCGGTTTCTCCCTGGAGAAGGGGCACTCCGCCGTCGACTGGTCCACCCGTCCGCTGCCCGACCCCTGGCTGCGCTACGCGGCGCTCGACGTCGAGCTGCTGATCGACCTGCGCGACGCCCTGGAGGACGAGCTCGACCGGCAGGGCAAGCTGGAGTGGGCGCGCGAGGAGTTCGACGCGATCGCCGCCGCCCCGCCCGCTCCCCCGCGCAAGGACCCCTGGCGCCGCACCTCCGGCATGCACAAGGTCCGCCGCCGCCGCCAGATGGCGGCGGTCCGGGAGCTGTGGACCGCGCGCGACCAGGTCGCCCGGCGCCGCGACGTCTCCCCGGGCAAGGTGCTGGGCGACGCCGCGATCGTCGAAGCGGCGCTCGCGCTCCCGCCGAACGTCCAGGCCCTGACCGCGCTCCCCGGCTTCGGCCACCGCATGGGGCGGCGCCAGCTGGAGCAGTGGCAGGCGGCCGTCGACCGGGCCAAGGCGCTGCCGGAGGCCGAGCTGCCGCAGCCCGGCCAGGCACTCACCGGTCCGCCGCCGCCCCGCGCCTGGGCGGAGAAGGACCCCGCGGCGGCGGCCCGGCTCTCGGCCGCCCGCACCGCGGTGTCGGAGCTCGCCGAGCGACTGCACATGCCGCAGGAGAACCTGATCACCCCGGACACGGTGCGCCGGCTCTGCTGGGAGCCGCCCAAGCACCCGACGCCGGACGCCGTGGAGACCGCGCTCGCCGGGTACGGGGCGCGCCACTGGCAGATCGAGCAGGTGGCCCCGCTGCTGCTGCGCGCGCTGTCGTCGACCGCCTGAGCCGGTCGCACCGGGGGGGGGCGTAATCGCGCCAGGTTCCCGAGCCGTACGCGCCCGAACGCCGGACGGACCGATTCCGGTCCGTCCGGCGTTCGGCGTTCCCCGGGCCAGGACCGGGGCCGGGAACGTGTGACCTTCGCCGCTCCCGGCGCAGGGGGTGGGCAGTCTGGTTACCCGCAAGTAGCATGTGGGGAGCAGCACGCTTCCGGGCGTGCCGCGCAGCAGTGCCATCCCGCACCCTGGAGGAGAGCCACCGTGCCTCGTACCATCCGGGACGTCGTCTTCGTCGACGGCGTCCGTACCCCGTTCGGCAAAGCGGGCCCGAAGGGCATCTACCACGAGACCCGCGCCGACGATCTCGTCGTGAAGGCCATCCGGGAGCTGCTGCGCCGCAACCCGGACCTGGACCCCGCGCGGATCGACGAGGTCGCCATCGCCGCGACCACCCAGATCGGTGACCAGGGCCTGACCCTGGGCCGCACGGCGGGCATCCTGGCGGGTCTGCCGCAGTCCGTGCCCGGCTACTCGATCGACCGCATGTGCGCGGGCGCCCTGACCGCCGTCACCACGACGGCCGGTTCGATCGCCTTCGGCGCGTACGACGTCGTCGTCGCCGGCGGTGTCGAGCACATGGGCCGCCACCCGATGGGCGAGGGCGTGGACCCGAACCCGCGCTTCGTCTCGGAGAAGCTGGTCGACGAGTCCGCCCTCTTCATGGGGATGACCGCGGAGAACCTGCACGACCGCTACCCGCAGATCACCAAGGCCCGCGCCGACGAGTACGCGGTGCGCTCGCAGGAGAAGGCCGCCAAGGCGTACGCCGACGGCAAGATCCAGCAGGACCTGGTGCCGATCTCGGTCCGTCGCACCAACGCCGAGGCCGGGGAGACCGGCTGGGGCCTGGTCACCGCCGACGAGCCGATGCGCCCGGGGACGACCCTGGAGTCGCTCGCCGGTCTGAAGACCCCGTTCCGTCCGCACGGCCGGGTCACCGCCGGTAACGCCGCCGGGCTCAACGACGGCGCCACCGCCTCGCTGCTCGCCGCCGAGGACGTCGCCCGCGAGCTGGGCCTCCCGGTCAAGATGCGTCTGGTCAGCTACGCATTCGCCGGCGTCGAGCCGGAGGTCATGGGCTACGGCCCGATCCCCGCGACCGAGAAGGCCCTGGCCCAGGCCGGTCTGACGATCGACGACATCGGCCTGTTCGAGATCAACGAGGCCTTCGCCGTCCAGGTGATCGCCTTCCTCGACCACTACGGCATCGCCGACGACGACCCGCGGGTCAACCAGTACGGCGGCGCCATCGCCTACGGTCACCCGCTGGCCTCCTCGGGCGTGCGTCTGATGACGCAGCTGGCCCGGCAGTTCGAGGAGCAGCCCGAGGTCCGCTACGGCATCACCACCATGTGCGTCGGCTTCGGCATGGGCGCCACGGTCGTCTGGGAGAACCCGAACTTCAACGGAGGCAACAAGTGAGCTCCACCGCTGAGCTTCTGAAGGGTGCGGCCGAGCTGTTCCCCGACGAGGTCGTCACCCAGGCGCACGTACGCCACCTGGACCTCCCGGCCGGTGCGGGCCGCTTCGCCCTCATCACGCTGGACAACGGCCTGGACCACACCAAGCCGACCACCTTCGGACCGCAGTCGCTGGCGAACCTGAACGCCGCGATCGACCAGGTCGAGAAGGAGGCCGCCGAGGGCGCCGTCACCGGTGTCGGCATCACCGGCAAGCCGTTCATCTTCGCGGTCGGCGCCGACCTCAAGGGCGTCGAGCTGCTGAAGAACCACGACGACGCGCTGGCCATCGGCAAGGGCGGCCACGACGTGTTCCGCCGGCTCTCCGGTCTCGCGGTCCCCACGTTCGCGTACTACAACGGCGCGGCGATGGGCGGCGGTGTCGAGGTCGGGCTGCACTGCTCGTACCGGACCGTCTCCAAGGCGCTGCCCGCCTTCTCGCTGCCCGAGGTCTTCCTCGGTCTGGTCCCGGGCTGGGGCGGCTGCGCGCTGCTTCCCAACCTGATCGGCGCCGACCGCGCGGTCTCGGTCATCATCGAGAACTCGCTGAACCAGAACCGTCAACTCAAGGGCAAGCAGGTCTTCGAGCTCGGCATCGCCGACGCGCTCTTCGAGGGCGCGGACTTCCTGGAGCGCTCGCTGGTCTGGACGGCGGACGTGCTGAACGGCACGGTCACCGTGGAGCGTCCGGAGATCGACCGCGGCGAGGCCTGGGACCAGGCCGTCGCGCGCGGCCGGGCCATCGCCGACTCCAAGGTGCACGGTGCGGCCCCGGCCGCGTACCGCGCGCTGGAGATCATCGAGGCGGCCAAGGACGGCGACCTGGGCGCCGGCTTCGACGCCGAGGACCGGGCCCTCGCGGACCTGATCATGGGCGGCGAGCTGCGCTCGGGGATCTACTCCTTCAACCTGGTCCAGAAGCGTGCCAAGCGCCCGGCCGGTGCCCCGGACAAGAACCTGGCCCGCCCGGTCACCAAGGTCGGTGTCGTCGGTGCCGGTCTGATGGCCTCGCAGCTGGCGCTGCTCTTCCTGCGCCGCCTGGAGGTGCCGGTCGTGCTGACCGACATCGACCAGGAGCGGGTCGACAAGGGCGTGGGCTACGTCCACGCCGAGATCGAGAAGCTGCTCGGCAAGGGCCGGATCAACCAGGACAAGGCCAACCGGCTGAAGGCCCTGGTCACGGGTGTGCTGGACAAGGCGGACGGTTTCGCCGACGCGGACTTCATCATCGAGGCCGTCTTCGAGGAGATCGGCGTCAAGCAGCAGGTGTTCGCGGAGGTCGAGGCGGTCGCCCCGGCGCACGCGATCCTCGCCACCAACACCTCCTCGCTCTCGGTCACCGAGATGGCGTCGAAGCTGAAGCACCCCGAGCGGGTCGTCGGCTTCCACTTCTTCAACCCGGTCGCGATCCTGCCGCTGCTGGAGATCGTCCGCGGCGAGCGGACCGACGACGCCTCGCTGGCCACGGCCTTCGGTGTGGCGCGGAAGCTGAAGAAGACCGCGGTGCTGGTGAAGGACGCCCCGGCGTTCGTCGTCAACCGCATCCTCACCCGCTTCATGGGCGAGATCCAGAACGTCATCGACGAGGGCACCCCGGTCGCCGTCGCCGAGCGGGCGGTCGAACCGCTGGGTCTGCCGATGTCGCCGCTGGTGCTGCTGGAGCTGGTCGGCCCGGCCATCGGCCTGCATGTCTCGGAGACCCTGAACCGCGCCTTCCCGGACCGGTTCACCGTCTCGGAGAACCTCGCGGCCGTCGTCAAGGCCGGCAAGCGCGGCTTCTACGTCTACGACTCCGGGAAGCCGGAGCTGGACCCGGAGGTCGCCGCCCTCCTCGAGCAGGGCGACGTCGTCCTGTCCGAGGAGCAGGTGCGCGACCGGGTGCTGGACGCGGTGGCGCAGGAGATCGGTCTGATGCTGGACGAGGGCGTCGTCGCCGAGGCCCAGGACATCGACCTCTGCCTGATCACCGGCGCCGGCTGGCCCTTCCACCTGGGCGGCATCACGCCGTACCTGGACCGTGAGGGCGTCTCGGAGCGGGTGAACGGGAAGAAGTTCCTCGCGCAGGGCGTGGCCAGCGTTCCCGCGTAACCACCCTTCGCCGACGCGACGGCGGGCCGCACGGAGACCCTTCCGTGCGGCCCGTTCCGCTGTCCGGGGGCCGTCTCACCAGGCGGGGAGTGCCGGATAGTGCTCGCAGTCCGGGCCGCAGGAGGCGCGCGCGGACATCGAGGTGTGCAGCCAGCTGTCCTCGGGGATGCCGTGCACCTTCAGCTCCAGCCGCGCCGGGGGCGAGTGGATGGCGCTGAACACGGCGACGAACTCCACCTCGTAGGTGCCCGGCCGCCAGTCGTGGGGGTGGGTGACCCGCCAGCTGCCGTCGTCCCGGACCGGGGCCTCGGCGATCAGCCGCCCCTGCTCCAGCACCATGACCTTCTCGGTGCCGCGCGCGGCCGTGCCCGAGAACCGGGGGCGGGGACCGCTCCAGGCGCCCTTGCGCGGGCCGATCACCTCGGGCGCCGCCAGCCGGTCGACGACCTCGAACTCGGTCTCCGCCGCGGTGGACACCCCCGCGCCGACGAGGGCGACCGCGGTCACCTTGTGCCGCCCGGCGGGCCATCGCACGGCGCGCCGCCACTGCCACGCCCCGTCCGCGTCGGTGCGGGTGCCGCCGAGGTACTCCCCCTCCTCGAAGAGGAGTACGTAGTCGGCGCCCTGGGGAGCCGTGCCGGTCAGCTTGCGCGCGGCACCGACCGGTTCCCCGAAGGACGGTGACGTCACGGCCGGGGCGGCGGGTGTCGCGGGCGGGGAGGTCAGCGCGAGCTGCGGCTGCTGCACGGTGAACTCGGGCTGTACGGGCGGCAGTTGTCCGGGCGCCAGGCTCTGGACGTCCACCAGGCCGGGCGGCAGCCCCGGCACGGCGGCCAGGCCGCCCGCCACCAGACGTGCCGCCTCCCGGGCCCCCTCGTGATTGAAGTGCGAGGCGTCGATGATGCCCTTCGGGTGCGCCGGGTGCTCCCCCGGGTCCAGCCACCGGAACAGGCCCCGGGCCCGCGTGGGGCCCAGTTCGGCGAGGAGGCGGGTGGTGGCGGCGTTCATGTCGACGACCGGGCAGCCGGTCTCCGCCGCGGCCTCCAGCGTCAGCCGGGCGTATCCGTCGTGGCTGTCCACCACGGCGCCCTGGGCGTCGAAGACGCAGCGGGCCGCCGGGGTCACCAGGACCGGGACGGCTCCCTCGGCCCTCAGCGCCTCGACGTACAGCCGCAGGTACTCCTTGTACTCCCGCGGGCCGTGGTACCGGTTGAGCTGGTTGATCCGCTGCTCGACGTGGCCGAAGGCGATGAGGACGAGGTCACCGGGGCCGACGAGGGTGAGCAGCGCGGCGAACCGGCCCGTGGCGTAGTCCCGCAGCGTCATGGCGTCGCGCGCGTAGTTGCGGAGGTCGCAGTCGGGGCCCAGGAACTCCCCGAGGTACTGGCCCCAGCCCGCGAGCGGGGACTCCTCCTCGGTGCGGGAGGCGGCCACCGAGTTGCCGATGACGCAGATCTTTCGCATGGTCTCTTCTTCTCGTGTCCGTGGTCGGGTGGTCCGGGCCGGGGTCAGGAGGCGTGCCAGGGGCCGAACCCGGGGTCCGGCCGGGACGTGTCCTGCCTCGTCCAGTGCAGCCGTCCGTCCGTGCCGAACACGGCGACGACCGCCCGGCCGTGCGCGTCGGCGGCGACCGCCGGTGCCCCGGTCATGACGATCTCGTGGCGTTCCCACTCGGGCGGCGCGGTGGTCCGCCCGTCCGTGGGGAGCACGGTCACCGCGGGCCTGTTCCGCTCGTCCCGGCGGGCGACGACCAGGAGGTCCCGCTCCGGGGCGAGCAGCCGGGCGGCGGCGACCGCCCCGGTGCCGCCGTCGTCGCTGAGCCGGTCCACCCGCTGCTCCCACGTCCCGTTGGGGCGCTGCTGGTGGCGCATCACCGCTCCGGAGTCCTCCTCCCGGTAGAACAGCGCGACGCGGTTGCGGCCGACCTGTACGGGGGTGAGGCCGGAGGCCGGGCGCCAGCTCTCCGGCACCCCGGTGACCAGCTGGTCCTCCAGCTTGAACGGTCCGTACACGACCTCCTGACGCCATCGCACCCCGCCGGTGCGGTTGGTGGCGTACATGTCGATGCGGCCGGTGGAGCGTGCCACCGCGGTCAGGGAGTCCTGCATCCAGCGCCCGCCGAGCACCTCCCAGGCGGTGAGCCCCTCCGGCGTCTCGCGGCGCATGCTGACGCCCACCGCGAAGTTCCGTACGAAGACATGGAGGTGGCCGGCCGGGTCGACCACGGCGGCGGGGACCCCGGCCTCGCGGCACCGGCGCCAGTCCCCGGTCGCCTCGTCGGGGTTGCCGAGGGACTCCCAGGGCAGCACGGAACCGGTGTGTCCCTGGCGCCACATGCGGACCACGTCGACATCGGCCCGGCCCTCGGGGCCCTGGACGCGCCGCAGTCCGACGAGGTGGACTCCCCCGGTGCGGTCGGGGGCGACGGCGAGGCACGGCAGGAGGTCACCGCCCGGCAGCAGCAGCGGTCCCTCGAAGTGTCCGCCGCCCGCCTCGGTCTCCGTCCACACGGCGGCCTGGTCGCCGAGGACGGTGTACGCGGCGAGCCGGCCGTCGCTCTGCCGGTGCAGCCACTGGGTGCCCTGGGGGTAGCGGCTGCGGGTGCTCCAGCCGTAGCGGCGGATGTCCGCCCCGTCACCGAGCTGGAGGTCGCCGCAGTGGCGGTGCGCGCAGGGGTGGCCGTCGGCGCCCGCGTACACGTCGATCAGGGACTTCTTGAGCGCGTGGGAGCGTTCGCTCAGGTTGCTCGGCCAGCTCTTGTTGCCGTAGCCGGTGAAGTGCTCGGTCAGCGGCGGGTGTCCGCCGGCGCGCAGGTGGCGGCGGAGCGCCTCGCGGGCGAACTGGGCGGTGGCGGTGTGGTCGGCGTGGTCGCTGGAGGTGATGCCGCGGCCCTCGTCGTACGACTCGTGCAGCGGGTCCGGGTCCATGGTCCACAGCAGCGTGGGCCGGGCGTAGGAGAGCAGCTGGGCGAGCGCGGCGACGACGTCCTCGCGGCCGAGGTCCTGCGGCTGGTGCAGCGCGGATCCGGCGGCGAGGAGGGTGGGCTGGCGGGCGGCGCGCCCGTCCCACAGGCTGGTCAGCCGGGCCTGCGGCCGGTCCGCGGGGAAGCCGTGCGCGGTGTCCGCCATCCGCAGCCCCAGGAAGAAGAGCTGCACGTGCGGCGCCCGCTCCAGGTAGAACCGCTCCGCGGCCACGCCCGGAACGAGCTCGACCGGCTCCCGGGCCCAGGGGGCCTCCCGGTCGCCGAGGACCATGGTGGCGTAGGCGGCGCACAGGCCGTTCTGGCGGGCCTCCATGTAACCGGCGAAGTCGACCGGGGCCTGGTCGCGCAGCGGGTCGCGGGTGTCCACGTTGCGCCCGTCGGCCTCACCGGCCGTGAGGTAGACGCTGGTGACGCGGTGGCCCGCGGTCAGCACCCGGTACAGGTCGGGGTTGACGAAGTAGAGGTCGTCGTCGGCGTGGGCGAACACCTGGAACAGGGAGGTGGAGCTCGCCTCGGGGGGCTGGGTCATGGTCGGTCGGTGCTCCGATCGGGCGCGGCGGGCGGACGGCGGGCGGCGTGGGGCGCGCTCACAGCGGCCACTGCGGCAGTTGTCCGGCGTGGAAGCGCTGGTTGCGCGGGGAGCCGGCCTCGAACTGGCTGGCCACCGGGAAGTACGAGGGAAGGAACGCCGCCAGGACCGCGTCCTGCTCGTCCTCGGTGACATCGCCGTCGTGGTAGTCGTTCAGGCAGAAGACGTCGTGCGGGCGGTTGAGCTGGAGGCGGGAGAGCCGCTGCTTGTGCTCGCTCAGCCCCACGTTGACGAAGCCGCAGTTGATGCTGCCCGGGGCCGAACGCTGGGTGTGGAAGCCGAAGTAGTGGTGCAGCGAGGAGGCGATCGCCAGGTCGGAGTGGCTGCGGAACCGGCCGGCGGCGGTCGCCGCGACGGCCTGCGGGTAGGAGCGCTCGATGTCGGCGAGGACGCTGCGGCGCAGCGGATGCGGCGCGTGCAGGAAGGAGTGCGCGAGGAACTGCCCGAAGGTGTCGGCTATCAGGGCGCGGTTGTTCTTGGCGGCGCTCATGTTGAACTCGTCGGTGCCCTCGGTCGGCCCCATGGGCACGGTCGTCGGGGACATGAAGTGCTTGGCGACGCCGTTGCTGTGGAAGAACATGCCCGGCTGGAGCACCCGGCCGATGAACACGTCGTCGTTGAAGTAGAGGAAGTGCTCGGACAGCCCGTCGATGCGGTGCAGCTGGCTCTCGATGGCGTGCGAGTTGTACGTGGGGAGCACCGACGGGTCGGCGAAGATCTCCCGGTGGTCGACGACCCGGACCCTCGGGTGGTCCGGGTCGAGCCATTCCGGGACCTGCTGATCGGTGACCAGGTGGATGGTGCGGATCCACGGGGCGTACATGTCGATGGAGCGCAGCGAGTAGCGCAGTTCGTCGCGGTCGCGGAAGCGGGCGGCGCTGCTGGCGGAGTCCTCGGTCTCCATGCCGAGGGCGCGCATCACCGCGTTCTTCCGCTCCAGCCAGGCGACGTCTCCGCCGTTGACCCAGGTGTACACGGCGTCGACGGGGAAGTCGACGTCCCCGTGGACGGTGCGGGCGTACGGCTCGATGGTGGGGTAGGTACGCCCGCCGAGCACGGTCCGGGTCTGGTGCATGGTCCGGGTGGGCACCTTGTCGCCGACCACGGTGCGGACCGGGGAGACCATCATCTGCGGGTCCTCGGGGTCCTCCTCCCAGAAGTTGATCGTGCAGCCGTAGACCCCGGCGAGGCGGAGGGTGCGGGCGGGGCTGACGGTGTTCTGGTAGACGCGGACGGCCGGGCAGGCGGTCTGGGCGTGGCGTTCGGCGAAGGCGGCGAGGACCGTGGCGGTCGGGCTCTGGCGTTCGTTGAGCAGCGCCACGTAGACGGCGCTGCCGCCGTGGGTCGCGGTGAGCGCCTTGAGGACGAGCTCCCGGTTGGAGGTGTGGACGGCGACGGCGTGCCGGACGTTGGTGTCCCGGGTGACGAAGTACGGGATCCGGGCCTGTTCCAGGGCCGTGGCGACCAGCGCCAGGTTGTGCTGGACGACGTCCCAGGGCGATTCGGCGGTCATCCGACGGCACAGCTGTCCGCCGTCGCGCACGAGGCCGCGGTCGGACCGGAGCAGCCGGTCCTCCAGGGCGCGCTGCTCCTTGGTGTCGACCGTGGTGGCGGGGGCCGGGGCGGCCGGGCGGAGGATTCCCTCCTGGCCGCTCATCAGGGCGTGCAGGGCCTGCCGCTCCGCCTTGCGGGCCTCGCGCTGTCCGGAGGACCGTTCGCTCTCCAGTGCGGCGAAGATGTCCTCCCACATCGCGGTCACCACGGGCGGGGCCAGCCGGGCGACGGATTCGGCGGCCGCGTGCCCCATGCCGTGCCGCAGCGGGGCGTCCTCGATGAGCCGGATGAGCGCCCCGGCGGCGGCGTCGGTGTCGTTGGCCGGGACGAGGATGCCGGTCCGTCCGTCGAGGACGACCTCGCGGGGGCCGTTGGGGCAGTCGTAGGAGACGACGGGGACGCCGGCGGCCTGGGCCTCGGTCAGCACCAGGGGGAACGCCTCGTTGCGGGAGGTCATCAGGGCGATGCTGGCCTTGGCCCATTCCTCGGCCAGGTGCGGGGAGTTGCCGTTGAGCTGGACGCTGTCGTGCAGGCCGAGCACGTCGATCTGGCGCCGCAGGGCGCCGCTGAGCGGGCCGTCGCCGAAGATGCGCAGGGTCCAGGTGGGGTGGTGGCGGGCCACGGTGTGCCAGATGGTGATGGCGTGGTCGATCTGCTTCTCGCCGACCAGCCGGCCCGCGATGACGACGGTCCGGGTCTCCAGGGTGGAGCGTGGCCGGAAGCCGCGCGGCAGGGCGTTGGGGACGACGTCGATGCGCGGTGCGCTGTGGCCGAGGGTCTCGGCGAACCAGTCGCGGGTGCGGTTGCTGAGTACGGCGAGGGCGTCCAGGCGGGAGGCGTAGCGCAGCAGCGGTTCGGCGCTGGGGCCGCGCAGTTCGGAGACCCGGTGCTCCTGGTGGAGCGTCATCACGTGCGGGGGCGCGAGCTGCACCGCGAGCGCCATGAGCGCCGGTGTGGTGGTGATGAGGAGATCGGTGTCGGTGTGCTGGAGCGCGTACTCCAGTTCCAGGTCGGTCAGCCGGTTGAAGGCCGCTTCCCAGGTGGGGTCCACCAGGGTGCTCGGCCGGTCGGCCACCTGCGCCCACGCCTCGTCGGCCAGGCCGGTGGGGCGGACCGGGACGGGGGTGGGTCCGGTCCGGTCGATGAGGTAGTCGACGCGGACGCGCTCGTCGATCGGGAAGAACAGCTCCGGCCGGGTCCTGAGGATGCTCAGGACCCGGACGTCGTGGTTGCCGGCGAGTTCGGCCGCCTGGTTGAAGACGGCCCGTTCGGTGCCGCCGACGGCGTCCGCGGTGAGCAGGAGAAAGGTGATCTTCATGGGGTGCGGTTACGCGGCTTCCGTCATCGGGCTGCACTGGATGCGGAAGTTACCCGCGGGTGTGTAGCGGGGCAGTACGAGCATGGGGGGCCGGCCGGCCGGTGTGACCGCGGTCTGCCGGTAGGCGAAGACCCGTCCGGGGTTGCGTACGTCGTGCAGACGCCGTCCCAGGCGCATGTCGCGCAGGTTGTCCGAGCACAGGACCAGGTCCCACTGCTCGGCGCGGTCACGGCGGGGCGCCATGAGGTGCAGCGGTGCGGTCACCTGCCACAGCCCTTCCGGGGACCGGTCGACATCGGCCTCCAGCCGGCGCCCGGAGGCGACGAACTCGGCCCAGGGGGCTTCGGGCTCCCCTCCGACCACGCGGAAGGCGACCTCGACGTGGCTGTGGCTCACCTGGACGCGCACCACCTCCGCCGAGGGCTGGGAGGGGCTGAACGTCACCCGGGCGTTCCCGGTGACGCTCCGGCCGAGCCGGTAGCGGGCCCCGGTCGCCGCGGACGCCTCCATGGGCCGGGTCGGGCCGCCGTACGGCACGGGGAGGTCGACGAGGAGCAGGGGCAGCGTGCGGCGCAGCCCCTGGGAGAGGCGGAGCCGGATCTTCCAGCGGCCGGGGGTCAGGGGCAGGCCGTTCACGTCCTGTCCGAGCAGGACCGCGGCGTCCATGGCGACGCCTCCGTCGTGGTCGGTGTAGACCCGGGCGTCGGTGGTGAACTTGCGGCCCCGGCGCCTCAGTTCGATCCGGGCGCCCTCGTCCGGGCGCACCCGGCGCGGCAGCCCGGCGTGCAGGTTGACGGTCTGTCCGTCGAGCACGGCGGCATAGCGGAGCACGGCCGCCCGGCCCTCGCGTCGCGGCAGGAAGACCCGGCGCAGCAGCACCGACCGGACGCGGGTGATCTGCCGGCCCGTCCGGCGGCGCAGGGCGCGAAGAGGTCGTCGGCGCTTCATCGGGCGGCTCCGTCGGCGAGGCCGTGGTGGGAGGGGCCCGCGTCCAGGCTCGGCCGGAGGACGCGGCGGTCGGTGAGCCGGGTGGGTGCGGTGGTCCCGGCGGGCAGCTCGTACCGGCTGGGTACGGGGAAGTAGTGCGCGAGGAACGAGCGGACCATGCGGTCCTGGGCCTCGGGGTCGGGGTGGACGACGGTGTCGTTGAGGCAGAAGGTGTCGAAGTCGCGTCGGGCGAGCAGCGAGTTGAGCCGGCGGGGTGCCTGGTCGGCGGCGAGGTCGACGTAGACGTAGCGCAGGTTGCCGACGGTCGCCCGGCCGGTGTGGAAGCCGTAGTAGTGGTGCAGGGACGAGGTGATCGGGACGTCCTGGGGCGAGCGGAAGCGGGAGTGCTGGGTGCGGCGGTGCTCCTCGCCGTAGACCCGCTCGATGTCGGAGAGGACGCTGCGGCGCAGGGCGTGCGGGGTGTGCTTCATCTTCTGCGCGATCCGGGTGCCGAAGGACCGCTCGATGAGGTCCCTGCTGTTCTTGCCCGCGGCGTTCACCGGCAGGTCGCCGGGGCCCGCGGAGCCGGTCGGCACGAGCGCCTTGGACTGGAAGAACTTGCTGAGTCCGTTGGCGTGGAAGAAGTGTCCGGGGGTGAGCGGCCGGCCGAGGAACACGTCGTCGTTGAGGTACAGGAAGTGCTCGGACAGCCCGTCGATCCGGTGCAGCTGGCTCTCGATGGCGTGCGAGTTGAAGGTCGGCAGCGCGGCGGGGTCGGAGAAGATCTCCCGGTGGTCGACGACCTCCAGGCCCGGTACGTCGGTGTCGAGCCAGGCGGGCACCTGACCTGCGGTGACCAGGTAGACGTTGCGCACCCAGGGCGCGTACTGGTGCAGCGACCGCAGCGAGTAGCGCAGTTCGTCGCGGCTGGTGAACCGGGCGTCGTTGGCGGCCTGGTCGTGCAGGGCCGGGACGGGGGCGCCGGGGCGTCCCGAGCGGGCGGAGTCCCGTTCCGCGGCCCACACCGGGTCGGAGTCGTCGACCCAGGTGTAGACGACGTCGATGGGGAAGAGGTGGTCGTCCGGCAGGGGCTGGGTGAACTCCGGCAGGGTGCGCGTGACCCCGGTGGTGTAGGCGCCGGGCACCAGGGCGAACAGCGCCTGCGGTGCGGCCGGCCTCGGGGTGTCCGCCGGGACCTGGTCGACCACGCGGTTGGGGCGGGGGGCCTCGTAGTGGCCGTCGCGTTCCGTCCAGAACTCCAGGTCGCAGCCCTGGTCGATGCCGAAGACGAGGTGCTGCGTGGGGTCGGTGACGTACCAGGCGACCCGGAGGGCGTCGTGCTTGCGCAGCTGCCGCCAGGACCTGACGTCGTCGCCGGGGCGTACGCCCGACTCCGACGCGGTGGCCGTGCCGATGTAGCCCGGGGCTTCCTCGAAGGCGAGCCGGAGCAGTTCCTCGACCGTTCCTCGGAGCGCGACGGGCACCGCGACCGTCGGGACGTCCTTCGCGGTGCCGCGGATGCAGAAGTACTCGATGCCCTCGGCCTCCAGCACGGAGGTGAGGATGTGCAGATTGCGCGCCCGGGCCGCCCATGCCGTGGCGCCCTCCACGAGGAGGGCGCGCATGTGCCGTCCCCCGAGGCGCACCACCCGCTGCGCGTAGGCCGCGCTGTGCCGGGGTGTCCTGCGCCGGCCGCCCATCGCCCAGACGACCGTCGCCGACCGGACGGCGTCGACGGAGGTGAACGAGGACTTGACGGCGGAGCGCAGCGGGGCTGGCACTTTGCGGACGATGCCCCTGCGCGCCCCCACGGGCACGACGGACCGGTAGGTCGAGACCAACGATCCCGCCTCCGGATTGCCGGAACCGGCCACGAGGCATCCACCATCCACGCCACTGCGGCCCAGCGCCTGCCGCGGCCGGACACCACCTCGTGCCCGGACGACGAACGGAATGAGACCGAAAGCTGTTGTTCACCATGCCGACCGCCCCACTGGACGATCAACCCTGCTCACCCGCGAGCAAGTCACAGAACCTTCACATAAGGAAGCGATCAATGTCCAACCAAAAAAGCGGACATGTACGACAAAAGGGCGTGAGGAATCCCACCGGGAAACTTGTACAACCTTTTACGACTCCACGGGAACGCCACATGGACACGGTGCGGCGGACAGGTGTCGCCGGATGCCGCCAGGTGTCGTCCGGCGCTCCCGGGGCCCGGCGGGGAGGGTGTCGGATCAGATCCGGTGCCAGTGCGGCGGGAGCGTGAGCCCCGGCCCGTCCTCCTGCCGGGCGAGGGAGACTCCCCCGTCCGGTTCGCACACGGCCACGACGACCCGGCCGTGCCCGTCGAGCGCGAGGGCGGGATCGCCGGAGCACTCCTTGGTGGTGTCCGACCACCAGACACCGCTCTGCTCCGCCTCGGTGCCGCAGACCCCGATCAGCAGGGTGCCGCCCGCCCCGCGCTGCGCGAGAACCGTGCAGTCGTAGCCGTCGAGCGGGGTGCGCAGCGCCACGACGGCACCGTCCCCCGGCTGCCCGCCCGCCGCCAGCGGCCAGGCGCCCGCCCGGTGGGCGACGACCCCGGCCGTGTTCGCGTCGGTCCAGTAGTAGGTGAGGCGGTCGGGCGCCGTCTCCAGCGCGGTCGCGGAACCCGCCAACGCGTAGAACTGCGCGGGCCGGGCGGCCGTCAGCGGGCCGTCCGGGGCCTCCTGACGCCACTGCTGCACCCCGCTGTCGCTGGGCGCGAAGACCTCCACGAGCCCGCCCGACGTCGCCGAGGCCACCATCTCCGCGGCGAGCCCGACCCCCTTGAGGTCCTGCCAGGCCCCCCACTTCCCGGTCTTCCCCTCGCGGCGCATCTGCAGTCCGCGCCCCGCGTTGCGCGCGAAGACGAAGAGCGTTCCCTTCGCGTCGACGGCCCCGGCCGGCGCACCGGCCCTCCGGCCCTCCTCCCGGTCGCGGTGGAAGTTGCCCAGGGAGCGCCACGCAGTGACGGGACGGCCGGTCTGGTACTGGACGGCGTGGACGAAGTCCACCTTCGGGCCGTCGGCACCGGCGCGCTCGCGCCGGCCGAGAAAGTGCACATAGGAGTCGGCGCCCTGAACGACGGTCACATCCGTCAGCCCCGCGACCGGCACGAACTCCGGCCCGTCCCACCGGTCCCCGCCCGGGTTCCGCTGCGTCCAGCGCAGCAGACCGCCCTCGGTGCGGGCGTAGAGCGTGAGCCTGCCGTCCTTGCCGAGCGGCATCCAGCGGCCGCGCGGCGCCCCGAGGGCCCGGCGGTGGCCGGACGACGGGTCGAGCGGGCGGGGGCCGCTCGCGGAGTCCGACGCTCTTCTCCGCATGGCCCGCAACACCTTCTCCGCTTCACCGGTTCTTCAACCCGCCCGTACGTGGCCGACACATCATATGCTCAGCCTCCGACCGGGCTTCGGGGCGCGTCCCCGGCGGGCACGAGGGGTGTGACGCTTCCCACCCCGCCGTCGCGGGGCCGGGTCCCTCGCGGCCTCCCGGAGGGCGGGCGCCCTCCCGCCCGCTCGGAAAATCTGCCTATAGTGCTCCAGCGTCCGATCCGTCGGCGCCTGCGCGGTCGGCGACGCCCGCCGTGACCCTGCCCAGCGCGCGCCCCATGAGCCGCGGGCGGGTGCTTCGTACGATCCCCCCTTCCGTTCCCCGGTTCCTCGCGGCCGGGCCGCGACGGGAGGTCCCGCCTCGCCTCAGTGGTCCCCCATCGGCCCAGGGGCCCAGACGATGACGAGCTGCATGTATGTCTGACGAATCCGATCTGTCCTCCCGCCGCAGGCCCAGGGGCCGCAAGGTCCGTACCCGCGGTCAGCGCATCAGGCGCGCCGTGCTCGTCACGCTGCTGGTGCTCGTGGTGGCCGGCGGCGCCACCACGTACTGGCTGTACAGCAGGCTCGACGGGAACATCACCGGCGTCGACATCGACAAGGCGCTCGGCGAGGACCGCCCCGAGAAGCTCCCGACCAGCGGGCAGAACCTGCTCGTTCTCGGCTCCGACTCACGGGACGGCGCCGAGAACAAGGAGCTGGGCGGTGGCGGCGCCGTCAGCGGCGCGCGCTCCGACACCGCGATGGTGGTGCACATACCCGAGGGCCGGAGCAGGGCCGTCGCGGTCTCCATACCGCGCGACACGCTGGTGACCCGGCCCGAGTGCACCAAGGCCGACGGCACGGCGGTGCCGACGGCGAACCGTGTGATGTTCAACTCGGTGTACTCCCAGGTCGGCCCGGCCTGTGTGGTCAAGACCGTCGAGAAGATGTCCGGGGTGCGCATCGACCACTACCTGGAGATCAACTTCGCCGGGTTCAAGGATCTCGTCGACGCCATCGGCGGAGTCACCGTCGACGTCGAGAAGCCCATCCACGACAAGTCCTCCGGGCTCGACCTGACCGCCGGAACGCACCGGCTCGACGGCACCCAGTCCCTCGCCTACGTCCGGACCCGGCACGGCATCGGTGACGGCAGCGACCTCGGCCGCATCGGCCTCCAGCAGCAGTTCCTGCTGGCCCTGCTGAGCGAGGTCAAGTCGCAGGACCTGCTGGGCAGTCCGGCGAAGTCCTACAAGGTGGCCAACTCAGCGACCAAGTCGCTGACCACCGACTCCGGGCTGGCCTCGCTGACCTCCCTGGCGGAGTTCGCCCGGTCGATGAACGGCGTCGACCCGGGCTCGATGGAGACCATCATGCTGCCGGTCGCGTACGACAAGGTGGACCCGAACCGGGTCGTGGCGGCCCAGCCCCAGGCCGGCACGCTCTGGAAGGCGATCCGCGAGGACTCCACCATCCCCGAGTCCGCGAAGAAGTCGCCGGCGACCGGCGGCTGACCGGGCCGGACCAGCTGTACGGCGATGCCCCGGGACCGCGTGGTCCCGGGGCATCGCCGTATGCCGGAGCGCGTCAGCGCCGCGCCTCGGGGTGGTACAGGCACCAGCCCTCCCAGGCCGACTCGACCATCGCGCGCACCCCGTGCCGCGCGGTCCACTCCAGCTCGGAGCGCATCAGCTCGGAGGCGGCCACCACCCGGGCGGGGTCGCCGGGGCGGCGGGGCCGCACCGCCGGCTCGGCCGCCGGTCCGTAGCCGGTGACCTCGCCGATCAGGGCGATCATCTCCCGCACCGAGACGCCCTCGCCCCGGCCGATGTTGACCGTGAGGTCGGTGCCGCCGCCACGGGCCGCGAGCGCCCCGGCCACGGCGACATGCGCCGAGGCGAGGTCGGCGACATGGATGAAGTCACGGATACAGGTGCCGTCCGGGGTGGCGTAGTCGTCGCCGAAGATCAGCGGGGCCTCGCCCGCCGTGAGCCGCTCGAAGACCATCGGGACCAGGTTGTGGACCCCCGTGTCGGCGAGGTCCGCCGAGGCCGCGCCCGCCACGTTGAAGTAACGGAGCGAGGCCGTCGCCATGCCGTGCGCCGCGCCCGCCGCGCGGACCATCCACTCCCCCGCCAGCTTCGTCTCGCCGTAGGGGTTCATGGGGGCGCAGGGCGTGGCCTCGGTGACCAGGTCCACGTCCGGCAGACCGTAGACGGCGGCCGACGAGGAGAACAGGAAGCGGCGGGCGCCCGCCGAGGTGACGGCCTCCAGCAGGGTCTGGAGCCCGTACACGTTCTCCCGGTAGTAGTGCAGCGGACGGGCCACGGACTCGGCCACCTGCTTCTTGGCCGCCAGATGGACGACGCCGTCGACGCCGTGCCCGGCGATCGCCCCGTCCAGCGCCTCCCGGTCGAGCGTGGAGCCCTTGACGAAGGGCACCCCGTCGGGGATCCGGGCCGGGTCACCGGTCGACAGGTCGTCGTACACGACCACCCGCTCGCCCGCGTCGAGCATCGCCCGTACGACATGCGCTCCGATGAAACCCGCGCCACCCGTGATCAACCAAGTCATATGGGCATCCTATGACCCCGGCCCGGGGCGCCCCCTCCGCCCGGGGCCGGACCGGCCGCCGTCACCCGCCGGTCCGCCGCCCGTGCAGCCGGCTGTGCGAACGCCCGTAGGTGAAGTAGATGACCACGCCGATGGCCATCCAGATACCGAACCGCAGCCAGGTCTCCGCCGGGAGGTTGAGCATCAGCCACACCGAGGCGGCCACCGACGCGACGGGGACGAACGGCACCCACGGGGTACGGAACGCACGGTGCAGGTCGGGGCGGGTGCGGCGCAGCACCAGCACCCCGAGGGCGACCACGACGAAGGCGAAGAGCGTACCGATGTTCACCAGCGCCGCCAGCTCGTTGATGCTGGTGAACCCGGCGACGACGGCGATGACCACGCCGAGCAGGATGGTCGGGCGGTACGGGGTGCCGAACTTCGGGTGGGTCTTGGAGAAGAACCTGGGGAGCAGCCCGTCGCGGCTCATCGCGAAGAAGACCCGGGTCTGTCCCAGCAGCAGGATGAGGCAGACGGTGGTGAGGCCAATCGCGGCCCCGAAGCTGATCAGTCCGGCGTAGACGGGGTGGCCGACGGCCTTGAAGGCGTCGGCGAGCGGGGCCTCCACCGACAGGTCGGAGTAGTGCTCCATCCCGGTCACCACCAGCGAGACGGCCACGTAGAGCACGGTGCAGACGAAGAGCGAGGCGAGGATGCCGCGCGGCATGTCGCGCTGGGGGAGCTTGGTCTCCTCGGCGGCGGTGGCCACCACGTCGAAGCCGATGAAGGCGAAGAAGACGATGGAGGCGGCTGTGAAGATGCCCATGACGCCGAAGTTGGTCGGCGCGTAGCCGAACATCAGCTGGACCAGTGGTTCGGTCAGGCCGGAGCCGCCGGTCTGCGGCTGCGCCTCGGGGATGAACGGCGAGTAGTTGGCCGCCTTCACGAAGAAGCTCCCGGCGATGATCACGACCAGGACCACCGCGACCTTGATGGCGACGACCACGGTCGTGACCCGGGCCGAGAGCTTCATCCCGAGCACCAGCACCACGGTCAGCACGAGCACCAGGAAGAACGCCAGGATGTCGAAGCCGAAACCTTTTGCCGCGTCCGTTCCGGAGAGCACGTCGGGGATGTGCCAGCCGAAGTTCTCCAGCAGCGAGCGGACGTACCCGGACCAGCCGACCGCCACCACCGCCGTGCCCAGCGCGAACTCCAGCACCAGGTCCCAGCCGATGATCCAGGCGACCAGCTCGCCCAGCGAGGCGTACGCGAAGGTGTACGCCGAACCGGCGACCGGGACGGTCGAGGCGAACTCGGCGTAGCAGAGCGCGGCCAGCGCGCAGACGATGCCGGCGACGACGAAGGCGAGCGCGGTGGCGGGCCCCGCCGTCTCCCTGGCCACCTTGCCGGTGAGGACGAAGATGCCGGTGCCGATGATGACGCCCACGCCGAAGACCGTGAGGTCCAGGGCGGAGAGGGACTTCCGTAGCGCGCGCTCCGGCTCCTCGGTGTCGCGGATGGACTCCTCGACCGTCTTGGTCCGGAACAGTCCGTCACCGCTGGGTGGTGTGTCCTGCTGGGCAGTCACCTGCGTACCTCCGCGCATTCGTCGTGTACGCCATGATTCGGGCCCGGCACGACGAACCAGGGTGACAAATCGGGCGATTTCACACGAATGGGCCGGTCGGACCACCCGTACAGGGTGACCCGACCGGCCCATCGGCCGTGCGTCGGCGGTACGGCCCGCTCGGGGCCGCGGCGGCGTCAGTCGCGGGCGGGCTCGATCACCGCACCGGCCTCGGTTCCGCTCCCGAAACGGCCGTCCAACTTGGCGACCAGGCCGGTGACCTGGCGGGCGATGTCCGGTGCGGTCAGCCCGATCTCGGCCATGACCTCCTTGCGGGAGGCGTGGTCGAGGAAGCGCGGCGGGATGCCGAAGTCGCGCAGCGGTACGTCGACCCCGGCGTCGCGCAGGGCCTGGGAGACGGCGGAGCCGACACCGCCGGCCCGGCTGTTGTCCTCGACGGTGACGACGACCCGGTGCCGCTCGGCGAGCGGGGCCATCGCCTCGTCGACCGGCTTGACCCAGCGCGGGTCGACGACGGTCGTCGAGATGCCCTGGGCCTCCAGCAGGTCGGCGATCTCCAGGCACATCGGGGCGAGCGCGCCGACCGAGACCAGCAGTACGTCCGGCCGGGTGGCGCCGGGCTCGCGGAGCACGTCCATCCCGCCGACCCGGCCGACGGCCTTGACCGCCGGGCCGACCGCGCCCTTGGAGAAGCGGACCACGGTCGGCGCGTCGTCGACCTCGACGGCCTCGCGGAGCTGGGCACGGACCTGGTCGGCGTCGCGCGGGGCGGCGATCCGGAGGGAGGGCACGCACTGCAGGATCGACATGTCCCACATGCCGTTGTGCGAGGCGCCGTCGGTGCCGGTGATCCCGGCCCGGTCCAGGACGAAGGTCACACCGCACTTGTGCAGGGCGACATCCATCAGGACCTGGTCGAAGGCGCGGTTGAGGAAGGTGGCGTACACCGCGAAGACCGGGTGCAGACCGCCGGTGGCGAGGCCGGCCGCGGAGACCGCGCCGTGCTGCTCGGCGATGCCGACGTCGTAGATCCGGTCCGGGAACTCCTTCTCGAACCTGGTCAGCCCGACCGGCTGGAGCATGGCCGCGGTGATCGCGACGATGTCCTCGCGCTCGCGGCCGAGCTTGACCATCTCCTCGCCGAAGACGGAGGTCCAGTCGAGGCCGGAGGAGGCGATGGGCAGCCCGGTGTCCGGGTGGATCTTGCCGACCGCGTGGAAGCGGTCCGCCTCGTCCTGGAGGGCCGGGGTGTAGCCGCGGCCCTTCTCGGTGATGCAGTGCACGATGACCGGGCCGCCGAAGCGCTTGGCCCGCTGGAGCGCGGACTCCAGGGCCTCGATGTCGTGGCCGTCGATCGGGCCGACGTACTTCAGGCCGAGGTCCTCGAACATGCCCTGCGGGGCGATGAAGTCCTTGAGGCCCTTCTTCGCGCCGTGCAGCGTCTCGTACAGCGGCCGGCCGACGACGGGGGTGCGCTCCAGGATGTCCTTGCCCCGGGCCAGGAAGCGCTCGTAGCCGTCGGTGGTGCGCAGGGTGGCGAGGTGGTTGGCGAGACCGCCGATGGTCGGCGCGTAGGAGCGCTCGTTGTCGTTGACGACGATGACCAGCGGGCGGTCCTTGGCGGCGGCGATGTTGTTCAGCGCCTCCCAGGCCATACCGCCGGTGAGCGCGCCGTCACCGATGACCGCGACGACGTGGTCGTCCTTGTGGAGCACCTCGTTGGCCTTGGCGAGGCCGTCGGCCCAGCCGAGGACGGTCGAGGCGTGCGAGTTCTCGATCACGTCGTGCTCGGACTCGGCACGGGAGGGGTAGCCGGAGAGGCCGCCCTTGCTCTTGAGCTTCGAGAAGTCCTGGCGGCCGGTGAGGAGCTTGTGCACATAGCTCTGGTGCCCGGTGTCGAACAGCACCTTGTCCCTCGGCGAGTCGAAGACCCGGTGCAGGGCGATGGTCAGCTCGACGACGCCCAGGTTGGGGCCGAGGTGGCCGCCGGTCTTGGACACCGCGTCGACGAGGAAGGTCCGGATCTCCTCGGCGAGCTGCTCCAGCTGCTCGGGCGTGAGCCGGTCCAGGTCACGCGGTCCACCGATGCGGGTCAGCAGGGCCACCCGTGCCTCCTTGCGTCTTGAGCTGGTCGAGCATGCCGGTCCGATGAGTCTAATGTTCCGGTCGCGCCGGGGGTCATCGGGCGGTCCGTTCGGTACGTACTCCGTACATATGGTCCGGAAAATACGGCCGCGTCCGCACTCCGGGGGCACCCGGGGGTACGGACGCGGCGGCGCATACGGGCTACGCGCGGCCCGCGGTCTTCTGCGTGCGGCGGGAGACCGAGTCGATGACCACGGCGGCCAGCAGCACCGCGCCGGTGATCATGTACTGGATGGCGTTGGCCATCCCGATCATGTTCAGGCCCTGCTGGATCGACTGGATCACGACCATGCCGAGCAGCGCGGACCAGACCTTGCCCCGGCCGCCGAAGAGGCTGGTGCCGCCGATCACGGCCGCCGCGATGACCAGCATCAGGGTGTTGCCGCCGCCGACGCTCTTGGTGGCGCCGCCGGAGAGGCTGGCGATGAAGAGACCGCCGAAGGCGCCGAGCATGCCGGAGAGCGCGAAGACGGTGATCCGGATGCGGTCGACGCTGATACCGGCGCGGCGCGCGGCCTCCGGGTTGCCGCCCACCGCGAAGACCTGGCGGCCGAAGCTGGTGCGCCGGGCGACGAAGTCCGCGACGACCAGCACCGCGAGGAAGAGCACCAGGGCCAGCGGCAGGCCGCGGGCGCCGGAGGGCTCGTTCAGCACGAACGCGGCGGCGAAGCACAGCACGGCGACGACGCCGGTACGGAGCAGGACCTCGCTGACCGGGCGGGCGGGCAGGGCGGCGGCCCGGCGGCGGCCGCGGTCCATGAGGAGCGAGGCCGCGTACGCGAGGACGGCGACCAGGGCGAGCCCGTAGCCGACCGCCTTGTCCTCGAAGAAGTAGTTGGTGAGGTTCTCCACGAAGCTGCCGGACGGAGTGTTGATCGAGCCCTCACCGCCCATCATCCACTCCTGGAGGCCGCTCCAGCCGAGGAAGCCGGCCAGGGTGACGACGAAGGCGGGCACCCCGATCTTGGCGAAGAAGAAGCCGTGCAGCGCGCCGAGCACCAGCCCGCCGCCCACCGCCACCAGCACCGCGGCCCATTCGGGCCAGCCGTGGTTGACGTTGAGCACGGCCCAGGTGGCCGCGCCGACCCCGGCGACCGAGCCGACCGACAGGTCGATCTCGCCGAGCAGCAGGACGAAGACGATGCCGACCGCCATGATGCCGAGGCCGGAGCTGTAGACGGCGATGTTGGCGATGGAGCTGGCGGAGAGGAAGTTCTCGTTCTGGATCTGGAAGACGACCGCGATGACGATCAGTCCGACCAGGACCGGGAGCGAGCCGAGCTCACCGCCGCGCACCTTGCGGGTGAACTCCGACCAGTAGCCCTTGAAGCCCTCCTCGCGCACGAGCAGGCGCGGGTCGACGGCGGGGGCGGCCGCCCCGGGGGCCGCTTCGACGGCGGCTCCTCCGGCGGCGGCTCCCTCGGAGGTCCCGGGTGCCTCGGAGGTCCCGGGTGCCTCGGCGGTCCCGGTGGCCTCGGGTGCCTCTGTGGGCTCGGGGGTCTTGGCGAGGTCGCTCACTTGGCGTCCTCCTTCGTCGCTGTGCGGGCCTGGCGGCGCGTGACGGCGTTGTCCGTGGCACCGGTGATCGCGGAGATGATCTGCTCGTGGGAGGTGGTGGCCACGTCGAAGACCCCGTTGTTGCGGCCCAGCCGCAGCACCGCCACCCGGTCGGCGACGGCGCGTACGTCGGCCATGTTGTGGCTGATCAGGATGACGCCGTGGCCGCGCTCGCGCAGCCGTTCGACCAGGTCGAGGACCTGCGCGGTCTGCTCGACGCCCAGGGCGGCGGTCGGCTCGTCCAGGATGACGATCTTGGGGTCGCCGATCAGCGCGCGGGCGATGGCCACCACCTGGCGCTGCCCGCCGGAGAGCGAGGCGACCGGGATGCGGACGCTGGGGATCCGGATGGACAGGGTGTCCAGCAGCTCCTTGGCGCGCTTCTCCATGGCGATCTCGTCGAGGACGGACGCCCGGCGCAGTTCGCTGCCGAGGAAGAGGTTGGCGACCACGTCGAGGTTGTCGCAGAGCGCCAGGTCCTGGTAGACGGTGGCGACGCCGAGGTCCTGGGCGTCGTTGGGCCGGTTGATCCGGACCGTCGCGCCCTCCCACTCGATGGCGCCTTCGTCGATCGGGTGGACGCCCGAGATGGTCTTGACGAGGGTCGACTTGCCGGCGCCGTTGTCGCCGACCAGGGCGACCACCTCGCCGGAGTGGATCTCCAGGTCCACATCGGTGAGCGCCTGGACGGCGCCGAACCGCTTGGAGATCCCGCGCAACGCCAGCACGGGCGTAGCGGACACGTGAATCATCTCCTTCGCCGCCTGACCGGCGGTGGGGGGTGGTGCCGAGCACCGGGGGGAGGTCGGTGCCCGGGCCGGCGAAACAGTCCGGCGCCCGCCCCCTGCTGCGGGGCATGGACGGGGCGGGTGCCGGACCGGACCGGGGAGCTCCGGGGGCCCGCCGTCCGGTCGCGGACGCGGAACTCCCGTGCGGTGGTGGCTACTTGATCCCTGCGGCGGCGCAGGCCGCCTTGTACTGGGCGGCGCAGATCTGCTCGACCGTGTAGACCTTGTCGGCGACGATGGTGGAGGCGACGTTCTCCTTGGTCACGATCGAGGCGTCGTACAGCTTCGACGGGGTGGCCTTGAACTCGCCGGAGAGGCTGTCGACCTTGACCGGGGCCAGGTCGTCGATCTTGTCGCCCTTGAGCAGGCGGACGGCGATCTCGGCGGTGGTCTCGGCCTCCGGCTTGATCTGCTTGTAGATCGAGAAGGCCTGTTCGCCCGTCAGGATGCGCTGGATACCGGCGAGTTCGGAGTCCTGGCCGCCGACCGGGACCTTGATGTCCTGCTTCTTCAGGGCCGTGATGATGCCGCCCGCCATGCCGTCGTTGGCGGAGTAGACGCCCTGGAAGCCCGTCTTGCCCAGCGAGTCGATGGCGGCGCCCATCTTCTTGTTGGCCTCGTCCGGCGACCAGTCCGGGATGTCCTGCTCGTACACGACCTTCTTGACCTGCTGGTCGAGGACGCTGTGCGCACCCTTCTTGAAGAAGGGGGCGTTGGGGTCGGTCGGCGAGCCGTTGATCATGACAACGTTGCTCTCCTTGGCCTTGGCGCCCAGCGCCTTGACCAGCGCCTCGCCCTGGAGCTGGCCGATCTTCTCGTTGTCGTACGACACGTAGGCGGAGATCGGGCCCTCGGCGAGACGGTCGTACGCGACGACCTTGACGTCCTTCTTCGCGGCCTGCTGGACCCAGGACTTGGCGGCCTTGTAGTCGACGGTGTCCAGGATGATGACCTTCACACCCTGCGTGACCAGCGCGTCGAACTGCTTCTTCTGGGTCTCGCTGTCACCGGCGGCGTTGTTGTACTTGACCTTGCAGTCGCCGCAGAGCGCCTCGACCTTCGCCTCGATGATCGGGCGGTCGAACGTCTCGTAACGCGTGGTCTTGTTCTCCGGCAGCAGCAGGCCGATCGTCTTGCCGTCGCCGCCGCCGGAGTCCTTGTCGTCACCGGCCTTGCCACAGGCGGCGAGGGAGAGGGCCATGGAGACCGCGGCCGTTCCTATGACAATGCGTCGCGTCGTTGCGTTCATTACGGGTTGCCTCCCTGACGAGGCCGCGACGTCGCGGCCGAGGTGGCTGGCAGTCAACTCGGCTACGACGGCAGCGTCAAGGAGTAAATCCTTAACGAGATGACAACGGTGCCATCCGTTATCTAAGTGAAGGCAGGAGTGGCTTTCGGCAAGGTGCTTTCCAAAAGGGTCGAATCCCCCATCTCACTGAGCACCAGGGCCAGGGCGCCCAGCACTTCGGCCCGCCCGCCCAGCGCTCCGGGGAGTACCGAGAGCTGCCGGGCGGCGCTCGGAATGGCGTAGCGGGAGACCGAGTCGCGGATCGGCCCGAGCACCAACTCGCCCGCCTCCGCGAGCGATCCGCCGAGCACCACCCGGCTGGGGTTGAGCAGATTGCAGAGGTTGGCGACACCGCTGCCGATGTGCCGTCCCACGTCGGCGATGACCCGGCGGCATCCCGGATCGCCCTCGCGGGCCAGCTGGACCACCCGTTCCATCGTCAGATCCGGTCCGTGGCTCGGCTGGAGGAGCGGCAGCACGTAGCGGGCGGCCGTGAAGGTCTCCAGGCAGCCGCGGTTGCCGCAGCGGCAGACCGGGCCGGACTCGTCGAGCGTGATGTGGCCGATCTCGCCGGCCGTGCCGCCCGGGCCCCGGTAGATCCGCCCGTCGATGACCAGTCCGGCGCCGACCCCGCTGGCCACCTTGATGTAGGCGAGGTCCTTCACCCCCCGGCCGCTCCCCCAGACCAGTTCGCCGAGCGCGCCGAGGTTGGCGTCGTTGTCGACGTAGACCGGCACACCGAGCCGGCCGGACAGCTCCTTGCTGGGGTTGATGCCCGTCCAGCCCGGCAGGATCGACGTGGAGCCCAGCGTGCCGGACTCCACGTCGATCGGGCCGGGAACACCGAGCCCCACGCCGATCACCTTGTCCGGGCCGACACCGGTCGCCTCGATCAGCCGCCGGACCAGTGTCTCCGCCCGCCCGAAGCCCTCCGCCGAGGAGGCGTCGACGTCCAGCGGCTCGGACTCCTCGGCGAGGACCTGGTGGGCGAGGTTGCCGACCGCCACCCGCAGATGGGTGTGGCCGAAATCGACCCCTATCACGATGCCCGCGTCACCGCTGAGCGAGACGCTGCGGGCCCGGCGGCCGCCCGCCGAGGTGGGAGTGACCTCGACCGTGCCGCTCTCCTTCAGTTCACGAACGATATTGGAGACGGTGGCCGCTGACAGGCCGGTGCTCCGTGCGATCTCCGCCTGAGTGAGCGAGCCCGCCATACGTACCGCGCGCACGACCCGCTCAAGGTTGGCGCGATGCAGAGATGTCTGCGACCCCGGAGTCTCCATCGACTCTCTCACTCCTACCGTTTTCTCCAACATGTGAACCCCAAGCTGACCGTTTTGCGGCACTCCCCGTCAAGACCTTGAGCAATCGAAGCCTCCGATGAGCGGCGTGTATCAGCCGTTCACGCACGCGAACCGCCCGCCGGCACGGGCCGGCGGGCGGTTCGGGGAGAGGCTCTGCGGGCGGCTACTTCACCGCGCCCGCGGTGAGCCCGGCGACCACCTGGCGCTGGAAGACGATGTAGGCCCCGAGGACCGGCAGCATCGCCATCACCAGACCGGCGAAGAGGCCGGACCAGTCACCCTTGTAGCCCTGGCTGTTGGCGAGCTCCACCAGGCCCTGGGAGAGCACCCGGTGATCCGGATCGGTGTTGAGCACGGTCGGCAGCATGTACTGGTTCCACTGGCCGAGGAAGTTGAAGATACCGACGCTGATCAGACCCGGCTTCGCCATCGGCAGCATCACCTGGAAGAACGTCCGGGTGTGCGAGGCCCCGTCGAGCATCGCCGCCTCCGCCACCGAGGTCGGCAGCGTCCGGAAGAAGGAGGTGAGGAAGAAGACGGTGAACGGCAGCGAGTACGCGATGTACACCATGATCAGCCCGTGCCGGGTGTTCAGCAGGGCCATGTTGTTCATCACGAAGAAGAGCGGGACCAGCGCCAGGATGATCGGGAAGCTCATCCCGCCGATGAACAGGAAGTAGATGAAGCGGTTGCCCGGGAAGTCGAACCGCGCCAGTACGTAGGCCGCCATCGAGCCGAGCAGCAGGGTGCCGACGAGCGAGCAGCCGACCACCACGATGGTGTTGAAGAAGTAGTCGCTCATGTGCGCCTGGCTCCAGGCGCGCGACCAGTTCTCGAAGTGCAGCTTGTCGGGGAGCGAGAGCGGCGTCGACAGGATCGCGTCGTCCGTCTTGAAGGACGACATCACCGCCCAGAGCAGCGGCAGGACCACCAGGATCGCCCAGATGATCAGCACACCGTGCGAGAACACGTTGAGGACGTGGCCCTCGCTGCTCTTCTCCTTGGGCGCGGCGGCGGGCCGCGCGGCCTCCGGGGCCGGGTCCGCGGCCGGTGCCGCGGGAGGGGTGTCAGTCGTCTTCACGCGTACTCACCTCGTACTGTCGAGCCGGACACGGAGGCCGACCTGTGGTGCTTGTGGTGCCTGCCGGATATCCGGGCACCGTCTCCTGTCGGTCGCGGCATCAGAACTCCAGCCGCTCGCGCCGGCCCAGCCGCATCACGATGGCGGCGAAGGCCATGGTGACGACGAGCAGTCCGACACCGATCGTCGTCGCGTAGCCGGCCTGTCCGTCGCGGAAGGCCGTCTGGTACACGTACAGCGGCAGGACCGTGGTCGAGTAGTCGGGGCCGCCAGGGCCCACGGTCATGACCTGTACGGCGGTGAAGGCTTCCACGCCGAGCGCCAGGATGCCCATGTAGACCCAGCCCGACTGCACCGTGTCCCAGAGCAGCGGAAGGGTGATCTTGAAGAAGGTGGTGAAACGGTTCGCCCCGTCGAGCAGCGCCGCCTCGTAGAAATCCTTCGGGATGGACGCCATTCCGGCGGAGAAGAGGACGACGAAGAATCCGACCGTCGACCAGATCAGCACCGTCATCACACAGATCAGCGCGAGGTTCGGATCACCCAGCCAGTCCGGATGGACGGAGCCCAGACCGATCGCCTTGAGCGCCGAATTGAACACCCCGCCGGCCGGGTTGTACGCGAACTGGAACAGCAGGGCCACGATGACGATCGAGAGCACCTGCGGGAAGAAATAGGCGATCTTGTAGAAACCCGACCCGCGCACGCCGGAGACCGTGGCGTTCTTCCGCCGCCGGCCTCCGACATTGAGCATGAAGGCGAAGAAGAGTGCCAGGCCGAGCGTCACCAGCGGCAGCAGCAGCACGAGCAACACGCTGTGCTGCAAGGACTTCCAGAAGATGTCGTCCTTGAGCATCCTCGTGTAGTTGTCGAACCCGACCATCTTGAAGTCCGGGCTCAGGCCGGTCCAGTCCGTGAACGAGTAGTAGATGGACTGGATGAACGGCCAGATGACGAAGACCGCGTACAACGCCAAGGGGACTGTCAAGAACCCCACGATGAAACGGTACTTGCCGTGCTGCATCGTTTACCGACCCCGATCTTTCCGCGGGTGCCGCCGCTGGTGACGGTTGCTCACTGGTGCTTGTAGTGCTTGATGGACTGGTCCTTGGCCGCCGCGTCCGCGAAGGCCTGGATCTTCTTGATGGCCTCGGCCGGGGTCGCACGGCCGGCCATCATCTCGCCGATGCCGGCGACGCCGATCTGCTCCTTCTGGAGCTTCACGTACCAGTCCTGCATGCGCGGGTTCACCACGTTGTCGCCGGCCTTCTTCAGGGCGTCGACACCGGACTGCATGGCGGTGGACAGGGTCAGGCCGTCGGTGCCGCCGTTGAACGCGCTGAGCGACTTGACCTGCTTGGTGAAGTTCTTCGAGGACTCCTCGGAGAGCATGATGCGCAGCTGCTCCATGCCGCCCTCGGGGTTCTTCGCGTTGGCCGGGACGATGAAGGGCTCGCCGCCGGACGCCCAGATGGTGCCGAACGGCATCTTGTCGGACGAGTCCAGGCTGGACGGCGCCGAGACCATCATCTTGAAGTCCTTGGGCGTGGTCGGCGCCGCCTCGTTCTCCACCCACGAACCGTTGGGGAGGAAGAGCGCCTTGCCCTTGGTCCACTCGGTCTGCGACTGGATGTGGGTCAGGCCGGGGGTGCCCTGAAGGATGTAGCCCTTCTTGTACAGCTCGTAGTACGCCTCGAAGGCCGCCTTGACGGCGGGGTCCTTCCACGCGTTCGGCTCCAGGTTGTCGATCTTGTCGAGAACCTCCCGGCCACCGATCTTGCCGATGAACGGGTAGAGCGAGAACGGCAGGTAGTACGGGTACTTGCCGGCGTACGTCCAGCCCGCGATGCCCTGCTTCTTCGCCTTCGCGCAGAGCGCGAGCATGGCGTCCC
Organism: Streptomyces sp. NPDC092952; assembly: GCF_044754785.1. Lineage (NCBI taxonomy): Bacteria > Bacillati > Actinomycetota > Actinomycetes > Kitasatosporales > Streptomycetaceae > Streptomyces > Streptomyces sp. NPDC092952. The sequence continues at coordinate 31,702 of NZ_JBIVPT010000006.1, read as the reverse complement.
AGTCCTCGGGGTACTCCGCGTCCAGCTTCTCCAGCGCGGTCTGCGAGTACCAGACGCCGTACACGGTGTACGCGTAGTACATGATCCAGACGGGGTCGCCGTCGAACTGGCCCATCTCCAGCACACCGGGGCGCAGCGTGTCGCGGACCTTCTTGTTCGGGTCGTCGATGGACGGGGCGTCCATCAGCGGCGTCAGGTCGAGCAGCTGCTTCTTGCCGACCAGGACACCCATGTCCATCTGCTCGGCACCGGAGTTGTCGATCAGGTCCGGCGGGGTGCCGCCGTTGAAGCGGGGCTGGAGCTGCGACTGGATCTTCTGGGTCGCGACGTGCTTGACCTTCGGGGCCTTCGGGAACGCCTCGCTGTACTTCTTCTCCGCGTCGATCGCGTACTGCTGACCGAAGCCGCCGTCGAAGATGACCACCTCGAGCGGGGCCGTCTCGTTGACGCCGAGGGGGTTGGTCTTGGAGACCTTGCCCTTCTCGACCTTCTTGTCGCCGCCGCTGTCGCCGCTCGCGCAGGACGACAGGAAGCCCATCGCGGGAACGCTGATCAGGCCGAGTGCGGCCGATCGCTTGATCACATCGCGACGGCCAAGGCCCTCGTTGTTGTGGGCGGAGGTGGATCCCATGCTCAAGTCCTCGCCTTCTCCAGGACTCAGGCGGTGTGTACCGGTCGCCCGTCGAAATTCGCCTCAGGCGAAGGGCCCCGCCACCGCGGTCAATTGCGCTTGGGTGATGCTGATTTAAGGCTATCCATGTGCGGTGGGGGTACCGGAGAGCCCGGTTGTCGGAGGCACCCGTCGTGCCGCCCTCGACCTCTTCCCCTCGTCCCCCAGGCCCGCGTCACCGGAGCGGTGGTGCGGACGTGCGACAGGTATAGTCCACTCACGGCCGACTGAGCAAGATCGAATGCGAGTTTGAACAGCAGTCTTTCCCGAGTTGAGACCTCGCGGATACATGGCCCCCGCACGCTCCCGGCTCCGGCTCGACGATTTCCGCATTCCGGCCGAAGCGGCCCGGCATTCGCATCCAACGCCCTTGACACATCCCGACACTTGGCTACCTACTGGACTCCGTACAGCTCTTTGACAACGTTGTCCATGTGTGTACTTTCTCCGGGAGGATCGGCTCGGCATGAAGCCCCGACATGGTTCCCGCACAAGGCACAGCCGCGCCGCCGCACTGATCGCGGCCTCGCTCGCCCTCGTCCTGACCGCCCCGGCGGCCGCCGCCGCGGAGTCGGCCGGACCGGCCCGGCAGTCCCAAAGCACTGCGGGGGAAAGGACGTTCCGCTCCTCCTTCGAGGCGGACGAAAGGCAGCCGGACTGGCACAACACGGTGGAAGAAGGCCCGGACGGAAAGAAGCGGGCATCGGGTGTCGACGGCGCCTTCTCCACCGGAATACCGGGCAATGTCACCGACAAGGTGACAGAAGTACGGGCCAGTGGGGAGAACCTCGGCGGCGGAGAGGTCAAGGAGAACCTGGTCGACGGGGAGCCGGGCACCAAATGGCTCGCCTTCGCGCCGTCCGCCTGGATCGAGTTCGATCTCGACGAACCCGTCGAAGTCGTTACGTATGCGCTGACTTCGGCCAATGACCACGCCGAACGCGATCCGAGGGACTGGACCCTCCAGGGCTCCGCCGACGGCAGGGACTGGCAGGATCTCGACTCCCGGACCGGCGAGACCTTCACCGAGCGGTTCCAGACGAAGTCGTACGATTTCACATCCGGCACCGCATACCAGCACTTCCGCCTGCGGATCACGAGGAACAACGGCGCCGACGACGCCACCCAGCTCGCCGACGTCCAGTTCTCCGACGGCGACACCTCGCACCCGGCTCCGGCACAGATGCGGACGCTGCCCGACCGCGGCCCCGCCGGCTCCCCCACCGCGAAGGCCGGGGCGGGCTTCACCGGGAAGCGGGCGCTGCGCTACGCCGGTAGGCACACGGCGGACGGCCGGGCGTACTCGTACAACAAGGTCTTCGACGTGAACACGACGGTCACCCGGGACACCGCACTGTCCTATCGGGTCTATCCGCAGATGATCGGGAACGATCTCGCCTACCCGTCGACGCACGTGGCGGTCGACCTGGCGTTCACGGACGGCACGTACCTGAGCGATCTGGGCGCCGTCGACGGCAACGGCGGCGCGCTGACCCCGCGGGGCCAGGCGGACGCCAAGCGGCTCTACGTCAACCAGTGGAACGAGGTGGAGTCGTCGATCGGCGCGGTCGCGGCGGGCAGGACCGTGGACCGCGTCCTGGTGGCGTACGACTCGCCCCGGGGCACGGCGAAGTTCCAGGGCTGGATCGACGACATCGTGATCACGCCGAAGGCGCCCGCGAAGCGCCGGGCGCACCTGTCCGACTACGCCTCGACGGTGCGGGGCACCAACTCCAGCGGCTCCTTCTCCCGGGGCAACACCTTCCCCGCCACCGCCGTGCCCAATGGCTTCAACTTCTGGACGCCGGTCACCAACGCCGCCTCCACGAGCTGGCTCTACGACTACGCGCGCGGCAACAACGACGACAACCTGCCGACGCTCCAGGCCTTCGCCGCCAGTCATGAGCCGAGCCCCTGGATGGGCGACCGGCAGACCTTCCAGCTGATGCCCTCGGCTGCCGGGGGCACCCCGGACGCCTCCCGCACCGCACGGGCCCTCCCCTTCCACCACGAGAACGAGACCGCGCGACCGCACTACTACGGGGTGACCTTCGACAACGGGCTCACGGCGGAGATGGCCCCGGCCGACCACGCGGCCCGGATGCGCTTCACCTACCCCGGCGACGACGCGAGCATCGTCTTCGACAACGTCACCGACGACGGCGGACTGACCCTCGACCCCGCCACCCGTTCCTTCACCGGCTTCTCCGACGTGAAGAGCGGCGGCTCCACCGGCGCCACCCGGCTCTTCGTCCACGGGGTCTTCGACGCCCCGGTCACCGCGAGCGGAAAGCTGCCCGGCGGTGGCGGCGACAACGTGACGGGCTACTTCCGCTTCGACGCGGGCAGGGACCGCACGGTGAACCTGCGCCTGGCGACCTCGCTGATCGGCACCGAGCAGGCGAAGCGGAACCTGGCCGCCGAGATCCCCGCCGACCGTACCTTCGCCCGGGTCGTGGACCGGGCGCAGCGGGCCTGGGACGGCATCCTCGGCAAGGTGGAGGTCGAGGGGGCGAGCGAGGACCAGCTGACCACCCTCTACTCCAGCCTGTACCGGCTGTACCTGTACCCGAACTCGGGCCACGAGCGGGTGGACGGCAGGGACAGGTACGCGAGCCCGTTCTCCCCGAGGACCGGCCCCGACACCCCGACCCGCACCGGCGCCAAGATCGTCGACGGCGCGGTCTACGTCAACAACGGCTTCTGGGACACCTATCGGACGACCTGGCCGGCGTACTCCCTGCTCACCCCGGGCAGGGCGGGCAGGATGGTGGACGGCTTCGTGCAGCAGTACAAGGACGGCGGCTGGATCTCCCGCTGGTCCTCCCCCGGCTACGCGGACCTGATGACCGGCACCTCCTCGGACGTCGCGTTCGCCGACGCCTACGTCAAGGGCGTGGAGTTCGACGCGGAGGCCGCCTACCGGGCGGCGCTGAAGAACGCCACGGTGGTCCCGCCCTCCTCGGGCGTCGGCCGCAAGGGCATGGCGACCTCCCCGTTCACCGGCTACGCGGTCACCTCGACGCACGAGGGACTCTCCTGGTCGCTGGAGGGCTATCTCAACGACTACGGCATTGCGCGGATGGGCGAGGCCCTGTACGCGAGGACCGGGAAGGAGCGGTACAAGGAGGAGTCCGCGTACTTCCTCGACCGCGCCCGCGACTACGTCGAACTCTTCGACGACAGGGTGGGATTCTTCCAGGGCCGGTCCCCCGGGGGAGAGTGGCGGCTCCCCGCGGCGGAGTACGACCCCCGGGTCTGGGGCTACGACTACACGGAGACCAACGGCTGGGGCTACGCCTTCACCGCCCCGCAGGACAGCAGGGGCCTGGCGAACCTGTACGGCGGCCGGGCGGGCCTCGCGAAGAAGCTCGACACGTACTTCGCCACCCCGGAGACGGCCGGCCCGGAGTTCGTCGGCTCGTACGGCGGGGTCATCCACGAGATGACCGAGGCCCGCGACGTACGGATGGGCCAGTACGGCCACAGCAACCAGGTCGCCCACCACGTCACCTACATGTACGACGCGGCCGGGCAGCCGTGGAAGACGCAGGAGAAGGTCCGCGAGGTCCTCGGCAGGCTCTACACGGGCAGCGCGATCGGGCAGGGCTACCACGGCGACGAGGACAACGGCGAGCAGTCGGCCTGGTACCTCTTCTCCGCGCTCGGCTTCTATCCGCTGGTGATGGGCGGCGGCGAGTACGCGGTCGGCTCGCCGCTCTTCACGAAGGCCACGGTCCATCTGGAGAACGGCCGGGACCTGGTCGTCCGGGCCCCGGCGAACAGCGCGGAGAACATCTACGTACAGGGCCTGAGGGTCAACGGGAAGAAGTGGGGCGCCACTTCGCTGCCGCACGATCTGCTGGCCAAGGGCGGTGTGCTGGACTTCGCGATGGGTCCGCGCCCCTCGTCCTGGGGCACCGGGAAGGACGCGGCGCCGACGTCGATCACCACGGACGACCGGGTGCCGTCGCCCCCGAAGGACGTGCTGAAGGGTGCGGGTGCGCTCTTCGACGACACCTCGGCCACCGCGGCCCGGGTCGCCACGGTGGAGCTGCCGGTCCCGTCGGCGGTGGACGCCGTGCGCTACACCCTGACCTCGGAGAAGGCGGCCGGGGCCCCGGCCGGCTGGGTGCTCCAGGGCTCGGCGGACGGGACGGAGTGGACGGACCTGGACCGTCGGTCGGACGAGTCCTTCGACTGGGACCGGCAGACCCGGGTGTTCTCGGTGCGCACACCGGGCGCGTACGCGCACTACCGCCTGGTGTTCGCGGGTGAAGGGCGGCTCTCCGAGGTGGAGTTGATCGCCTGACGGCCGCTCCCGCCCGCCCCTGCCCGGTGCCGGTCAGGGGCGGGCGGCGTTCTCCGGTCACGCCCCGGGGAGCAGGTTCTCCGGCAGGGCCACGTTCCACGCGGTGATCACCGGGTTGCCGTGCTCGGTGCCGAGCCGGGAGACCGCCCCCGTGGCGAGCTGGAAGAGGGTGCCCTCCGCCGGGGTCAGACCGAGGTAGCGGGCGGTGAGGACGCGCAGGAAGTGGGAGTGCGCGACGAGCGCGATGTCCTCGCCCCCGGAGCGCCCGGCGGCCGCCGCCGCGACCGTGGCGAGCACCCGGTCGGCGCGGGCGCCCACCTCGGCGGGCGTCTCCCCGGGGTGGTCCGCGGCGCCGGCGGCCACCCCGTCGGTCCAGAGGTTCCAGTCGGGGCGGGTGCGGCGGATCTCGTCGGTGGTCACCCCTTCGTAGCCGCCGTAGTCCCACTCGACCAGGTCGGGGGTGACGACCGGATCGGGCAGCCCGGCGAGTTCTGCGGTGCGCCGGGCGCGGAGGGCGGGGCTGACCAGGGTGAGGGCGATGTTCCGCCCGGCGAGCAGCGGTGCCAGCGCGCGGGCCTGCCGTTCCCCGTGCGGGGTCAGCGGCAGGTCGGTGTGGCTCGTGTGCTGCCCGGACCGCGACCATTCCGTCTCGCCGTGCCGGACCAGGATCAGCTCGCCCATGATGATTCCGCTCTCTCCGTACGCCGCCGTGTGCGCCGTCACCGGGTGAACCCGCCGGTACACGATCGCATTCCGCCGGGGGCGCCCCGGTTCAGGACACCGGCGCGGATGCCGGGTACGGAAAAAAGGGGCCGCCCTCTCCGCGGTGCTCGGGCCGGTGGGGGTCGGCGTGCTGGGGGTTCTGGTCCGTGGGACACGATTGCCGGCACCGCGTGGTCACGCTTCTTGCGACCAACCGTGAGTTGTCAGTCCTCCCGGCGCCTGTCACCGCCGCCGCACAGCCGGTGCAGGGACACGCGGCTTTCCTCGTCCGCGGCGCGGTAGACCAGCAGGCGCAGTTCCGGGTCCTGGAGCGGCAGCAGGACTTCGAAGTCGACGGTGATCGCACCTGCGACCGGATGCCGCAGCACCTTGCGGCCGCGTCCGTTGACGCTGACCTCCCGCTCGGCCCACAAGCGGGCGAAGTCCTCGTCCTGCGTGGCGAACTCGGTGATGAGGCCGGACAGTTCCCGGTCGTGCGGGTGCGCGGCCCATGCCGCGCGCAGGTGGGCGATCCCGTCCCGCAGCACCTGCTCCCGGTCGGCGTAGAGGCCGCGCATCTCCGGGTGCAGCAGGCACAGCCGCATCGCGTTGCGCCGTGCCGGCGGCACGGCCTCGAAGCCCGGTAGCAGCCGGGCCATTTCCGGGTTCCAGGCGAGGATGTCGTAGCGGTGGTCCAGCAGCATGGCCGGCAGCGGTGACAGGTCACCGACCAGGCGGGCCAGCGACGGCGCCGCACCGGCGGCCACTCCGCCGGTGATGCCGGGGCGGCGGTGTCCGGCCAGGTCGAAGAGGTAGTCGCGTTCGCCGGGTGCCAGCCGCAGGGCCCGGGCCAGCGCCGCCAGCACCTCCGCGGAGGGGCGGAGCCCCCGGCCCTGCTCCAGCCGGACCACGTAGTCGGTGCTGACCCCGGCCAGCTCGGCGACCTCCTCGCGGCGCAGTCCGGGCGTCCGCCGGGCCCGCCGGTGCGCGGGCAGGCCCAGCCGCTCCGGGTCCAGTCGTTCGCGCCTGCTCCGCAGGAAGGCGGCCAGTTCCCGGGTGGTGTCCACGGTTCGTGTCGTCATGACCGGTCCAACCGCCAGGGTGGGACCGGCCTTCCCAGGAAAGTCCTTCCCTTATCCGGGGCCCGCAGCCGCCGCAGACTCGGTCCCGGCAACGGAACACGAGCACAGGAGAACCCGATGGCACTGGCCCTCGACGACTACCGGCTGCTGGGCCGCTCGGGACTGCGGGTCTCACCGCTGGCCCTGGGCACCGCGACCTTCGGCACCGAATGGGGGTGGGGCGCGGAACGGGCCGAGGCCCGCAAGCTGTTCGACCGCTACGTCGGGCTCGGCGGCAACCTCCTCGACACCGCCGACACCTACACCAACGGCAGCTCCGAGCGCCTGCTGGGCGAGTTCGCCCACGAGGAGCGCGAACGCCTGGTGCTGGCGACCAAGTACTCGACCCTGCGGCGCCCCGGCGACCCGAACTCCGGAGGCGGGCACCGCAAGGCGCTGTTCGGCTCGGTGGAGGGCAGCCTGCGGCGGCTCGGCACCGACTACCTCGACCTGCTGTACCTGCACGTCTGGGACTTCCGTACCTCGGTGGAGGAGGTGCTGCGCGGCCTGGACGACCTGGTCCAGCAGGGCAAGGTGCTGTACGTGGCGATCTCCAACACCCCGGCCTGGCAGGTGTCCCGGATGCAGGCGATCGCCGACCTGCGCGGTTGGTCGCCGCTGGTCGCGCTGCAGGTCGAGTACAGCCTGATCGAACGCACCGCGGAGCGCGACCTGATCCCGATGGCCCGGGAGCTGGGCCTGGGCGTGGTGCCGTACTCGCCGCTGGGCGGCGGGGTGCTCAGCGGCAAGTACGGCCGGGACGACATGCGCGCGACGGGCGCCGGCCCCGACGGGAGCACCCGCCGGAGCCACAACCTCGCCCTGGGCACCCTCACCGAACGCAACCTCGGCGTGGCCGGGGTGGTCCGGGAGGTGGCCGGCGAGCTGGGGCACACCCCGGCCCAGGTGGCGCTGGCCTGGACGCTGCGGAAGCCGGGCGTGACGAGCACGCTGCTCGGCGCCCGCACCCCCGCCCAGCTGGAGGACAACCTGGGCGCCCTGGCGGTCGAGCTGACGGACCCCCAGCTGGCCCGGCTCGACGCGGCGGGCGCGATCGCCCTCGGCCAGCCGCACGAGCTGCTGACGAGCGAGCCCATCCGCCGGGTGACCACCGGCAACCTGCGGATCGAGACCCGTCGCTGACTCGACCGCCAGCGGCGGGAGCCGGGGTGTGGAGCCGCGGTGTGGAGCCGCGGTCGGTTCACCGTCCGGGCGGGCCGCGTCCGGATCACTTCCGCCGTCGGACCCCGTCGAACCCGGCGCGGACCCCGTCGAACCCGGCGAGGGCCCCGCTCGGACACGGCGGTGGGCCTGGTCGGCGCCGGTCGGACTGGCCTGCGCCCGGGCGCGGAGCATGAGGCCATCGAGGCCGAGGGCATCGCGGTGACCCTCGCGGTGTGCGGCGCGCAGGCCTCCACCGGCACCTGGGAACGCCTTCACCTCCGCCGGCTCGGCGACCACGACGACACCCTGCGCCGGGTCGTACGCCACGCGGTACGCGCGGCCGAACCCGAAGCACTCCGGCCTCGGGCGGGCGGGCCGGCACAGCAGCACGGCGATGCGGCTTCACCGGGCGCGCTGTGAGCCGATGTGGGCGAGCAGCGAAGCGGTGCCGTCTTCCGCGGCGATCCCGCGGGCGAGTTCGGCCGCGCGGCGGCGGTGGGCCGGCTCGGAGAGGCAGGCCGTGATCGCGTCGCCGAGGGCTTCGGCGGTGAGGTCCTGGAACGGTACGGGCCGGGGGGCGACTCCCAGCTCGTACAGCCGGGACGCCCAGAACGGCTGGTCGACCATGACGGGAACGGGCACGGCGGGCACTCCGGCCCGTAGCCCGGCTGCGGTGGTGCCCGCCCCGGCGTGATGGACGACTGCGGCGGTGCGCGGGAACAGCCAGTCGTGCGGGACGTCGCCGATGGCCAGGACGTCGGCGCCGCAGCCGTCCAGACCGGCCCATCCCGCCTGCACCACCGCGCGCACGCCTGCCCGCTTCACCGCCGCGGCCACCAGCTTGCTGAGCCGTTCCCCCTGTCCGACCGCCATACTGCCGAACCCGATGAACACCGGGGGCGGACCGGCCTGGAGGAAGTCGACCAGTTCGGCCGGGGGACGCCAGCCGTCCGGCCGCGCGGGCCACCAGTAGCCGGCCACTTCGGCCCAGGCCGGCCAGTCCTCGGGACGCGGCACCACCAGCGGGCTGAAGCCGTGGAGGACCGGCCGGATGTCCACCGGCGCCGAGGGCGCGCCGGCGGGCAGCCCGAGGCGGTCGCGCAGCCGGGCCACGGAGCCTGCGAAGACCCCTTCCGCACGCCTCAGCACATCCCGGCCCGCAGCGAGGTTGTCCTCCCTCCCCAGGCCGTCGGTGCTCCGTGCGTTGGGCAGCGGGAACTGTCCGGTGGCGATCGCCGGTACGAGGTAGGTGCCGATGACGGGGACGCCGAGCGCTTCGCCGGCCGTCCGGCTGAGCGGTGCCGGGCCGAAGGCCGTGAGCAGCAGGTCGGCTCCGCCCGCGACGGCCTCCGCCACCCCATCGGCAAGCCCGTCCGCGTACGCCCTCGTCAGCGCCCGGCTCTCTTCCCGCGACGTCGCCCGGGCCCAGTCCCGGATCAGCCCCTGCGGGTCTCCCGGCACCGGCCGGTATGCGAGACCGCACCCGCCGACGAGTGCCTCGAAGGATGGGTGAGCAGCCACGGTGACCTGGTGGCCCACGTCCAGCAGGCGGCGTCCCAGGCCCGTGTAGGGCGCGACGTCTCCCCGTGAACCGGCGGTGATGATCAGAATGCGCATGGAGCGATTCTCCTCGGCGGTCGTTCTGCCACCGGAGTGGACAGCGCGGACCATCTCTGTGTGCGGTCGGCGGCTGCGGCCTGACCCGTCGGCCGCGGGGAGCAGGCGACCTTCCGGTCATGCCATCAGGCGGGATGCCCGGCCCGCGGACACGGGAACGGCTGATCAGCTGGTCCGGAGGGCCGGGCTGTCGCGGTAAGCCTTACCCTCCTCGAACAAGGCAACCGCGATGGGATCGGTTCGGCACAGCCACGGCGCGGGGCGCGCGGCAGTGCGGCGCGGCTCGGAGGGCGTGGCTCCTGCGGCCTGCCTCGCCGAACACGCACCGTCTGCGTCGGTACTTCGCCCGCCAACGGCGCTCGTCCTCGGCGCACGTCTGGCCGCCGCCCCGGCGACGTAGGAAGAGACGCCGCCGGCTGCGGATCCGGGCAGGTTCCGCTCACGCATCCCGACCCGCGAGCCGCGGTTCTACCTGCCGGCCCCGCCCTGGGCGCGGCTCAGGATCCAGACACCGTAGGCCTCGTTCGCGGGGTGCAGCTGGTAGGTGCCTGCCCGCAGGTCGACGCGGAGTCCGGCGGCCGCGAGATCCGCCTCGAACTCGGCCGCGGTGTAGGCGTGGGCGTGCGACGGCCGGTCCTGGAGGTGGAAGCCGACCAGGATCCGGCCGTTCTCGCCGAGGACGGCGCGCATCGCGCGCAGGGCGGCACGTTCGGTGCCCTCGGCCAGGTAGACCATGACGTTGCCGACGCAGACGACCAGGTCGAACGGGCCGTCGTCGGGGCCGAGGTCGAGGATGTCCCGCTCCTCGATCGGCAGCCCGGGGTAGGTCTCCCGGGCCTGCCGGACCAGTGTCTCGTCGGGCTCGATCGCGACCACGTCGTGCCCGCACCGCAGAAGCGCCGAGGTGACCCGGCCCATACCCGCGCCGGCGTCGAGCACCCGGGCGCCGCGCGGCAGGAGCGTGTCGGCGAGCCGGGCTTCACCGTCGACGTCCTCGCCGGCGGCGACGAGACCGGCGAACCGCTTGCCGAAGTCCTCGCTGCTGCCCGCCTCCTGCCAGCGGGTCCGCCGGGGCGTCGTCATCGGCGTGGGGCCTCCGTGTGCCGGCGTGGTCCTGTTCATGCTCCGCATCCTAGGCCGACAACGACGGCGTCCCGTCATCTCCGTGCCCGGGCCTGCAGAGCGTGCACGGCCCAGTCGAGCACCGGCCGCAGGCTCTCCGGACCCGGCCAGCCGTTGATCACCGCAAGCAGCGAGGAGTACCGCTCCCTCCGGGGGTCATTCATCCGTTCCAGCCGGACCAAGAGCTGCCCCCGCGACGCGGCATCGTCACCGCGGTCGAGGAGATGTGCGCAGCGGGTCATGAGAATCGCGACGACCGGATCGGCCTGGGGCGAGGCCGGTTCGACACCCGCTGCCACGGCCGGCGCGACCTGGTCGCGGACGATCGCGGCCAAGTCGTTGTGCAGCGCGGGTGGACGGCCCGGGAAGTACCCGGCCGTCTGCTCCTGGACCAGGTCTCGTACAAGGGTGCGGAAGTCCGGGTCCTGCGACAGCTCGGCCAGTTCCACCCATGCCTGGACCTGCTCCATATCGGGGTTGTCCGGCAGTTCCGGAGTCATCGAGCGCATGATTCCCGCGAACATGGGGCTGGTACCCACGCCACCGAACGCGGCATCGAGGAAGTCGCCGACCAGTTGCCGGCGTTCGGCTTCGGAGAGCTTGGCCAGTCTGTGCATCAGATGTGTCTCCTCAGGGGTGGCCCCGCGGTTCGCCACCGCGGTCAGCACCGCGCGCCGCAGCTGCAGGATTCGGATCTGCACGTCCAACGCGTCGGCATGTACCGCGGCGGCCTCCGACAGCGCGAGTTCCCGGTTCACGACCTTCCGGACGGCCGCGAGGTCCAGTCCCAGGTCGCGCAGGGTTCGCACAAGATCCAGGCGTGCGACGGCGTCGTGGTCGTAGAGGCGGTAGCCGGCCGGGCTGCGGTCGGCGGGCGGCAGGAGTCCGGAGTCGGAGTAGAACCGGATGGTCTTGACCGTGCTACCGGCCCGTCGGGCCAGTTCGCCGATCGAGTAGAGCGTGCGGCCGTTCATGTCCCCACCCTCTGGTCTCCCCCTGCTGGAGACTCAAGCCCGTGAACTCGCGACGGTCGAATTCTCACAAACGATGGCGAGCTCAAGCGGTCAGCGCATCACCGCTGTTCAGGAGGCCGGCCTCGACCGGGCCGTCGGTCTCCCGCTCGGTGCGTTGCTACCCGGGGGACCCGCGTGAGCCGCCGCCGCGCTCCTCGCCCCGGCCGTCCAGCCCGGTGCCACGCGTGCGTGTGCGCGCCACACCCCCGGGGAGTGCAGGGCCGGCAGCATGCATCCGGCAGGAACGACCGCCCGGTGCAAGGACGGCACCTACAACTCGGCAAGCATTTCCGCGGCACCTGCGGCAGCCACAGAGGCGTCCGCCACCGACGCGCGTAGCTGTCCCGGCGACACCGAGGGGCTCCTCGCCATTCGGGCCCGTGCAGATCTGCCGTCCGTACGGGCCCGCGTGCTGCCGGCCTGCGGCTACTCCCTCTCGCCCCCGTTCTTCCCGTCGGGCTGTCCACCGGGCCCGCCGTCGGGTTCGGGCGACGGTTCCGGCCCGTCGGTCTCACTGGTCGGCGTGTCGCCGGGGGTGACGCGGTCGTCGAGGGCGGTGGTGACCGGCCGGCCGGCGGCGAAGAGTTCGTTCGGGCCTGCGGCCGGGGCGGCCACCGCGTGCGGGCTCCGCACGGCGGCGCCCCCGGGCGCGGGCTCGGAGGCATCGGCGCCGAGCTCGACGACGCGGTTCGCGGCGTCGACGTGGACGATGCGCGGCTTCAGCGCACGGGCCCCGGCGTCGTCGATCTGGGCATAGCTGATCAGGATGACCAGGTCACCGGGGTGGACCAGATGGGCGGCGGCGCCGTTGACGCCGATGACACCGGAGCCGCGTTCGCCCTCGATGACGTAGGTCTCCAGCCGGGCGCCGTTGTCGATGTCGACGATGTGCACGAGCTCGCCGGGCAGCAGGTCCGCCGCCTCCATCAGCTCGGCGTCGACGGTGACGGAGCCGACGTAGTACAGGTCGGCGTGGGTCACAGTGGCCCGGTGGATCTTGGACTTGAGCATGGTGCGCAGCATGGACGTACTCCTGGGGGTGGGCTCCCTGCCTGCGTTCGTACAGGTCAAGGGCGTTCACCCACCTTACGACGGGTCGCACGTCCGCCCGGTGTGCCGCCGGTTTCCCGGGACCGGCGCCGGACTCGTGCCGCTTGCGCGGGTATGCGGCGTCGCGCCGTCCGTCGGGCCTGGCACACGCCGATCCCGGCGTGGGCGAGGGCGAGCAGTGCGACGGCGGCCAGCAGTACGGGCGTCGTCGTGACGTGGCCGAGGAGGGTGAGGACGTACGGGGTGAACATGCCGAGGTACGCCGCGGTCCAGAACCGGGCCGTCCAGCGGGCGAGCCGGTGGGGCGGGGCGAGGGCCGCGGTCCGGGTGAGGCCGTGGGCGAGGGTCAGTCCGTAGGCCGCGCCGAGAACGATCGCGGCGAGGAGCGCGAGGGGCTCGTTCTCCGTCGCCGCCGCGACGGCGGCGGTCGCCGTGCCGGCCGCGACGGCCAGGAGGCCCGAGGTGGGTGTGGACGGAGCCCGCCGTGCGGTGAGCAGACCGGTTCCGGGGACGACGGCCGTGGCGACGCCCGTGAGGACCAGACCGGTGTGAAGGGTGCTCGGCAGCGTGACGAAGCCGATGGTGGGGGCCGTGAAGACCCACGGCGCCAGGGGCAGGACCGTACGCCGGAAGCGGTGGACCGCGTGTGCGTGGGCGGCCTCGGAGCCGTGGGCCGGGGCCGGTCCGGCGGTCTCCGGTGCGGCCAGTGCGAGCCATCCCGCAGCCACCCCGAGGACGACGTGCGGAACGTACGCCGTCACCATCGGCCAGGGAGCCCACTTCGCGATGAGTGCCGCCGCGATGCCGCCCGTCGCGAAGCCCGCGGACACGAACAGGCCGGGGCGGCGGGGCGAGCCGGAGAGTTCCTTGATCCAGGCACTGCCCGCGGCCAGCAGCGCGCCCGCGCCGACACCGGTCAGGAAGCGGCCGGACAGCAGCGGCCAGGCGCCTCCCCACACTCCGCCCACCATGAGGAGAAGGGTGGACAGGATGTTGAGGGCCAGGGCGGTGAGCGCCACCGGGCGCCGTCCCCTGCGGTCGGCGAGAGGGCCCGCGACCAGGAGCGCCGGGATCAGGCCGACGACATACACCGCGAACAGTCCGGTCACCGTGGACTCGGTGAGGCCGAGGTGACCGCGGTAGGCGCCGAGCAGGGCCGAGAACTGGTTGGCGCTCCAGCCGGAGGCCAGCATGATCCATGCGGCGCGGGCGCCCCGGGTTCCGGCCGCGGGGAGTGAGTCGGCAGGGGCGGTGACAGGGGGTGAGGTCATGTCCCCATTCGTATGTGCCCGACCGTTCGGCCCGCACCGTACGTTCACGATTCGTGAAGGGCCCGCGCCGCCTGGCCGGGACCTCGTCTACTCTCGGATGCATGGTGCTTGACCTGCGGCTTCTGTCGTCGTTCCTGGCGGTTGTCGAGGAGGGGCACTTCGGGCGGGCCGCGGCGCGGCTCTTCCTGTCGCCCCCCGCCGTCACCCAGCACGTACGCCGTCTGGAGAGCCAGGTCGGCGTGCGGCTCCTCGACCGGTCCGCCTCGCCCGTCGTGCCGACGGCCGCGGGGGTGCGGCTCGCCGGGCACGCGCGCACCCTGCTCGACGCCGCGCATGCCGCGCTCGACGACCTGTCGGACGTCACACGGGAGGCCGGCGGCGGGCGGCCTCTGCGGGTGGGAATCATGGGGCACGGTTCGGCGGAACTGACACCCGCGGCCATCAACGCCTACCGGCGGGCCCGGCCCGAGGTGCGGGTGGAGATCCGGCAGCTGGACTTCACGGAGCATGTGTCCGCCCTGGTGGAGGACCGGGTGGACGTGGCCTTCGTGCGGCCCGGCCCGGACGACGAGCGGATCGTCGCGGACGTCCTCACCACCGAGCAGCGGATCGTCGTCGTGCACGAACGGTCGCCGCTGGCCGACGCCCGGGCGACCGGGGTCGGCATGGCGGACCTCACCGAGCTGCCGCTGTTCCGTGTCCCGGGCCACACCCCGCACTCGTTCACCGAGTACCTGTACTTCGACGACCGCGCCCAGCGCCGCAGCTCCGAGCTGGCCGTCACCCCGCAGGAGGTACTGACCGGCGTCGTCACCGGGCGGGCCGCGGGCTCCGGCCTGCGTTCCTTCGCGCGGTACTACGCGTGGCCGGGTGCCGTCTTCGTACCCGTCCTCGACGCACCGTGGGAGAGCAGCTACCTCGCGGTGCGGGCCGGTGACGACAACCCGGAGGTGCGGATCTTCCGGGCGCTCGCGGTGGCCCTCGCGAAGGACCTGGGCCCCGGAATCGGCTCTCCGGGCCGACCCGCCGACGTCACCGGTGTCGGCCGGCTCGGATCTTCGCGCGAGCAGCCCAAAGGGCTGTCGCGTAAATGATCTTGGGGTCGCCTCGGGCGATGCCGAGCATGGCGTAGTGGACACCGTCCCCTTCTTCATGCGGGCGAAGACGTGCTCGACACGGGCGCGGACCTGCTTGTGGGACTTGTTGCGCTCTTCCTTCCAGTCCGGGAGTTCGCTCTGGCCGCGCTGCCGGCGGTGCGGGATGACGAGTCCGGTGCCCGGGTAGCCGCCGTCGGCGATCGTGAGGGTCCTGCCGACGGCTGCCTTCGCGCAGGACTCCTGCCATGCCTCTCAGTCGTTGCGGTTCCCGGCGAGTGGCCGCCCGACCACGACGACCAGGCAGGTGTCGGCGTCGATGACGACCTGGAGGCTGTCGTTGATCTCGCGGCGGAGATCACCGCCGGCGAGGTAGTCGCAGACGAACGCCGCGCGCACCGCGCGGCCCGGTTCCTCGATCGCGCGATAGGTGGGGTGCTTGGGCCCACCGTGGGTCGAGCGGCGCAGAACCTGGTCGGCCTCGGCGGTGCCCAGGCGCAGGACGGTGGTGTACTTCATGATCTGGTCGTACTGCTGGCGGATCAGGTCCCAGTCGATCGTCTTGGTCGACAGCCCGACGCCAGAGAACCGCCGTCCACGAGCACCGCGAAGACGCCCTTCGGGTCTGGCCCGGACGTGCGAGGGACGACAGCGGCGGGAACTGGAATGCGGAGCATCAGCCACCGCGCCAGTCCCCGCCCCTTCTCGGTTACAACCAAATGCGGTCGCTTGCGGACGCGCAGCTGGTCTGGATGATGGGAGCGGTGTTGGCGCTACTGCCGCCCAGCGGTGCCATACACAAGCCGCTGTTCCAGTTGATCAGAGCTTCACCACTGATCAACTGGCCGTTCTCCCTAAATTCCCAGCCGGAGATCTTCCAGTACTGATCGGGGTGTCCCCCGCAGGGATACTGAGTAACCGGGGCATTGCTCTCTGTCCGTGCCGCGTCGACAGACAGGCACATGTCGCTGTTTTTGTTCTTGATGTAGTACCAGCGGTCCAAGTTGCTGTCTTTGAATTTGTACTCCACATTCCAGAAGTGGTCGGCCCACGCTCCGCACGTGAACTGGTTGAGTTGCTCGGCAGGGGCCTGACTGCCTCCTGGGACGGCTAGACATAGGCCAGAGCGGCGGTTGACTATGTGGTGATAGCCGCCTTCACCGTCCGGGGCGTCGACGGCATTGGCCGGCGCGGAGTTGAGCACGGCCAGAAGGACGGCTGCGATTATGGGGAAGAGACCCTTGAAGTATCTGCGCATGTCACCTCCAAAAGGCGACCACTTAGAGTGGTCGAATAATTACTGAAATCCGGTTTTGCGTCGTTTCCACGAAAGGGCACAACCCTTCGCCTGAGTACCGAGGTTCCCACTACACGCTCCCCGCTCCGCGCATCGAACCTCCACCAACGGGCGTCAGATAACTGATATTCCCGGTCTGCGTACCCATCCCGACTGCTACCCAGCCTGAGGCGCAGGCGGAGCGAAAAATCGGCAACGCGCGCACAAGTCATGCGCATTCAGTGCGGATAATTCACCCGAACAGACTCGTTCCAGAATTCTTTAGGGGTTGTTCGTACGCTCTTCAAAACACCCGCTGAAGTCCGACAGAAACGAGCTGAGGGCGCCCGACGCGCCTCGACCGCTGTCGATAGTCGTCCCGTGCGGTGGTCGACAGCGTTGCACGCTCCGGGCCTACGGGACGCGATGCCGTCGTCGAACGGGACCACTTGGATGACTGCCAGATCAGCGCAATACCTCGAGAGGCCTGTCCACGTGATGCGCGATCCTTACAAGGAGTCGAGTCCAGGCGTGATGAAGAACTCCCAGGATCATGAGGTCATCCCTCACGAGGTGGCCATGGCCAACGCCCGTCAAGCCCTCGACAGAGCCCGCGCCCGCGCCCGCGCCCGCAGAGACCACGACCGGGCCATGGGCCGGTTATCACACCAGGTCGAGTTCATGTTCCGCCGCCTCGAACGTACAGTTCGGCAGCCCGGCGCTGACCACCCGGCCGTGGACGCCCTCCTCCTCCACTGTGCACACAGGTGGGCACATTCCGGCGGGGCCACCCACACCTCCCTGCGAAAGCTGGAGCGGGCCACCGACTGCGACGCAGCCGACCTTCGCGACACCCTGCGCCGCCTGGACACCGCAGGCGAGATTCAGTTGTACTGCGGCAGACCGCAGACGCTGGCCGGAGCAGCGGACCTGGCCACACACGCCAACTTCGTAATCGTCGCGGATTGGCCACGCATCAACATCAACCGCCCACGGTCTGGGCGGCGTCGTAATGGAACACCGCTGGGAACCGCCTCGCCACCGCCGGAGTCCCGCCCCTCATCGAGAAGCCGCTGACCGGCGACTCCGCATCAGCACTCCGGCTTGCCGCAGCGTTTCAGACCGATGGAGTTCCGGCCGCCGTCGGCTACGTCGAACGGTTCAACCCCACCCTCATCGCCCTCCGGCAGCGACTTGAGAACGGCTACCTCGGAGACGTCTTCTCCGTCGCCACCCGCCGCATCGGTGCATACCCGGTACGGATCACCGATGTCGGCGTGATCCGCGACCTCGACCTCATCACATGCATCACCGGCACCCGCTCCACCTCGCTCGCCACCCGAACCGCCCACCGCAGCGGCCGTCTCTACGAAAACCTCTTCGCCGCTCTCGGGACGATTCCGGCTCGTCGGTCTCGCTGGCCGGCGCGCTGTCGCCGGGAACGATGAGGCCGTCGAGGGTGATGGTGACCGGTCGGCCCGCGGTGGAGAGTCCGGTCAGGCTTTCCTTGACGCGGTCGTGGAGCACGGTGGTCAGCTCCCGGTCGTACGGGTCGCGGTCGGGCGCCGCTTCGCTCTCGTGTGTCAATTCGTTCCTACTTGACCGAGGACTCCTGGACATGCGCCTGAAAGTCAGGTGCACGGCTTCCGCGTATGGCGGCGGCCATCGGCACTCCGACCGACTCGAGCCACCTCCCGTTCAGGCCGGGCTCGTTCGTCACACGCTCGCGGGAACAGAAGAACCCCGCACCTGGCACAGGTGCGGGGTTCTTCGTCGTAGGGTGCTCAGCTCCACCCCGGGAGCAGATCGCGTGCGTCCATGGTCGCCCGCGCACCTTCCGCCCCGTCGAGCGCGAGCGCCCCGCCCTCAGCGCGGGGCGCAGGGGCGGAGCCGCTCGTTCACATCAGCTCAGCTACCGACAAGGTCGCGCAGCACGTACTGCATGATGCCGCCGTTGCGGTAGTAGTCCGCCTCGCCGGGGGTGTCGATGCGGACGACCGCGTCGAACTCCACACCGGTGTCGGTGGACACCTTGACCGTGCGCGGCGTGGTGCCGTCGTTCAGCTCGGTCACGCCGGTGATGGAGAAGGTCTCCTCGCCGGTCAGGCCGAGGGACTCGGCGTTCGCGCCCTCGGGGAACTGGAGCGGGAGGACGCCCATGCCGATGAGGTTCGAGCGGTGGATGCGCTCGTAGGACTCGGCGACGACGGCCTTGACGCCGAGGAGCGCGGTGCCCTTGGCGGCCCAGTCACGGGACGAGCCGGAGCCGTACTCCTTGCCCGCCAGGATCACCAGCGGCGTGCCGGCGGCCTGGTAGTTCTGCGAGGCGTCGTAGATGAACGAGACCGGCGCGCCGTCCCGGGTGAAGTCGCGGGTGAAGCCACCCTCGGTGCCCGGGGCGATCTGGTTGCGCAGGCGGATGTTGGCGAACGTGCCTCGGATCATGACCTCGTGGTTGCCTCGGCGCGAGCCGTAGGAGTTGAAGTCACGGCGCTCGACGCCGTGCTCCGTGAGGTACTGGCCGGCCGGGGTGTCGGCCTTGATCGCACCGGCCGGGGAGATGTGGTCGGTGGTGACCGAGTCGCCCAGCTTGGCGAGGACGCGGGCGCCCGTGATGTCGGCGACCGGGGTCGTCTCCATCGTCATGCCCTCGAAGTACGGGGGCTTGCGCACGTAGGTGGACTCGGCGTCCCACTCGAAGGTGTTGCCGGTCGGGATCGACAGCGCCTGCCACTGGGCGTCGCCCGCGAAGACGTCCTGGTAGGACTTGTTGAACATGTCCTCGCCGATGGAGTTGGCGACGACGTCGTTGACCTCGGCCTCGGACGGCCAGATGTCCGCCAGGTAGACCGGCTTGCCGTCCTGGTCGATGCCCAGGGCGTCCTTGGTGATGTCCACCTTCATCGAACCGGCGATGGCGTACGCGACGACCAGCGGCGGGGACGCCAGGTAGTTCATCTTGACGTCGGGGTTGATCCGGCCCTCGAAGTTGCGGTTGCCGGAGAGCACCGAGGTCACGGCCAGGTCGTGGTCGTTGACCGCCTTGGAGACCTCCTCCGGCAGCGGGCCGGAGTTGCCGATGCAGGTGGTGCAGCCGTAGCCGACGAGGTTGAAGCCGACCTTGTCGAGGTACGGGGTCAGACCCGCCTTGTCGAAGTAGTCGGTGACGACCTTCGAGCCCGGGGCGAGGGTGGTCTTGACCCACGGCTTGCGGGACAGGCCCTTCTCGACCGCCTTCTTCGCCACGAGCGCCGCGGCGACCATGACGTACGGGTTCGAGGTGTTGGTGCAGGAGGTGATCGCGGCGACGGTGACGGCGCCGTGGTCGATCTCGTACGTCGAGCCGTCGGGGGCGGTCACGGTGACCGGGTTCGACGGGGTGCCGTTGGTGGCGGCCGGGGCGTCGGAGGCCGGGAAGGACTCCTCGCCCGCCTCGTCGGCGGTGGCGACGTAGTTGAGGACGTCGCTCTTGAACTGCTCGGCGGCGTTGGCGAGGACGATGCGGTCCTGCGGGCGCTTCGGGCCGGCGATCGACGGGACGACCGTCGAGAGGTCCAGCTCCAGCTTCTCGGAGAAGTCCGGCTCGGCGGCCGGGTCGAGCCAGAGGCCCTGCTCCTTGGCGTACGCCTCGACGAGCGCGACCTGCTGCTCGTCACGGCCGGTCAGGCGCAGGTACTTCAGCGTCTCGTCGTCGATCGGGAAGATCGCGGCGGTGGAGCCGAACTCCGGCGACATGTTGCCGATGGTGGCGCGGTTGGCGAGCGAGGTGGCGGCGACGCCCTCACCGTAGAACTCGACGAACTTGCCGACGACGCCGTGCTTGCGGAGCATCTCGGTGATGGTCAGCACCAGGTCGGTGGCGGTGGTGCCGGCCGGGAGCTCGCCGGTCAGCTTGAAGCCGACGACGCGCGGGATGAGCATGGAGACCGGCTGGCCCAGCATCGCGGCCTCGGCCTCGATGCCGCCGACGCCCCAGCCCAGCACACCGAGGCCGTTGACCATGGTGGTGTGCGAGTCGGTGCCGACCAGGGTGTCGGGGTAGGCCTGGCCGTTGCGGACCATGACCGTACGGGCCAGCTTCTCGATGTTGACCTGGTGGACGATGCCGGTGCCCGGGGGGACGACCTTGAACTCGTCGAAGGCGGTCTGGCCCCAGCGCAGGAACTGGTAGCGCTCCTTGTTGCGGCCGTACTCCAGCTCGACGTTCTGCGCGAACGCGTCGTTGGTGCCGAACTTGTCCGCGATGACGGAGTGGTCGATGACCAGCTCGGCCGGGGCGAGCGGGTTGATCTTGGCCGGGTCGCCGCCCAGCTCCTTGACGGCCTCACGCATGGTGGCGAGGTCCACGACACACGGCACACCGGTGAAGTCCTGCATGATCACGCGGGCCGGCGTGAACTGGATCTCCTGGCTGGGCTGCGCCTGCGAGTCCCAGCCACCGAGCGCCCGGATGTGGTCGGCGGTGATGTTCGCGCCGTCCTCGGTGCGGAGCAGGTTCTCCAGCAGCACCTTCAGGCTGTAGGGGAGGCGCGCGGAGCCCTCGACCTTGTCCAGCCTGAAGATCTCGTACGACTCGTCGCCCACGCGCAGCGTGCTGCGGGCGTCGAAGCTGTTCGCCGACACGACAGTCTCCTTCATCAATGTGCGCGTACTCCGCGCCGCGCCTCGTCACGCCAGGCGCCGCGTGGTGCCGCCTACGGCCCCTCGACCGTCCGCTAGAGTGAGGATTGGTTAGGTAACCCTTACTTCCCGCGGACCGCGCTGCGCCTTCGGCATATATCTCGATGTCGAGATAACTCTAGTACATCACCCCGGCGCGGTCATGCGCGGGCACCGTCGGCCCGCCGCGGCGGAGTCCGGACGCGACCGGCGGACCCGGCCGCCCCGACGGAACGACCCGGACAGAACCAGGATGACCGCGACCCCGCGCCCCGGCACCCCGCCGGCCCCGGACCCGGGACTCAGGACCCGGGACGGTCGACGAGGGCCTGGACGCCGTCGAGGATGCGCGAGAGCCCGAACTCGAACGGGTCCTCGTCCGCCCCGGTAGCGGCATCCGGCGCGAAGGCACCGGCGTCGATGGCGCGCGTGAGCGCCGGGAAGCGGTCGGCGTGACGCGTGAGCAGCTCGCCGGTCAGGTCGAGCCACTGCCGCTCGTGCTCCGCGTCGAAGTCGGCGGCCTGCTGGGCGAGGCTGCGCACGTGGCCCATGACGAGCAGGAAGACCTGGTGCCGCTGGGGCGCGGTCAGGCCGGTGGGCTCCAGGATCCCGAGGGCGGCGTCGAGCCAGGCGAGCTGGTGGGGGCCCATGAGCTGGCGGCGCATCATCGTGGCGGCCAGCAGCCACGGGTGGGCACGGTACACCTCCCGGCAGGAGCGGGCCCAGGCGGTCAGGCGCGACCGCCAGTCCGGCGCCTCGGCCGCGAGGTCGGGGGCATCCCTCACCACGGCCTCCACCATCAGCTCCACGAGCTCGGTCTTGCCGGGGACGTAGCGGTACAGGGCCATCGCGGAGACGCCGAAGGCGGCGGCGACCTTGTTCATCGAGACGGCGTCCAGACCCTCGGCATCCGCGAGCCCGACGGCCGCCTCGGCGATCCGGTGCGGGGTGAGGCTGGGCTTGGGGCCGCGCGTGGGCCGCCCCTGTTCACCCCACAGCAGCGCGACCCCGGCCCGCAGATCGCGCGCCTTCTTCTCCCCGGCTCCGGTTCCGGCCATGGCTCCCGCTCCTCTCCGATCCCCCTCCGGGCCCCGATCGGCACGGGGCTCCCGGCGGGGCGTTGACACCCGACGACAACTGTATATACCTTAAAGCTCACCGCTTACCCCATAAACAGTTTATGGAGTCAACCATGATCGGTACCATCATCACCGCGACCGCCGCCACCGCCCTCGCTGCTCCGGCAGCAGGTCTGCTGGGATACCGGCAGTTCAAGCGCGCCGCCCACGCGAAGCGGCTCCGCATCACGGCCCCCGAGGGCATCGACGAGTCGGGGTTCGTCCGGATCGGCGGCATCGACCAGTGGATCTCGGTGCGCGGCGACAACCGCCGCAATCCGGTGATCCTGGAGCTCCACGGCGGCCCCGGCGCCGCCAACCACGTCTTCCTGCCCCGCACCCGCGCCTGGGAGCGGCACTTCACGATCGTGCGGTGGGACATGAGGGGCGCCGGCCGGACCTTCGTACGCAACGGAGCCGAGGGGCAGGGCGACTTCACGCTGGACCGGCTCCACCGCGACGCCGTGGAAGTCACCGGACACGTCCGCACCCGGCTCGGCGTCCCCAAGGTGCTCCTGGTCGCCAACTCCTTCGGCACGGTGCTGGGGCTGCGCCTCGCCCGCAGCCACCCCGAGCTGTACTCCGCGTACGTCGGCACCGACCAGAACATCGCCGGGGGCGGCCGCGACACCTCCGCCTACGAGGCCCTGCTGGAACGCCTGCGGCGGACCGGCAAGCGCAAGGAACTGGCCCGGGCCACGGAGATGGGGGCCGACCGCGCCGCGTGGACCACCCCGCAGTGGTCCATGTACAACAAGCTGGTCATCACCAGCGACCCACTGTCCTACGACACCATGAAGACCGTGGTGGTCCGCTCGCTGTGGTTCTCACCGCAGCACACGCTCCGGGGGCTCGGCGCCTACATGAAGGGGATGACCTTCTCCGAACGGCTCGCGCCGGAGGCGGTGACCATCGACGAGTGGCACGAGGGCACCTCCTTCGCCCTCCCCTTCTTCGTCTTCCAGGGCGCGCGGGACGTCCTCACCCCGCCCGGGCCCGCCCGGCGGTTCTTCGACGACGTCGACGCGCCGGTGAAGGACTTCGCCCTGATCCCCGACGCCAGTCACTTCGCCTCCTTCCGGCACCCCGGGGCGTTCCTCGACCTGATGCTCACCAAGGTCCGCCCGGTCCTCGACCACTCGTCGGCACCCCGCCCGTGAACCGGACCGGTGGATCACGGTGTTCTGGAAGCACCTGCACCTACACCGCGTCGGTGCCCCATTACCCCCGTGAGCAGGTTCCAGCCGGGCTGGAGAAGCAGATCGCCGATGCGCGACGACCGCCGCACGGTCCCGGACCTCGGGCTCACGGAGCACGAGCCGCGCGGCCCTGATCGGGGCCGGTGGCCGGGCGACGGATACACCGGGCACGACGAAGGGCCGCCCCGCCCACGAACCGGGGGACGACCCTCGTGCCGGCACCTCCCGAAGGTGGCCGGTGCCGGACTTCCAGCCGATCGGTCAGCGAACGACCATGTCATCGGCGTCATCGACACCGAGTGGTTCCGGGAGCCGACCGTTGACATCGGCGCCCGCGCACGACCGCACCCCCGCGCCCTGTCGGCCGACCCGGTGCAGCGCATGACGCGATGCCGGACGAACCTGGCCGCCCATGGCCTTCCCGCCCGCACCACCGCGCACCACCGGCTTGGCGTCGCGCCCCTGATGCCCGGGGACGACAACGTCCAAGCCGTTCCCGTGCCCCGTGGCATCGGGCCTTCCGCTCCCGGCGGCCCCGGTGAGCGGCCCACGCTCCGGGACGACGCGCCGCCCGTCCCCTCCACCGTCACCGTCACGGCGGGCCTTCAGCCGCATGCCGAGGAAGAAGGTGCCGACGCAGGCGACGAGCACGCCCACGGCAAGCAGCACGAACTCCTTGACGCCGAGACCTCCGGCCGGGGCTCCACGGGTAATCACGGGCTCGGTCGAGCCCTGGGCCACGGGGGTGGGGCTGATCGCGGCCGCAGGGCCGGAAGCCTCCGGATCCAGCGTGCCGGACGTGGGCGCGCCGCCCGCCACGGGCCCGGTGGCCGCCGGCGTGGCCGGTTTCGGAACGTCAGCGGTCACGGGTCCGGTCGTCCGCCCGGGCCCGGTAGCCGGTCCCG
This sequence comes from Streptomyces sp. NPDC092952, assembly GCF_044754785.1. Taxonomy (NCBI): domain Bacteria; kingdom Bacillati; phylum Actinomycetota; class Actinomycetes; order Kitasatosporales; family Streptomycetaceae; genus Streptomyces; species Streptomyces sp. NPDC092952. The sequence continues at coordinate 7,409 of NZ_JBIVPT010000006.1, read as the reverse complement.
CACCCGACGTCCGCCTCGGAGGAGCGGATGCCACCGATCCGGCCGCCGGGTGCGAAGCGGGCGGCTTCGCACCGGTCGTCGGCCGTGGAGCGGTGGAGGACCCGGAACCCGGCTCCGTGATGGTGAAGGACTTCACGAAGTTGCTGCTGTTGGCGTTCAGGGTGCACGCCCCGTCGCCCCAGGCATACATTGTCCCGTTCCTGGCGACGAGACGGAGGGCGAGGTCTCCGGCGGTGACCCTGCCCTTGCCCGACCGGCTGAAGGTGGGCGTGGTCACGCTGGCGGTCGCGGTGACCCTGAACGAACCGGACGCCGGAACCTTCCTCCTGGCCATGCTGAACGGAACCTTCATGTCGAAGTCGCCCTGCGGCCCGGCCACATGGGCCGTCGCGGTCACCGTGCCCTCAACGGTCTGCGCACCGATCCCGGTGAGCCAGTCGGTGATCCCCGCGCTCACCGTCGCCACCGCGTCGACGGAGATGGTCCTGCCTGGCTCGCCGACCTTGATCGAATCCGGAATGTTCGAATCGATCGTCACCCTGGTCGACTGAGTGCCGGTCACAGTGGACGAGCATGTGTAGTCGAATGTGCGGGCGAATGGTTGCGCGGCAGCCGTCCCGGCACCGACGATGCCCACGACTCCGTTCACCGCCGCCAAAGTTGTCGCGGCCCCAAGGATTACCCCTGCCCTTGACCTGCCGCATTTATTGATCATGAATTGACCCCCGTCTGTTGCTCAGGGTGCTCGATTGCGGAATGGCTCTCATTCCTGGCGTTGCTCCAGGCCGCACACCCGTACCGGATTCGCGAATCCCGGACGATCTCGACCAGCAGGATCCGCGGCGTCACTGGAAAGACACCGCCCGGGCGACTCCGGTTCCGAGAGGCACGTGGCGCACTTCCAGGAAGGCGGTCGGCCTTTGAGTGATACCTCTGTCGGCACACACACCGCCCGCACAGCAGAACATCACGACGCCGGGCACAAGGGGCGGCCGCGGCGACAGCGCCTTTCGAGCGAGTGTGCACTCTCCTTCGAAATGACTGTACATCAGGAGTTCCACACCCCTCGCCCGGCTCTCACCCCATCCGAAAGCTGTTCCGCGAGTGATCTTTCACAAAGCCGGCGCAAGAGCAACGTCCGGTACGGTACAGCGAGGGCAACCGACTCGCGGCACGCCGCTCGGGGTCGTGAACTCGCCTACGGGAGGCCCCCATCGCCAGGCAGAACCTCGCACTCATCCCCAACGAGATCCAGATCGGCTTCCGTTCACCGGCCACCCCGGCCACCGCCCTATCGGCACGATCGAATATGTCCAGGAAAGGGGAAAACCGGCCAGATTCCCTGACTGGTTCGCCCATAGAACCGGAATCTACATAACCACTTTCCACCGCTCAATCCCCTCACCCACCTCACGTCGACGAGGAGCAGCCATGACGACGATCGGGTTGGCCGCAGCCATCGAGGAACTGCGGCAGGAGCTCTACCAGGCCCAGGCCCAGGGAGCCCAGCAGCAGTTCGCCTTCGAGATCGAAGAAGCCCAGCTCGAACTGCTGCTGGAGCTGCGCGACGACGTCAGGGGTGAGGGGAAGTTGCAGTTCGGGGTGGCGACCGCGGGTGGGTCCGGTTCGCATTCCTCGTCCCGTTCCCACAAGTTGACACTGAAACTTCAGGTGAAGGACCGGGCCGCAGGAGGAAGAAGCCCCGAGATCCGTCTCCAGCAGTCCGGTTCCTGGGATGACGAGGGCTGAGTTGCAAAAGGAGAGACTGGCTCTGATCAGAGGCGGCGACGACGATCGGTTCCGCAGCGTCGGCACCGGCTACCTGATCGCCCCTCGCCTCGTACTGACAGCTCACCACGTCGTACAGAAGAGCGACGGCTCGAAGTGGGAGAGGATCGAGGTACGCGTGGGGCACCCCCAGGACGGCGGCACGTACCGCTCGGTCCTCCGGGGAAGTGTGTGCTGGACCGCCCCCGACAACCGCGATGCCGCCCTGCTGCTGCTGGACAACGAGGTCGACGCACCCGGAATAGTGCTCTGGGGGCGGCCCGCCGGCAGAACCCCACTGCCCTACGAAGGTCTCGGGTACCCCTACGCGGCCTACAAGGGCGGGCAGCACAGGGTGGAGCACCTGAGAGGGGAGCTCCCTCCCCTGGCCGGCGGCACCGGCGCGCAGGACCTCTGCGTCCTGGACCAAGGGCCGACACCGGTCTCACCCACGGACGGAGAGCGGCCGTGGGTCGGGGCTTCCGGCACTGCGGTCTTCTGCCAGAACCGTCTCGTCGGTGTCGTCATCCACGACGACAAGATGTTCGCGAACAGCCGCCTGCACGCCTGCCCTGCCCGCACCTTCGTCGACGACCCCGAGTTCATTGAGCATCTGCGACATTTCGGCGGCGGTCCGCCAGCGCTCGTCGACGTCCGAGGTGTCGGCCACGGCACCACGGACGACCACCGGCCGAGCCGCCGCCCGAGAACGCGGGCCGAAGCCCTCCACGCCCTCGGGCGAGCCGTTCGTACCGGGCTGGAGAATGACCCGATTCAGAAAGAAGTAGAGTCCGGAGAGCCGTTGCCCCTGCATTGCAGGGCCGCGTCCAGAAAAATCACTGGCCAGCGGGATGGCGCCCGAGAGACGTCGGTGGCACTGGCGCGCACTTCCCCGCTGGACCTGACAGGACAGCTGAGTGGCCTCGTCGCTGTCTACCTGTGGGAAAAGCGCGGCAAACTGCTGATCCTGGGCAAGGGCGGTTCAGGGAAGTCCGTACTGGTTCGGCGCTTCGCCCAGAATCTACTGGAGAAAGCCAACCCGGCCGGTCAGGGACCGGTGCCGGTGATCTTCAGTCTGGGATCATGGAACCCCACCCATATGTACCTCAAAGATTGGTTGATCGACCGCTTGGAGCGGGATTATCCATTTCTGGCCAGACGAACGGGCGAGGAGCAAACGACGTGGGCCGCTGAACTCATGACCGAGGGCGATGTACTCGCGGTCCTGGACGGGTTCGACGAGATGGCACCGAACCTCTACGAGCCCGCGTTGCAGGAGATCAAAACTTCGAACCTGCCGATACTGCTGACCAGCCGCCCCGAACCCCTCAAAGGCATCGAGCCGGACGGAGGCCTCTTCCCAGGGATCGAGCTGACGGGCCTCACTCTCGCCGACTGTTCCGCCCGGCTTGGCGATTTGAAGGGTTGGCCAGTTGTTCTGAAGGAGTTGCGCAACCATCCCGATGCCCCGGCGGTGAAGCAGCTCACCACCGCGCTGGCTACGCCACTGATGTTCACCATGGTCACGGACTTCTGCAAGTCTGGCGGCACGCCTGCGTCCCTGCTGGAACTCGCAAGGTCCGACACCTCGGACACCTCTGACACATTGGAATGGCAACTTCTGAACGCCTTCTTCCGAAGGGCGTACAACGACAAACGCAACCCGTCCGTTCCGCTACACCAACGCTGGAGTGCCGAGAAAGCAGGTGACTGGCTCCGCTACCTCGCCGAGCACCTGGAAAAACAGGGCTCGGGCTCAGAGGACATCGAGTGGTGGCGACTGGGCACGACCATGAGCCTGCCTCTGCGCATGGCCGTCTCGGGATCGCTGTGCGGGCTCGTATCGGGAACGGCGAGTGCCGCCGTCGCCATGTCGGCAGGCTCCCTCGCGTTGGCTTCTTTGACCATGCTGGTGAACGTGCTCGGCATCGGGGCGGCCTTCGGGATCCTGCACGGATTCACATCAACGGTCAAGGTCAACGCCCTGTTCACACCGTCCCGCATGCAGATCGCCACCAGCAGCGAGCCGCGCGGCAAGCGGTGGGGGAGAGTACGGGAGAGCTTCCTCCTCAGAACCGGCGGCGGGCTGGTCGGCGGACTCATTTTCGGGACCGTCTACGGTGGTGCACTCGCGGTCTACGTGAGTCTTCAGTCGTTCTCCTTGCTCTCGGTCGCCCTGATCTTCGGGAACTGGCTCGTAGCCGGGCTCATGCTCGGAGTGGGGCTGGGGATCGTCCTCACCCTGGTCGCCTGGTTCGAGACAGAGGCCACGCCGAACGAATCAGTCGGTGCCACGGACCTCTTGCGCAAGAACCGCACCATCGTGCTCGTTCAGGCAGCCACGGCGGGGCTGGTCCTCGGACTGGGGTACGGAGCCGCTGTCACTCATTTCAATGGCTTCGCACTTGGTCTCCAGAGCGGGATCACCGGCGGGCTCGCCGCAGCCTTCGGAATCCTCACGCTGACCGCATGGGGCAGGTGGATGGCCCTTGTCCGCCTCTGGCTCCCTCTGCGAGGAACCCTTCCCTGGAGGATGAGCACCTTCCTGGAAGACGCCCGCGCCCGAGGCGTACTGCGCCAGGTCGGCGCGGTCTACCAGTTCCGCCACACCCGGCTGAAGGAGCACCTCACCGACTCCGGCCGGCCGTCGTGACCGCACCCCGCGAGCCCCGGCCAACACACCCTCTGAGACGGTCTGTTACGACATCTGGCCGACCGACCGGGCAGAACCGGACGACGGAGGAACATGAACGACGCGAACGAGTTCACGGACATCTCTCCGACCACCCTCGCCGACCTCCTGGGGCGCGGGCAGGTCATGGACATCGGCATCCGGCCCCTGTGGACGCCGTCCCCCCGGGTCGCCGGACCGGCGTTCACGGTCCGGTGCCCGCCCGGCGACAACCTCATGCTGCACGCGGCCATCCACCGCGCGGAGCCCGGCTCCGTCATCGTCGTCGAGTCGGGTGACGTCGACTTCGCGCTCGCCGGCGGCAACGTCTGCGCCGTGGCCCAACGCCGGGGCATAGCCGCCTTCGTGGCCGACGGGGTGATCCGCGACCTCGCCGAGGTCCGCGCGATGGGCTTCCCGGTCTTCGCCAGGGGTGTCATCCCCATCCCCGGAACGAAGAAGGCGGTGGAGCCGCTCAACCGCCCCGTGCGGTGCGGCGGGGTCGACGTGGCCGCCGGGGACATCGTGGTGGCCGACGAGGAGGGTGTCGTGGTCGTCCCGCGCTCCGGCGCCGGGCAGGTGCTCCTGGACGCGCGGGCGAAGGCGGCCAAGGAGGCCGCGGAGAGCCTGGACGACTGGGAGGCGGCCCACCGCACCCGTATCGACGCGATCCTGCACGGCGCGGGCTTCGAGGGCTGACTCCCTCACGAGTGCGGGGCCCGGGCCCCGCGCCCGGCCCCTCGCTCCGCCTCCTGCCCCGTACGGACGCGCAACACGGGCGGCCACGGCGGCCCGGGCGGAACATGGAAGGCGACAACGCCCCGGACAGCGCTCGCCCGCGCCCCGGGCCGCAACTGCCGCGCCGACACGCCCATGCGTCACCCGAATGCCGCACCCCACCGTTCGGCTCATCTCATATCTGAGATAACCTTTCGCCATGTCAGACGATTACCTCGTACGCATCGGCAAGCTCATACGCGACGCCCGCCAGCACCGGGGCTGGACGCAGAGCCAGCTCGCCGAGGCGCTCGGCACCAGCCAGAGCGCGGTCAACCGCATCGAGCGCGGCAATCAGAACATCAGCCTTGAGATGATCGCGCGCATCGGCGAGGCTCTCGACAGTGAGATCGTGTCCCTCGGGTACGCCGGACCGATGCACCTGCGCGTGGTCGGCGGCCGCCGGCTCTCCGGCGCCATCGACGTCAAGACGAGCAAGAACGCGTGCGTGGCACTGCTCTGCGCCTCGCTCCTCAACAAGGGCCGCACGGTGCTCCGCCGGGTCGCCCGCATCGAGGAGGTCTACCGCCTCCTGGAGGTGCTGAACTCCATCGGCGTGCGGACCCGCTGGATCAACGACGGGACCGACCTGGAGATCGTCCCGCCCGCCAGCCTCGACATGGACGCGATCGACGCGGACGCCGCCCGCCGGACCCGTTCCATCATCATGTTCCTCGGCCCGCTGCTGCACCGCATGGACCGCTTCAAGCTCCCGTACGCGGGCGGCTGCGACCTCGGCACCCGCACCATCGAGCCGCACATGATCGCGCTGCGCCGCTTCGGCCTGGAGATAGCCGCGACCGAGGGCATCTACCACGCCCAGGTCGACCACACGGTCACCCCCGGCCGCCCCATCGTGCTGACCGAGCGCGGCGACACCGTGACCGAGAACGCCCTGCTGGCCGCCGCCCGGCACGACGGCACGACCGTCATCCGCAACGCCTCCTCCAACTACATGGTCCAGGACCTCTGCTTCTTCCTGGAGGCCCTGGGCGTACGCGTCGACGGCATCGGCACGACGACCCTGACCGTGCACGGCGTCCCGCACATCGACGTGGACGTCGACTACTCCCCCTCCGAGGACCCGGTCGAGGCGATGAGCCTCCTCGCCGCCGCCGTGGTGACGGAGTCCGAGCTGACGATCCGCCGGGTACCGATCGAGTTCCTGGAGATCGAGCTCGCGGTCCTGGAGGAGATGGGCGTCGACTGCGACCGCACGGCGGAGTACGTGGCCGACAACGGCCGCACCCGCCTCGTCGACCTGACGGTCCGCCCCTCCAAGCTGGAGGCGCCGATCGACAAGATCCACCCCATGCCCTTCCCCGGGCTGAACATCGACAACGTGCCGTTCTTCGCGGCGATCGCCGCCTCGGCCCACGGCCAGACCCTGATCCACGACTGGGTCTACGACAACCGCGCCATCTACCTCACCGACCTGAACCGCCTCGGCGGCAGGCTCCAACTCCTCGACCCGCACCGGGTGTTGGTCGACGGCCCGACCCGCTGGCGCGCCGCCGAGATGATGTGCCCGCCGGCCCTGCGCCCGGCGGTGGTGGTCCTGCTCGCCATGATGGCGGCCGAGGGCACGTCCGTCCTGCGCAACGTGTACGTCATCAACCGGGGGTACGAGGAGCTGGCGGAACGCCTCAACTCCGTGGGCGCCCAGATCGAGATCTTCCGGGACATCTGATACGAGGATGCCGCCACACCCCGTCCGGCCTGCCATTTCGCGGGACAGGGAGGGGTGCGGCGGCATGTCTGGGACTTCTCTGGGACTTTGGGCCTGTGCGGCGAGCTACGCTCCACAGGCTCTACCGACCGGCCACGGCTGTGCGGAGATCGCGTCGATGGCAGCGCTGCCTCGTGCGCCGGCCCGGGGCAGGAAGTGGGAGTACTTCCGCAGCGTGAACCCTGGGTCGGAGTGCCCCAGCCAGCGCGCCAGGGAGACGACCGATTCGCCGGCCTCCAGTTTCTCGGAGGCGAAGAAGTGGGGCAGGGCGTGGAAGCCGTGCTCCCGGGACGGCTTCCACACGCAGGAGTTGAAGTAGTTCCGGTTGATGGCCTTCCGCTCGCGTCCCGTCACCAGAAGGCGGTAGGTCCTAGGCACTGTCCGGCGGATCATGCGACTTTCTGACCGGTGGCTCGTTGGTTGGGTCATGGGCCGGGGGGATCTGACGAATCGCGAGTGGTCGTT